>CAITDI010000019.1 GCA_903891095.1 uncultured bacterium | reverse complement strand
TGCGTCGGTGATCTCCAGCGCGCGGTCGATGATGTCGAACGCATCGGCCATCTCGCGCTCGCTGATCGTGAGCGGCGGATTGCACATCAGCGTGCTCCACTGCAGCATCGTGAACAGCCCGTTGTCCTTGAGGAACTTGCCGACCGCGGCCATCGCGGGATGCGCGCCCGCGTACGGAACAAGCCGCTCGTTCGCGGAGTTCTTGCGGAGCTCGATCGTGCCGAAGAGCCCGATGTTGCGGTGCGTGCGGATCGAACGGTGCTTCTGCGCGAGCCGCTCCATGTGGCCGTGCATGACATCGCCCATGCGCGCGCTGCGCTCGACGAGGCCTTCATCGACGATCACGTTGATCGCGGCCAGCGCGCTTGCAAGGCACATCGGGTGCGCGTTGTAGGTGAGCCCGCCGGAGAAGACGTTCTCGCGGAAGTGGTTCGCGATCCGATCGCTGAGCGCCATCACGCCGAGCGGGAGGTAGCTCGACGTCAGGCCCTTCGCCATCGTGCAGATGTCGGGCACGATGTCGCCGTGCTCGAACGCGAAGAGCTTGCCCGTGCGCGCCCAGCCGCACATGACTTCGTCGCACACGAGGAGGATGCCGTACTTCTCGAGCAGCGCCTTGAGGCCCTTGAGGTAGCCCTTCGGCGGCGGAAGGATGCCGTTCGTGCCCGTGACCGTCTCGATGAACATCGCGGCGATGTTCTTCGGGCCCTCGTACTGGATGACTTCCTCGAGGTAGCGCAGGTTGTTGGCGGTGATCTCCTCGTCGGTGTTGCCGAAGCTGAACTCATACGGCCGCGGGTCCATCACGCGCACCACGCCGGGCATGCCGGGTTCGGTCGGCCAGCGGCGCGGATCGCCGGTGAGCGAGATCGCGCCGTTGGTCGCGCCGTGGTAGCTGCGGTAGCGGACGAGGATCTTGTGGCGGCCGGTGAACAGGCGCGCGGCCTTGATCGCGTTCTCGTTGGCTTCGGCGCCGCCGAGCGTGTAGAAGAAGGTGTTGAGGTCGCCGGGCACGAGTTCGGCAAGGCGCAGCGAGAGGCGCGCGCGGATCTCGGTCGCCATGCCGGGGTAGGCGTAGGCGAGCGTCGCGGCCTGGTCCTGGATCGCCTTGATGACCTTCGGGTGCGCATGCCCGATGTTGACGCTCATGAGCTGGCTGTTGAAGTCGATCCAGCGCTGGCCCTCGGGACCGTAGAGGTAGACGCCCTCGGCGCGCGCGACGGGAATCGGGTCGACCTTCGCGGTGGCGCTCCACGAGAAGAGGCTGTGCTTCATGCACGCGTCGATCATCTCGCGCGAGGACATGGTGGGGGCGGTGGTGCTGCTCATGGTGAACTCCGATCTGTGCACGGCACGTGCCGCGCTGTGCCTGGCACTGCCTGGCACATGCCGTGCACGCGCACGGCGCCTCTGTCATGCGGGGGACATTCTGGTCGTGGTCCGCTCGGTTTGTGTGCACGGCACGTGCCATGCAGTGCCAGGCACTGCATGGCATGTGCCGTGCACGTCAGCTCATCCAGGTTTGGTCGCGCTGGAGCGCCCACTTGCTCGTGATCTTGCGCTGGCGGGTCCAGAAGCGGTAGCCGTCCCAGCCGGTGATGTTTCCGTGGCCGAAGCAAGAGTCGTTCCAGCCGCCGAAGCCGAACGGCTCGCGCGGCACGGGCACGCCGATGTTCACCCCGCACATGCCGGCCTCGACGCGCTCCATCACGCGGCGCGCGATATCGCCGCTCGAGGTGTACACGCTCGACGCGTTTCCGTACGGGCTCGCGTTCTCGATCTCGATCGCGGCGTCGAGGTTCGGCACGCGCACGATGCTGATGACCGGGCCGAAGATCTCCTCGCGCGCGCACGCCATCTCGGGCGTGCAGTGGTCGATGATCGTCGGGCCGACCCAGTAGCCGCCGGCGACGGCGTCAGCCTTGCGGCCGTCGAGCACGATCTTCGCGCCCGCCTTCTCGGCACCGTCGATGTAGCCCGTGATGCGGTCGCGCGCGGCCTGCGTGGTCACCGGGCCAAGGTCCTTGCCCGGCGTGATCTTCGCGGCGCGCGCGCGCACGGCGTCGAGGATGTGATCGACCTTGCCCACCGCAAGCAGCACGCTCGCGGCCATGCAGCGCTGGCCCGCGCAGCCCGTGAACGACGCGACGACGTTCTCCGCCGTCAGCTCGAGGTCCGCGTCGGGCACGACGATCAGGTGATTCTTCGCGCCACCAAGGCAGAGCGCGCGCTTGCCGTGCGTGCTCGCGCGGCCGTAGACCAGCTTCGCGACCTTCGTGCTTCCGACAAAGCCGACCGCCTTGATCGTCGGGTGATCGCAGATCGCCTCGACGACATCGCGTCCGCCCTGGACCATGTTGAACACGCCCGCGGGCAGCCCCGCCTCGACGAGCATCTCCGCGAGGCGCAGCGTCGAGAGCGGCACGCGCTCGCTCGGCTTGAGGATGAACGCGTTTCCGCCGACAAGCGCCTGCGGAAGCATCCACAGCGGCACCATGAACGGGAAGTTGAACGGCGTCACGCCCGCGACCACGCCGAGCGGCGCGTACGCGACCTCGCACGCGACGCCGCGGCTCACCTCGAGCTGGTTGCCCGCGGCGAGGTTCGGCAGCGAGCAGCCGTACTCGACGCACTCGATGCCCTTCTCGACCTCGGCCTTGGCTTCGCCAAAGATCTTGCCGTTCTCGTGCGACACGAGCCACGCGAGCTCATCGATGTTGCGCACCATCAGCTCGCGCAGGCGATAGAGCACGTGCGCGCGCTCGCGGATCGGCCACTCGCCCCACGAACGCGCGGCGCGCGCCGCGGCCTGCGCGGCGAGATCGACATCGTCGGCGCCGCCCATGCGCACCTGCGCGAGCGGCTTTCCGTAGCGCGGGTTGAGCACGTCCTGCACCGCGCGCGAAGTCGCGGGGTCGCACCACTTGCCGCCGATCCAGTGGCGCGCGGTGGTGAAGGGCGTGAACTCGTCGTTCTTCGCGGAAAACGGCCCGATCGCGGGCGTCGTTGCGGCGGTTGCTGCTGCACTCATGGCACAAACTCCTGACGCTCGACTGCGGTCGGCGCGGTAACGGTGTTGCGTGTGGTCTGGCTGCGCGCGGCGTCGCCAAAGCAGGGGCGGTGGACGTAGCGGCCGTGGCCCTCGCGCGGCGTGAGCTTGCCGTTCTCCCAGAGCACGGTGCCGCGGCTCATCGTCACGGCGGCGGCGCCGGTCACGGTCATGCCCTCGAAGATGCTGAAGTCGTTGCGCGAGTGATGCTGCTTGACGCCGAGCGTGCGCGTCGCGTGCGGGTCCCACACGACGATGTCGGCGTCGGCGCCCGGCGCGATCGCGCCCTTGCGCGGATGGATGTTGAAGATGCGCGCCGCGTTCGTGCTCGTCGCCGCGACGAACTCGCTCGGCGTGAGCCGGCCGGTGCGCACGCCGTCGTGCCAGAGCACGCTCATGCGCTCCTCGAGGCCGCCGGTACCGTTGGGAATCCTGCGGAAATCGCCCGCGCCCATCGCCTTCTGCTCGGTGCGGAAGGTGCAGTGGTCGGTGCCGATCACCTCGATCGTGCCGCCTTGCAGCCCGCCCCACAGCGCGGCCTGATGCTCGGGCGCGCGGAACGGCGGGCTCATCACATGATGCGCCGCGCTGCGCCAGTCGGTGTTGCGATACACCGAGTCGTCGATCACGAGATGCTGCACGAGCGATTCGCCGTAGA
Organism: uncultured bacterium; assembly: GCA_903891095.1. Classification (GTDB taxonomy): domain Bacteria; phylum Planctomycetota; class Phycisphaerae; order Phycisphaerales; family SM1A02; genus QWPT01. Next base: position 36,967 of record CAITDI010000019.1, on the reverse strand, counting down.
CGCGCTGGCCCGCGAGCTTGGCGCGCGCGATCGCCTCCATCGCCTGCCTGCAGCTCGTGTGCACGACATACAGCGGCACGCCCACGACCGCGGCGATCTGGCACGCGCGGTTCGCGGCCTCGCCCTCGACCTCGGGCCCGCGCGAGAGCGGGTGTCCCTCGGGCCCCGTGATGCCGCGCGCGAAGATCTCCTGCTGCATGCGGAAGACGAGGTCGCCGTTCTCCGCGTGCACCATGCAGATCGCGCCGACGTCGCGCGCGCGCTCGAAGCTCGCGATCAGCGTCGCGTCGTCGACCATGATCGCGTTCTTGTACGCCATGAAGTGCTTGAAGCTGTTCACGCCGTGCTCGCGCGCGAGGACGCCCATCTCATCGGCGACCTGCTGCGACCACCAGGTGATCGCCATGTGGAACGAGTAGTCGCTCGTCGCCTTCTTCGCGCGCGCGCGCCAGATCTCGTAGGTCTCGAGCAGCGACTGCTGCGGCGCGGGGATCGCGAAGTCGACGATCATCGTCGTGCCGCCCGCCGCCGCGCACGCGGTGCCCGAGAGGAAGTCGTCGGCGCTCACCGTGCCCATGAAGGGCAGCTCCATGTGCACGTGCGGATCGATGCCGCCCGGCATCACGAACGCGCCGCCCGCGTCCACCGTGCGCGCGCCTGCGGGCGCGTCGAGCCTTTCGCCGATTGCCGCGATGGTTTCGCCAGCGACGAGCACATCCGCGCGCCACGCGCGCTCGGCGGTGACGACGGTTCCTCCGCGGATCAGTGTGTGATTCGACATGGTGCGTTCCTCGGTCAATCCGTCACTGCTGCACGATCTCGCCATACGCCTCGGGCCGGCGGTCGCGGTAGAACTGCCACACGCCGCGCACCTGGTCGATCATCGAGAGATCGAGATCGGAGACAAGCAGCTCGTCGTTGTCCTCGCTCGCCTGCGCGATCGTCTCGCCGCGCGGGTTCACGAAGTAGCTCGTGCCGTAGAACTTTCCGATGTTCCACGGCGCCTCGGTGCCGACGCGGTTGATGCAGCCCATGTAGTAGCCGTTCGCGACGGCGTGCGCGGGCTGCTCGATCTTCCACAGGTATTGCGAGAGTCCCGCGACGGTCGCCGACGGATTGAAGACGATCTCCGCGCCGTTCAGGCCAAGGCAACGTGCGCCTTCGGGGAAGTGGCGGTCGTAGCAGATGTACACGCCGATGGTCGCGTAGCGCGTCTTGAACACGGGGTATCCGCCGTTGCCCGGCTTGAAGAAGAACTTCTCCCAGAACCCCGGATTCACCTGCGGAATGTGCTGCTTGCGGTACTTGCCGAGGAAGGTCCCGTCGGCGTCGTACACCGCGGCGGTGTTGTAGAACACGCCGCTCATCTCGCGCTCGTACACGGGCACGATCACGGCCATGTTGTATTTCGCCGCGGCTTTCGCGATGAGTTCGGTCGTCGGCCCAGGCACGCTCTCGGCGGCCTCGTACCAGCGCGGATCCTGGCTCGGGCAGAAGTAGGGGCCGTTGAAGATCTCCTGCAGGCAGAGGATCTGCACGCCCTGCTTGCCCGCCTGCTCGATGAAGCCGAGGTGCTTGTCGACCATCGCCTTCTGGATCTCGGCGACGGGGCGCTTCTCGTCGTTGAGCGGATTGCTGCACTGGATGAGGCCGCAGCGGACGATCTTCTTGTTGTTGCTCATGGCGGGTTCCGGTCGTTGCTCGATATCCGATGTCAATGCGCGCCCTTCTTCGGGCGCAGCTTGATTCCGTCGTTCACGAACTGATTCCAGGTCGCGGGCGTGAAGCCGTTGTCGACCTCCTCCATCGTGATGCAGCCCGGCACGGGGCACACGATCTGGCAGAGGTTGCAGCCGACGCACTCGCTCTCGTCGATGCGCGGGACGCGCGTATGTTCCTGCGGATGGATGCACTGGTGCGCGCCGTCGTGGCACGCGGCCACGCACAGCTGGCAGCCGATGCACTTGTCGGTGTCGATCCTCGCGACGGTCTCGTAGTTGAGGTCGAGGTCGCCCCACTCCTGGAACGGAGGCACGGCCTTGCCGACCATCTCGGGAATCGTGCGGAATCCATGCGTGCGCATGTACTCCTCGAGGCCGTCGATCAGGTCCTCGACCACGCCGTAGCCGCGCAGCATGACCTCGGTGCACACCTGTACCGTGCTCGATCCGAGCAGGATGAACTCCACCGCGTCGCGCCAGTTCGAGACGCCGCCGATGCCGCTGATCGGCAGGCCGAAGTCCTTCTCGCGCGCGAGCGCCGCGACCATGTGCAGCGCGATCGGCTTGACCGCGGAGCCGCAGTAGCCGCCGTTCGAGCTGAGGTTGCCGACGCGCGGCTCGGGCACGAAGCGATCGATGTCGACCGAGATGATGCTCTTGATCGTGTTGATGAGCGACACGCCGTGCGCGCCGCCGCGCTTGGCGGCGAGGCCGTGCGGGACGATGTCGCTCACGTTCGGCGTGAGCTTCACGAGCACGGGCACGGTGCTGTACTTGACGGCCCACGAGGTGATGCGCTCGTTGATCTTCGGTTCCTGGCCGACGGCGCTGCCCATGCCTCGCTCGCACATGCCGTGCGGGCAGCCGAAGTTCAGCTCGAGTCCGTCGGCGCCCGCGTCGATCGACTTCTTGATGATCTCGCGCCACTCGGCCTCGGTCTCGACCATGAGCGAGACGATGATCGGGTTCTTCGGGAACAGCCGCTTTGTCTCGGCGATTTCGCGCAGATTCACCTCGAGCGGCCGGTCGGTGATGAGCTCGATGTTGGTGAATCCCGCGCCGTGCACGCCGCGGATCGTGTGGCCGCCGAAGCGGCTCGACACGTTCTGGATCGGCGCGCCGAGCGTCTTCCACACCGCGCCGCCCCAGCCTGCCTCGAAGGCGCGCTGGATCTGCGCGCCGCTGTTCGCCGGCGGCGCGCTCGCGAGCCAGAACGGATTCGGCGACTTGATGCCGCCCGTGCTGGTCGAGAGATCGGGCGTGATGCCGTGCGTTGCGTCAGACATGCGCGCGTCCCTTCGGCGAAATCGCCGCATCGATCGCCTGCGCCGCGCGCTTGCCTTCGGCGGCGGCGTTGACGACTTCCTTGCCGCCGTTGCGGCAGTCGCCGCCCGCGTACCACTTGGCGCGACCGGTGAAGCCGTTCGCGTCGGTGCGGATTCGGCCTGATTCCACGGTGATTCCGCCGAGCGACGCGAGCATCGCGCCGAGCTTCGACTGTCCGATCGCGAGGAGCACGAGGTCGGCTTCGACGACGAACTCGCTGCCTGCGATCGGGCGCTTGTTGTCGTCGACGCGCACGCAGCGCACGCGCTCGACGCGGCCTGCGTCGCCTTCGATCGCCGTCGCGACCGCGCGCCACTCGGCGTGCGCGCCCTCGGCGAGCGCCGCGGTCCACTCGTGCGCGTAGCCGCTCATGCCTTCGCGCGTGCCGCGGTAGATCATCTCGACATGCGGGATGCCGAGGCCCGCGACCTCGCGCACGACATCAATCGCCGTGTTTCCGCCGCCGATCACGGCCGCGCGGCGGATGGACTTGGTGTCGATGGCGCCGAGCTTCATCGCCTCGATCCACGCGACCGCGCCGTGCACGCCCGCGAGTTGCTCGCCGGGAACGCCAAGCGTGCTGTCCGCGCCGAGGCCGACGCCCACGAACACCGCGTCAAACTCGCGCTCGAGCGATTCGAGGCTCACGTCGTTCGCGCCAGTCGCAGTACCGCTGCCGACGCCGACGCCGGTCTTGACCTCGATACCGCCGATCGAAAGCACCCACTCGACCTCGGTCATCGCGCGGTCCGCGCGCATCTTGTACGGCGCGACGCCAAACGCATTGAGGCCGCCGATGGTCGCGCGCTTCTCGAAGATCGTGCACGCGTGACCGAAGCGCCGCAACTCGTGCGCGGCCGCGAGGCTCGCGGGTCCAGCGCCGATGAGCGCCACGCGCTTGCCCGTCGGCTTGCCCGCCTCGAAGAACGTCCAGCCCGCCTCGTACGCGCGGTCCGTCGCGTAGCGCTGCAGCTTGCCGATCTCGATCGGCGGCTGCTCGAGCTCGTTGTACACGCACGCGCCGACGCAGAGCACCTCGACCGGGCACACGCGCGCGCAGCTCATGCCGAGGATGTTCGACTCGAAGATCGTCTTGGCCGAGCCGCGCACGTTGTCGGTCGCGATCTTGCGGATGAACTGCGGGATGTCGATCGCCGTCGGGCACGCCTTGATGCACGGCGCGTCGTGGCAGAAGAGGCAGCGGTTGGCCTCGGCCACCGCGGCGTCGCGCAGCAGCGGAAGCTTGAAGTCCTCAAACGCGGTTTCGGAGCGATTGGGAGTCAGTGCGGGAGGCATGGAGGACCGCTTGTATCGGCATTGACGGAATGCCCCCGCCAAACAAAGCCCTGCCGCGCAAGCGCTATTTCGTGTGCGGCATGAACGCCAGCGTGTCCATCGTCTCGAACGCGCCTTCGCCCCATTCGGGCTGCGGCGTGATGCTCGGCGTCGGCTGCAGCGACTTGATCACGAGGAGCGGGGGGTTCCACGCCTCGAAGGCCGCGAACGCAACCGCCGCTGCGACCATGATTCCCGTCGCCATCCGCAGGCCGAATACCGCGTCGGGCTTGAGGGTCACGCGCCTGGCGATGGCGATGCACGCCGCGTCGACCGCGAGCGCCGACAGCGCAAACAGCACCGGCGAGATCGACATCGCCTGCCGCGCGTAGCCGTAGAACGCGACCGTGACCGCGAGCTTGTACGCGACGACCACGAGCAGGATCAGTCCGCCGGGCCGGCGGCACGCGACCACCACGCCTGCGGCGAGCGAGCCGAGCACGAGCACGAGCCAGCCGATCGCGTTCCAGCGCAGCGGGACCGCCACATCGACGGGCCGACGGAGGAGATGCTGCGTGTACGGCCAGTCGCTCGCAAAGAGCCCGACCGTCGCGCCGTCCTGAAAACGCAGCAGTTTCTCGCCGACCTGCCCGAGCCAGCGCGTGGGATCGGAGCGGATCGACGCGAGGCCGATCTCGTAGCCGTGGACCAGCAGGTTCGCGTGCGTCGGCCGCGCGAACGAGAACGGCGGATTGACGCCGTGCGTGTCGCTCAGTCCGCTGCGCGTGAAGCCGCCGTCGCTCGCGGGCTGGTTCGCGAGCGCGAAATCCAGCGGGCCCTTGATCGAGATCAGCGACCACTCGGAGATCGGCTCGGGCGTCGAGCCCCATTCCTTGGCGAAGAAGCGCTGGACATCCTGCACGTCGATCGACTGCACGCCCGCGCGCCGGCCGATGTCGCTGAGAAACGCGTAGTTGCTCGCGCGCGCGTAGGCCGGCAGCGATTCAAACGCCGCGATCGCCGCGGGCGTCCACGGCGGCTTGGCTGCGTCGTACGGGATCTCCTGCAGGGGCTCCGTGTTAAAGCGATGCGCAGCAGCGTGACCGCGCAGCGTCCACGGCGCGCAGACCGCGAGCATCGTGGCGACGAGCACCGCGCACTGCGTGGCGACGCGCGCGGGCCCCGCGCCGCGCATGCGCCACGCGCCGTACCCGAGCAGCATCGCGAGGAGCAGCATGTGCTCCGCGCGCATGAGCATCGCGATCGCGTGCATCGCGCCGAGCGCGACCGCAATCCACAGCTTCGGGCGATCGATCCACGCCAGCGTCGCGCCGATGATCCCCACCACGAGCAGCGCGTACGGCGTCTCGTTGTTGAGCGAGGTCGCGAGCGCAAACGAGCCAAAACTCAGGGCAAACAGCGTCGTCGCGATCAAGCCCGCGCGCCGCGTGAACCACCGCGCGAGCACGAGATAGAGCGCCGCGCCCGTCGCCGCCGACATCGCGCACCACAGGATCTTGGCCGAGGTGTACGGCGCCGCGTCCATGTGCAGACCCATGTGCAGGAAGTGCAGCATCCACGCCACGCCCGGCGTGCGGAACGGCAGGTCGAACTCGAACGCCTCGCCGACCGCGAGCGACTTGGCCCAGCGCGCCCATGTCGGCGCGTCGCCTTCGTAGAGCGCGGAGTGCGGCCACGCGTGGTCGGGTCCGCTGAAGAGGAACATCAGCCGCAGCCCGAAGGTCACCGCGGCGATCGCCACCGCGATCGCGTAGTCGCTGCGTCGGAGTCCAGTGCGCGTGCTCGCTTCGTTTGCCTGCATTCGCGCAGACTAGCGCATCCAACGCGGGCGTTCGTAGGCGAAGAGCGTCTCGACCTCGCCTTCGTCGGCCACCTGCATGCCCGCGTCGCGGATCGCCGCGCGCGCCGCACTCGCGGGATCGAGCGCGGGATTCGAGTGGTTGAAGTGGATGAAGCGGATCTTCGCGCGCTCCTCGGCGGGCAGCGCGGAAAGCCGCTCGATCGTGTGCGAGACGAACGGATGCGGGAAGCCCGTCATGTCGCGGCCGGGGATCTCGCCGTTCGCGAAGAACGTCGCGTCGATGTACGCGATGTCGACGGTGCGCAGCACGCCCTCGAAGCGCGTGCCCTGGCGGTCCCACTCCTCCCACGAGTCGATGTCGGGGAGCCACAGCGCCGAGCGCGCGGGCCCCGCGATCCGAAACGCGACGACCTCGCTGAACTCCTGGCGATGCGGCACCGTGATCGGCGTGACCGTGAGGTCGTCGGCGAGCCGCACGGGCTCGCCCGCCGCGAGCGGCATGAGCGCGATGTTGTCGTACTTGACGAGCTGGCTCCACGGGCCGTTTGTCCGCAGGAATTCCGCCATGCGCGGCATCGCGTACACGGGCAGCGACTTCGCGCCGATCGACTCGTGGCCGAGGAACATCAGCCCCGTGTAGTGGCCCATGTGCGCGTGCGTGAGGAAGATCCCGTCGACGACCGGCTTCGGTGCGCCGCGCGACGCGCGATAGAGCTCGAGCGATTGCCTGCGGAAGTCAGGCGTCGCATCGATCATCCAGCGCTTGCCGCTGCGCGGATCGACGATGCCGAGCGAGACGACCTCGTGCGCGCGCGACGCGTCGTCCCAGCGCGGATCGCCAAAGCTGCCCGCCTGCGGAACACCGCCGTCCTGCGCGATGCCGAGCACGACCAGCGACGGTCCGCCTGCGGGGACTTGCGCGCGCGCGGTCGGCGAGCCCGCGGTCGTGCAGCCGGCGAGGCACATCGACAGTGCAGCGAGGTACGTGCGCGCAGCGTGCATCGACATCAGCTTGGTCATGAACATGGACGCACGATACTCCGCGCCGCAACGAAAGAGGCCTGCTCCGCGCTGGCGGAACAGGCCCGTGTCGTTGCCTGGTCTCTCGCGCTTGCTCGATCAGTCGAGGAAGCGCACGGCGCCAGTCTCGACGTCGTAGATCGCGCAGAGTACGGCGAGCTTGCCGTCGGCCTTGGCCTTGCTCAGGATCTCGCTGTTCTTGAGGAGCTGGCCCGCCTGCCAGCGCACGTTGGCGATCTCGGCATCGGCGGTGCTGGTCTTTCCGTCCGCGCCCTTGGGCGCGTCGGCGAGTGCGGGCTTGATGGCCGCGACGAACGCGCCCATCTTGCCCGGGAGTTCCTTGCCCGCGACGGTCGCGCCGACCGCGCCGCACTTGGTGTGGCCCATCACGACGATCGTGTGCACGCCGAGCGCGGCGACGCCGTACTCGAAGGTTCCCACGCCGACATCGTTCTGGAAGTTGCCCGCGATGCGCACGACGAAGAGCGAGCCGATGCCCTGGTCGAAGATCATCTCGGGCGGAGTGCGCGAGTCGGCGCAGGTGAGCACGCCGATCGACGGCGTCTGGCCGTCGGAGCCCGTCTTCACGGTGCGCTCGTGGCGCCAGTCGTGCATGCGGACATTCCCTGCGACGTAGCGGGCGTTGCCGGCCTTGAGTTCCTGGAGCGCCTGTGCGGGCTCGATGGTGGTCGAGACCGTGCTCGTGGTGTTGCTCGTGGTGTTGCGCGTGCCAGTGGATGCGCAGGCCGCGAGGGCGATCGAGAGAGCAATGCTTGCGACGCGGCGGAGTTGGAGATTCGTCATCATGCGCCGAAATCTACCTGATTGAAATCGACGCGAGTGCCTCGAGTCCCTACGGCGCGCCATTCAGGCGCGAAACGGAACCAACACGCGCGTCAGTACGACGCGCTCAGCGCCGCCGCAAGCATCGATGCGAGTGCCGCATCGAGCTCGACGCCGCGTACGGAAGTCAATCCGCCGCGTCAGGGACGCCCGGTCCAGCCGTTGAGCACCTGGGTCAGGTCGTCGCCGTTGGTGATTCCGTCGTTGTTGAAGTCGTACACCGACTGACCGCCCCACCAGTGGAAGATGCCCGAGATGTCCGCGGAGTCGACGACGCCGTCGAGGTTTCCGTCGCCCGGAACCGCGGTGCCCGACGCGAGCAGATTGCGCGCGTAGGTGTCGAGCGCGGTGAACGCGAGCTCCGCCTCAGGAGTCAGCTGGGTGTCGGTGCACGCCGTGTCGGACAGCAGGTTCGCGCCCGGGTAATCGACGCCGCGGCCGCCGAGCGCCTTGGCGAAGGGCGCGGTGGTGAGGTCGTAGAACTCGTAGGCGCAGACCGTGCCTTGGTCGCAGCTCGGCAGTTCCTTGACGATCAGCTTGTAGCGGCCGTCGGTCACGGCGAGTGCCGCGGGGGAGACGATGCCCCAGCCCGTTCCCGCCTCGCCCGAATCGCGCAGGTCGCAGCAGGTGGCGTAGCCGTCGTACCACACTCCGCCGTGGAGTTCGCACACGGTCTTTCCCGGGAAGATCGCGTCGGTGCAGGTCTGCAGCGACTTGAGCACGCACGCGCGGAACATCCCGCCCGGGAAGGACAGGTTGGTGCCGTTCTGCGTGAAGTTGAACGCGCGCACCGCGGGAGCGTTCGCGTCGCGGAGGTAGCCGATCATGCTCTGCGAGTCGAGCGCATGCGACGCCGGCACCGTGGCGCGGACATCGATGTTGGCGACTTCGCCGAAGAGCTGGTAGAGGTCGGCGACGTTGACCATCGCGTCGACCGAGCGGCCGGGCGAAGCGACGCCTGCACCGGCGATCACGAGCGGGACGCACACGCCCGACTGGTTCACATAGCCCTTGGCCTGGTACTTGTTGTACGGAAGGCGCACGACGGGTCCGTAGCTGCCGTTGTCGCCGACGACCACGACCAGCGTGTTCGGATCGGTGAGCGTGACGCCGTTGCCGGACCACGAGGCGAAACCGCCCTGCACGAGCAAGCGACCGATCTCGCGGTCCGATGCCGAGAGCATCTGGTTGGTCATGCCCTTCTTCGAGGGATCGGTGTCGGCGTTCTCGTAGCCGACCTGCGTGTCGCAGATGTAGGGCAGCACCGCGGGCCACTCGGAGTCGGGCTGCAGGAGATTGGCGGGCGCGGGCTGGTACGGATCGTGGACATTCACGAAGCCGACCGTGCACATCCACGGCGATCCCGCAGGCTGCGCGCCGATCCACGCGAGTGCGTGGTCGACGTCGCTGCTCGGCGAGTACTTGTGTTCGGTCGTCACGACGGGCTTCTGCCCATCGATGGCGACGACGCGGTCGTTGACGAAGTAGCCGTTGTCGGCCGTGAAGTCGACGCGCGCAACCGCCGCGGCCGAGCCGTGGAGCACGGGCGTGCCCGCTGCGTCGACGAGCGGAACGCCGCCGACGGCGAGACACGAGACCGCATCCATGCCGTCGACCCAGGTCTGGTCGGGGAATCCGCACGAGCACACCGCGGGCGCGTTGGTGGCACTGTCGACGGGGAAGCCGCACGAGTAGAGCGGCGCTGCGCCGCTGGCCGGCGGCGGCATCTGCCCAGCGAGCGTCGTGTCGAGCGGCGATGCGCCTCCGAGCGGCGTGCCGTTGAAGTAGGGGAAGCCGAGCCCGTTGGCGTAGCTGTCGCCCTCGGGGTTGAGCACGGGATCACCCAGGTGGAACTTGCCGACGTAGCCCATGGCATAGCCCGCCGTCGAGAGGAGCCTCGGCAGCGTGAACTCGTACGGAGAGGCCTGCGAGCGCGGCGGCGCGTTCGTGAGGCATGCGTTCATCACGCCTGTGCGGAACGGATAGCGGCCCGTCATCATCGCGACGCGCGACGGCGAGCACTGCGGCATCGACCACACGTTGCTAAAGCGCACGCCGTGATCGCAGAGCGAGTCGATCACGGGCGTCTGCGGAAGCGCGATGCCCGCCGGGTTCCAGCGCGTGAACGAGTCGGCGCCCGCGTCGTCGATGATGACGAACACGATGTTGGGCTTGGTGGGCGCGCCCGCGGAGCGCTGGCTGTTGGGGGCCTTGCTGTCGGCCTTGCTGTCGATCTTGCTGTCGGACTGGCCGTTGCTGCTGACTGCAGGCGCAGCCTTCGCAGGCGACTTCGGGGCGGGCGCGTTGCGATCCTTCTCCGAGGCGGCGTGGGCCGAGAGTTGGGTCGGGAGCGTGAGCGACGTTGCCATCAGGCAGAGCGCGACCGAGGATCGGAAGCGACCAGAAGTGGCGACGAAGTGACTTGCAGGCGTGGACATCTGTGTGGATCCGGATCTGGACGAGTAGACGAGTGCGTGCGCCCAAGCCGAAGCGCATTGCGCCAGGCCGAAAGACGACGAGCCCCTGGAAGTGCGGGGTCCTCACCCCGCGATCAGACAGAGTGACCCGAGTCCGCGCTCAGGCAAGCGGCCTTCCGAGAATCGGTCCAACCTGAACCGATTTTGGAGTGTTGCTGCGGTCGAAGAACGCCTGACTGCGCGCCCGAAGGTGTAAGGAATTGGGTGAAGGATGGCGCCGCGAGAGTCCGAGGCTGCCGACCCCAGCGCATTCGCGACGGTTGTCGTTATGCGCCCGGCGCGGTAGGGCTTTGATCGGACCGCACTGAAGCCGAGTTCCTCGTCGCCTTCGGGCGCCCAGCAGCACCGCCAGCCGCGTGACCTGGGAGTTGCTGCGCGTGCTCGCCCAGCGCGTCCTCCGCGATTGCGACCACTGCGTTCGATCTGGAGCGTTGTCTTCGTCTCGCTTGTCTGCCTCGTGCTTGTCTGCCTCTCTCGTGTCTGCCTCGCTCTTATCTGCCTTTCGCACGGATCATGCTGGGAATCCCGCAGTTCGATTGCATATTGCACGGTCCTTCCGATCGCGTCCCTCCTTGCTCAGCTTTGAAAAGGTCGTCGCTCCGTGCACTCCAACCGAATCATCCGGGCCTCTGGCATCGTTGCCGGCGCTGTTCTCACCACGAGTCTCACCACGAGTCTCACCGCGAGCTTTGCGGTGTCGGCCTCCGCTTCGCCGACCGCGGCGGCTGGCCAGACCTCGCCGCCGAACATCCTCGTGATCGTGCTCGACGACATCGGCATCGACCAGATGTCGTTCCCTCCGTACAACTGGAACGCAGCACCCGAGGCGCCTGCGATGCCCGTGCTCGCGGAGATCGCGTCGAAGGGCGTCAGCTTCCGCAACTTCTGGGCGACGCCAGAGTGCTCGCCCTCGCGCGCGGCGATGCTCACTGGGCGCCATTCCTTTCGAACCGGCGTCGTGACGGCGATCACCGACCCGATGCTCCCATCGAACCAGCTCCATCCGTCGGAAGTCACCGTTCCCAAGCTGCTCAAGGCAGCGGGATACACCTCGGGCATGCTGGGCAAGTACCACCTCGGCGGCGGTCCGAGCAACACGCCTCCGGGCTACGGCTACGAGGCGCCGGTCTCGACGACAGGACTCGACTTCTACGAGGGCTACTGGGATCTCCCGCCGTCGGTCGACATGACGCTCGGCGGGCAGGCAGCCGACGGGGCCTACAACTGCGGCACGATCGGCGGCATCAATGTGCGCGGCGCGGCCTGCTTTCCCGACGGAACCTGCATTGAGAACGTTCATCCCCTGCAGGCGATGGCGATGGGCGCGACGCCGCTGCTCAAGGCTGACGGCACGCTCGCCGCGACCTGCGCCGAAGGGTCCTGCTCGGCGGTCGACTTCACGCTGACCAACGCGTACTACGCCTGGCCGCGCACCACCACCACGCCGACCTCGGCCGAGCACTCCAGGCTGCCGCAGCGGGAATACCTCACGAGCTTCGTGAGCCGTCGGACCGCGGAGTGGATCGCGGGCGCGCGCGCGGCCGGCAAGCCGTGGCTTGCGTTCTCGACGCACTCGTCGGCGCACACGCCCATCCAGCCGCCGCCGCCGTCGCTGACGGGACCTGCGGCGAGCGATCGGTCCTGCGCCTTTTCGGGGCCTGGATTCCGCAGCCAGTACCGACTGATGGTCGAGTCGGTCGACGCTTCGATCGGCAACATGCTGGTTGATCTCGGCCTCGGCAGCCGCGTCAACGGCTCGTTCGTGCTCGGCGATCTTGTTGCCGCGAACACGATGATCCTGGTCATCAACGACAACGGAACCCTCGGTTTGGATGTGCTGCCGCCGTTCTCGATTCTTCGGGCAAAGCAGACGGTGTACGAGACCGGCGTGCGCTCGCTGTGCATGGTCGCTGGCCCGCAGGTCGTCGCGCCCGGTCGCGCGGTCGATGAGACTGTGTCCATCGTCGACCTCTTCGGCCTGCTCTGCGAGACCGCCGGCGTCGACTGGACCACGGTGGAGACGCCATCGCGCCGCATCGACTGCGTGCCGATGATGCCGTTCCTCACGAATCCTGCGCAGGGCGCGATCCGCGAGTTCAACTTCGCGGTGTACCGGCAGGGCGTGTTCCCCGCGAACACCGTCGGTCCGTGCGTGAATGGCAACACGGTCATCGACGGTCTCATCCCGAATCCCGAGCTGTGCGCCGCCAACGGCGGATGCTGGCTGGGCGGCGCGGAGTCGGCGCCGTATCCGACCACGAACTACTGCGACCTGCTCACGACGGATCCCTCGAATGCGGTCGTCGAGTGCGGCGGGACCAACTACTGCTTCCTTCCCCCCGACATGGCGGATCAGTGTCCGAACGGCAGCATCGCCGTCACGCAGCCTCCCATGCTCGCGCAGTACGGAGTGCGGCGCGGTGCGTGGAAGCTCGTGGTGAACCAGCTGCCCGCGTGCCTCGCGCCCAACGATTGCGATGTGCGGCTCTACCGGCTCGCGCAGCCAGTGCCGCCCCTTCAGCCCGGCATCGAGGGCAACGACGGCGACCCAGGCGTGTGGGATCCGCGGCACGAAACCTTGCCGCCGGCCGCGCAGGTCGAGTACGAGGCGCTCAAGAACGAACTCGTGCGGCTGCTGCTCTCCGAGCCCAAGTCGCTCGCCGACGGCAACCTCGACGGCGTGGTTGATGCGGCGGATATCGCGGGACTGTTCTCCGAGTGGGGCTCGATGGGCTTCTGGGATGCCACGCAGGACGGCGTCGTGAACGGCGACGACCTCACATATGTGCTGAACGCGTGGGGCACGGTCGCGCCGTCGCTCGATGTGGTTCCCAGCTGCCTGCTGGGAGGCGCGCAGACGCTCGTGCGCGAGTACACCTTCGACAAGGGCTACCGCGATTCGGCCAGCAGCGGAGTCGACGCCATCTCGATGGGCGGTCGCGTCAAGAACGGCGAGTACGTGTTTGGTCCGCAGCAGGGCCTGCGGATCCCGGTCGCGGGTCTCGACCTCAGCGACTACACGATCGAGATGGACTTCGTGTTGACGGGCGGCTTCGACTTCCTCGGCGCCAAGCTCCTTGACTTCAGCAATCTCACCTTCGACGCAGGCTTGTACTACGTGCCAGCGAGTGAAAAGATGGCCTTCGTGATGCCGCCGCCGGGCCCGTTGAGTGCGGCGACCGTTCCCGTCGGAACTCCGGTGCGGATTGCGCTGCGTCGCGATGGTTCGACCAAGATCGTCTCGCTGGCGATCAACGGCGTCCCGCAGTGGGCGCTGCAGGACCCGCTCGGCCGCGCTGTCGCGCCGACCGATGGGTTCATCACGCTGTTCGCCGACGATCCGATCACGAAGTACCGCGAGACCAGCGCAGGCCGACTGATGTCGGTGCGGATTCTCTCGGGCTCCGGGCACTGAGCGGCGCGCGCGGCTTATCGCATCACGGCCTCACCGCGCGTGGCCTCACCGCGCGTGGTCTCACCGCATCAGGGCTTACCGCATCTTGGCGACGTGCTTCTTCGTCTCCGCGCGCGATGCCTTGATGATCGCGTCGGCGGCCTTCGGGTTGGCCTTCGCCTCGAGGAGCGCGGAGAGCATCATCGGCGCGACGATCGTGGCGTCGCTCTCGACGACGAACATCGGCGTGTCCTCGGTGAGCTTGTCCCAGGTGATCTTCTCGTTGGGCGTGGCGCCCGAGTACGAGCCGTAGCTCGTGGTCGAGTCGCTGATCTGGCAGAAGTACGCCCACGGACGGACCTTCTCCTGCAGGTCGTACTTGATGCTCGGCACGACGCAGATCGGGAAGTCGCCCGCGATGCCGCCGCCGATCTGGAAGAAGCCGACGCCCTTGCCGGTCGAGAGCTTCTTGTAGTCGTCGTACAGGTTCGCCATGTACTCGATGCCGCTCTTGACGATCGACGCGCTGCAGTCGTTGAACTTCACATGCGACGCAAAGATGTTGCCGAAGGTCGAGTCCTCGTGGCCGGGCACGACCATCGGGAGCTTGGCCTTCGCGGCCGCGAGCAGCCAGCAGTCGTCGGGGTTGCCTTCGTACTTCGACTTCGGGATCGAGAGGATCAGGTCGTAGAAGTACTCGTGCCAGAAGCGGCGGTCGCCGTTCTTCGTCGCCTTCTCCCACATCGGGACGAGGATCTTCTCGACGGCGCGGAACGCCTCGTCCTCGGGAATGCTCGTGTCCGTCACGCGGCGCATGCGCTGCTTGAGGATCTTCGTGTCGTGTTCCTTGGTGAAGTAGCGGTAGTCGGGGAAGTCCTTGTACGACTCGTGCGCGACGAGGCGGAAGAGCGACTCCTCGAGGTTCGCGCCCGTGACCGAGAGACCGTGCACGAGGCCCGCGCGGATGGCCGGCGCGAGCGTGATGCCGAGCTGCGCGGAGCTCATCGCGCCCGCGACGGCCCAGTACATCTTGCCGCCCGAGTTGACGTGATCCCAGTACGCAAACAGCGCGTCGCGCGTGGCGCGGGCGTTGAAGTTCTTGTAGTTGCGGGCGACGAACTCGAGAATAGGAAGCTGCTGCGTGGCCATAAGGGGCGGGATGCTAGCAAATCCGCGCAAATGCCGTGCAGTTCGCCATGCGTCACGCGCCCCAGACCGCGCGCGCCGCCGCGTCGGGCGAGTTCGTGGGTTCCGCGACCTACGGCGATCGCCGCGTGACTGCGCGGCTTCGCGTGATGCTCGAGCAGCTCGGCCCCAAGCGGGGCTGGAGCAATCTCCTCGCGCACAACCGATTCGACTGCGAGTCGGCGGCGCGGATGTCCAAGCTCGGTGTTTCCTCGAGGAACGCTGCGTGATGCCGCGCAGGTCACTTTCCCCGCAGATCGCCCGTGCGGCGGCGCCCATGATGACGGCCACGAAACACGACATCCGCCAAGGCCTTCCGCATCGGGCGCGAAGGCTGCGGAGGTCACAGAGGCAACGCCATGATTTCGATCACGATTTCGACGATGCAACTTGCGCTTCAGCTCGCGATGTTCGGAGCCGCACTCGCACAGACCCCGCCCGCGATCGACCGCACGCGGCTACCGATCGCGGAGCCGCCCGTGCCCACGATCACCGAGGTCGACCCGCGCAAGATCGTGGCGCCGAAGCGCTTCGAGGTGCGTCCGCCCGCGGGCGCGCCGAACGTCGTGATCGTGCTCATCGACGACATGGGCTTCGGCCACTCGAGCGCGTTCGGCGGTCCGTGCGAGATGCCGACCTTCGAGCGGCTCGCGAAGGACGGCCAGCGTTTCAACCGCTTTCACACGACGGCGCTCTGCTCGCCCACGCGCGCCGCGCTGCTCACGGGCCGCAACCACCATGTGAACAACATGGGCTCGATCACCGAGCTCGCGACCGCGTTCCCCGGCAACACGGGCGTGCGCCCGCAGAGCGTGACTCCGCTTGCGGAGATCCTGCGCCTCAACGGCTACAGCACCGCTGCGTTCGGCAAGTCGCACGAGACGCCCGCGTGGGAAACCACCGTGTCGGGCCCGTTCGACCGCTGGCCCACGCACTCGGGATTCGACAAGTTCTACGGCTTTCTCGCGGCCGAAACCAACCAGTGGTCGCCCGCGATCATCGACGGCACGGTGCGCGTCGACCCGCCGCTCGACCCGAACTACCACTTCACCACCGACATGACCAACCAGGCCGTCGCGTGGGTCAAGTCGCAGCAGGCGCTCACGCCTGAGAAGCCGTTCTTCATCTACTTCGCGCCGGGCGCGACGCATGCGCCGCACCATGTGCCCGAGGAGTGGATCGAGAAATACCGCGGCAAGTTCGACCAGGGCTGGGACAAGCTCCGCGAGCAGACGCTCGCGCGGCAGATTGAGATGGGCGTCGTTCCGCCCGGGACCAGGCTCACGCCGCGTCCGAAGGAGATCGCCGCGTGGGATTCGTTCAGCGAGGACCAGCGTCGCGTGATGGCGCGGCAGATGGAGACATACGCGGGCTTCGCGTCGCACACCGACCACGAGATCGGCCGCCTCGTCGACGCGATCGGCGCGATGGGCGAGCTCGACAACACGCTCTTCATCTACATCGCGGGCGACAACGGCGCGAGCGCGGAGGGCGGGCCCGAGGGCTCGTTCAACGAGCTGCTCAACCTCAACGGCGTCGACACGACCACCGACATGCAGCTCTCGCGCATCGACGAGTGGGGCGGTCCGAGCACGTACCCGCACTACGCGGTCGGCTGGGCGCACGCGGGAAACACGCCGTTCCAGTGGACCAAGCAGGTCGCGTCGCATCTCGGCGGCACGCGCAACGCGATGGTCATGAGCTGGCCCGCGCGCATCAAGCCCGATGGGCGCGTGCGCGCGCAGTTCCACCATGTGATCGACATCGCGCCCACGGTGCTCGCGGCCGCGGGAATCCCCGAGCCGAAGTGGGTCGATGGCACCGAGCAGACGCCGATGGACGGCGTGTCGATGCTCTACGCGACCGCCGATGCGGCGGCGAAGGACCGTCGCGACACGCAGTACTTCGAGATGTTCGGCAACCGCGCGATCTACCACGACGGCTGGACCGCGGTCGCGCGCCACTCGATTCCGTTTGTGTTCGAGAAGGACATGCCGCCCGTCTCGCAGGATCGCTGGGAGCTGTACGACCTCAACAGCGACTTCAGCCAGGCCAACGATCTCGCTGCGAAGGAGCCCGCGCGGCTCGCGGAGCTCAAGGCGCTGTTCGACCGCGAGGCGGTGCGCAACCACGTGTTTCCGATCGACGACCGCCGGCTCGAGCGACTCAACGCCGAGATCGCGGGCCGGCCCGATCTCGTCGGCGGACGCGCGGCGATCACGCTCTACGAGGGCATGACCGGCATCAGCGAGAACGCGTTCATCGACGTGCGCGCCAAGTCGCACGAGATCACCGCGGAGATCGAGGTGCCCGCGGGCGGCGGCGAGGGCGTGATCATCGCGCAGGCGGGCCGATTCGGCGGCTGGAGCCTGTACATGAAGGACGGGCATGTGCGCCACGCCCACAATTTCGCGGGGCTCGAGCAGTACACCGCGTCGTCGAAGGACGCGCTCGCGCCTGGCAAGCACACCGTGCACTACGAGTTCGTGCGCGATGCGAAGCCCGGCACGACTTCCGGCATGAGCCGGCTCTTCGTCGACGGCGCGCTCGTGGGCGAGGCGCGCGTCGCGCGCACGATGCCGTACGCATACTCGACCGATGAAGGCGTCGATGTCGGCCGCGACCGCGAGACGCCCGTCACGAGCGACTATCGCGAGCGCGACAACGCGTTCAACGGGCGCATCGCGAAGGTGACCGTGGCGCGCACCGCGGCAGTCGGCGGCGCGGTCGCAGGCGCAGAAGGTCGAGTCGAGACGCGAGAAAGGCCTTGATTCGTGCGTGCGGCGTCGTACATCGCATTCGCGGCCGCCGCGGCGGGGCAGTTCGCTCCGCCGTTGGCGGCCGCGCGCGTGTACGAAACGCCGGACAACTTCTTTCGCGCGCGGGACGCGCCAGATCTCGTGCAGGATTCCGCGCGGGCTCCTGAGAATGCCCCTGAGAATGCTCCTGAGAACGCATGGCGCGCCGAGTTCGACGCCTTCGGCTGGCTGCTCGGCATGGATGGAACGGTCGGCGTGCGTGGCCGTTCGGGCAGCGTGCACGCGACGTTCCTCGACATCGTCGACTCGACCGATTCGCTGCTCGGCTTCACGGGTCGCGTCGAGGTCGGGCGCGGGCCGTTCGCGCTGTACCTCGACGGAACCTACGACGAAGCCGGCGTCGACAACGCGACCGATCCCGCGGGGCTTTCTGCGGTCGACATCACCTTCACCGAGACCGTGCTCGACTTTGGCGCGATGTACCGCGTCGTTCAGGCGAGCGGACCGCGTGACGCCGACATCGATCTCTACGCGGGCGGCCGGTACCTCGCGCTCAGCCTCGAGCTCGATCCGTTGCGGCTGCCAAAGGTCTCAAGCGACCGCAGCTGGACCGACCCCGTCGTCGGCGCGAAGCTTCGGCTGCCGCTTGACGGACGATTTCGCCTCGCGCTCAACGGCGACATCGGCGGATTCGGCGCGGCGTCGAACTTCACCTGGTCCGCGACGGCGCTTGTCGCGCTGGACTTCATGCTGCGCGACGCGCCCGCCTCGGTCATGCTCGGATACCGCGCGATCGGCTGGAACTACGCCGAAGGCGCAGAGACCAGCCGATTCACCTGGGATGTGATCCAGCACGGCGTGATCGTCGGATTCGGGCTGCGGTTCTGACGCGCGGGCATCGAGCGCACGAATCAAGAGCACGAATCAAGAGCACGGATCAAGCGCCTTACCGCGCCAGCTTCTTCAGCTCCTCGACCACGGGATCCGCCACCGTCTTGCCGCGGATGGTGAGGGTCTCCTTGTCCTTGAAGTAGCCGAGCATCTGCTCGGCCCACTTGCGCTTGGCGGGCCCCTTGACCTGCTTGGCGAGGTCGCGCACCTGGCTCGCGAACTTCTGCGCCGCGCGCTTGTCCTTCATGCGGTCGGGCGACGCGAGGTACGCGTCGACCGCGGTCTTGCAGCGCGCGACGAACTCGTCGTCGCCGCCGAGCGCGCGCCAGCAGCGCGCGAGGAGCGCGGCGTTGGTGCAGCCCTGGCGCTCGAGCGTCTCGAGGAGCTTCGTGGTCTCGTCCTGCGTCGCGGGCGCAGGGAGCTTCTCGATGCGCGCGTGCGCGAGGTTGCGCACGGTCGCGAGATACAGCGCGTACTGCTTGTCCTTCGCGATCTCCGCCGTGCGCTTGTTGAACGCATCGAGCACCGCGAGCACGCTCTTCGTGTCGGGCGCCGCGCTGATCGCGGCATCGGCCAGCGCGATCGCGAACGGATTGCGCGCGAGGCCCTGGTCGACGAGCTTGACGCAGTCGCGCGCGCGGTCCTCGGCTGGCATCGCGTCCCACATGCGGCGCATCGCGAGCGTGTCGACGAACGCGTCGAAGTCGTGGTTCACGCCCCACGCGACCGTCTGGTGCCAGATCATGCCGCGCCGTCCGCCCGCGTCGTCGTAGTTCCAGCCCGCGTGCACGCCCGTGACCTCGTCGCCGCCGGTCGCGTACTGCTCGCCAAAGCAGCGGTATTGCCTGGTCTTGGCGTCGTAGCCCATCACGACCAGCGCGCAGTGGCCGGGCTGGCCCGCGGTCGACGCAGGCTGGCCGACGATGCGGTGCGTGCGCGCGCCGATGTTGCCCATCGTTCCGCACACGCCGCCGTCCTTCCACATCATCTGGATCGAGCCGTAGCTGAACGCGTACGGCGCCACGCGCCGCGCGCTCTGCATGTCGAACTGCTGCGCGATGCCGCCGATGTACTCGCCGTAGGTGCGCAGCTCGCCGGTGTCGCGGAACTTGACCCAGATGTCCTCGCGCTCGCGCAGCGGCTGGTCGTCGGCCGCGAGCATCATGAGCACGGGCCACGGCGCATTGAGCGGGAAACGCGGCCATTCGCGCGCCGCGCGGTCGGCGTCGCCAAACGCCCAGCGGTCGTTGCGGATGAACCACGCCATCGACTCGCTCGGCGTCGGCGCGCGGTCGCGCTCGGCGGGCATGCGGCCCTTCGCGCGGTACGCGTCGTGAAACAGCGTGTGCGCGTCGGCGATGCGCTTCTTGAGCGCGGGATCGTTGACCATCTCGGTCGCCTTCCAGAACACGGCCTTCTCGCCGCAGTCGAGCGACACGTCCGCGACGCCATGCGCGGCCATGTACTCGTTGAACTCGCGCTGCAGCGCGCCCGACGCGATCACATCGGCGCCGCACAGCGGGCGCGTGACCATCTTCTTGACCGCGACGGGCTTGCCGCGCGGCTTGGCCACGCCCTTGTCGTCGTACTCGAGCGGGGGCAGCTCGTTGACCTCCGTCTCGACCTCGATCGGCGCGTGGTCCTCGAGAAAGTTGATCACATGGTCGAACTTGTCGAGCGTGCGCGATGCATCCTTCGTGTCGACGGGCTTGCGCGGATCCGCGGGAATCACCAGCTCGAGCCGCGCGCGTGGCGAAACATCGGGCAGCCGCTCGGCGGGCTTGGCGCCGTCGGCGTCGTTCCACGGCGTTCCTTGCGGGCCGCGCTCGGCGTACGAATCCTGGATCGCAAACGCAAGCGCGAGCTGCGTGTAGTCGCGGCGCACGATGTCCTGCCCGAGGTCGATCTCGAGCGCGCGCAGCCCGAGCAGCACGGGCAGCGGATCCTTGCGGCATCCGTACACGCTGTCGCGCACGATCGGCGTCTTGTCGACCCACGCGAGAAAGTCCGCGGGCAGCTCGATCTTGCGCTCGTGCAGCGCCTCGATCGTGCGCGCGCGCGCCGACGCGATGTACGGCTCGACGCGCGGCGAGAAGTTCTCGGCGAACGAGGTGCGGACCACGAGGGCCATCACGGCGGCGAGCGCCAGTGCAAGCAGCTTCTTCATTCGGGCGATCCTAACGGATGGGCGTGGCGGTTCGCATGCAACATCGCACGGGTCCCGCCGTTGGAGCGATGCCGCGAGGGATTCGCCTCCGACTTCGAGGCGATCCGCTCGGAACGGCTCGGATCGGCTTGCAGCACTGCGGATTCGCTCGCATGATTCACTGTCCGCCGCGAAGGTGTGCGATGACGAAGACCCCGACTACCGCTATGAGATCGAACCGTTCCATCCTCCGCGCTTTCCAGGCCTTCGTGCTCGCGTCCTTTGCGGTGTTCTCGGCGTCCGCCGCGCGCGCGCAGTGGGTCACTGCGCCGGTGAGCGCGCCTGGCGTGCAGTACCTCACGTTCCACAGCGCCGCGGCGGGCGCGACGGTCAGCTTCCACGCCTATGTTCCGCCGCAGTACGAGGCGAACCCGACCGCGCGGTTTCCCGTGCTCTACTGGCTGCACGGATCGGGCGACGGCACGGTCGGCATCCCGTCGCTTGCGAACTTCTTCGGCACCGCGATGGCGCAGGGCCGCATCCCGCCGATGCTCGTCGTGTTTCCCAACGGCATGCAGTACAGCATGTGGTGCGACTCGAAGAACGGCACGGTGCCGATGGAGTCCGTCGTGCTCGACGACCTCATCCCGCACATCGACGCGACGTTCAGGACCATCGCGCGCCGCAGCGGCCGCATCGTCGACGGTTTCAGCATGGGCGGGCAGGGCGCGGGTCGGCTCGGATTCCGCAGGCCCGACCTCTTCTGCGGAGTGTCGATGCTCGGCGCGGGTCCGATCCAGCTCGACTTCCTCACTGCGCCCGACAACTCGACCACGCCGCCCGCGCTGCGCAAGCAGATCTACGCGCAGGTGTGGGGCAGCGATCCCGCGTATTTCCTCGCGCAGCATCCGTGGACGATCGTCGCCGACCGCGCGTCCGCTGTGCTCGCCGCGCAGACGCATGTGCGCATGGCCCTCGGCGACCTCGACTCGCTGCTGCCGATGAACCAGCAGTTCGACGCGCATCTGGGCAAGCTGGGGATTCCGCACTCTTTCACGGTGATTCCGGGGCTCGGCCACTCGCCGCAGCTCGTGCTCAACGCGCTCGGTCAGGCGAACTGGGACTTCTACAACGCCTCGCTCGCCGCGCACTGCCCGCTCGCGGCCGACATCGACTGCAGCGGCGAGGTCGACGCGATCGATCTCGCGCGCATCCTCAACGAGTGGGGCGAAGGCCACGGCCCCGAGGATGTCGACGGCGACGGCACGGTCGGCGGCGGCGATCTCGCGGCGGTGCTCAACGCGTGGGGCACGGTCGGCTGACGCGGTGCGCGCGGCCGCGAGCGTTTACGCTGTCGGTCTCCATGCCGCACATTCACGACCTCATCGATTTCACCGTCGCCATCTTCATCGTGCATGAAGGCAGGGTGCTCGTGATCCATCACCGCAAGCTCGACAAGTGGCTGCCGATCGGCGGGCACATCGAGCTCGACGAGGATCCCGAGCAGGCCGCGCTGCGCGAGGCGCGCGAGGAGAGCGGCCTCGACATCGAGCTGATCGGCGACCGTCCGCCGACGACGGGCCCCGGCACGCGTGCGCTCATCGCGCCGCGGTTCCTCGACATCCACCGCATCAGCGACACGCACGAGCACATCGGGATGATCTACTTCGCCCGCGTGAAGCGGGGGACCACCACGCTCGCCGCCGAGGAGCATCACGCGATCCGCTGGTGCAGCGACGCCGAGCTCGACGCGCTCACGCCGCCGATGAGCGACGCGGTCAAGTGGTACTGCCGCACGGCGCTGCGCGAGGTGTGAGGCGCGCGTCAGCGCACCAGCACCATCTCGCCGACGAGGCCCGGCCCGAACGCGAGCCCGACCCATGGCCGCGGCGCGCGCGATTTCCGCAGCCGATCGAGGATGAAGAGCAGCGTCGCGCTCGACATGTTTCCGTGGGCGCGGAGCACCGCGCGGCTGGCGTCACCCGCCTCCGCGGGGATGCCGAGGGATGCGACCACCGAGTCGATCACGCGCGGACCACCGGGATGGATCGCCCACGCGCCGACGTCGCCGATCGCGAGCCCGTGCGTCGCGAGCGAGGACGCGACCCACGCGCCGACCTCGGCGCGGAGCACGTCGGGCACGCGCGCGCCCAGCGTCATCTCGAAGCCGTGGTCCCCGATCGTCCAGCGCATCTCGTCTGCGGTATCCGCGAGCAGCACCGAATGCGTCGCGGCGAGCGCGGGCGCTGCGTCATCGTGGCCGTGCGCGCCGCCGCGCACGATCGCCGCCGCGGCTCCGTCGCCAAAGAGCGTGTTGGCGACGAGCTGGTCGACGCGCGCCGAGTGGTGAAAGTGCGCCGAGCAGACCTCCGCGCAGCAGACGAGGACCTGCGCGGCTGGATCCGCGATCGCCGCGTTGCGCGCCGCCGCGAGCGCGTTCACCGCGGCGTGGCAGCCCATGAACCCGATGTTCGTGCGGGCAACGCCGCGCGCGAGCCCGAGCGATTCGATCAGGTGGGCATCGACGCCTGGCGATTCGAATCCCGTGCACGACGCAGTGACGACATGCGTGATCGCGCGCGGCTCGATCTGCGCATCGGCGATGGCCGCGGCGCAGGCGTCGTGGGCCATCGCGCGCGCCGTGCGCGACCAGAGCTGCATGCGCGCGGCGGTTCCCGGGACGGTGCCCGCGGAGTAGAGCGGCGGATCCACGGCCGCCGCCGCGCGCCCGTCGATCTCGCTGCGATCGGCCAGGCGCGCGAGCAGCGCACGGCTGACGTCGGATGGCGCGATCTGCCCCGCGAGCGTGAGCCACGCGTCGCGCGGGAGGCGCGCGGACGGAGTCGCCGTTCCGATCGACACGATGCGGGCCGTGTTCGAGCTCATCGCGTCGCCGCTCCCTCGAGCCGCGCGGCGAGCTCTTCGAATGGCCTCGGCGCGCGCGAACCGATCGCGAGGGCGGCGCGCACGAGCGCGGGACTTCGCAGCACCGCGGCGATCACGCTGCAGCGCCACTTTGGCCGCGCGACGAGCGCCGCGTGCATGCGCGGCCACGCGAGATGGGCGTCGAGGTGCGCGTCGGCGTCGCGCGCCGCAAGCGTGCCCGCGGCCAGTCCCGTCGCGATCGCCCACGACATGCCTTCGCCAGTGAACGGCTCGATGTAGCCGCCCGCGTCGCCCGCGACCAGAATCCCGCGGTCCGCAAGCCGGGCGCGGGTGCGCGTGAGCTGCGGCGTGCCGCGCCAGCGCGCGCCGTCGATCGCGCGCGCGTCGTGCGGAACGCCCGCAAGGAGCTCGCGCGCGCACGCGGCGACGCTCCCCGCGCGCTTGAGCGCCGAGGGCCGCACGGCCGCCGCGACATCGAGCTCCCCCGACGCAAGGCGGACGACGCCGATGTATCCGTCGCGGCCGACATGCATCGCGATCTCGCCGATCGGGCACTCGAGCGCAGCAGGCGGAAGCACCGCGCCAAAGCCCATCGCGCTGCGCCGGGCGATGCTCCACTCGAATCCCGGCACATCGTCGAGCGCGCCGCCCTGCAGGCCATCGGCGACGATGACGGTCCGGGCGCGCAACAGCTCGGTGCGCTCGCCGTGCGTCAGCCGCACGGCGCGGTCCGCGGCGACGCGGGCAGAGGTCTCGAGCCGCACTTCGACGCCAGCGCGCCGCGCGAAATCCGCCAGGCGCGCGTCGAGCGTCTCGCGCGCGATCGCAACGCCTGCCTCGCGCCGCAGGGTCATCGCGCGCGCGCCGCTGGTCACGCGGATGGCGCGCAGCGGCACGGCGCCCGCAAGCACCTCGGCCGCGCCCGCCTGCTCAAGCGCCGCGACACCCGATGCGGCGAGGCAGCATCCGCAGACCTTCGCACGCGGCATCGCCGCGCGTTCGACGAGCATCACGCGCGCGCCCGCGCGCGCAGCCGCGATCGCCGCGCACGATCCGGCCGGTCCCGCGCCGATCACGATGATGTCGCGATGCGCGAGGTCGCGCGGGGTGTCGCTGATGGCGTCCGTCATGCGCGGCTCCACCACAGCGTCCAGCGTGCGGGCCACGCGGCCCGCACGGAAACTTCCGCGAGTCCCGCCGCACGCGCGATCGCCGCGATCTCGTCGCGCGTGAACGCCGCACGCACGCTCGCGAGCGCGTCGAAGTGCACGATGGGCGAACGGCTCAGCGCCCGCGACCCGATCCACGCGAGCGCCAGCCCCTGGCGCGTGCGGTCGAGGTCGGTGACCCCGACCGCGCGTGTGGCCGCAGCGGCCATGTGCGCCAGCACGCGCGTGGCGTCGTCCGGGTCGCAGTGATGCAGGAAGAGCGAGCAGATCACGACATCGCCCTCGCATGGAAGCGGCGCGGCGACCGCGTTGGCCTCGAGCGTCGTCGCCACGACGCCTGCTGCATGCGCGCGTTCCGCGGCGACCTCGAGCGCGTGCGAGCTCGCGTCGCACAGCGTCCAGTCGATGCGCAGCCCCTCGCGTCGCGCCCGCGCGGCCATCGCGACGGGCGCATCGGCCGAACCGGTCGCGATGTCGACCACGCGTAGCGCGCGGCCCGTCGCGTTCACCGCGCGCGCCTGTCGCGCGATGCCGCTCCAGAGCAGACGATGGCTGCGTGACCACGCATTCAGCCGCGCAAGCCCCGCGAGCGCGTGATCGTGCGCCGCCGCGTCGAGCGCGGGGTCGTCCATGAGTTCTGGTACGCGGACGCGGGTGCGCATGGGATTCGCGACGGCAAGGGTAGCAGTCGAGCACTCGGCGCAGGCAGTGCGGGCGTCGTCGGCTGGTGCCTCTCGACGCGTGCCTGCTGCCGAGGTCACGATCCCGCAGCGCCTCCCTGATGGAGGGGCGGTATCGGACGCGTGACGCTCTCCGATTCCGCCGAATCGATTTGATTGCCCGCATCATGCAGAGGCAGTGCTACGTTGGGTCGCCGACTGAGGCGCCAACCATGACCGAACTTCCCACCCGCGGCATCCGCGTCATACTCGCGCTTCTCTGTGCATCGGTCGCGTACGTTCCGACCGCGCATGCCCATCCGCCCGACGCTGCGGGTCTGCATGGCGAAGGCCTTGCGCCTACGCCAGCGACAGCGGTCGACGCGCCGCGCGTCTGGACCGTCGCCAAGACCGGCCGCACCTGGCGCGGCTCGTACCTCGCGTGCGTCGACGGCTTCGTGACGATCGCCAAGGACCATGATGCGAACGACGACGCTGGTCTGGCCGACGGCGGCCTGCTGAGACTCGCCGAGTGGACCCTCTCCGCCGACGACCGCGCCTATGTCGCGCGCCGAACCGCGGAGATCCGCGCGATCAACGGCGAGTTCGCCGCGCGCTCGATGCAGGCGCCCGCCGCGTCGTGCAGCACGCCGCCTGGCGCGGGCGCCACGATGGTCGCGTCGTTCGCGCCGTTCAAGCCCGATGTGCGCTTCTACTGGGATGCGAACTCGTTCTACGTCGAGGGCGACTCGATGCCGAACCCCGCGCTCATGCCGAGCATCATGGTCGGCATCACCTCGTGGCAGCAGCAGATCCCCGTGCCCACGGCGTACTTTGGCAACGTCGTCAATCCCGAGCCGAGCTCGGCGTCGCTCGGCTTCGGCCAGCCCAACGTGTGGAAGATCCCGCTCGTCGCCGTGCCCGCCGCGTCGCCGATCCCGCTCACGGGCGGCAACTTCCAGCGCGGCGCCGTCGCGCTCGCGGCCAACGGCATCCCGATCTTCAATCCGCGCAACAACACGGGGCAGTTCTCGTACGCGATCGGCGAGCTCGATGTCTACGGCGGCCACTGCGGGCGCGGCGACGACTACCACTATCACATCGCGCCCGTGCACCTGCAGTCGGTGCTCGGCGTGGGCAAGCCCGTCGCGTGGGCGCTCGACGGCTATCCGATCTACGGCTACACCGAACCCGACGGCACGCCGCGGCTCGCGCTTGATGCCGACGGCGGACACAGCCACGGCTCGTGGGGCTACCACTATCACGCGATCGGCAGCGCCGCGACGGGCCCGCAGAACCCGTATCTCATGAACGCGTTCCACGGCACCGTCGTCAACTTTGGCGGACAGGTCGACCCGCAGCCGAGTGCGTTCACCATCGCGCCCGCGGGCACGCCGCTCGCGGGCGCCGCGATCATCGCGAGCAGCAGGCCGACGGTCGATTCGTTCAGCATGACCTACCGCATCGGCGCGACGAACTACGTCGTGAGCTACGCGATCAACCGCACCACGCGCGCGATCGCCGAGCATTGGGAGGGCCCGACCGGCACGACCAATCCGAGCTACACCAGCGCCACGCGCTTCTACCCGTACCAGCTGGCGAACAAGAGCATCGCGCATGTGCCCGACACGGGGCAGACCGTGAGCGCGACCGCGGTCTTTGGCGAGGATTCCGACTACACCGTGCGGCCGCCGTCGTTCACCGACAACGGCAACGGCACGGTGACCGACAACGTGACCGGCCTCATGTGGCAGAAGACCGACAGCGGCGAGATGACCTGGGACACCGCCGTCGCCGGCGCGACCGCGCTCAACCTCGGCGGCTTCACCGACTGGCGACTGCCGACGCCGATGGAGGCGTTCAGCATCCTCAACCACGACCGCAATCCTGCGCTTGATCCCGCGGTGTTTGCGAATCCCGCCACCAGCGTGCCGCAGTACTGGTGGACCAACGACCTCTACGCCAACGACGCCACGCGCGTGTGGGTCACGAACTCCGGCGGCGGCATCGGCCCGCATCCCAAGAGCGAGACCGTCAGCGCGGGCGGCACCGCGCGATTCCACGCGCGCTACGTGCGCGGCGCCAAGCCAACGCTCAGCCACAACTACGCCAACAACCTCGATGGCACGATCACCGATCTCGACGCGGGCCTGATGTGGGCGCAGGCTCCGTCGGCGACCGCGCTCAACTGGAACAGTGCGATCCAGTACGCCGAGTCGCTCGCGACCGCGGGCTACACCGACTGGCGCCTGCCGACGGTCAAGGAGCTGCAGTCCCTCGTCGACATCACGCAGGCGACCGCGGCCACGACGGCCGCTGCGAAGAGCGCGCTCAACCGCACGCTGTTCCCGGCGGTCACGCCGACCGCGTACTGGTCGTCGACCGCGCTCAAGTCGGGCACGCTCACTTCGTCGTGGCTCGTCGAGTTCGGCGTGAACAACGCCGTACCGCCGGCAAGCGGACCAAACCGCGGCTACCAAGGCCTCGCGAGCTACGAACTGCAGTCCGCGACATATCCCGTGCTCGCCGTGCGCACCTTGTTCGCCGCGCCATGCGCGTGCCTCTACGACCTCAACGCGAGCGGCTCGGTCGAGGCCGGCGACATCGCGGCGCTCCTCAGCGCATGGGGACCGGCGACCGCGACCACGACGGCTGACCTCAATCTCGACGGCGTGGTGAGCGGCGCGGACCTCGCGATCCTTCTCAGCGCGTGGGGGCAGTGCCTCTAGCAGTTCGCTGCGGTCCGCGCGCTATCCGTGCGCGTGCGGCTTGGGCTGTGACGGCGCTTGCGATTGCGCCTGTCCTTGCCCCTGTCCTTGCCCCTGTCCTTGCCCCTGTCCTTGCCCCTGTCCCTGCGCCACCGACGCCAGCCGCGCGATGAACACCACCGTCACGAACACGCCCGACGCGCACTCGACCATCGTCACCGCGCGCGCCCACGACGACCGCGGCACGATGTCGCCAAAGCCCACGGTCGTGATCGACGCCATCGAGAAGTACAGCGCGTCGTCCCAGTCGAGCAGCATCGACTTGTCGTCGACCGACGACCAGTACGCGTTCGGGTCCACCGCCGACACATGGCGGTGCAGCGTGGCGAACATGCACGCCGTCAGCAGGAACACCGTCAGTCCGCCGTACACGCGGTCGTCGAGCACCGCCGTGCTCTTGAGCAGCGTGCTGCCGATCGTGACGATCGAGTACGCGTAGTACACGAACGCGAGCAGCTCGAGCGGGCTCTTGGCGATCTCGTTGGAGTTGGCGCCGTAGACCAGCGTCGCGAGCAGCACCAGCGCAGCGAAGATCGCGAGCATCGGCACCGCGCGCCGCCAGCCGTTGAGCACCACGATTCCGAGCAGCGGGATCGCCGCGATCGCCAGCGGAAAGAGCGGGCCCGTGTTGCCCATCTCGTCGACCAGCAGCGGGTGCAGCCCGATCAGCGCGATGAGCGCGACCAGCAGCGGCAGCGTGCGGTTCTTGAACCACTTCCAGGGGTCGGTGGGGATCTGCAGCTGTCTCACGCCGTCGAGCCTAGCAGGAACGCGCGGCATCGAGGCTCGCGCGCGCTGGTGGTATGTTCGCGATCGTGAAGAACGTCTCCCTGGTTCTCCGTGTCGCGTTGGGCATGCTGGCCGCGATGCTCGTCGCGAGCTGCGCGAGCGGGGGCGCGAAGCCGGCTGGTCGCGCGGCCGTCGGTGCGGCACCTCTCAATCCCGCACCCCTCAATCCCGCACCCTTGAACCCCGAACCTCTGAACCCCGCACCTCTGAACATCCTCCTCCTCTACGCCGACGACTGGCGCTTCGACACGCTCGGTTGCGCGGGCAACCCCGTCGTGCAGACGCCGCGGCTCGACGCACTCGCGCGCGACGGCGTGCGCTTCACGCACAACTCCGTCACGACCTCGATCTGCGGCGTGAGCCGCGCGACCATGCTCACGGGGCAGTGGATGTCGCGCCATGGCAACCGCGCGTTCGACATGTTCAGGACGCCGTGGAGCGAGACGTTCCCCGCGCAGCTGCGCGCGCACGGCTACTGGGTCGGCCACGTCGGCAAGTGGCACAACGGCAAGTTTCCCGCGACGGAGTACGACTCGCCCGCGTCGGCGCTCGCGAACGGCACGCATTGGATCACGCAGCCCGACGGCACGCGCATCCACGTCACGCAGAAGAACGAGCGCGACGCGATCGACTTCCTCCGCGCGCGGCCCGCGGACAAGCCGTTCTGCCTGACGGTCGCGTTCTTCGCCACGCACGCCGAGGACGGCAACAAGCAGCAGTACCTCCCGCAGCCCGAGAGCATGTCGCTCTACCGCGATGTGACGGTGCCTGTGCCGGCGACGGCGACCGACGCGGCGTTCCGCGCGCTGCCGCCGTTCCTCGCGAACGCCCGAAATGAGGGCCGCAACCGCTGGACCTGGCGCTTCGACACGCCCGAGCGCTACCAGGAGTACATGAAGAACTACTACCGCCTCGCGACCGAAGTCGACGCGACCTGCGGCCGCGTGCTCGACGAGCTGCGCACGCAGGGCGTGCTCGACCGGACGCTGGTGATCTTTACGACGGACAACGGCTACTTCCACGGCGAGCACGGCCTGGCCGACAAGTGGTACCCGTACGAGGAGTCGATCCGCGTGCCGCTGATCGTGTGGGATCCGCGCATGCCGGCCGCGCGGCGCGGCACGACCGACGACGCGCTCACGCTCAATGTCGATCTCGCGCCGACGATCCTCGCCGCGGCGAGCGTCGCGGCGCCTGCGGGGATGCAGGGGCGCGACATCGCGCCGCTGTATCTCGCGAGCGATCCGCCGGCGTGGCGGCGCGAGTTCTTGTACGAGCATGCGATGCTGACGAGCCGCGATTTCATTCCCGCGTCCGAGGCCGTCGTCACGCGCGAGTGGAAGTACATCTCGTGGCCCGATTGGGGTGTCGAGCAGCTGTTCGACCTCGCACATGACCCGCGCGAGGAGCACGACGTGGCCGCCGACCCCGCCAACGCGCAGCGCGTCGCCGACATGCGCGCCGACCTCGCGCGGTTCAAGTCACAAGCGAAGTGAAGTCACGCCGCGACCCCCACCTTTTCTCGGCCGAGACGGGATTCGACAAATCACGGGTGGGGGTAAGGACTCTCGAAAGCCACGTCGTCTCGGCCGACACGGGGTTCGAACAATCACGGGTGCCCTTGGTCCGGCCAGTCACGAGACGTGTCGACTCGGCACGACGCCACGGCCGAGACCGAGGGTGGGGGTAAGGACTCTCGACCCCCACGTCGTCTCGGCTCCATCTCTGCCTGAACCGACACGCCCACCGAGTCTCCTGACCCCCACCCTCAGGCTCGGCGCCATCGATCAACTCGAGCCGACTCGCCCTTCGACTCGCCGGCCTGCGGGCACCCACGCGGGCACCCACACGGGACTTCACACCGCACGGGCGGGTGTAAGGACTCTCGAACCCCACGTCGTCTCGGCCTTGATGCCGTGGATGTACTCGTTCGCCCGCGTCGCGGCGGCGCAAAGAGGGACAGGCGCCACCTGTGGGACCGAAAGGGACAGCATCAGAGTGCAGCGGTTCAGCCCCCGTGCAACACGTGCTGTCCGCAGCGGACACTACTTGTGCGCTGCAGGCAAAACTCCGGGCGTCGCACCCGCGCCGACCTCCACCCGCTCCAGCAGCAGCTTCATCGCCTCGTCCGCCGCGCCGCCCACGATGCGCTTGATCCGCTCATGCGGCGTCGCGCTGCCGAGTTCGTAGGTGATGCCGGGCGCAGCGAACGTCTCGAACGCCCAGCGCTTGAAGGTCCATTCCTTGACGTTGTTGGTCGCGCTCGAGTCGAGCGCGTAGTCGGGAAAGCGCGCGCTGATCGCTGCGAGCCAACGCTCCGCAAAGTGCGGCGGATCGAGCTCGGTCTCGGGCGGCGGGATGTAGAAGATGTCCTTGGCCGTCGCGTGGAAATCGAGGAGCAGGCGCAGCGACGCGTGATCGCGATCGGACTGGTCGCCACCGCGCGTCTTCGCAAACGCCAGGATCGCATCGCGCACCACGCGCGTCTCCTGCTGCGTGAACGGCCCCCAGTCGCGGTTCGCGTCGACCGCGCCGAGCGTGCTGCGCCACTGGCCCTCGTGCACGCCGTCGGGATTCACGAGCGGCACGCACAGCACGCGGTAGTGCGCGCGGAACTCCTTCGCGCGCGCGTCGTCGGCCGCCGCGAGCGCCTCGACAAAGCGCATGAATCCGACCGTGCCCGAAACCTCGGGCGGATGCTGCCGGCCGATCACCACGATGCGGTCGTGCGCGTCGTCCGCGCCGAACTCGAACGCGCGGATCGCGCGGCCGCCGCGCGACGCGCCGATCGCACGCGGCGCCACGCCGAGCTTGGCGCAGGTCGCGTCGGTCCACGACTCGATCTCGGCGACGCCGATCATGTGGTTGCTCGCGACCCAGACGGGCTTTGGCCCGACGCGCAGCTTGAGCACGCATTCCTTGGCGCCCTCGCCGCCCTCGTAGTCGGCGCTCGCCACGCGCGCAAAGGCCTTGCCGTCGGCGCTGAAATACGGCCACGGCCGCGCCTTGCTCGTCGTCACCACGATGCGCACCGTGATCGTGCGCTCGACCTCGCTCGTCGCGCGGAACGCGTACCACGGGCTCGGGTTGATCGGCGTGTTCTCGGGGCTCGTGACGATCTTGTAGTCGAGCGCGCCCACGCGCTCGCACGCGTTCACGCGCGCGCCGCTGAAGTCGTTGTCGAACTCGACCGCGCCGAGCGCCTCGTCGAACTTCCACACGCGGTGGACCTGGAGCTCGGCGGTGGCGGCGGGGGCCGCCGGCGGCGCGGCCACTGCGGTCGCCGACCCTTGCGCCTGCGCGCGCGCGATCGCGCATGCGAAGGCCGCTGAAGCGAGCGCGGAGACGAGAGCGGCACGCCGTGTGATGCGCAAGATCATCCGCGCAGACTATCGCGGTGCGCGCCGCGCTCAGCCGCCCACGCGCATCAGGAACTCGGGATTGTCCGGCAGCGTCGCGAACGGCTTGCCGTCAGCCTTGTCGTCAGCCTTGCCGTCGGCGAGCCTGAATCGCAGGATCTGCTTGCGTTCGCGGTTTCCAACGTAGAGCCACGCGCCGTCGATCGCGAGCGCGGATGGCTCGGTGAGGCCCGCGTCGTCCTTCTTCACGAAGACCTCGACGCGCCCGCTCGCGACATCAACCTTGAACACGCAGTTCGCGCCGTTGTCGCCCACGAACATCGTCGTGCCGTCGGCGGTGAACAGCGCCTGGATCGGCCGCTTGAGCCCGTGTCGCCCTTCGGCGATGACCTTCACGCGACGGCCCGTGGTCGTGTCGTACGCGCTCACGCATCCCGCGCCGCGGTCGCAGACATAGAGCAGACCGTCGGGGCCGAACGTGATGCCGCGCACATCCTTGATGCCTTCGGAGCTCGTCTTGTCGCTCGGCACGATCACGCCGGGCGCGCCGCCCGCGAGCGACACGGGCTCGCCCGCATTCGGCTGCGCGACGCCCGCAAAGCATGTCACCGTGTTGCTGTCCTGGTTGCTCGCGTACACCTTGCCGTCGGGCCCGATCGCGATCTGGTAGCCGTGCGCGAGCGCGGGGACCGCTGCGCCGGCCTTCGCAAAGTCGCCGAGGTACGGATACGCGCCGTTCGCGTCCTTGGCGCCAAAGCGCAGGATGCGCGTGTCCTTGATGTACGCGTTCATCGCGAGAAAGCCGCCGTCCGGCAGCGGCGTGAGCCCGCGCAGGTCGTGCGGCACGAGCCCCGCGGGACCATCGGCGATCGGCGCGTTGAGCGGACCCGTCAACTCGCCCTGATCGGTGAGTCCCCACACGCCCTGCGGCTTGCCGTCGCTGCCGTGCATGGTGAGCAGCCATTGCACCGCGGTGGTGTCTTCGGCAGTGGCGTCGCCGTGCTTGTCGTGTTCCTTGCGCTCTTTCCTTTCGACTTTGTCCTGCTTGTCCTTCTTGCCGTCGTCGCCCGCGTGCGCGTTGGCGGGCGCGCTCAGCACGAGCGACGCAGCGATGGAGGCGAACACGATGGGGCGAAGCAGCTTCAGCATGGACCGCGCAGCGTACTCGCGCACAAAAAGACAGCCCGCGGAGACGAGCTCCGCGGGCTGGGTGTGCTTTGTATTGAGCAGCGCTCCGACTTACGGGCAGGTGCCCCACGCGCCCAGGAGCGTCGCGAGGTCCGTGCCGTCGACGCCGCCGTCACGGTTGATGTCGCCTGCGCCGATGCCGAACCAGTTGCCCAGGAGCACCGCGAGGTCCTCGCCGCCGACGGAGCCGTTGCCGTCGATGTCGGCGGGGCACGCCGGCGGGGGCGGCGGGAGCTGCGTGGTCACGAACGCGTCGATGTTGATCGCGCCCCAACCGCTCACGAAGTCCCACTTGGCCGTGCAGCTCGACACGACGCTGCCGTTGACGGCCGACGGCAGGTTGCCGTTGGCGCCCGAGGTGATGTCGTTCCACACGTCGGTGCGGCCGTTCTGCCCGTAGATCACGTTCTGCATGCGGCCGAGGCGACGCTTGCCCGCGGAGTTGGCGGGGATGCTGCCCGTGCTGATGAGCTTCTGCTCGGCAAGGCCGATCATGCCGCACAGCACCGGGCACGCGAAGCTGGTGCCGATCGATCCCGTGCTGCGCACGCCGTTCAAGTAGAACGGGTACGCGCCGGTCGTGCCGCCCGAGGCATGCAGCGACACGTCGGGCGACATGCGGAAGTTGACGGTCGTCGGCACGCCCGTGCCGACCTGCCACGACGGACGCGTGTTGAACGCGACGGCCTTGGTGCTCCATCCGCCGCCGCTGCCGCTCCAGCCGACTTCGCTGGTGCGCACGTTCGAGGCGTTCACGGTCGCGGTGGTGCCGCCGACCATGAGGACCTCGCCGTCGTAGTTCGGATACGAGAACGGCTCGAGCGTGGTGCCCGAATCGCCCGAGGCGCACATGTACGTGATGCCCTGGTTGCTCATCGACACGTGAAGGTTGTGCGCGGCGATCGCGGTCGAAGCCACGATGTTCCAGCCGTAGCTCTCGCTGATCACGTCGGCGAGGTTGTCATTGACCTCGCGCGTGAGCACGCCGATCAGGTCGGTCGTGCTGTCGTAGATGTAGAACTCGCACAGCGGCGCCATGCCGAGCACCATCTGGATGTCGAGGTCGCCCTCGCCCGCAGCGGTGCCCGCGCCGGCAGGGGTGCCGACGGGGACGACGTGGATGTTGCTGTTCGATCCGCCCGCCGGAGTCGGCAGGCCGTAGAACGAGTAGTACAGCGGCACGTTGGTCAGGCGGAAGCCGTCGAAGTTCGAGATCGCGAGCACGCGGCCTTCGCCACGCTGCGGTGCGTTGTAGATCGGCGCGGCGTTGTACAGGCCACGGGTCTGCGTCGGCGTGAGCGCCACGCGCGGCTGCGGCTTGGTGTAGGTCTCCATGCCGAACACGTCGAGGATGTCGCCCGCGATGTTGGCGGGAGCCTTGAGCTGCGTCGACGGCGCGATGAACTGCTTGTTGCCGCCCTCGACTTCAGGCGCGAGCAGCGGGTCGACCGAGTACCGGTCGATCGTCGTGCCGAACGCCTTCTCGAGCTGCGCGACCGTGCCTTCGCACAGCACGGTGAGCCGGTTCTTGCCGACGAGCGTCACGTTGAGGCCCTGGCTCGTCAGGTAGTCCGCGACCGCCTGCACGCGCTCCATCGGAAGGCCAAAGCGCGCGCCGCCCTCCTCGGGCGTGATGAAGTGGCGGAAGTTCGGGCTCTTCGGATCGCTCACGCTCTCCGCGAACGCCTCGGCCGCGGCCAGGTCGGCAAACGGCAGGCTCACCGAGACGTGCAGCAGCTGCGAGGGATCGGCGTGGCCGATGCGGATCGCGCGCTCAAGCACGGGGAGCAGTTCGACGGCGATGTCGACCTTCTCGATCGTCGGCGCGCGCTGGGCGGTGGCCGTGGTCTTCGAGGCGGTCGCGGTGATCGCGGCAGGCGTCTTGCCGGCGGCGAGCATCGATCCTGCCGTACAAACCAGCAAAAGCGACGACAGAGTGAAAGCGGTGGTGGTCTGAATCTTCACGTGCATGTGCCCTGAAAGGAGGGGAAGCGGGTAGGACATCCACCGACGATCGAACAAAGGTAACCCGCGATGTGGGCGGAACAAACGGTCTACGGAAGAGTGCCGATCTTGTTCGACGTTTGAACCACTGCGCGCCGAGAACCCCCGCGGAGTTCGCGGCACGACCGCGCGCTGATCCGTCAATCGCGGGCATCTGTCACAAATCGCGGAAGGAGAAAAACACAACCCGCGGAGGGAGGCCTCCGCGGGTCGCGTTCTTGGATGGGCGATAAAGGATTCGAACCTTCGACCCCACGCGTGTGATGCGTGTGCTCTAGCCAGCTGAGCTAATCGCCCGACGAGGCGCGGAGTATAGCGAGGATTCGCGCGGCGAAAAGCCCTGTTTCCTCGATGGGTCTGCACGCTGAGTTATCGCCGCGCTCAGTTCAATACTGGCTCGCGCGGGTCGCGACCCACTCCGTGGTCCGCGTGCGGATCTGCGCGCGCGCCGCCGCGTCGATGTTCGGGTCGAGGCGGGCGAGCAACTTGGTCGCAGGTTCTTTGAGCGCGCCGCCGCCGATCTCCCGCGCCACGCTCGCCCAGAAATACGCCTCGGTGTAGCTCTGCTCGATGCCCTGGCCCTTCGCGTAGGCAAGCGCGAGGTTGAGCGCGGCCTCGCGGCTGCCGGACTCGATCGCCTTGCGGTACCACGCGACGGCCTTCGTGTCGTCCTTCGTCACGCCGCGGCCGTTGGCGTAGATCACGCCGAGATTCGACATCGCCTCGCCGCTGCCGCGACCCGCGGCCATGCCGTAGAGCTTGGCGGCCTCGGCGTCGTCCTGCTTGATGCCCTTGCCGTTGGCGTACATCGATCCGAGATTGACCATCGCCGCCGCGCTGCCCGCGTCGACGCCCTTGCGGTACCACGCGATCGCTTCATCGAGATTGAGCTTCACGCCGCGGCCATTCGCGTGCATCACGCCGAGGTTCGCCATCGCGTCGGCGTCGCCCTTGGCGGCGGCGTCCATATAGAGCTCGACCGCGGCCTTCTCGTCGCGCGACATGCCGCGACCGTTGGCGAGCAGGAAGCCGAGCTTGGTGCCCGCGTTCACGCTGCCTGCCGACATCGCCCTGCGGTACCACTCGGCGGCGGTGGAGTGCTCGCGCCGCGCATCGGCGAGAAGCCCGAGCTTGACCATCGCATCGGCGTTGCCCGACTTGGCGAGCTCCTCGAGCTCGGCCTTGCTCTGGGGCTTGCTCGGGGCCTTGCTCTGGGGCGCGGCTGGCGGGGCAGTCTGCGCCTCGTTTGCGGCGGGCTTTGCTGCTGGCGCCGTGTCCTGCGCCTT
>CAITDI010000018.1 GCA_903891095.1 uncultured bacterium | reverse complement strand
CGACGAGCCCGCGCGCATCGCGAACGCCGTCGCGTCGGGACCGATGTTGGTGATGGTCATCGTGGTCTCGAGCGGCGCGGCGCCCGCTGTGCCAGCCAGCGTGCTCGCGGCGAGCGCGGCCGTCGTGCGCGCGTCGCGCGTGGTCGTCGTGCCCGCGACCTGCGCGCCCGCGCCCCATGCGACGGTGAACGCCGCGGCATTCCCGCGCAGATGCGTGTTGAACCAGTCGAGCAGCAGCGCGCGTGTCTTGGACAGCTGGTCGGCGCGCGCGAGCGTTCCGCCGTCGCACGCGATGATCGCGCTGTCGATGAACCCGCAGTGCGAGCCGCCCGCGATCGACACGAATTGCCGCGGCGCATCGCAGTTGTTGTATTCGCCGAGCGTCGAGCTCGGCGCGACGATGCCGTCCTGCGCGCCCGTGATGAAGCAGCATGGCCGCTGGATCGAGCTCGCCGCCGCCGCCGCCGACGGATTGGTCTCCGCGGCCGCGAGCGTGGCGAGGCACTTGATGCGCGCGTCGGCGCCCGCGGCAAGCGCGCTCGCGCCGCCGCCCATCGAATGGCCCGAGACGCCGAACGCCGCGGTGTTCACGTCGCCGGCGAGCCAGCTGGTCGCGAGCGCGTTCTGATCCTCGAGCCAGGTGAGGCACTGGCGCATGTCGAGCGCGAAGTTCGCGTGGCTCGGCAGGAGCGAGCCTTCGCTGGTGGTCGCGATCACGATGTAGCCGTGGCTCGCGAGGTGATCCATCGTGGAGTCGTAGAGATCGACCGCGCTCAGAAAGCCGTGGCCGAAGGTGATCGCGGGCGCGGGCGCGGCGCCGGCGGCGAACGGCGCGTTGGCCGCGGAGCTCGTGGCGGGGTAGCGGATCTGCGCGGTGAAGGTCGTGCCGCTCGTGCGCGTGACCGTGACGGTGCGCTGCGACACGGCGAACGGACCGGGGAGCGAACTGTCGGCGAGAGCGACGGAGGCGGCGGCCGTGATGGCCGTGATGGCGAGTGCGCGTGCGATCAGCATCGATGCAGTATGTCGATGCGAGGCGGTGGATCAAGCGATTTGCGGGTGGGTGGGGAGATTCGGCTCCGGCGTCAAGCGTGAATGCCCGTCAGGCGAAGCCTGCGGCACGGGTTGTGTGAGCCTTCGATTCGTGAGACGTCGACGATCCGACTCCCACGTCCAACGTTCCGCGGGCTTCCGCCCAAAGTCTTCAGGCCGTGGGCATTCATGCACACTGTTGCCGGCACGTGGCAGCCGATCGGCTCCAGCAAAAAGCCCGCGGGACCGACGATCGACGGTCCGCGGGCCAAAGGGGTTCGATGTCTGCCGCTGCGTCGCGTCAACGCTGGCGACGACGCGCTGCGACGCCCGACAGCGCGAGCAGGGCGAGCGCGCCAGGTGCCGGCGCTTGCGCCGGGATCTTCGCGTTGCCTTCATCCTCGCTGTCGCCGAAGTCGTTCCCGTGGTTGAACTTCAGAAAGCGCGCGACCAACGCGTAGTCCTTCGAGTCGTCGAAGAAGTCGCGGGCCGTGAGCTTGCACAGCGCCTCGGCGTCGCCGGCGACAGCGAACGTGAACGTCCCGCTCGAGCCAGCGGCGATGCCGAGATCCACGTCGTTGTTCGGCACGCCATTGAACTTGCCGCCGACGCCGGCGCCGAAGTCGTACGGCTGGCCGAAGCCCGTGCCGTTGACGTTGCTCATGCCGCTCCAGCCGGAGAGACCGGCGGTGTATGTGAGCTGGACCGCCGGCACGATGTCGAACGCAAAGCCCGTGAGCCAGCCGCCGTCTTTGATCGCGGTGGTGTTGTTGAGCGTGACGGTGAGCGTGCCGAACGTCTCCTTCTTGCCTGGGCAGACGTACTCCATCGAACCGGTGTAGTAGCCGGGACAGGAGTACTCGGGCACCGATTCAAAGGTCACGATCGAACCCTGCGCTGCGCCGGCGATTGCCGCGGCGAGCGAACACATTGCAACTGCTGCCTTCATCTCTCTGCTCCTGTGTGGTGGCGGGCGCGCGTCCGCGCGGCGTGCCCACACGGCGCGCTGCACGGTGCGCGCTGCGCCGTGGGTTCGACCGTAGGAGCGCGGTTCGCGATCTCAAGCAGCGGCGCGTGACACGGCGCGATGTTGCGCGTTTCGCGCATCGATCCTTGAGGAATGGTGCCTATGCCGTTCGCACGCATGCGGCGGCGTGCGATACTTCGACGATGCTCGCAGCCGCCGCATCGCTCGTCTGTTCCGCACTCGTCGCAGCGTCGCTGATCGCTGCGCCGCCGGCTTCCGTCGACGTGTTTGTCGGCGGCGAAGGCGGCTATCCCGTGTATCGCATTCCCGCGATCACGCGCATCGAAGGCGCGGTGCATCAGGCGGCCGCTCATCAGGGCCGACTCCTCGCCTTTGCCGAAGGCCGCGGCCATCTCGGCGACAACGGCACCAACGACATCGTGCTGCGCACGAGCGACGATGCGGGCGCGACATGGTCGCCTGTGCGCGTGATCTGCGATCTTCCCGCGCGTTCGCTCAACAATCCCTGCGTGGTCGAGCTGCGCACGGGCGTGCATGCGGGGCGCGTGCTGCTGATGTTCCAGTCGTACCGCGACGGTTGCGGCGAAGGCTGCGTGACCGAGGGCTACGACGCGCCCGCGAACGGCGAGGACACCATCTGCCGCACGCTCGTCATGCACAGCGACGACGCGGGCGCATCGTGGAGCACGCCGCGCGAAGTCACGCGCGAGGTCAAGCGCGCGAAGGGCGCGACGAGCACCGCGACGGGCCCTGGCATCGGCATCCAGCTCGCGCACGGCGCGCATGCGGGGCGCGTGATCATGCCGTTCAACGAAGGTCCGCCGGACCACTGGCGCGTGTACGCCGCGTACAGCGACGACGGCGGCGACTCGTGGAAGTGCGGCGATCCCGCGCCCAACGGCGAGCGCGGCGTGGGCAACGAGGTGCAGATGTTCGAGCGCGCCGACGGCTCGGTCGTGCTCAACGCGCGCCAGCATCTCGGCGCCAAGCGGCGCAAGACCGCGACCTCGACCGACGGCGGCGCGACGTGGAGCGTGCTCGCCGATGTGCCCGAGCTGCTCGATCCGACGTGCATGGGCGGCTTGCTTGCGCTTGATGGATCGATCGTCGTCTTCACCGGCTGCGACAGCGAGACGCGCCGCGCGAACGGCGCGATGTGGGTCTCGCGCGACGCCGGCCGCACCTGGCCGGAGAAGGTCGTCGTCGAGCGCGAGGGCTTTGCGTACAGCGTGCCCGTCGCGCTTGCGCCCGACACGGTCGGCGTCCTCTACGAAGGCGCGGGCTACAAGAAGATCGTGCTCAAGCGCGTGGCGGTTCCGACGCCGACCGCGGCAGCGAAGCACTGAATCAGCACGCGTGCAATTCTTTGGAAGCGTGTGTGGTCGCGCGGCAAGCCGCAAGGTCGCCTGTAGGATGCGCCGCCCGCATACGAACTGTCCGCCTCACTCATCGAGGATCCAAGCATGAAGACCCGCTCAATCGTCGTCGCCTCGCTGCTCGCCATGATTCCGCTCGCTGCTGCGCCGTTCGCGCAGGATGTCAAGCCCGATGCCAAGCCCGATGCCAAGGCGCCCGCCGCGCCTGTCGCTGCCGCCGCGCCCGCGACCATCACGCTCGATCCCGTGCACTCGCTCGCGCTCTTCCGCGTGCAGCACCTCGGCGCGGGGTTCTTCTGGGGCCGCTTCAACGAGCTCGCGGGTACCGCGACCTGGTCGCTCGACGACAGCACCGCGCCCGTGTTCGACGTGACCGTCGATGTCAAGAAGGTCGATACCGGCAGCGAGAAGCTCGACGGCAACCTGCAGGGCCCGAACTTCTTCAACCAGGCTGAGTTCCCCACGATGACCTTCAAGTCGAAGAGCGCGAAGAAGCTCGGCGACCGCCACTACACCGTGACCGGCGACCTCATGCTGCGCGGCGTGACCAAGTCGATCGACGTCGACTGCACCGTGACGGGCGTGGGCAAGGCGCCGACCGGCCAGAAGGTCGGCTTCGAGTGCGTCTTCACGATCAACCGCGCCGACTACGGCATGAAGTGGGGCATCGACGCGCCGAAGGGCGCCGTCGGCAACGAGGTCAAGATGACGATCGCGCTTGAGGGCGATGTGGCGAAGGCCAAGAGTTGAGGCCATGAGCTAAGGCCAAGAGTTGAGGCCATGAACTGAGCGCAGCCGGATCTCCGCATGTCCGAAGTCCTCGAGTACATCTTCGGAGTGGTGATCTTTCCCGCGCTGGTCGCGTCGCTGATCGCGCTGGTGGTCGCGGTCTTCGCTGCGCCCGTCTGGCCGTTCCGCTCGCGCGCGTCGGAGACCGAGGGGCTCGTTGGCTTCGCGCTCATGCTCGCGTGCGTGATGAGTTTCGCGCAGGACCTGGGGTGGAACGCGATCATCCGCCAGTTCATGGCGATTCAGGGCGACGACACTCCCATCGAGAAGTGGCATCGGCTCGGCGCGATGGCGGCGATCGTCGCGCTCGGCGCGCCGCTGCTTGCGTTCGTGCGCGAGCGTGCGCCCAAGCGCTGGGGGCGCGAGCTCTCGATCGGCGTGAGTCTCAAGACGGCGTTCTTGCTCGCGACGCTGGTGTCGTTCCCCGGATCGTCGCCTGGATGGGCCGTGGCGCAGGGATTTCTCGCGGTCGCGTCGACGGCGGCGTTCTCGCTCGGTGCGCGTGACGTCCCGCTCTGGAGCGCGTGGATCACCTTCGCGGTGCTTTCGGCGATGGCGATGCTCGGCGGATTCGCGTCGCTTGCCGTGCTGTGCGGCGCGGTGAGCGCGGCGGCGTTTGGCGTTGCGACGGTGTACGCGATCCTGCCCCGCCTCAAGTCGGGCGTCGAGCCCGTGCCCGTCGGCGGCGCGATCGGACTCGCGCTCGGTTTGCTCGCGACGGCCGTCGCCCATTGCGGCCGCGCGTACG
This sequence comes from uncultured bacterium, assembly GCA_903891095.1. Lineage (GTDB taxonomy): Bacteria > Planctomycetota > Phycisphaerae > Phycisphaerales > SM1A02 > QWPT01. The sequence continues at coordinate 35,885 of CAITDI010000018.1, read as the reverse complement.
ACACCACGGGGACCCCGCCGTGGATGTGGATGGTCGTGCCGGTCCTGCCCGCGGGCGCGCTGCTCCTTGGCCGCTGGGCCGCGAAGGCCAAGACGCCCGCGCGCGCCAAGCTCTGGCGGGTCGCGGGCGTGGCGTTCTTTGCGGGCGTCTTGCTCGTGGTCCTCGCGCTCTCGCAGGGCGGCAAGGAGTCGAGCGGCGGACCGAGCGACGATGAACTCAAGCAGATGTACGGCGGCTGAGTCGACTTTCTCGAGACAGCCGAAAGCGATCGCCATACGATCGCCCCCATGCGCACGCGACACTCGATCGGCACCGGTCTCCTTCTCGCCTCCATCATGATCGGCTCCGCGCCGACGCTGCTCCACGCTGCGCCGATGCCGAGCTGCGCCGCATCGATGCCGAGCTGCGCCGCATCGATGCCGAGCTGCGCCGAGCTTGGCCAAGACGCACTCGCCGCCGAGTCCGTCGCGGCCACCGCCCCGATCAGCGAAGTCACGCTCTACCAAGGTCGCGCGATGATCGCGCGCACGGCCACTTCGCCCGCGCGCGAGGGCCTCTTTGAACTGCGCTTTGAGAACCTTCCCGGCGCGCTCGATCCCGCCACGCTGCAGGCGACCGTGAGCAGCGCGCGCGGCGGCGCCAAGCTCCTCGATGTCCGCTACGAGGAGAAGGTCACGCAGTCCGACACGAGCAACAACCCCGACCTGCGCGACGCGATCACCGCGCTCGAGGCCGCCAAGCGCGTGGCCGAGATGCACACGATGCAGATGGCGGCGATCAACGACCGCTACACGCTGCTCGCCGCGATCCGCACCAAGACCGCGACCGAGAGCGCGAAGGACTTCGGCTCGAAGTCCCTCGACCCCGAGGCGCTCGGCAAGCAGATCGCGTTCCTCGACGCGACGCAGGCGCAGCTGATCGCCGACCGCGCCAAGCTCGACGCCGAGATCCGCAAGACCACCGACGAAGTCAACGCGCTGCAGGCGAAGGTCAACGCGCTCGGCGGGCAGACCAAGGTCGAGCGCACGGCGGTGGTGAGCGTGGGCCAGTCGATGGCGGCGAGCGCGGATGTCACGCTGCGCTACCTCGTCGGCAACGCGGGCTGGGCGCCGCGCTACGCGGTGCGCGCCGATGTCGAGTCGGGCGCGCTGACCATCGAGTACGACGCCGAGATCCGCCAGGCCACCGGCGAAAGCTGGAACGACGTCAAGCTCACGCTCTCGACCGCGCAGCCCACGCGCCGCGCGGCGCCGGGCGATGTGCCGCCGGTGTATGTCGATGTCGTCGTGCCGATGCCGGTCGTGGCGTCGATGGCGATGGATGCGCCGGCGATGATGCCGGGTGCGCCTGCGCCCGCGCGCCGCGATATGCGCAAGGCGGGCCGTCCGAGCGGTCCGGGTGGGACCGGTGGTTTCGAAGGCGGCGAACCGATGACCGGCTCGCCGGACGCCGTCGTCGAGAACAAGGCGATGGCTGAGGCCTTCGCCGACGCGAGCGCGGTGCAGACGGGCACGGTGGTGTCGTTCCCGCTCGCGCGCGCGGTCACGATCCCGAGCGACGCGCAGCGCTCGCGCAAGCAGCGCATCGCGACCGTCGACGCCAAGCCGAGCTTCGTGCATGTCGCGCGGCCGCTCGTCGAGAGCGCGGTCTACCTCAAGGCCGTCGCGGCGAACGCGTCGCAGTACCAGTTCCTCGCGGGCCCGGCGACGGTGTTCCTCGGCGGCGACTCCGTCGGCTCGACCACGCTGCCCGACCTCGCGCCCGGCGCCGAGATGACCTTCTGGCTCGGCACCGATCGCCGCATCGAGGCCAAGCGCGTGATCGTCAAGAAGGACACGAGCGAGAAGGGCGTCTTCGACAAGGCCGACGTGACCAAGTGGGAGTACCGCGTCGATCTCACCAGCACCGACGCGAAGCCCGTCACGATCGAGCTCGTCGACCGCATGCCTGTCTCGCGCAACGAGCAGATCAAGGTCGAGCTCAAGGATCTCTCGCAGCCCGTGGTGACGGACGCGAAGTACGTCGCCGACGAGAAGCCGCAGGGGATCCTCAAGTGGCTCGTGCAGCTGCCCGCGCGCGCGGAGGCCGGCAAGCCCGCGACGAAGAGCGTCTCGTGGACCGTGCTCGTGTCCAAGCCGAAGGACGTGAACATGACGGGTCTGCCGGAGTGAGTGGGGCGGGGCGAAGGCGCACGGATCGAAGGCTGACGGATCGACGGCTGACGCAACCCGTGCCGCAGGCTTGCGCCTGACGGGCATTCACGGTTGACGTCGGATTCGAATCGTCGACGTCTCACGAGTTGAAGTCCCACACAACCCGTGCCGCAGGCTTCGCCTGACGGGCACCCGGGCTTCCGCCTGACGGGCATTCACGGTTGACGTGGGCTGACGGCTACCGGTCACAAGTTGCATGAATGCCCGTGGGCGTGAGCCCGCGGAACGTTGGACGTGGGAGTCGAATGGAAGTCCCACGATTCGGAGGCTCACGCAACCCGTTCCGCAGGCTTCGCCTGACGGGCACCCAGGCTTCGCCTGACGGGCACCCGGGCTTCGCCTGACGGGCACCCGGGCTTCGCCTGACGGGCACCCGGGCTTCCGCCTGACGGGCATTCACGGTCTTCGTGGGCTGACGGCTACCGGCCACAAGTTGCATGAATGCCCGAGGCCTGAAGACTTTGGGCGGAAGCCCGCGGAACGTTGGACATGGGAGTCAGATGATCGACGGCTCCCGGCTCTCGCCGCCGCACGCGCGTCACCTGTTCACCGCGCTCCACACCGTCGAGACGTTGCGCACGAACGCGCCGTTCTCGCGGACGAGGCCGTTCATCTTCCACGCGTAGACGTCGCCGGTGGCTTCGTTGCGCCAGATCACGTCGTCGTGGCCGTCGTGGTCGGTGTCGAGGATCGAGATCACCCTGTAGCTCGCGCCCACGCCCGTGCGGATCAACCCGCCGGTCTGGCGCAAGCCGTCCTGCATCAGCCAGCCGCGCACTTCGCCGGTCACGGTGTTGTGCCAGATCACGTCGTCGTCGAAGTCACCATCGAGGTCGCCGGCGCCTTCCATGCGCCACTCGGTCGCCATCGCGCCGGCGGTGATCGGCAGCATGCTCGCCACGCCCGTCACGCCGATCCGCTTGACCCAGTACACGCCGTTCGACGCGCGAAGCAGCAGATCCTGGATGCCGTTGCCGTCAAAGTCGCCCGTCGCAACGAAGCCGAACCCCGCCGCGACCGTCGCGATGTTCCGCGCCGCGTACACCGTGCGGTACGCGATCGGCCGCACGCGGTAGGTGAGCCCGTCGCTCGAACGGCTCAGCACATCCGCGCGCCCGTCGCCCGTGAAGTCGCCGACCGCGACGGGCGTCCAGCCGCTGTTCTCGGTAAAGATCAGCTCCGCCGACAACCGCTGCGTGCCCACGAAGGTCCACATGAACACCCAGCGCCCGTACGGCTGGAAGAAGAACGCCTCGGGCGTGCCGTCGTCGTTCATGTCCGCCGCGCCGAGCGCGACCGAGTTGCTCATCGCGGCCCAGGTGAACCCGCCGCCGCCGATGCGCGACAGGCCGCTCATCTGCCAGTGGCTGGTCTGTCCGTTGATGCTGCAGAACCACATCAGGTCGGCGTTGCCGTCGCCGTTGAAGTCGAGGTCGGGAGGGTTTCGGTTGACCATGCCGGCCGGAGGTTCGGTTCCCGTGCCGCTACCACCTGAACCGCCCCCCGCACCGCCCCCCGCGCCGCCCCCTGCACCGCCGTCCGGCGGCGGCGAGTAGCAGAACGGCTCAGGCGAAGGCTCGTCGAGCGCGTCGGTGGTCGAACCCGCCGACGTGAGCTGGAACGGGATGTCGAGTTCGTAGTTGTGCGTCCACGGTCCCTGCCCCGGCTGTCCGCCGCTCCCGAATCGCCCCGAGAAGTGCAGCGTTGCGCCCGGCAGGTACTGCGACTCGTGGATCGTGAACCGTCCCACATGCACCTTGTGGTCCGGTCCCGCGAAGTTGAAGCCCAGCAGCGGCGGAATGATGAACATGCATCCCGGCTGGTAGGCCGAGGTCAGCGTGAACGACTCGTCCCAGTCGGGCGTGACGAAGTAGCAGCCGTTGGTCTGGCGCTGCGCGTTTCCGCCCACCGAGATGAACGTGTCGACATCCCAGATCGCCGCCGCGCCCGGGCTCGGGCGCGACGTCGCGGCATAGTCCGCCGAGGATGCGTGGAAGAAGAACCCCGACGACAGTCCGTACGGCTGCGCGATCGTGTTCCAGTACACCAGCAGGCGGTCGCAGGGGTTCTCGTAGCCGACGAACACGTCGATGACGAAGTAGGTCTGCCCGTCGACGACCTTGGAGGTCGAGTGGTAGAGCAGGCCCGTCGAGTCGGCGTTGGCGCCAGCCGTTACGAAAGCCGCGCACGCCGAAAGCGCGAGGGCGGCTGTGGCGCTGAACGCAAGGGATCGACGAGGGGTGCGTGGGTCGAGTCGCATACGGCTATGTACGCGATGTTCGGGTCGCCATTTGGAGTCCGCGCGCTGTCGGGTCGAATTTTCAACGTTTCTCATCGGGGGCCGCTGGCGCCCGCCCTTTCGGCTGGCGCGTTCCCGATGACAATTTAGGATGCCGCCTCGATGCTTCATTCACCGCCCCTTGATCGCGCGTGGTTGTTCCTGGTAGCCGCCGTCGTCGGCGTCGTCCTGGCGATGCTCGCGGCCTCCGCGCCCCGTGCCGCGGCAGCGGAGGCGACTTCGCGCCAGCTCTGGACCGGCACGATCGACGGCCAGAAGATCGAGATCCGCATGGAGCCCGACGCGCCCGAGGAAGGCCCCGTGACCATCGTCTGGAGCGGTCCGTACGATGCGTCGGGTCAGGTGCTCGCGACGCATCGGTCGAGCGGATCCCGCACCTCGGCCTCGCTCGAGTGGAGCCAGTCGGAAGGCCGCGTCGTCGCCCCGATCGACCTGCGCACCGAAGGCACGTGGATGCTCGACATCACGCCGCCGCTCAGCAAGAACCGCACGGTGATCCGCATGAGCGTGGGCGTGGGGCCGATCGCGGCGCAGGACAGCGGCTTCGGCCAGACGCGCTGGATGCGCCGCACGCAAATGCGCGGCTACGGGTGGATCGTGGTCGGGGTCATCGGAATCGTCGTGCTGATCGTCCGCCGCGCGCGGGCGTGAGCGGCCTGCGAGGTCCGCAGAACTCTTCGGTACACGCAATCTGGCGTGGAATCTGATCCCTCCGTGCTGTTCGAGGTCTGCGAAGACGCATCGCCTAAGACGCGCGACATAGTTGACCCGTCGAGCATCTCGACAGTCGTCCGCCAGCACGTCGTCCGTGCAGATTCGTACCACTCGCACCCGAGAGCTTGCTCTCGGCGCTGCACATCCCATGCGTCGCGCGTGCACCCGCGCGAAGAGGTTTCCCGATGTTTCGTCGCGTTTTTGCCGTTGCTGCCGCTGCCTGCGCTGCGTTGCCGTCCGCTGTGTTCGCCCAGAGCGCTTCGTGCGTCAACCCGCAGCCGATCGGGCTTGGCGACACCAGCTTCAGCAACCTCGTGGGCTATGACGAGCAGGCCGTGCGCTCCGACGCGGGCTTTGGCGAAGACGTCATCTACCGCACGGGTTGGTTCGCCTTTACGCCCGATGTGACCGCGCGCTACATGTTCGGCCTCTGCGGCGCGAACGACGACACCAAGATCGCGCTCGGCGTCGGATGCCCGTCGGATCCGTTCACCGCGTGGCAGACGCTCGGCTACAACGACGACACCTGCGCGATGGGCAGCGGCACTGGCCTCTGGGCGAGCAAGCTGTATCCCGGCAACTCGGGGCTCTCGCTCAACGGCGAGCTGCTTGCGGGTCACACGTATCTGATCGCGGTCGGCGGCTTCGCGCCGTCGACGACGCCGATCCACGGCGCGCTGAGCGTCGAGATGATTCCCGCACCGATCAATCCGTGCGCGTCGACCGTCGTCGCCACCATCGGCGCGAACACGCTGCCGATGAGCGCCGCCGCGCCCACGCTCTCCACGCAGTGCGGCGGCGTGCTGTCGGACATGTACTTCACCAACTACATGCGCTTTACCGCGCCGTACACGGGTGAATTCATCGCCAGCAGCTGCGCGCAGGCGACCGACACGATGATCGCGGTGCTCGCCGCGTGCGGCGACGGCTCGACGGTGATCGCGTGCAACGACGACGCGTGCGGCGCCGCGTCGCGCGCGACGTTCAGCGCCAGCGCGGGACAGACCGTGTACATCGGCGTCGGCCTGCACGCGGCTTCGGCGCTGCCGCCCGCGACGCTCTCGATCGCGCTCGAGGAAGCCGCGCCTCCGGTCGATCCCTGCGCGGCGATCGTGCCCGTCGGCCTCGGCGCAAACGCGGTCGCGCTCAACGCGGCGATGCCGAGCCTCGTGATCCCGACCGTGCCGCCCGAGTCCGTCTACAAGGTCAACTACGTGAGCTTTACCGCGCCGCAGGCCGGCGTGTATCGCGTCGCGAACTGCACGAACTCCGACTTCGACAGCTGGATCTTCGTGGCCACGCAGTGCAACAGCACCAACGCGGTGATCGCGGTCAACGACGACGGCTGCGGCGTGCTCGGCGGACCGTCGCGGCTGCAGTTCTTCTGCGAAGCGGGCGAAACGCGCGTGATCGGCATCGGCGCGTGGTCGTCGATCGATCCGCTGCCGCCGGCGACGGTGCTCTCGCTGACGTTCCTGGCGCCGCCAGCGGACCGCTGCGCGCCGACCAACATCATCAGCGGCGTCGTCGGTGCGAACACCGTGCCGATGAGCATCGCGTACCGCTCGCTCGACCTGACGGGCTACTGCGACCCAGGCCCGGCCGGTAGCGACGCGATCGCCTGTGCGCGCATCATTCGCTTTACGGCCGCGGTGAGCGGCGACTACACGGTCGGCAACTGCGGCGACACCGATCCGAACGGAACCGGCGCCGTCGACGCGCGCATCGCCGTGCTCACCGATTGCGGCAATCCCGCGTCGGTCGTCGCGTGCAACGACGACGGCTGCACCGCAGGCGCCGCGCCGTACACCGCGCGGCTCGTGTTTACCGCGGTCGCGGGGCAGACCTACTACATCGCCGCGGGCGGCTTTGATGAGACCGTCACCGGACCGCTGCATGTCACGATCGAGGAGCCTGCGCCGCCGCTCAAGCCCGCGGACATCAACCGCGACGGGCGGATCGACGGCGCGGATCTCGCGCTGCTCCTGAGCAACTTCGGCGGCACGGGCACGGGCGACATCGATCGCAGCGGCCATGTCGACGGCGGCGATCTCGGACTGCTGCTCAACGCGTGGGGTAGCTGACGGCAGCCAGCTGGCGCAGGCGCAAAGTCGCCCCAACCTCCTCGCAGCCAAGCGCTTGACGGCTTGGTCGGGCATGGCGCCATCTGGTGATTTCGCGGGATTCGTAGCGCGGGCTGTCCCGATTTGCGGCAACTGCCTCAAACGGCCCGACCCGTCCGCGATCCTGCGGCACAATTGGAGCCCGCCATGATGAAGCACTCGTCCATCGCCGTCGCCAACATCGCCACCGCCACCACCGCCATCGCCGTCGCCGCAATCTCCGCCGCCGCCAGCGCGCAGACGATCACCCCGACCGTGACCGCGTGGACCCGCAACGTCGGCGGCACGCAGACGGGCTACAACGGCATCATCGCGAACGTCACGCTCGTGCGGCATTCGACGGGCTTCGTGTATCCGTCGAGCTCGGGCATCCCGTCGTACGCGATCGGCCCGTGGAACGGCAATCCCAACACGCCGGCGAACCAGAGCTGGGTCTTCAAGATCACCAAGACTCCGACCGTCTCGGCCGCGCCGACCAACACGCCGCTCGGCATCATCGGCACGCTGATCAATGGCGTGCCGTTCTTCAATCCGCTCGACGGCATGAGCTACAACAACGGCAACATCTGGCACCGCAACGCGATGGTGTTCGAGGCCGCGAGCTTCGACGCGTGCAAGGGCCATCCCGCGCCGGGCGGCGTGTATCACCCGCACCAGCTTCCGGGTTGCGTCGCGACCTTTGACGCGGCGCATCACTCGCCGATCATCGGCTACGCGTTCGACGGTTTCCCGATCTACGGCCCGTACGGCTACGCGAACGCCGACGGCAGCGGCGGCATCGCGCGCATGCGCACGAGCTACCGCACGCGCGCGATCACGCAGCGCACCACGCTGCCCGACGGCACGCAGCTCGCGCCCGCGCAGTACGGCCCCGCGGTGGGCGGGACCTATCCGATCGGCGCGTTTGCCGAGGACTTTGAGTACGCCGCGGGCCTCGGCGATCTTGACGCGAGCAACGCGCGATTCAGCGTGACGCCTGAGTATCCCAACGGCACCTGGTGCTACTTCGCGACCATCAGCGCGAAGGGCAGCACCGAGTATCCGTACCTCGTTGGCCCGAAGTACAAGGGCGTGCTTGTCGCGGGCAACACGGGCCCGGGCGGCGGACATGTCGTGCCGACCGACGCGCCGGTGACCTTCACGGGTTCCGCGTGCGCGGGCGACTTCGATGGCAACCGCACGGTCGACGGCTCGGATCTCGCCACGTTCCTCACTGCGTGGGGTAGCGCGGGCGGCGCGGCCGATCTCGACCGCGACGGTCTCGTGGCGGGCGGCGACCTTGCGGTGCTGCTTTCGAATTGGGGCGCGTGTCCGTGACGCGCGGCGGGTCCGTGACGCGCGGCGGGTCCATGACGCGCGGCGGGTCCATGACGCGCACTGCCGTCCCTGCGCTGCTCGCGAGCCTGATCGCGCCCGCTGCATCGGCGACAACTGATTTCACGCGCGACATCGCTCCCATCGTGGAGCGATGTTGTCTTTCGTGCCATCGCGCGGGCGGGCCTGGCGCGTATCCGCTTGAGAACGCCGCGCAGGTCAAGCGTGTCGCGCGCACCATGCTGCAGGCGCTTGAGTCGCGCACGATGCCGCCGTGGTCGCCGTCCGAAGGCGTGATGCGCGTGCCGCCGCGGCCGAGCGTCGACGAGATCGCGCGCGTGCGCGCGTGGGTCGCGGAGGGCGCGCCGGTCGGCGACGCCGCTGCAGCTGCGCGCGAAATCGCTGCAAAGACAGCCGATCCGCGCACGCTCGCCGAGTGGCGCGTGGCCGACGGCTGGACGATCGGCGCCGAGGAGCGTCGCGTGATGCGGTCGTTTCAGTTCGTGCCCGCGCGCGACGCGGCCGATGCTGGCGGCGGCGCGCTCGCGATCGGCGGTTGGCGCGTGACGAGCGACGCGCCAGGGCTCGTATCGACGATGCTCGTGACCTCGGGCAGCGCGCAGCTCGCGCAGTCGCTCGACGAGCGCGACGCAAGCATCGGCTTCAAGTTCACGGGCGACCTCGATCAGCGGCCGTCGGGCGCGCTGGCGGGCGTCGGCATCGACGGCGCGTTCGCGCTGCCTGCGGGATTCGCAATGCGCATCGGCGCGGGCGACGCGATCGTCACCGAATGCCACGCCGACGGCCGCGGCCGCACGGAAAGCGGGGCGTTCACGCTGCGCGCCGTCGCGCCCGTCGCGGTCGAAGGCCGCGCGCTGCGCATGGTGCGGCCGTCGATCGTGAGTTCGCAAGGCGCTGCGCGCGAGGTCCATGATGGCGCGCGCGTGATGTTCGAGACGCCGCCGATCGAGCGCGCGCTGGACCTCGCGGCGATCGTGCTGCGGCCTGGGCCCGACGCGGTCACGGTCGAGCTTGCGGCGATCGCCGCCGACTCGACGCGCACCGTGCTCGCGCGCGTCGACCGCTACGACATCCACACCGATCGGCCGTATGTCGTCGATCCCGTGTACGCGCTCGCGCGCGGCACGCGGCTCGTGCTCACGGTCGATGCGCTCAACGAGATCCTCGCCGCGCGCGCGACGCCGCAGGCGGTGCTGTTGGTTTCGGATGGCGAGGAAAAACCGGCGGAAACAGCGGCAAACAAGCCGCCCGCGCCGCCAGCGCCCATCGCCGCGCAGCCGCTCGGCCCCGCAACGACGGCATGGCTCGCGACGAACGTGCGCGCGAGCGCTGGTGCAAGCCGTGACGAAAGCGTTCGTGAAAGCGCCGCAAAGCAAGCCCTTCTCTGCACGCCGCTCGTCACCGCCGGGGTCTTTCGCGAGCTCCTCGGCTACGACGCCGAGCCACGCACGGGCGCGACCGACGCGGCGGGATTCTCGTGGTTCGAAGCGATCGCGCTGTGCAACGAGCTCTCGCGGCGCGAAGGCCTCGCGCCTGCGTATCGCATCGAGTTCGCGCAGCGCGAAACGCTCGAGCACGGCGCCGCGCGGCTCGTCGGCGCCGTCGTCACGCGCACCGACGGCAACGGCTGGGCGCTGCCGACCGACGCAGAGTGGCGCGCGACCTTCGCCGCGCGCGACGCGATCTCGGGCACGCTGTGGAACTGGACGAGCGATACAGGTCGCGATACAGGCGGCGGCACGACAACCGCGCGCATCGTCCGCGGCGGTTGCTGGGCCGATCGCGCGGGCACGCAGGGCATCGACGCCAGGAGCGCCGTCGAGCCGTCGACGCGCAACGAGCTCTTCGGCGCGCGTCTCGTGCGAAGCGTCGTCGGCACGCAGCCCGCAAACCCGCGGTAATCGCCTGCAGAACGCATGCCCGATACGCCGCGTGCGCCGCAGATTCACTGCGATCCACGGGTGGCGCGCGCTACGGTCCCGCACAAAGGGAGGTGCCATGCACACCATCGATTTCATCGCGAGCACGCTTGCCGCGCAGGCCGCGCCGACGATTTCCGGCGCGCGCGAACTCACGCGCCAGGAGTTCGTCGAGTGGTTCGTCGCGATCGCGCTGATCGTGATCGGCATCAGCCTCGTGTCCCGCTCGCGCATGTGGATCATCGCGATGGGCGGGATCGTGGCGCATCCGCTTACGCCGATCGTGTCGGGCATCTACGCGCTGCTCACGGGCACGATGGTCGTCCTCGCGCACAATCTCTGGGTCCCCGATGTGCGCGTGATCGTGACCATCCTCGGCTGGCTCGCGGTCTGCTCGGGCGTGCTGCTCCTGATCGTGCCCGAGGCGTACGCGTTCACGCTGCGCAACATGCCGATCACGCCCAGGCTCGTCGCGCTGCGCGGATTCGTGCGGCTCGCGCTCGGCGGCGTGCTGTTCGGATACCTGCTCACGCAGGGATAGCGGGCGCGCGGCTATTCTGCGCCGCATGAAGCTCGGACTCGCCCTTTCGATCGCCTGCATCTTTCTCGCCTTCCTTCCGTTTGCCGCGTGCTCGACCGGCGGCGGCCGCGCGCCCGTCGCGCCGCAGAAGCCCTTCGTGGTCAAGAGCCCGCAAGGCGACCGCACCGACGAGTACTACTGGGTGCGCGACGACAATCCCGACGAGAAGCGCGCCGATGTCCTCGACTACATCGCGGCGGAGCAGGCGTACACCAACGCCTATCTCTCGCGCCTCGAGCCGCTGCAGGACAAGCTCGTCCGCGAGATGCGCTCGCGCATCAAGGAAGACGACTCGAGCGCGCCCGCCTACGACCGCGGCTACTGGTACTGGCAGTCGTTCGCCGCAGGAGCCGAGTATCCCGTGCAGATGCGCCAGGCCGGCACGATGCGCGCGCGCGACGCGGCCGCGCCCGTCGAGACGCTGCTCGACTGCCCCGCGCTTGCGAAGGGCGAGGACTACTTCGCGATCGGCGACTACTCCGTGAGCAACGACGGCAAGTGGCTCGCGTGGACGCAGGACGTCACGGGCCGCCGCATCCACACGCTGCATGTCAAGAACCTCGTCACCGGCGAGGTGCTCAAGGACGAGATCCCCGGCGTGCTCGAGAACGTCGAGTGGGCTTCGGACAACGCGACCGTCTTCTACATCAAGCAGGATCCCGTGCTGCTGCAGAGCGGCCCCGTGTATCGCCACCGCGTGGGCACGCCCGTCGCATCCGACGCGCTGATCTACGACGAAGCCGACAAGACGCTCACCGCGGGCATCCGCGCGAGCGCGTCGCGCGAGTTCCTGCTCATCGACCAGGAGGGCTACGACACCAACGAGCTGCGCGCGGTGCCGATGCTGCATCCCGAGCAGGCTGCGGTGGTCGTGCTTCCGCGTGCGGCCGGCGTGCGCAACTACGCCGACCATCTGCGCGGCCGCTGGATCATCCGAACCAACGAGAATGCGCGGAATTTCCGCGTGGTTTCCGCAAGCGAGGCCGCTCCCGCCGATCGCGCGACCTGGCGCGAGCTCGTGCCGCACCGCACCGACGCCGCGATCGACGGCGTGTCGCTCTTCGAAGGCGCGATCGTGCTCGCCGAGCGCGTCGAGGCGAACGCGCGCGTGCGCGTGATTCCGTGGGCGGGCGGGCAGGGCTTTGTCGTGCCCGCGCCCGAGGCCGCGTACACGATGAACCTCGGCGACAACCCCGACTCGTGGAACACCTCCGTGCGCGTCGTCTACACCTCGATGGTCACGCCGCGCACGACCATGGATGTCGACCTCGCGACCGGTGCGCGCACCGTGCGCAAGATCCAGCCCGTGCTCGGCTACGACGCGTCGAAGTACGCGAGCGTGCGCGTGTGGGCGCCGAGCCGCGACGGCAAGCGCATTCCCGTGTCGATCTCGTGGCGCCGCGACGCGTACGCGCAGGACGGCGCGCATCCGCTGCTGATCGAGGGCTACGGCTCGTACGGCATCCCGACCGACGCGGAGTTCAGCAACTCGATGGTGTCGATGATGGACCGCGGCGTGGCGGTCGCGCTCGCGCATGTGCGCGGCGGCGGCGATCTCGGCCAGAACTGGTACGAGGACGGCCGCCTCATGCACAAGCAGAACACCTTCAACGACTTCGTCGACGCGACCGATTTCCTCGTCGCCGAGAAGTGGGGCGCGAAGGACAAGGTCTTCGCGACCGGCGCTTCCGCGGGCGGCCTGCTCATGGGCGCGATCGCGAACCAGGCCGGCGACCGCTATCGCGGCATCTCGCTCGGCGTGCCGTTTGTCGACGCGCTCACGACGATGCTCGACGAGACGATCCCGCTCACGACCAACGAGTGGACGCAGTGGGGCGATCCGCGCGAGAAGGCCGCGTACGACTACATCCGCTCGTACTCGCCGTACGACAACATCGAGGCCAAGGCGTATCCCGCGATGATCGTGTCGACGGGCCTGTGGGACTCGCAGGTCCAGTACTACGAGCCCGTCAAGTACGTCGCGCGCAGCCGTCGCCTGCGCACCGACGCGAACCCGCTCATCCTGCACGTGAACATGGGCGCGGGACACGGCGGCAGCTCGGGGCGCTTCGAGCATCTCAAGGATGTCGCGCGGCAGCAGGCGTTCTTCCTCGATCTCGCGGGCATCGCGGACTGAAGCGGATTGGTCCGTAGAACAGGCGGGGAAATCGCGCCGTCCGCGACAGGGCGTGGGCTATCCTTGCCGATACTTGCGTTCGCTCGCAAGCAAGCAAGCATGCACGCACGCACGCACGAAGGAAGACCATGACCACTTTCGCCGCCGGCACCGCCACCGCCAACAAGCTCGACATGCAGAACCGCCTCTTCGCCGCGCTCTCGGCGATGTTCGGCAAGGAAGTTCCGCTCTACGACAAGGCGCTGCTGGTCAACAAGGCGTGCAACACGACGGTCTGCGCGATGCTTGCCAAGCTGCACGCGGGTTTCAGCATGTCGGACGAGGACCTCGACCGCACCAGCGGCGAGCGCCACGGCGCGATCCGCATCGGCCGCCCCGACGAATACCGCTGGATCGGCCGCCTGTTCGGCTGCTTCGCGATGGAGCCGCACAACTTCTACGACATGACCTGCGTCGGCTCCAAGAGCCAGCCGATCATCGCGACCGCGTTCCGCTCGACGCTGCGGCCCGAGCACCGCGTGTTCACCTCGATCCTGATGACGAACTACTTCGATCCCGCCACGCAGGCGCGCATCGAGGCGCTGCTCGCCAAGCGCACCGTGTTCTCCGATCGCGCCAAGGCGCTGATCGAGAAGAGCGAGCGCCAGGGCGGACTCGGCCAGGCCGACGGCGACGAGCTCATCAAGGAGTGCACCGAGCGCATCTTCAAGTGGACGGGCAAGGCGCGCGATCACGCGCTCTACAAGGAGCTTTCGGCGGCGGGGTTCAAGATCGCGGCCGACATCGCGTGCTTCCAGTCGCATCACCTCAACCACCTCACGCCGAACACGTTCTGCATGGACCTCTACACCGCGGCGATGAAGCACTGCCTCGGCGAGGTCGACGCGAAGTGGTTCGAGGCGCGCGCAAACACCGTGCTTTCGCGGCTCGTCGCGCAGGCGGACCACGACTACATGAAGCTGCACTTCAAGCACGTGCCGCTCGAGGAGATCGCCGCGTACAGGAAGGGCGCCGTGGGCGCGGCCGATGTCGCGCGCCTTGCCGCGGATCTCACCGCCACGTTCGCCAAGCCCGAGTACGCGCTGTCCAAGCTCAACCACGCGGGATACAAGGACTTCACCGAAGGTCCCAGCGAGGACACGCCCGTGCTGCTCCGCCAGGACGCGTACAAGGCGCTCACCGAGCCGGTTGAGTTCAGCGAGAACGACGGCACGGTCGTGAACACCACGCACACCGCGCGCTTTGGCGAGATCGAGGAGCGCGGCTACGCCTGCACGCCCAAGGGCCGCAAGCTGTACGACGAGTGCCTCGCCGTCGCCGACGCCGCGCGCGAGAAGGATCCCGCGTGGCCGAAGCGCGACATGGCGGGCTACGAGGCTGCGTACGCGAAGCCGTTCGCGGCGTTCCCGAAGACGCTGCAGGAGCTGGTGGTCGGCGGGCTCGTGTATGCGCGATTCGCGCCGACGGCGAAGGGCATTGCGGCCGCGAAGTCCGGCGCGCTCAAGAGCGCGAACCTGTGGGATCTCGTGCGCGCCGGCTTTGCCGACTACGAAGGCCTGCGCTACGAGGACTTCCTCCCCGTGAGCGCCGCGGGCATCTTTGCGTCGAACCTGCAGCAGTACGGCACCAAGTCGACCGCTGCGGTCAAGCCGACCTACACGCAGCAGCAGCTCGAGGAGATCCTCGGCAAGCGGATCGTTGACTCGACGACGGTGTATGCCGGCGTGGACGCCGAGTCGCGGCTCGAGACCTACGAGAAGCTCGGCGTGCTGGCGACGGTTCCGGCGGCGGAGCGCGCGGAGCTCGAGAAGTGCGTGGCGGCGTATCGCGCGGGGTGAGTCGCGGGTCCGCTGTTCCGCGGGCTCCCGCTCGGAGGCTTTGGGGCTTGGGTATCCTGCAACTGGTGGGCGACCGATGTGAGCCGTCACGGCCGTGAGCCTTCGTCAGCTGTGAATGCCCGTCAGGCGTAAGCCTGCGGCGCGGGTTGTGTGAGCCTTCGATGGTCCCCCTCCCACGGCCATTCATGCAAGTCGTGGCTGGGCCCCCGATCGCAACTACGATCCGCCCCCATGCGCGTCGCTCTCGTCACCGCCTCGGAACTGCCTCGTCCTGACTACGACCTCCCGATCCTCGTCGACGCCTTCGCGGCTGCTGGGGCCCGTGCCGAGGTCGTCGCGTGGGACGATCCGTCCGCCGACTGGTCCCGCTTTGACCTCGCGCTCATCCGCTCGACGTGGAACTATGTCGCGCACTTCGACCGCTTCTGCACCTGGCTTGACGCCACCGACAAGGTCACGCGCCTCGCCAACCCGCTCCCGCTCGTGCGTTGGAACCTCCACAAGCGCTACCTGATCGAGCTCGCCGCGGCCGGCATTCCCGTCGTGCCCACGGAGTGCTTCGCGGCCGGCGCCGACATCGCATGGGACAGGCACTTCGCGCGGTGGGGCGACCTCGTGGTCAAGC
Organism: uncultured bacterium; assembly: GCA_903891095.1. Classification (GTDB taxonomy): domain Bacteria; phylum Planctomycetota; class Phycisphaerae; order Phycisphaerales; family SM1A02; genus QWPT01. The sequence goes on along the minus strand of CAITDI010000018.1, from coordinate 20,102 downwards.
CCGCGATCTCGGCGGGGTCGTTCGCCACGATTCGTGTTCCCAAGGGCGACCACGCCACGGTCCAGGCCCACCACCTGGAACACACCGACCGCGACCTCCTCGTGCAACCCCTCCTTCAGTCGGTACTTGAGTACGGCGAGACCAACCTGGTCTTCTTCGGCGGCGAGTTTTCCCATGCGATCCACAAGGGCGCGCGGTGGAGCGGCCAGACGGAGCAATCGCGGGGGCTCGTCGACCCGTCCGAGGCAGAGCTCGGCGTCGCCCGGCAGGTGCTCGCACATGTCAACCGACTCGGTTTCGGCCACCCGACCTACGCGCGGGTCGACCTCGCGCGGGGCGCCGACGACAAAATGTTCCTCATGGAGCTGGAGGTCGTCGAGCCCTCGCTCTTCCTGGACCGCGTTCCGGGCCAGGCGGCACAACTCGTGCAAAAAGCGATGCTTACAGGCAGCCATCGCGGCGCATAGAGACCAAACCCCCCGAAACTCTGCGCAGAAACCCCGAGTTCGAACCAAAAACATCGGAAAACTCGCAGCGGAAGGTTTTGACACGGTTCAGATCCGCAGCATTGTCTGACTCGGAGATCAGGTTGAAGGGCCGCGCTGCGAGGCGCGGTGCGTGCTTCATGCTTTCGTTCGTCACTCCTGACGAGCCTAAGCATGGAGCTCGCAAGCCCTCCCTCGGTCCACTCAGATCAAATCGATCACGGTGAGCATGGCGCGGGTTTGCTCTGCCCCTAGGTGCCGTCCAAGCACCTTTGTGTTTGTCCCTGTCCTGTTCCCTGTCCCTGTTCCATTAGGAGAGTCTTCTATGCGTCTCGCTTTCGCGTCCCTCACGCTCGCCGTCGCCGCTGCCGCTAACGCCGACATGGTTGTTTCGCAGCAGAACTTCAACAGCATGACCCTCGGCAACCTGTCGGGCGATGCCACCGGCACCGTCGCTGGCCAGGGCGGCTGGTACATCTTCAACTCGACGACCGCTGCTGGTCAGGCCACCGGCAACTACCAGGTCGTCAACGATCCGAATCCGACCAACTCCAACGGCGGCCCGCTCCACAACGGCGGCCAGGTCCTCCAGATGCAGGCTGGCACCACCGCCACCGGCAACAACGTCACGCGCTTCGCGTGGAACGATGACGTCTTCAACACGATGTCGTCGAACCCCGCTGAGAACAACCTGTTCGTGATGACGTACGACTTCTACATGGACGGCGGCAGCGCGACCAGCACCAACCGCTACGGCAACTACATCTATGACGCGACTGGCGCCAAGATCCTCGCCGGCGTCACCATGCAGAACAACACGGGTCAGTTCTACATCGTCGGCAGCTACAACAACGCCGGCACCATCGGCAACTTCTCGTTCAGCACCGGCACCGCTGGCCTGCTCCAGCGCAACCGCTGGTACACGTTCGCCGTCACCTTCGATTCGGTCAGCGGCCGCTTCCAGGGTGGCTTCTCGACCGACGGTGGCGCGACCTTCTCGATGTTCTACGTCGACGGCGCCGCTGCTGGCACCCAGGCTGGCGAGTACGACCTGATCGGCTCGGCCAACTCCGGCACCGCTGCCCAGGGCACGACCCTCGGCTTCTACGACAACATCTCGGCCTACACCACCTCGACGGTTCCGGCTCCGGGCGCGCTCGCGCTCCTCGGCCTCGCCGGCCTCGCTGGTCGTCGTCGCCGCTGATTGATTGCCGGGAAGCAGTCCTCAGCAAGTCTCTCCCAGCACGCCCGCGTGATTCACGCGGGCGTGCTGATTTTTCGTGGTGGCGCTTTCAGACGACCAACATCCAGAACGCAAGGCGCCCCCGCGTGCTGCTCGCACGCGGGGGCGCTGTGTTTTGGCTTGCTTGTGCCGGTCTGCTCGTGCCTGTTGCTCGTGACTTTTGCTCGTGGCCTGCCGCCGGCAAAAGCTCAGCGACGTCGGCGGCTCGCGAGGCCAGCGACTCCGAGCAGCGCCATCGCGCCCGGCGCGGGCACGATCGCAAAGTCGGCGATGTCGAAGTGGCCGTCGATGTTCTGCCCGACGAGCGCGGTCGGCACCGTGAACCCGAACTGCATGTTGCCGATGTTCGAGAACACCGCCGCGTAGCTGCTGCCTTCGAACGACACGAAGTTCGGGCTCGTCGCCGTCATGTCGATGAAGATCGTGGTCCAGGTGTTCGGCTGGACGGGCGTGAATGCCACGACCGCCGCGCCTGGAAAGTTGTTGGCCGACGCAAAGCGGCCGGTCACGTTGACCGCCTCGCTCAGGTCATGGCGGAACTTGAAGGTGATGCCCGTCACGCCATCGGCGATCCAATTGCCCGCGAACGCGCCGCCCGACGAGCCGTAGCCCTGCTGCGCGCGGATGACCGTGGGCGGAAAGCCGCCCGCCGTGGTGACGCTGAGATTGAATGTGCTCGACGCGTAGCTGCCGCCCGCCGGTCCTCCCGTCGGGCCGCCTGTGGCGAACCACGCGAGATCGGCCGCGCCATTGGAGTTGCGCCAGCTGGCGGAGTTCGAGACGAATCGCTCGGTGAAGCCGACGACGCTCGCGTGCGCGGTGTTCGCGACGAGCATGGAGGCGGAAACAGCAACAACAGCCGCGAGCGCGGCACCTCTGGTGATCGACATGTGAAACCCCTTTTTCTTCCTCAGACGCAGGCCGCGCGGTACAGAACCACGCGGCTGGACAGCGCGGACGATACGCGACAGCCCAGCTCCTCGAAGGTGGAAAGACGATTTTCGCGCAGCCGCACGTGGTCATCAGCTAGGCCGCGCGATTCCCCTCCGAGTGCGACAAATGTGCGGGCGATGCAGGGCAAAGCAAGCATGCGCGTCGATCTCGGCGCGCATGTCGTTGTATTTTGGTCGCTTACGAGACGCGGCCGCGCGCGGGCGTCTGCAGAAACCATCGATGATGCAGCCGATCCCGAGCAACTTCACGCGCGAGCAGGCGCGGGCGTACGACCAATTTTGCATGGGCAAACTCGGCATTCGCGGGCTCACGCTCATGGAGAACGCCGCGCGCGGGTGCGCCGACGTCGCGTTGCGGATTCTCGCGGAGCCGCGCGGTGCGCGCGTGCTGGTGGCGTGCGGCGCGGGGCAGAACGGTGGCGACGGCTACGCGATCGCGCGCATGCTGGCCGACGCGGGATGCGCGGTGCGCGTGGTCGCGCTCGCGCCGCCGCGCGCGGGAACCGACGCTGCGGAGATGCGCGCGCGTGCCGAGGCGCGCGGTGTGCCGATCGCGGGGTTCGCGGGTGATGGCGGTGCGCCGGAGCTTGTGGTGGACGCGCTGTTTGGCACGGGGCTCGACCGCGCGCTCGAGGGCGACGCGCTGGCGTTCGTGCGCGTGATCAACGCGCTCGGAGTGCCTGTCCTTTCGGTGGATCTCCCGAGCGGGATGGATTGCGACACAGGCGCGGGACTGCCCGAGTGCGTGCGCGCGACGGTGACCGCCACGATGGTCGCGCCGAAGCGCGGGTTTGTCGCGGATGGCGCGCGCGCGTGCGTGGGCCGCGTCGAGATCGTCCCGATCGCCCCGCCGGTGCCTGGCACCGATTGTGTGGTAGAAGTCACGCCATGTCCCACCAAGGCTCATCACACGGAGGCAGCGCCGGCACCCGCGAGGGCAGCCTGCGCATGGCGCTCATCTTCTGTCTGATCGACCTCTGCCTGATGGGCACGGCGGCGTACAACTCGAACTCCGTCACGATCCTCGGCGACCTCCTCAAGGAGACGACCGACACGCTGGCCGTGCTCGCGGCGTTCCTCACGGTGCGCGCGGTGCGCAAGTCGCCGGGCTACCGCTTCGCCTACGGCGTGGGCAAGCTCGAGAACCTCGTCAGCGTGTCCATCGGCGTGATCATGGTCGTCTGCGCCGTGTCGGTGACCGTCCACGCCGTGCACCACCTCAAGGAACCCGCGGCGGCCGAAGGCACGCTGCCCGGCATCGTGGTGTTCGCGCTCTACTCGGGCATCGCGTTCTTCATCAGCCTGCGGGCGCGCGCGATCTCGCGCAAGCAGCCGTCGGCGATCATGGAGTCGCAGGCCAAGCTGTGGTTCTCGAAGGGCGCGTTCGACGCCGCGATGGGCACCGGCCTGACGATCGCGCTGGTCTTCAAGGAGCACTCCTGGAGCTGGTACCTCGACCCGCTCGCGTCGCTGGTCGGCGTGTGCTTCATGTTCCACGCCGCGTGGGGCATGGCGTCGTCGTCGGTCGGCGACCTGCTCGACGCGACCGTCGAGGAGGAGACGCAGCTGCAGATCATGCGCGAACTCGTGCTCCACATCGACGATTACGAGCGCATCCACAAGGTGCGCACGCGCCGCTCGGGACCGAACATGTATGCGGAGATCTTCCTGGAGTTCGATCCGAACATCCTCATGGGCGAGGCGCAGCGGCGGATCGATGCGATGCGGGCCGACCTCGAGGCGAAGATCCCCGGGCTCGATGTGGCGATTCGTCCGACGGCGACGCCGGTCGATTGACTGATCGATCGGTGGAACGATCGATCGTTGTCCCGCTCAGGCCAGCGCTTCGGCGGGCGTCGCGTGGATCTTGAACAGCGGCGAGAGGCCGCTGATGTTGATGATCTCCTTGACGTCGCGCTGCATCGCCGCGAGCGCGATGGTGCCGCCGCGCGTCTTCATGCGCTTGATGGCCATGATGAGCGAGCGCAGGCCCGCGCTGCTGATGAACTCCAGCTTGGCGCAGTCGACCACGAGCTTGGTCTCGCCGCCTTCGATCACGCCGATCAGAGCCTTCTCAACGTCTGCGGTGCTGACGGCATCGAGCTTTCCGACGAGGCTGACGACGGTTCCAGGCGCGGGGGACTTGCTCTCGACGGTGATCTGCATCGGGTCACTTTCGCAGATTGGCGGACCGATGTCGACCTTGCGGCGGCGTGGTGAGCCCGCGTGTCAATCTTGTGTTTGCCCGTCGCGCAGCAGTTCCTCGCGGGCGGACTTGGGAACCTCGTAGAGCGTGAACCAGGTGCCGCGCTTCACGATCGTTGCGGAACTGGGGATGGGGCCGACGGACATAGGTCCCATGGACATGGGGCCGCCGCCTCCCGGCGGACCGCCGCGCATGCCGCGTCTGCGCGGCGGTGGACCTCCTCCAAAGAAGTCATCGCCAGGCGGGGGGCCGCCGAAGTCGTCGAAGCCGCCGGGGCCACCGGGGCCGCCGAACTCGTCTCGCCCGCCGAAGTCCCCGCCTTCGCCATCATCCTCACGCCCACGACCAGGTCGGCCGCGCGGGGGACCGCCGCGACCGCCGAATCCTTCGCCTCCGCCTCCGCCGCCGCCCGCGCCACCGCGCGACTCGACCAGCATGTAGCAGTGTTCGTAGCGGTCGAAGTCCGTCGCCTTGAGCGCGCTCTGTCGGCCCGCGCAGTTGAGCGCGAAGGCAGCCCAGAACTCGAGTCCATGTCGCGCGGCCACGACTGCGGTGCCGCGCGCGGCGAGTTCGTCGCGCCAGTTGCGCAGTTCGGCGAGGCCGTCGACGGTGATCATCTGCGGTCCGCCGGACATTCCGCCCGACGGGCCGCCCATGCTATTCGGCGGGCCGCCCGGCGGTCCGCCGCGACCACCCATTCCGCTGGTCCACGCGATCGCCGCGCACAGCGCGACGCTCGCGGCGGGCGAGATCACCGCGCGCCACCAGCCGCCGCGCGGTTGCGCCGCGCGGTACGCGAGCACATACGCAAGCACGAGCGCCAACGGCACCGGCGCCATGATCGCGAGTCGACTCGCGTAGTCGCCCGCGATCAGCGGGCACGCGAGAAACGCCGCCGTCGCCGCGAGTCCGATCGCGAGCGCGCCGTCGGCGAGCGCGGCGCAGCGTTGATCGTCGGGCGCATCGGCCGCGGGTCGCGCGCGACGAATCGTCCAACCGATCGCGACCGCGCACACGCCGATCGCGGCGAGCCAAAGTGTGAGCATCGAGCCGCCGCGGGGCCCACCCGGTCCCCCCGGCCCTTCCGCGCCGCCGCCAAACAGCTTCATCGGCGCGTCCATCAGCGCCTTCGCCTTGAGCGGGGCGAGCAGCCAGATCGCGCCAAGAACCACCGCGCCGACCACGCCTGCGACCAGGACCGCGACCACCGCGCCTTGCGCGATGCGCGCGCGCGACACGCCGCTGCGCGTGAGTCCGCCGCCGATCGACCACGCGACCAGCGTGATCGCCGCGCCCATCGCCGCCGCGCCGAATGTTCCCGCGTGCGTGAGCGCCGTGAGCACGAAGAACCCGATCGCCCACGCGCCGCGCACGCGCAGTTGCCGCGCGTCGGCCGACGCGAGCGCACGCCCGAGCGCGATCCACGCGGCGGCCATGAACGCCATCGCGAGCGACTGCTTCTCAAAGTCGCCGACCATGCGCAGGATGGGCGAGGTGACCGTCGTCGCGAGCGTCGCCGCGATCGCCGCGGGGATCGCGCTGCGGCGTCCGCGCGACCACGCGAACGCGCCCGCGAAGACGCTCAGCGCGACCAGCGGCTGTCCGACGCTGTCGACCAAGCGCGACGACCACAGCACCGCGTCGTCGAGCGACCAGCCGAGCACGATCATCGTGCACTTGGCGATCGCCGCGTCGAGCGCGAAGATCAGCGGCACGTCGGTCCACGCGAGCTTGCCGTGCTGCAGCAGCTCGCGCGCCTGCACCGCGTAGTAGCCCGCGTCGACGCCGCCCGGGATCGGCGTGCGGAAGTTCATCCACGCCCGCAGCGCGATCGGCGCGGCGATCGCGAGGAGCAACGCGATCATCCACGCGGGATCGCGCCAGAGCCGAAGGCGGGAGTTCGGCGCGGGTCGGTCGGCGTGGGTCGCATCGGCTGGGGCCGCGAAGGAATCGTCGTGCGTCATGTGAACGCGCATTGGAGCCGAGGCGGCACGAAGGGGACGGGCGACGCCCGCAGATCGCGAAAAAGGCAAACGCCCCGGCCTTTCGACCGGGGCGTTGCTCACCTTAATGACTGGTGGTGCGTCGTGCGGAGCGCAGGGCGGCTCAGCGGCGACGGCGGGCGACGAGGCCCGCGAGGCCAACGAGCGCGATCGCGCCCGGCGACGGGACGGCGCCGCTGTTGACCTGGACGTTGTCGATGCGGTTGGTGCCTCCAGCAGCCGTGGTCACCGTCGACTGGATGCGGAAGATGACCGACGCCTGGTTGGCCGCAGCGGTGAGGCCGCTGACGGTCGTGGTGAAGGCGGTCGGCTGGTTGGTGGTCGCGTTCCACGAGCTGGTGCCCGTGCCGGCGAGACCAGCCTGGACGACGCTGTAGCCCGCGAGCACGGTGCTGAAGGTCGAGCCGCCGTCGGTGCTCATGAGCACGTCGAACGTCGCCGGACCAGTAGCCGAGCGGGTCTGGTCGAACGAGAACGAGATCGGATCGGCGTAGCCCGTGGTCGAGCAGCTGATCTGGAAGTAGTCGCCAGCGCTCCAGTTGTTGACGCTGAGCGAGAAGCTCGATCCGTTGCCGGCCGGCGACGACCAAGTGGCCGCGGCAAGCGTGTGGAATCCGCTGAGCGAGGTGCCAGCGGTGAGCTCACCCTGATCGGCGGCGCCGTAGGTGAAGTTGCTGCCAGTGGTGGCGGCGGCAACGGCGGTCGGAATCGTCCAACCGCAGACGAGGGCCGCAGAGGCGCTCGCCGAGGCTGCAAGACCAACAACCGCAGCCAAAAGGAACTGCTTCGTCATCACAAACTCCTAGATGTTCGAGAGGGACACGGGACAGGGACAGGACACGAGACAAACGAGACACTGAAAACCGACGCGCGCAGAGAGGGACTTCAACGCGAGCAGTCAAGGTAGTGGGCGATCAGGTCAATCGCAACAAAAAGCCTGATTTCCTGCGGCAAAACGCGAGAACTGAACAAACGCGCCGCGACGGACTTTCACGCCGAAATCAATCGCAAGCCGAGCGTGTGCAACGACTTCGCATGGCGACTCGATGGAGGGTGGCCGCCGCCGCCGAGGGTCCGCTTACGGACAGGCACCCCAGGCCTGCAGCACGATCGCGAGATCGGAGCCATTCACGACGTTGTCGTTGTTGACATCGGCCGCGCAGCCAGCGCACGCGCCCCAGGACTGCAGCACCATCGCGAGGTCGCTGCCGTCCACGAGACGGTCGCCGTTCACGTCGGCGTCGCACGCGGGCGGCGGCGGGACGGGGTTGAGCCACAGGCAGCCGTTGATCGCGAGCTTGGCGTGGTCGCCGTTGACCTCGCCGGCCCAGCCGGTGAAGAGCGTGTCGTTGGTGTCGCCCGTCCCGTCGTCGAACGGCGACGAGTCGCCGCACATGACGACCTTGCCGAGGCCGTAGGTCGAGTACGCGACCATCACGTCGCCGTTGGCGCGCGCCGACGTGCGCCAGATCGCGCCCTTGGCATTCGCGCCGCTGATGGTGAGCGTCGCGCCCGCGCTGTACATCATCGCGGTCACGGTTCCTGCGGCGCCGCGGATGAGCGGATCGGTGGTCGAGGTCGCGACGAACGTGCTCGTCAGCGAGAACTGGTTGATGTTGCTCACGATGCCGAACGGATTGGTCGCGACGCCGTTGCTGGCCGCGAGGTCGTTGATCACATCGACCGAGTCAAAGCCGTCGTTGTTGCGATCGGACGCGTTGTGGTCGCCGATCATGAACAGCCCGCCGCCCGCGGCGACGAAGCGCACGATGGCGTTCTTTTCCGCGGCGGAAAGCATGATGTTGGGCTCGCACATCACGTAGATGCCGTAGTTCGAGAGGTCCTGCGCGTTGGTCGCGTCGCCGTAGGTGATGCGGCCGCCGAGCGGCAGCGACTCGACGCTGAAGCCGCGCTTGACCAGCGCGACGCCCCACGAGGAGAGCGCGCCCTTCCAGTAGGTCTCGGCGGTCGCAGCGGTGATGCCCGACGCCGCGGGGGTCGGGATGCGCTGCGGGTTGGAGTCGGTTCCGCCGCCCGGAACCATCGCGCCACCAGTGCCGGTGCCGATGTTGTTGACGTCCGCGTCCACGACCCAGTCGGCGTTGCCCGCCATCTCGGCCTTGGTGGCGTCGAAGAGCACCTTGTTCGGGGTCACGCCCGGAACCGCGAGCGCGGTGGACGAACCGACAACCAGATGCGTGAGGCCAAGGACGAAGACGAATGCGAGGGTGCGGTACGGCTTCATGTTGTGATCGGTCGCGCGTGACTGGAAGGCGGCCGGCCACCACTGTGACAGCCGCCCCCGACGCTACGCAAGAGGTAGCGTCGGAGGCGGCAACAAAACCTGAACGAAAGCCCAATCTGCGCGGCTTATCGGGTGAGTCACTTCGTGACGAGCTTGAAGAACTCGGTCGACCAATCCTCAGCCGCCTTCGACGCGGTGCCGGTGGACGAGTACTTCGCAGTGCCAAGGCGCTGGGTGTCGACGGTCTGCATGTACGCAGCGACCACGCTGCCGATGTCGCCGTCGGTGGCGAACATCTCGCACGAGGCGAAGCCGTAGCCGCGGCGCAGGATCTGGGTCTGCGGCGCGACGTTGAGCAGCGGCTTGTTGGGCTTGATCGCGGTGATCGCGGCGTGGATCACGAGCTTGCGCGCGGGCGCGCCGGCGGCGGCGCCCATGCCACCCTTGAACGCCTCGTTGAGCTTGTTGGTGAACGTCGTGCGGAGCTCGGCGAGCTGCTCGTCGGTCAGGTCGCCGTACGCGCCCTCGGCAGGCGTGGTCACGGGCAGGACGACGACCTCGGTGTACTGCTTGTGGTTGAAGCTCGGCGCCGTCCACTCGTGGGTGAGCTTGTCGGTCTCCTTCATCTGCACGCTGTTGGGGATGAAGCCGATGCGCTGCTGCGCGGACGAGCCGCAGGCGGCGAGCGCCGCGACGGTCGCGGTCACGAAGATGGCGGAGAGGGCGGAGCGAAAGCGGTTGGTGTTCCGGATGATGTTCATGGTGTTCCTCGTTGCGTGAAGCCGGCTCATGCCGGCGGGGCGCGACTATACCCGCGGACTTGCTTGCGGCGGTCCGTCGAATTGGGGGCAATCTTCCGCATGCTCGCCGCGTTGGCGGTGCATGATGTCGGTCTCCATGCGCCTTGCCACGATCGTGTTCGCGGGATTCCTTGCGGCGGCCGGCCCCGCGATGGCGCGCGACGATGCGCCGCCTGCGCCGAACCTGCTCGTGATCGTCGTCGACGACCTCGGTTGGGCGGGTGTGGGCTTCCACGCGTCGTCGATGCCGACGCCGAACCTCGATCGCCTCGCGAAGGAAGGCACCGAGCTCGACCGCTTCTACGCGTATCCCGTGTGCAGCCCGACGCGCGCGGCGTTGCTCACGGGCAAGATGCCGCGGCGGTTCGGCATCGTGAACCCGCTCAACGGCCAGGACCGCGGCGTGCCTGCGGGCGAGGTGACGCTTCCTTCGGTGCTGCACGACGCGGGCTATACGACGGCGCTCGTGGGCAAGTGGCATCTCGGCACGGCGTCTTCTCCGCAGAAGGCGGGCTTCGACCACTTCTACGGATTCCTGAGCGCGAGCACGGACTACTACAAGCACACCGCCAAGAACGGCCGCCTCGACTGGCAGCGCGACGGCAAGAGCGTGGAGGAAGAGGGCTACTCGACGTATCTCCTCGCCGACGAGGCCGTGCGGCAGATCAAGGCGCGCGACGCGAAGAAGCCGTTCTACATCCAGCTCAACCTCAACGCGCCGCACGATCCGCTCGCCGCGCCTGCGGAACTTGTCGAGAAGCGCGGGCTCTACAAGGCCGTCGTCGAGGCGATGGACATCGGCATCGGCCGCGTGCTCGACGCGCTCGACGCGGAGAAGCTGCGCGAGAACACGCTGGTCGTGTTCCTCTCCGACAACGGCGCGAGCAGGGCGGAAGGCGGCAGCAACGCGCCGATGCGCGGCGGCAAGGGCTCGGTGTACGAGGGCGGCATCCATGTGCCCGCGGTCGTGCGCTGGACGGGCAAGCTCGCGGCGGGCGCGCATCTCGCGCAGCCGATGTGCGTGCAGGACCTGCTGCCGACGCTGGCCGAGGCCGCGGGCGCGAAGCTTCCTGAGGCCGCCAAGCTCGACGGCGCGAGCCAGTGGCCTGCGATTGCATCGGGCAAGGCGGTCGAGCGCGCGCCGTTCGTGATCGCGTCGTTCGACAACGCGGTATTCGATGGCGGGTGGAAGCTGATCCTGCTCGAAGGCGGCACGCGCGCGCTGTACAACCTCGCGAGCGATCCGTCGGAGCGCAACGATGTCGCGAAGGACAACCCTGAGATTGTCGCGCGACTCGCTGCGAAGGCAGAGGCTGCGACGAAGGATCTCCCCGCGATCACTGCGAAGCGCGATGCGCCGGCGAAGCAGGGCGGCCGCGCGCGCCCGCCGCAGAACACGCGATGAAGCGATGGCACCCGCAATGACCACCGAATCGAACCACAAGACCCTTCCCAAGATCGACGGCCTCTACTGGGCGCTCGTGATCAGTTCGACCACGCTTGGCGAGACCGCAGGCGACCTGATCTCGCAGACGCTCGGCCTTGGCTACGGCGGCGGTACTGCGGTGCTGCTCGGGCTGTTTCTCGTGGCGATGATCGTCGAGGTCTCGCGGCGCAAGTCGCATGCGGCGCTCTATTGGACGACGCTCACGCTCGCATCGATCGGTGGCACGACGCTCTCCGACTGGGCCGCGCGCACGCTCGGGCTCGGCTACCCGATCAGCGCGGTCGTGGTGCTCGCGGCGCTCGTCGCCGCGCTGGTCGCGTGGAGGCTCTCGACGCGCTCGCTTGATCCAGTGAACACGCTTGGGGCCGAACTCAGCCGCCGCGCGGAAAGCCTGTACTGGCTCGCGATCTTCGCAAGCAGCACGCTCGGCACCGTGATCGGCGACCTCCTCTCGAAGGACGAGCTTGATCTCGGCGAGGTGATCGGCGCCGACGGCAAGGAGCTCGTCGAGCGCTCGCTGTCGGACACGATGTTCGGCGAGTGGATCGCGAACCACGGCATCCACCAGGCGGGATTCGGCTTTGGCGACGACACGACGGCGATGGTGCTGCTCGGGCTGCTCGCGGTCGTGACCTGCGTCGCGCTCTTCACGCGCGTGTCGCGCATGACGTGCTACTGGGCGGGCATCATCGTCACGCATCCGCTCGGCGCCGCGGCCGGCGACTACATGACCAAGGAAGACGGCCTCGACATGGGCAACACCAAGGCGAGCGCGATCCTGCTCGCGGTGCTGCTGGCGGTCGCGGGATTCGCGTACTTCGTGTCGCGCAAGCGGCGGGCGGCCGCGACGGCCTGACGCTCAGCGCGTGATCACCATGCAGGCGTTGAGCGCGTCGTTGGCGTGGTTGCCGCGCGCGAAGCTGCTCTGCTCGTAGCGCACGGCAAGGCCGTGCGCGCGCATGTCGCGCTCGACCAGCTCGGCAAGCGGATGGCGGCACGGCTTGGTCCAGCGCGTGGTGGTCGGGTAGAGCCGCAGCTCGCCGCGCGTGACGCGCATGAGTTCGCGCACCGACGCGACGTGCCACTCGGGCGTGAACGGCGAGTTCGTGAGCAGTCCGCCCGTCGACGGATCGCTGTAGGTGAACAGCAGGTGCGCGCTGAGCGTGACGTCGAACGCGCGATCGGCGAACGGCAGCGCGGGCAGCGACGCGGCGACGTACAGCCCGCGGTTGCGCTCGTCGGCAAAGTGCCGCGCGAACGCTTCGAGCGCGTGCAGCTTGGCCGCGCCGTACGCCTCGAGGTCGAGGTCGGCGAACGCCGCGGGATTCGCACGCATCTGCGCGATGGTGTGCGCGACATCGCTGCGGCCGCGCGCGAGCAGCGTGTCGGCCGACTCGGCGTACAGCGGATCGACGCCGACCGCGCGCACGCCGAGCGCGTGCAGTTCGGAGATGAACGAGCTCGGCCCCGACGGGCAGTCGAGCACATGCAGCCCGACGAGCGATGCAAGCGGCCGCGCGAACATCTGCTCGTACTCGCGGCCGAGGCGTCCAAAGAACTGCATCGCGTCAAGCGTGAAGGTCGGCGTGTTGGGCGCGGGCGAGCTCATGCGCGACAGTATGCGCGGCGGCGGGGGATCGTGGTGGGAGTGGACGCCCGACTTCAAGATCACGCTGGAGTCGAGTGCCCGCAGACGGCAGTCTGCGGCGCGGGTTGCGTGGTGGTCGGGGAAGTGGTGTCGGACGTCATGCGTTCCGCAGACTGCCGTCTGCGGGCATTCGTGGTTTTCGAACTTCGTGGTTATTGAAGTCGTGGTTTTTGAAGTCCGTGGTTTTGAAGTCCGTGGTTTTGAACTCCGTGGTTTTCGAACTCTGCGGCTTTCGAACTCTGCGGCTTTCGAACTCTGCGGATGTCAAACCCCGTGTCCCCCAACCCGTGCGGACATCGAAGCGCGCCTCGTTCGCCACCTCCGCGAAAAAGACGACGCCCCGGGACAAGCCCGGGGCGTCGCGTGAGATCAGTTCAACCGATGCGCGCGCGCTCAGTTGGTCCAGTTGTTGAGCAGCGTCGCGAGGTCGGACGCCGAGACGGCGCCGTCCTGGTCGAAGTCCGCCGAGCCCGGACCGCCCCACTGGTTGAGCAGGGTGGCGAGGTCGCTCGCGTTGACATGGCCGTCGCCGTTCAGGTCGCCGGTGATGCCGGCAGGTGCGCCGAGCACGCCCGTCGAGTCGACGCGCGCGCAGTAGATGTCGCTCGCGCCGATCGTGCGGCCGCCTTGCCACGCGAGGACCGCCGAGTTGCTCGGAGCGGTCGAGGACACGAAGCGGTACTTCACGCCCGAGTTCGACGCGACGGTGGTGCGCCACGCGAGGGTACCGTCGGAGTTCATGCGCACGGCCATCGCGGTGTTGTCGACCGCGGTCGCTGCGTCGACATACGAGCAACCGATGCCGTTGCCGAAGTTGATCGCGCTGCCGACCTGGCGGTCGTAGACGGATCCAGCCGACGACGGCAGGTAGTCCTCGACCATCACGCCGTCGGTGCCCCACGCGGTGGTGCCGTCGGTGTTGAAGCACTGCGCGCCGATGCCGTACCACACGATGCCCGCGATCGAGCCCGAGTACGCGCGGAAGAAGCAGTACACGCGGCCGTCAGCGCCGCGAACCGTCGAGGGGTTCGTGCGATTGAGCGTGGAGGTGGTGCCGCCGAAGCTTGCGGTGGTGCTGGTGCCGACGGCGAAGCCATCGGTGCCGAAGGTCATCGCGCCGGTCGAGTCCATGTGCTGCACGCGGCAGGTGAGCGGGTTGGTCGTGTACCACGAGAAGTACGCGCCGCCGGAGCCGTCGCTGATGAAGTCGGGGAAGTTGCCGGTCTGGATGTTGCCGGCGCTTGCGACCGCGTTGCCTGCGGCAGCCCACGGGCGCGTGCCGTCGGTGGCGATCTTGTGCGCGCGGAGGATCTTGTTGCTGAAGGTCGTCGTGTAGCGCACGGTCGAGAGGATCACCGTGCCGTCGGTCGACGGCTGCAGGCCCGAGCAGATCTGCTTCGCGCTCGTCTCTGTGATGTAGGTCGCGGGAGTGAAGCTCATCGCGCCGGTCGTGGGATCGAGGCGCGCGATCGCGCTGTCGAAGCCGACCGAGGTCGCGCCCCACACGAAGCCGTCGCTCGCGACGGTCACGCGGCCGTTGCCGAGCGAGACGCTCGGAGCGGTGTAGAAGATCGTCTTCCAGCGGATCGCGCCGTCGGGACCGATCGACGCGACCTTCTGCGCGGGATCGGTGCCGTTCTTGGCGAGCGAGTGGTACGAGATGTAGGCGTTGCCGCTCGCGTCGCTGGCCATGCCGTAGTCGACGGTCGACGAGAACGCGCGGTCCTCGACGAGCACGGGCGCGCTCCACATCGAGTGGCCGCTCGCATCGAGGCGATCGATGTACACGTCGTAGCCCGCGTCGGAGAAGTAGCTGATTTACTGGCTGCCGTTCGGGCCAGGAGCGATCTTGGCCTGCACGTCGTCGAGTGCGGTGGCGCGGATCGCGAGCGGCGTCGTCGGATCCGACGAGTACTGCGCCGAAGCGCTGGTTGCGAGTGCGCCGGCGGCGAATGCGATCGTCGACGCGAGAATGCGATGGGTGGTGTGGGACGTCATGGTTCGCGCATCTTGCGAACGCGCGGGTCGCGCGTGTTTGCTTGCAGCGGAATCCACGGGGATTTGCAGGGATTTCTGCATGTCGCCGCGCGCGCGGAGATTCTTCTGCGGAGATGACGCGCGTGATGCTGCTGGGAAATCCGCGTACGCGCGCCGGTCCATCGCAACGCTCCGCGCAAGTGCGTGTTGCGCGCGACGCCTCGATGCGCAGGCATCCACTACTGTGCGCGGACTCATGAACGACTCGCTCGCCGCCACGCACGCCGGATCTCTCGCCGCAGTTCTCGCGGCATCGCTCGCTGCATCTCCCGCAGCGTCCTTCGCTTGCGCGCAGCCGCCCGGCGACGCCCAACTCACGAGCAACGGTCTCCACGGCTACATCGCGAGCCAGGCGGAGAGCGTGCCTCCGGAGTTCCACTACGGCGCCGGCTTCTACGCGACGGTGTGGCCGCTGATCGCGCGGCCGATCGCGGGATTCCAGATCGGATTGCCTTCGACATGGATCCTGCCCGACAACTCCGACAACAAGACCGAGCCGCTCTGTCCTCCCGGCACGCTGCCGCGCGACAGCTGGCCCGAGCGCGGGCCGACGTTCGACACGGTGTTCCAGACGCTCGAGGGCGGGCTCGGCTACTGGGCGGGCAACCGCTTCCACTACGGACCGCCGAAGTTCAGCATGAACGGCACGACGGACTGCTACACCAACGAGGTCGCGTCGCCCGGCTGGTCGTTTTTCTACAACAGCAGGCCGCTTGCGGATGACCGCCTCGGCATCGCGCAGATCAGCAACCGCCTGCTGATTCCGCCCGACGGCCTGCCGTTCAACGGCGCGCCGAACGGCGAACTGCTCGGCTACGCGTACATGGCGTTGCCGCTCACCGACGCGCGCAACGCGCCGCAGCCGACGGGCGAGCTGAGCTGGACGCTGTTCCTCAACGCCGCGAATTTCAAGGGCCCGCTCGCGTACTACATCCCCGAGTGCTGGAGCCGCATCTCGCGCGAGTATCCGACCGATGTCGGCCGCGGGCTCGATGCGCGCATGGCGTCGGGCCGCGTCGATGGCTCGATGGAGATCAACACCGTGCCCGAGTTCATCGCGCGCGACGAGCGCGGCGTGGCGTGGACCAAGATCCCCGAGCTGCGCTTTCCCGTCGATGCGTCGGGCCGCACGACGCTCGTGCGCGATGTCGCGCTGTACTCGAAGACCGCGCTGTACGACGCCGTGCTCGCGTGGCGTCGCGGAGGCGAGGCGCCGAAGGGCGCGTTCGCCGCGGCAGGCACGGTGCGCCCGAAGGTTTCGACGGGTCGCGTCGGCTACAAGCAGGACGACAAGCAGATCGACGGCATCCACGAGCTCGCGACGCCGACGATCTTCGACGACGGCGCTTTTGGATTGCAGTGGAAGCAGCGGCCTTCGGACGGTTTCGCTCGGTTCCCGCAGTATTTCCGCGATGGTCTCGAGAAGAAGAGCGAGAAGAAGCGCGAGAAGAACGGCGAGAACGCCGGCGCGAAGAAAGGCGAGAACAGCAGCGAGAAGAGCGACACGCGCGTCGCCGTGCGCGCGAGCGAAGTGCCCGCATCGCTCGGCCTGCGCGAGCGCGAGTTCCCGCGGCCGAACGCGAAGCCCGCGCCGTACAGCGCCGAGCCGCTCGCGGGTGCGTGGGCGACGCCGGGCCCGAGCGCGGGGCCGTTTGCCGCGAAGCTCGTCGACGGATCGACGGTGACATACCACTGGTATCGCTTTGTCGATCAGCCCGTGTTCGCGCAGTGCAAGTTCACCGACGCCGAGCGCGCCGCGCTGCAATCGCTGGTCGAGCGCATGCACCGCGCGTGGCCGATCGACGGCGAATACCTCGCGCCGCCGCGCGCGGGCAAGCTTGTGGGATTCGACGCGAACCTCTTCGTCACGCCGCCGAAGGGCATGGAGGTCGGGTTTGTTCCGATCGTCACGCGGCAGGAGCTGACGACGGAGCCGGCGCCGGAGCCTGCGTCTCGCGCGCCTTCTTCGCCTCCTCGACCTGCGCCTTGAACTTCGCGCGGTCCTCGGCTTCCTTCTTGCCGCTCACGGGGATGCCGGTCTCGAAGAACACGCCCTTCGCGAGCGCAAGGCGCTTGAGCTGCTCGCGCGACTTGGTCGCGCGCACGTGCTTGGCGGCCGCGTCGTGCATCGCGGCGTCGAGCTTGGTGCCGACGTCGGCCGCGGCGATCGCGGTCGCGACGGTGCCTTCGACGCCGAAGACATCGGGCTCGATCAGGAGGACGCCCGACTTGATCGTCGTGGCGGCGCTCTTCTCGTTGAGCTTGAGATCCTTAAGTTTGAGGTCCTCGAGCTTGAGGTCCGTGAGCTTGAGATCCTTGAGCTTGAGGTCCTTCAGCGACTCGGCGCTTGCGTAGGTAAAGCGGCCGCGCAGGTCCTTCGACCATGCGAGCTTGGCGACCTTGGCCTCGAGCGCGGCGCGTTCCTTCGCGTCGGCTGCGATCACGAGCGCGAGCGGCTCGAGGTCCGCCGATGCGACGGCGAGGCCGAGGCGTGCATCGAGCGTGATCGGGAGCGCGGGCTCGCCGTCGGCCTTCTTCGCGGGGAACTTCTTCGCAAGCTCGCCCATCTGCCTGACCATGTCGGCGGGATCGCTGAAGAGCTCGCCCGGGCCGCGGCCGAGGCCCTTCATCGCGATCGCGGGCTGCGCATCGGGCGTGAGGATCGCGAACACCGTGTTGACGGGGTTGCCCTGCAGCTTGGTGACGAAGGCGGCTTCCTCCGCCGACTCGTACGAGGTCAGGCGGATGCACACGAAGTCGCGCGACGCGGCGACGACCTCGTCCTTGAGCAGCCAGCCGTTGTCGATCTTGACCTTGCCCGGGCACCACATGCCCGAAACGCCCGCGCAATGCGGCGCGCCCGAGACGAGCAGGATCGGCTTGCCCGTGCGCTTGGCCTCGGCGAGGCCGCGGTCGAGCGTGGCGTACCACTGGATGATCGCGCCATCCTTCGTGGTGGCGGCGGCGGTGCGCGCTTCGGGGCCGCCGCCGCGCGGGGCGCGCTGGGCGAGCGCCGGCATGCAGACGGCGAGCGATGCGAGTGCGGTGGCGGCGATCAGGGCGTGGAGGTTCGTGCGCATGGTGCGAGGATTGCAATCGAGCGCGGGCGAGGGACGGAAATCCGTGGTTGTCGCGCGAAACTTCGCGCGCGCGGGCGGCGTGATCGCGGCGATCGGCTCGGCCGCATTCATCCTCCGCGCGCGATTGAGCCGAATTGCCCGTGAGGAGTCCGCATATGCACGATCCGAACCTGACCCGCGAGGCGCTCGCCGAGCTGCCGCCCGACATCGCCGACAGCCCGCTCTTCAACGGCGACCTCGCGCCCGTGCCCACGCGGCGTCGCAACTGGACGACCTACAACTTCGCCGCGCTGTGGATCGCGATGGCGCACTGCATTCCCACCTACATGCTCGCGGGCGGCCTGATCGCCGTCGGCATGAACTGGTGGCAGGCGCTGCTCACGATCGGACTCGGCAACCTGATCGTGCTCGTGCCGATCCTGCTCAACGCGCATCCGGGCACGAAGTACGGGATTCCGTTTCCCGTGCTCGCGCGCGCGAGCTTCGGCACGGTCGGCGCGAATGTGCCCGCGGTGCTGCGCGCGATCGTCGCGTGCGGATGGTTCGGCATCCAGACATACATCGGCGGCGAAGCGGTGCGCACGTTCATCGTGGCGGCGTGGCCTGAGTTCGGGCAGATCGGCGGCGACGCGATGGTGCTCGGGCTCGCGATTCCGTCGCTGATCACGTTCGCGGTGTTCTGGCTGCTGAACATCGCGATCATCCTCGTCGGCATGAACGCGGTGCGCGTGTTCGAGAACTGGTCCGCGCCGCTGATCCTCGTGATGGGCCTGTGGCTCCTCGTGTGGCTCGTGTCGCGTGCGGGCGGCGTGGGCGAGCTGCTCGACAAGCCGTCGAAGTTCGCGACCGCGGCGGAGTTCTGGAAGGTGTTCGTTCCGTCGCTCACCGGCATGATCGGGTTCTGGGCGACGCTCTCGCTGAACATCCCTGATTTCACGCGGTTCGGCCGCGACCAGCGCGCGCAGATGGTGGGGCAGACGATCGGCCTGCCGACCACGATGATCGCGTTCAGCGCGATGGCGGTGGTGATCACGAGCGCCTCGGCGAGCCTGCTCAAGGGCGTCGATCCCGCGAAGCTGTGGGATCCGGTGTTCGTGCTCTCGCAGATCACGAGCAGCACGCCGCCCGCGGGATTGAGCGAGCCGATACTCGCGAGCCCCGCGATGCGCGTGGTGATCGCGGTGCTCGCGCTCGTCGGTGTGGCGATCGCGACGATCAGCACGAACATCGCGGCGAACGTCGTGAGCCCCGCGAATGACTTCGCGCACATCGCGCCGCGGCACATCAGCTTCAAGACGGGCGCGATGATCACGGGCGTGCTCGGCGTCGCGATCATGCCGTGGAAGCTGCTCGCGAGCGCGGACTCGTACATCTTCGAGTGGCTCGTCGGCTACTCGGCGCTGCTCGGGCCGATCGCGGGCATCATGATCGCGGACTACTGGATCGTGCGGAAGAAGGAGCTCGATGTGCCGGACCTGTATCGCGTGAGCGGACGGTATGCCGGCGTGAATTGGGTCGCGATGCTGGCGCTGGTGCTTGGCGTTGCGCCGAATGTCGCGGGCTTTCTCGGCGCGGTGAAGGTGCTCAAGGGCGAGCCCACGATGTGGGATGCGATCTATCCGTACGCGTGGTTCACGGGGTTCATCGTGGCGGGTGCGGTGTATCTCGCGGGGATGCGCGCGCGGCGTGGCGCGTGATGACGAGGTTCGACTCCCGCGTCCGGTGTTCCGTGGGCTTGCGCCCACGGGCATTCGGGCGACTGGTGGTTGAGGCCGTGGGGCTTCGTGCGTGAGCCTTCGAGTGCTCGCTCGCTTACCCCTCGAACGCTGCGTCGGTGATCTCCAGCGCGCGGTCGATGATGTCGAACGCATCGGCCATCTCGCGCTCGCTGATCGTGAGCGGCGGATTGCACATCAGCGTGCTCCACTGCAGCATCGTGAACAGCCCGTTGTCCT
>CAITDI010000017.1 GCA_903891095.1 uncultured bacterium | reverse complement strand
CCTTCAGCTCGCTGAAGCGACGGTCGTAGCAGATGCACCTGTCGATGACGATGGCCTTGCTCATGCGGTTGAGAACCGGGCGGTTCAGCGCGGATCGTAAGGCGCGTCGCCGTCGGCAAGGAAGCCGTTTTTCGGAAATCCCATCACGCCGTCGAGCAGCGCGCTCGTCGCGTGCTCGCCTTCGGAGCAGGTGCAGGTCCCACCCACATGGCCGTCGAGGTAGCACGCATGCGTGCAGCCGCCGTGGCGGAACGCCTGCGCGCCGGCGTACACCGTCTGGATGTCGTTCTCGACCGAGTTCGAAGGGGCGCGCATGAACTTGTTCGCGCCGCCCTTCCAGCCGCCGTCGCCAAAGACGGCGGTGGTCGTCGTGCGCCGCATCTGGCCCGACGCGAGCCCGCGCCGCGCGACGCGCCAGCCGTCGAGCCACTGGCCGTTCGCATCGAGCTCGGGGAATCTTCCTTCGGCGCCGATGTAGGTCGTGTTGTAGTTGTAGCCCGTGTAGGGGTCGCTTCCGAACGTCGACGCGCCCTCGAACTCCGGGCACTGCTGCACCTGCTCGGGACCCGAGAGGTAGTTCCACAGCGCGCCCGCGCGCACGGAGCCGTCGGGCAGCTGGTCGAAGTCCCACGCCTTCGTCGTGAGTCCCGCGGCGGTCATCTCGTAGAGGATCGCCGCGGGATAGCGGTCGTTGTTCTGCACGGCGTAGGTCGACGCAGCGAGGCCGATCTGCCTGAGGTTCGACTGGCAGCTGCCCGCGCGCGCCGAAGCGCGCACGTGCGACATCGCCGGCACCATGATCGAGAGCAGCACGGCGATCACGCCGATCACCGCGAGCATCTCGACGACCGTGAATCCGCGCGTGCGCTTCACTTGAGCGCTCCCACGGTCCATGCCGAGAGCACCATCGCAAGGTCGCCTGCGCCGACCGTTCCGCTGGCGTCGAGATCCGCGGGGCTGTTTGCCGCGCCCCACGCCGAGAGGACCATCGCGAGGTCGGTCGCGCCGACGATGCTGTCGCCATCGAGGTCGGGGTTCGCAGGCGCAGGCGCGACGTCGGCAAACGCGTCGATCTCAGGCGACATGCCCGAAGCAGCGGGGCCGTTCACGCGCACGTAGCGAATCGACTTGAGCCCGAGTGCGCCGAGGTCGATGCCCGTGCCGCCGCCCGAACCGGCGTACGCGTCGAGCAGTCCCCGATAGCCGACGCCGACGAGCTCGCTCATCGTGATCGTGGGATCGACCGGCCGCGTGAAGTCGCTCAGCACCGTGCCCGCGACCGTCGCATACGGCGCGACATCGAGATATCCGAGCGTGGGGAACATCCCGTCCGCCTCGAGCGCGGGAACGCTCGTCCAGTTCACGCCATCGGCGCTCACCGCGATCGTGCCGCCTTCGGACGCAAGCCCCGCGACCACGCCCGCGCCAAACGAGCTGTCGGTGAAGAACGCATTGCCGAAGACAAGCAGGTCGATGCCGAACGGATTGCGCGGGTCGTCGACGACATCGTGGTCGAACGCAACCACGAGCGACCCGCCGACGCCGAGCGACACGAGTTCATTCGGCCGGAACGCGGGCTGGAACGGCGTCACGGCCTGCGGGATCAACCCTTCGCCCGTGAACCTCTCGGGCGAACCGAGCGCGACGCTCGCGTTGGTAAAGCCGTTCGCAGCGCCAGTGCCCGCGACGTAGCTGACGACCGTCGCCGCAAACGGCGAGTCGGCGCGAGCGCTCGTCGCGGTGCACGTCGCGGTGCACGCACTCAGCAGGATGAAATGAACCGCGCGCGCCGTGCGCATGACATCAGACTCCTCCGGGAGCTCGCGCCCGGGGGCAAATGCGCTCCGTCCGGGAGCGCGCAGCGGCATCCGACTGGACACCGACGTTGCCTAGGCAGGTCTTCCGACTCCAGGTCCCGCGTCTGGCTCCGGAGCATGCTGCTCAGGCGCGAGGCACGGCGAACGATCGACGCCTTCCCGACCGGCGAACCGATCAGTGGCTGCCCGCGCAAGCGGGCCATCTCTCGCGGGATCCGCGTCTTTCGACGCGTTTCCCAACCTGTCACGGCGGCGCGACCGCGGCGGATTTTCACCGCCTTCCCTCACCCGCATGCGGCTTTCCGCGAACGGGCGCCGAAGATCCTCTTCGGGCACCTAGGCGGGGGCGAGTATACGAAGTCTTGTAGTTGACGGCTTCTAGCCCCAACCGATACATTGTCCCCTTCGTGTCGAGCCGCCAAGTACAGGTGGTCGGCACGCGTCAGGACCACCTCAGGAGATCTCGATGTCCTTGCATGCGCTCATCGTTTCCCGCGCCCGTCTTCCGTTGTCGGCGATGCTCGTCGCGACGTCACTTCTCACGGTGGCTCCGACCACGTTCGCGCAGTCGGACGCGGCTGCCGCCGAGACCAAGAAGGATCTCTCGGGCGTCTCGAAGAGCTTCCAGGATTTCGTCCACTACGTGCTGATCGGCAAGGCCGACCTCGCGCAGGCCGCTGGCGAAGCAGTCCTCTCGGCCTCGGTCTCCGACGCCGACCTCGCTGAAGTCGTCGACGGCGCCGATCTCGGCGACCGCCTGAGCAAGGCGATCGCGCGCAGCCGCGCGATGGGCGGGGTCTCCGACCTCTCCACCAAGATCGAGAACCGCGTCGAGGCCGGCCGTCGCGCCCTCGCGCGCAACCCGCAGCGCATCGCGCAGGCGATCGGCATGCTCTCCAAGACGCTGCGCGAGCAGCGCCTCGGCGAAGAGCGTCTCGCCGCCGCCGGCGAGTACGCCGTGCCGCAGCTCCTCAAGGTCGTCGTCGATGCCAAGGACCCCGCGTCCGAGCTCGCCGCCACCAAGAACCTCGTCGCGCTCAAGCGCTTCGCAGTGCTCCCGCTCGGCATGTCGCTCACCTCGCTCGACCCGACCTCGCAGCGCAAGGTCGTCGGCGTCCTCGCCGAGATCGGTTGGCCGACGGCTCTGCCGTTCATCGTCGACCTCGCCGCGCGTCCGTCGACCCCGGTTGAAGTCCGCGCCGCCTGCGACGCTGCGTTCTCGCAGCTCGGTGGCACGACCCGCGACGTGACCGCGCAGTACACCGCGCTCGCCCGCAAGTTCTTCGACCGCGAGTCGTCGCTCGTTCCGTACGGCGGCGACGCCGTCAACAACATCTGGAGCCACGACAGCTCCGGCGGCTTCGGCTCGCTCGTTGCCGAGCAGGTCGCGACCGGCGTCTACTGCGATGTGATGGCGATGGCCGTTGCGCGCCGCGCGCTCGCGGTCGACCCGACCAACACGTCGGCTCTCGCGATCTTCATCGCGTCGGATCTCCGCCGCGAGAACACGCTCGGCTCCGATGCGCAGCCCGGCCGCTACAGCCCGCAGTTCTTCGCGACCGCCTCGGGCGCCTCGGTTTGCTCCGAGGTCCTCTCGATGGCGATCGATGCCAAGGACACCACGCTCATCCGCGACGCGATCGCCGCGCTCGCCAACACCGCGAGCGGCAACGCGCTCGTCGCTTCGGGTGGCCGCACTCCGATGCTCGAGGCGCTCGGCTACAGCGACCGCCGCGTGCGTCTCGACGCCGCCCTCGCGATCGCCGCGAGCAGCCCCAAGCAGAGCTTCGCCGGCGACTTCCGCGTGGTGCCCACGCTCGCCTCCGCGATCTCGAACACCGGCTCGAGCCGCGCCGCGATCCTCGGCGGCAGCAACGCCGACCGCCAGGCGATCGGCGAGCAGCTCCAGACCGCTGGCTTCGCGACCGTCGCGTCCGCTGGCCAGTTCGAAGAGCTCGAGACCAACGTCGTCAAGGCTGACGGCGTCGACATCGTGATCGTGCGCGGCACGCTCGATGAGCTCAAGGCCAGCGTCGCCCGCGTGCACGCGAGCGGACTCACCGCTGCGAGCCCGATCGTCGCCATCTCCGGCGCGCTCGAAGAAGCCACCGTGCGCCACGCCTTCGACGGCGATCGCTCGGTGATGGTGTGGACCGAAGGCGCGCCCGCCGAGACCTTCCGCAACGCGGCGACCGCTGCGATGTCGAACATGTCCGGTGGCGTGATGGACGAGGCCGAGTCGGTCGACTACGCGGCTCGCTGCTGCGCGTCGCTGCGCGGCATCGCCTTCAGCGGCAACAAGGTCTTCTCCGTCGCCGACGCCGAACCCGCGCTCCTGCGCGCGCTCAGCCAGAAGCAGGGCGGTCTCCGCCTGATGGTCGCCGAGGTCATCGCGCTCAACGCGTCGGCCGCCGGCCAGCGTGCGCTCATCGACGCTGCGCTCTCGTCCACGGGCGAGGAGCAGGTCTCGCTGTGCGACCTCGCGGCGCTCGCCGCGCGTTCCGCCGGCGCGAAGGCCGATGATCGCCAGCTCGCGGCGCTCCGCGAACTGATCGGCTCGTCGACCGGCGCCAACGCCGACGCGGCTGGCCGCCTCTACGGTTCGCTCGACGCGGGCACGGCGCAGGCTGTGAAGCTCATCACTCAGTGATGAGCGGGCGCAGCTGCGGCTGCTTCCTTTGGTGCTTCCGCGCCAAAGCGAGCGCGCGCACGGCGCGAGCGCGACGTGATGGAGCGGGCGCAGCTGCGGCTGCTTCCTTTGGTGCTTCCGCGCCAAAGCGAGCGTGCGCACGGCGCGAGCGCGACGTGATGGCGCGGGCGCAGCTGCGGCTGCTTCCTTTGGTGCTTTCTAAGGTTGAATCACGGCCCCGCGCTTGGCGCGGGGCTGTTTCTTTTGCGTGTTTGGTGCGGTCGGGCGGGGCGAAGCCCACGCGCTCCTCCCCATGCGCTCTCGCCCACGCGCTCCTCCCCATGCGACAACACGCCGCTTTCGCGGGGCTGGTTTCTCGGCCAAGACGTCGCCTGAAGTGCCTCTGCTGGCTGCCGCCGTGCGGCAAAGCCACCCATGGGATTTGAACCCACGACCTGCGCTTTACGAAAGCGCTGCTCTACCGCTGAGCTAGGGTGGCAGGGGCGGAGAGCATACACGAAACCACTGGTGTGGTCACCCTCTTTCCCAATGCTTTGCCGCAGCGGGGCATGAGGGCGCCCGCGCAACCGTGCGAGGTCGTCCAGTGCGTCCCTTTGGGCGAGGCGGACGGCGGTTCGAGCGGCTCGATTGCCGCGGGTTATGGCGCGTGCATGATCCGAACGGCTGAGAGATTTGGCTGTGCCGCGGGTTGAATTGCCGAAAAGGTCCTTCCGTTCCGGCACCTCGGCCGTCCCTCAAATGCGAGGTTCGATGATCTCTCCCGTCTCCCTCTTTCTGAAGGCTTCGGCTTTCCAAGCATTGGCCGTCTCGGCGGTCCTGACCGCGGGACCAGTGCTTCCGCAGGTTCGACTTCCGCGTGCTCAGATTGCCGCAGCGACCTCGGCACGGCCCCAGGCGGCGCTCGTGCAGCGCGTGCCCGACGCGACGCGGATCCCGCGCATCGCGCGCGCCTCCACTTCGATCATCTCGGTGGATCGCGCGGCTCTGTCGCGCTTCGCGACGGCGGGCGGCGGGTTGCTCGAGCGCTTCCCGCTCGGCGCGCATCTCGACGTCACGCTTTCGCTTGTTCCGGTGCAGCCGTTCACCGATGACGCAGTGCTCGAGACGGGGAGGACCGCGCGTCGGCCCGCCACTTCGTCGAAGTTGCACAGCGATGGCGCATTCCTCGTCGGTTCCGTCGCAGGCGCGCCTGGCTCCCACGCGTTCCTCGCGAGCAGCGCGGCGGGAACGTTCGGCTACGTCGAGTTCGACGGGCACACCTTCATCATCTCGAGCGGCGCGGCGGGCTCCGGCCTTCCGACCGCGTCGTACGACCTGACGGCGCTTCCGCCGGGACTCATCGAGACTCCGCCGTGGGCGTGCGGCACGATCGATCCGCCGGCGCCGCCGGCAGGTGGCTCGGGCGACGGCTCCGTCGCAAGCGCCGCGGGAACCTGCCGTCAGATCCGCATGGCGTTCGAGACCGACCATGAGTTCTACCAGCTGTTCGCAGGCAACGTGACGGCAGCGACGGACTACGTCGCCACGCTCTCGGCCGCGCTCACTTCGATCTACTCGCGCGACCTCTCCGCGCGCCTCTCGACCTCGTACCTGCGCCTGTGGCCCGAGACGCAGGACTCGTGGGACGCGGCGACCACGGCCGCGCAGCTCACGCAGTTCCGCACCGTGTGGTCGACGCAGGGCGCCGTCGCGCGCGACCTCGCGCACATGCTGTCGGGGCGAAACCTCGGCGGCGGCATCGCATACCTGCCCGGCCTCTGCTCGACGTACGGCTACGGCGTGTCGGCGAACCTCGCGGGGTTCTTCCCGACGCCGCTCGTGAACAACGCGACGCAGAACTGGGACATCTTCGTCGTCGCGCATGAGATCGGCCACAACTTCGGCATGCCGCACACGCATGCGATGAACCCGCCCGTCGACGGCTGCGGGTCGTCGCCGCAGGACTGCAGCGCCGCCGACACCGACAGCGGCACGATCATGTCGTACTGCCATCTTTGCGCGGGCGGCCTTTCGAACATCCGGCTCGAGTTCCATCCCGCGAGCGTCGCGCTCGCGGAGACCACGCTCTCAGGCCTCGCGTGCGACTACACGGGGCCCGCGCGCGCGCCTGTTGCCGCGAGCGACTCGGTGCAGCTGTTCCGCGGTCTTCCCGCGTTGATCGACGTGCTTGCCAACGACGTCCAGTTCAACTGCGAGTCGATCACGATCACTTCGTTCCCCGCGCAGAGCGCGCTGGGCGCGTCGATCACCCGCAGCGTGGGCACCGGCCCCGGCGGCCGCGACCAGCTGCGCTACTCGATGCCGTACTCGGGCGCGCTCGGCGCCGATTCGTTTAGCTATGTCATCACCGATGCGAGCGGGCAGACCGCGACCGCGACGGTGTCAGGCACGGTGGGCACGCTGCGCGAACCTGAGAATCCAGTGCGCACCACGCCAGGGCTCGACGTCTCGTACTACCCGATCGGCGGCGAGGTCATCCTGCCCGACTACGACCAGCGCACGCCGTATGCGATCGGCACGGTGACCGATGTCAACTACCCGCTGACCTTCAACAGCTTCGCGACGAGCGGACGCTCGGACTTCGTCGGCGCGCGCTTTCAGGGCTGGATCACGGTCCCGCAGGGCGGCCTGTGGACGCTGTACGCCGCGAGCGACGAAGGCTCGCGCCTGTCGATCGGCTCGTCGGTCGTCGTCGACAACGACGGCGTCCACGGATACGCCGAGCAGTCGGGCGCGATCGCGCTCGCGGCCGGCACGCATCCGGTCAAGGTCGACTACTTCGAGCGCACGGGCACGTGCGGGCTCGTGCTCTCGTGGCGCGGACCCGATGGCGTCAAGGCCGTCGTGCCCGCGTCGCAGTTCACCCGCGGCGGAAGCAACACGCCCGAGGACCTCACCAACGACGGCCGCGTCGACGCGCTCGACATCGCCGTGCTGCTGGCCAACTGGGGCTCGATCAACTCGCCGTACGACCTCACGGGCGACGGCCTGATCGGCGGCGCGGACCTCACGATGGTCCTGTTCGCCTGGACAGGCTGAGGCTTGGACGGGATGAGCGGGGACCATGCATCGAATCCACAGCCTGACCCCGTGATCCTCGCGCGCATTCGCGAGGCTCAGGGAGCGATCCGCCGTTCGCTCGACGCCGCGACGGCGATCTTGGCGACCGAGTCGATCCCGCTCTCGATCGTCACGGGCAGCGCCGTGCTCGCCGACTTCGATCTCGGCGACGGCGTGCGGCGTCGCGCGGTGAGCGCGTCGATCCTCGTGCCGTTTGCCGACGTCGAGCGCGCGGTGCGCGCGTTCCGTCGCGCGGACTTCAACCTCGGGCAGCCGATCGATGAGCTCGAGATCATCCGCGCGTCGGGCGGGAGGCGCGTCCTCTACAGCCTGATCGAGCCGGACACGGATCCGCCGGTCGCGAGCCTGCGCTTGCCGACCGCGCATCCGGGCAGCGAAGAAGGCCGCCGACAGCGCGGGGCGTTCATGCGCGCGATCATGGGCAAGCAGATCGCGGCGACGCTGTCGATCGTGCGCCGCGGCGAGGACGACGACGACAACGGACAGTCCTTCGCCGAGAGCGAGGAGTTTCGCATCGTGCCGTACGCGCCCGAGTGAGCGTGCGCGATCGGTGGCGCGTCACTTGGCGGGTTGCGCGGCTGGCGCGGTGGGTTGAGCGGTGGGTTGCGCGGTGGGTTGCGCGACCGGCAACGCGCGCACCAGCTCCACGCGACGCTTGCTCGCGCCAGGCAGCAGCGGATACGGCTCGCCTTTCTGCCAGTACACCTGCAGGCTGCGGAAATTGGGCGAGGTCGGAAGCCCCGACTGTCCGCACGGCGTGACCAGGATCGCGTCGGCGAGATGGTTCGGCGAGACGACCGAGCGCTCGCTCGCGCCAAAGCCCGGCGTCTGCACGCGCACGCAGGTCGGGTGACCGGGCAGCGGCGTGTGCGGCATCTCCGCCATCGCGGCCGCCGCGCCGAGCGCGTCGGCGGCGGGGTGGCGGATCGCGCAGATGTTCGCGGCGCCGCGCGTGCGGAAGGTCGGCGTCGCGCCAGGAGCGTCGCTCGCGCCGACAGGCACGGTGCAGCAGGTCTTCGAGGCCTGCTCGAGCACGCGCGCGACGAGCGCGCCCCAGTCGGCGTCGGTCGTCGGCAGCAGGTGCGGCGCGCGCGCCTCGATGATGCGCAGCATCGCCTCGTCGGACACGCCGTTGGCCACGCCCTTCGGCAGCGCCGTCGCGAACGCCGCGCGCACGCCCTTGCGGCAGGCGTCGATCAGCTCGGGTGCGCAGGCCTCGGTGCCGACTTCGCCATTCCACGCGGCGAGTTCGTCGCGCGCGGCGGCGGTCATCGCGTTCATCGTGTTGGCGGATTCCTTCGGCAGCGCCGCAACCAGCGCGTCGCGCCAGCGCAGGAGCCGCGCCGAACGCACGTCGAGCTGCACCGCGTGGAGCT
The DNA here is from genome assembly GCA_903891095.1 of uncultured bacterium. Lineage (GTDB taxonomy): Bacteria > Planctomycetota > Phycisphaerae > Phycisphaerales > SM1A02 > QWPT01. The sequence goes on along the minus strand of CAITDI010000017.1, from coordinate 36,624 downwards.
CGCGCTCGGTCCAGTCGCTGCGCGCCTCGAGCAGCTCGCGCATGCGTCGCGCGCGGTCGCCTGGGGCTTCGTCGGAGCCGATCACTGCGGCGAGCTCGCCGCTCGGCGCGATCGCGAGCTGGTTCGCGCTCGTGAGCACGCCCGACTTGGGATCGACGATGCGCGGCTTGGCTTCGGGCGCGATCAGGCCCGACCACTTGGGTGCATCGCGCCACGAGACTGGCGCGGGCGTCGCGCGCGCGCGGCGCGGGAGCGAACCCGCGATCGTCCAGCCGATGCGGCCGTCGGACGACGCGACGAGCACGTTCTGCGGCGGACCGTGCCACTTGCTCGCGCCATCGAGCGCGGCGTCGAGGCCGCGCGCGAACGAGATGTCGAAGAGCCCGCAGTCAAGCGCGCCTTCCTCAAGGCAAACCCAGTGCATCGCGACCAGCGTGCCGTCGGCGCGCTCGCTCACGATCGGACCAAAGCGCGTCGAGCGCAGCGTGAGCGTCTCCTCGCTCGGCGCCTTGCCGAGGCGTACTTCCTCGGTCACGAACGGCTCGCTGCCGCCTTCGACGAGGTAGCGCGTGGGATCCTTCGGGTCTTTCTCGACGATCACGATGTCCGCGAGGTCGGCGGTGAGATTGGTGAATCCCCACGCGACATCGCCGTTGGTGCCTTGCACGATCAGCGGCACGCCAGGGAGCGAGAGGCCGACGAGCTTGCCCTTTGGCCACTCGAGCGAGACGCGGTACCAGATGCCCGGCGCGGTGAGCGCGAGATGCATGTCGTTGCCGACGATCGCGCGGTGGTCCTTGGTGCGCGTGCCGGCGACGGCGAACGCGTTCGAGCCTGGTGAAGCCTCGCTGGGTGCGGTCGGGCTCACGTTTTGGGCCGCAGCCGCGCGCGCATGCAGATCAAGCTGCGCCGCCGTCGGCAGCGGGAGCGGCGCGGGCAGCGGCGATCCGTCGACCGACATCGACTGCACGCCTGCACTGCTGGTCAGGAACCGCGCGACCTCCACCGGCATGCTCGCGAACATCGCCGCACGCTCGACGTCGGTGTCGCCTGAACTGTCCAGGTACTTCGCCATCCCGAGCTGCACGAGCATCGAGTCCTCGGGCTTCCACGCCTCGGGCGCGAGCTTGAGCATGCGGTATTCAAGCGGCGTGTTCGCCGCGAGGAACGCGTTGACGCCCTCGGCGTAGCGCTCGAGCAGCACGCGGTGGTCGGGCTTCATCGCGGCAAGCGCGCGCTGCGCGACCTTGCGGAGCCCGAGCGGGCGCGCCTGCCGATCGCTCGCGACCGCCTGCGGAAACACCGATCCGAGCTCGCCCGCGGCCTGTCGGCGCGCGAGATCCATCTGAAGGAAGCGCTCGCGCGCGTGCATCCAGCCTTCGGCGCGCACGGCGTCGTCGATGGATTCCGCGCGGATCGCGGGCACGTCGACGATGTCGAGATCGATTGCCACCGGCGCAGAGACCGTCGGCAACGCAGCCTTGCTTGTGGCGACCTCCGCAACAGGCGAAGCCAGCGCCCCGAGCGCGAGCGTGTGCGAGGCAACCAGCGAGATCAGGACGACATTCAGCGACATGGAGTGATCCTACGGACGCGGCGGATGCGAGGGCGTCGCAGTGTACGAATTCGCGCCTCGGCGATGCCATCCGCGTGGGCTTTGCGGTAGCGTGCACGCTCCGGATCGCGCCCGAACGCGCTCGAACTCGAGGTCCACATGAATCGCCGCGACGCACTTCAACTCTTCGGTCTCGCCTCCCTCGCAGCGGTCACGCCGCGCACGATCGCAAGCCTCACAACGGAGCCGCCCGCGGTGAACGCCACGCCAAAGAACCCGATCTCGCTCGCCCAGTGGTCGCTGCATCGCCGCTTCGGCCTGTGCAAGCCCGAGGAGCGCCCCGCGCAGGTCGCCGACCCGATGGACTTTGCCAAGTTCGCGAAGGAGGAGTTCGGCATCTCGCGCGTCGAGTATGTGAACTCGTTCTACCGCCCGCGCATCGGCGAGAAGACCCTCGCGGCCGAGCTGAAGAAGCGCGCCGACGACCTCGGCGTGAAGAGCGTCCTCATCATGTGCGACGGCGAGGGTATCGCCGGCGCCGCCGATGAGAAGGCGCGTGCCGAGTTCGCGGAGAACCATGTCAAGTGGATCGAGCTCGCCAAGGCGCTCGGCTGCCACTCGATCCGCGTGAACGCGATCGGCGAAGGCGATGCGTCCGAGCAGATCAAGCGCTGCGCCGACGGACTCACCAGGCTCCTCGCGCGCGCCAAGCCCTACGGCATCAACGTGATCGTCGAGAACCACGGCGGCCTCAGCTCCGAAGGCTCGTGGGTCGTCGATCTGATGAAGCTGGTCAACGATCCCGCGTGCGGCACGCTGCCTGACTTCGGCAACTGGCGCGACGCGAACGGCGTGCAGCACGATCCCGTCAAGAACGTGGGCCTCGTGGTTCCGTACGCGAAGGGCGTCTCCGCGAAGAGCTACGACTTCGACGCGGCCGGCAACGAGACGACGCTCGACTACCCGAAGATCATGGAGCACGTCCGCAACGCGAAGTACACCGGCGCAGTCGGCATCGAGTACGAAGGCAAGCGCCTGAGCGAGCCCGACGGCATCCGCGCGACCAAGAAACTGCTCGAGCGCCTCGGCTGCGAGGCGTGACGGGCGTCGTGATCTGATCGGTCGCGTGACTTGAGCGGTCGCCGCGGCGGCTGCATCCGTTGGCAGGATCGACGATGTGGCCCGACCGCTCGCAGCTCCCGGCTTCGCCTGCATCCACGGGCATTCACGGCTCGCAAACACCAGAGGAAGCCGCCGCAGCGGCGACCGCTCAAACTTTGAATGCCCGCAGACGAAAGTCTGCGGAACGCTGGACGTAGGAGTCAACTCCTCACGCAACCCGCTCGCAGCTCCCGGCTTCGCCTGCATCCGCGGGCACCCACATCAACCGGTTTCCAAAGCAGCTGGCCTGGCCTCACGCACTAGCACGCCGGCGGCACAAAGCCGTCGCCCGCGATCTCGAACCTCGAGAACTCGAACGCCGGACCGACGGTGCATCCTGCCAGCGTCCACGGGCCGAGGCTGCGCGCGCGCTGCCATGCGTTCGCGGGAACCTCGATCTGCGGACGTTCGCCGTCGAAGAGCGCCGTCCCGAGAACCTGCGTCTCGGGCGCGCGGCCATGCCCGGCGATCGACAGCTCCAGGGGCGACCCCGCGTAGAAATGCCAGATCTCCGCAGCATCGACGCGATGCCAGCGGTTCACAACATCACTCGGCAGCAGGAAGTAGATCGCGGTGCCCGCGCCGCGCGATCCGTCGGTCGCGTGATGCCGCCAAGTCTCGCGGTAGAAGCCGCCCTCGGGATGGGGCTTGAGGTCGAGGAGCCTGATGATTTCCTCCGCCGATTCAGGTCGCGGAGGCAGGGGAATGCTGTGTCGCGGCATGGGCGCAACCTATACTCGCCGCCTGCGTTCCGCGCCAGCATCCTCCGATCCACACGACCACAGAACGATCATGAGCCACGCCACGATGACAGAGCCGAAGTCGAGCCGCGCCGCATCCACCGACACGGGTGCCATTCTTGTTTCAGGCGCCGGCGGCGAGATGGGTCACGCGCTTCTCGAGGCGTTCGCGCAGCGCTACCACGGCAAGCGCGAGATCATCGCGATGGACGTGCGCGAGCTGCCCAAGGACCGCGCTGCGCACGCGAGCAAGGCCTACGCCTGCGACGTGAGCGATCCCGCCGCGATCGACGACATCGGCCTCAAGCACGATGTGTCCGAGGTGTGGCACCTCGCGGCGCTGCTCTCGACCCGCGGCGAGAAGAGCCCCGAGCTCGCGCTCAAGGTCAACGTGATGGGCAGCGCGAACCTGCTCAAGCTCGCGGCCGACAGCGCGGTGCGCCGCGGCACGCCCGTCAAGTTCATGTTCCCGTCGACGATCGCGATCTACGGCGTGCCCACGCTCGCCGACAAGCGCGCCGCGGGCCGCGTGGACGAGGACCACTGCCTCGAGCCGATCACGATGTACGGCGTCAACAAGCGCGCCGTCGAGGAGATGGGCCGCTACTACGCGCGCCACTACCGCCTGCTCGCGGCCGACCGCCCCGAGTGCACGGTCGACTTCCGGTCGATCCGCTTCCCGGGCATCATCTCGGCCGACACCGTGCCGAGCGGCGGCACCAGCGACTACGGCCCCGAGATGCTGCACTCCGCCGCGCAGGGCAAGCCGTACGCGTGCTTCGTGCGCCCCGACTCGCGCATTCCGTTCATGACCATGCCCGACGCCGTGCGTTCGCTCATGGAGCTCGCCGACGCGCCGCGCGCCAAGCTGTCGCGCCTCGTCTACAACGTGAGCGCGTTCGCGCCGAGCGCCGAGGAGATCGCCGCCAAGGTGCGCGAGTTCTTCCCCAAGGCCGACACGACCTACGCGCCCACGCTCGAGCGCCAGCGCATCATCGATTCGTGGCCCGAGGACTGCGACGACTCCGCCGCCCGCCGCGACTGGGGTTGGAAGCCGCAGCACGACTTCAACCGCGCGTTCGCGGAGTACATCGTGCCGAAGATCAAGGCACGGTACGGCTGCTGACGCGTCGGTCGGCGGGACCGCGTCGCGCATGCAGGGAAACATGCAGCCACATCTCTTCATCATTCTTCTGGTCGGTGGCGCGCTCGTGCTCCTGTGCATGTGGGCGGCGCTGCGCGCGGCGCGCATGCGGCGCTACATGCTCGATACGCCGACTTCGAAGTGCGAAGGCGTCTTCGTCGGCGACGTCGAGCTGCAGGGCACGGCCGAGAGCGACACGCCTGTGCACAGCTACCTCGCGGAGATCGCCTGCGTGCACTACACGTGGGAGGTGTCCGAGCACTGGGAGCGCACCGTCGTCGAGACCTACAGAGATGAGAAGGGCAACACCCGCACGCGCACGCGCACCGAGAGCGGTTCGACGACGATCGCCTCGGGCGGCGAGCAGCTTCCGTTCTATCTCAGCGACGGCACTGGGCACGTGCTGATCCGCCCTGATGGCGCGAGCGTGGAGACCGTGACCGTGGTCAGCGAGTACTGCTCGCCCGGCGACCCGCTGTACTACGGCAAGGGGCCGCGCGGCGCGATCGCGGACTCGACGCATCGCCGCACCTTCCGCGAGGAGGCGATCCCGCTGCATCACGAGATCTTCGTGATGGGCCGCGCGCGCGAGCGGCAGGACATGGTCGCCGCGGAGATCGCGGCCGACCGCGATGCGCGGATCTTCCTGATCTCGGTGCGCAAGGAAGCCGAGATCGGCCGCGGCTACGCGTGGGGTGCGTGGCTGTGGGGGATCTTCGGGGCCGTGATCCTGCTCGCCGCGTTTCTGATCCTGGCGAACGAGAACAGCTTGAGCAACGGCGCGCGGCTCCTCGGGTCGATCGCGACGGTCGTCGGGTACATCGCGCTCTACGCGTTCTTCTGGACCTGGGCGCTCTACAACTCGCTCACGACGCTGCGCGAGCGCGTGCGGCGCGCGTGGTCGAACATCGACGTCGAGCTCAAGCGGCGCTGCGACCTGCTGCCGAACCTCGCGGCGAGCGTGAAGGGCCTGCGCGACCACGAGGCGGAGACGCAGAAGGTCATCGCGCTGCTGCGCTCGCAGGCTGCGCTCGCGGCGACCGATGTCCGCGGCGGCGGCGCGCGCGTGGTGGGGCTCGCGCCGCTCTTCACGGCGCTCGCGGAGCGCTACCCGGAGCTCGTCGCGCAGCAGGGCTTCCTCAAGCTGCAGGAGGAGCTCGTGCGCACCGAGAACCGTATCGCGCTTTCGCGGACCTACTACAACGGCATCGCGACCGCGTTCAACGCGCGCATCGCGGGGTTCCCGCACATGCTGCTCGCGATGCTGGCGGGGCTGCGCGCGTTCCCGATGTTCGAGGCGACGCGGCTCGAGCGGCAGTCGGAGCGGGTGTCGTTCGCGGAGTGACTGACGGGCTTCGCGCGGTCCTGTAGACTTCCGCGATGCAGACTCTCGCCGCCCCGACCTTCCCTTCGCGCACCCAGCAGATCCTCGAGACGCTCCGCCAGAACGGCCAGCTCAAGCACCTCCAGACGATCGAGGGCCCGATGGACGCGACCGTCAAGCTCAAGGGCTACGGCGAGGTCGCGTGCTTCTGCTCGAACAACTACCTCGGCCTGGCGAACCACCCCGAGGTCGTCGAGGCGGGCATCGCGGGCATCCGCAAGTACGGCGCGGGCACGGCGAGCGTCCGGTTCATCTGCGGCACGTTCGACTGCCACCACACGCTTGAGGCGCGCATCGCGGAGTTCTACGGCGTCGAGGCGTCGTACACCTTCACGAGCTGCTGGAACGCCAACGAGGCGATCTTCCCGACGCTCTGCGAGCCGGGCGACATCATCATCTCGGACGAGCTCAACCACGCGTCGATCATCGACGGCGTTCGTCTCGCCGCCGTGATCAAGAAGGGCCTGCTCAAGACCGTCTATCGCCACAACAACCTCGAGTCGCTCCGCGCGAAGCTCGTCGAGGCGCGCGCGAACCCCGAGATGACCGGCACGATCTGGGTCGTCACCGACGGAGTGTTCTCGATGGAAGGCGACATCGCGGACCTGCCGGCCATGCGCAAGCTCTGCGACGAGTTCGGCGCGTACCTCGTGGTCGACGATTCGCACGGCACGGGCGTGATGGGCGCGACCGGCCGCGGCACGCACGAGGCGCAGGGGATGAAGGGCACGCAGATCGACTACATCACCGGCACGCTGGGCAAGGCGCTCGGCGGCGGCGCGGGCGGCTACATCGCGGGCTCCAGGCGCGCGATCGACCTGCTGCTCCAGCGCGGTCGGCCGACGCTGTTCTCGAACGCGCTGCCGTGCACCATCGCCTGCAGCGCCGACAAGGCGATCGAGGTCCTCATGCGCGAGCCGCAGCGCGTGGCCAAGCTGCGCGCGAATGTCGACGCCGCGCGCGCGGGCATCCGTGAAGCGGGCTTCGAGGTCCTGAACAGCCCGACGGCGATCTGCCCGATCATCGTGCACGACACCGCCAAGGCGATCGCGATGTCAAAGCGCCTGCTCGAGCTCGGCGTGTTCGTGATCGGCTTCGGATTCCCCGTGGTTCCCGAGGGTCACGCGCGTCTGCGCGTGCAGATCTCGGCCGCGCACGAGGCCGGCCACATCCGCCAGCTTGTCGACGGGCTCAAGGTGCTCCGTCGAGAGTTCGCGTGAAGTTGAATTGTCAATAAACCAAGGGCACGGGCGGCGAGGACTCGCTCTGCAGCCTTTGTCTACGAAGATCGCGGCGTGTTGAACGCAAATTCCTTGCACGCAAGGGTTTCCGTTGTACATATCCCGTGGTTCACTGTCAGGATCGCAGTTTCGCGGCCTGTTCGATGGACCATGTCAGGTCGCAGGGGCATTGAGAAAGCGGAAGCAAGCAGGGCCGTGGGTGAACGCAGCTCCACGGGCGTACCGCCTGCCTCGGCAGGCGGTCGTGAAGAGATATCCGCGGCGTACCAGTTGCGCATGGGCAGCTGGTGGCAGGTCAGTAGGCTTGAAGGTCTCACTCCTCGCTCCAGTTCGTCACACCTGGAGCCTCGTTGGCCCCGCGTACAGCGGGGCCATCGTGTTTTTGCGCTGTTTTGCGCTGGCTCCGGTTGGGCGCGGATGCGCCAAGCTGCGCCCCGCAGCGCACCAGACTGGGAGCGCCCCGTAAAAATCCGACTCTTCACCCCTGTGGATGATCACGCAACGCGATTGTGACATTTGTAGCGGATTTGGGGGCGCTGGTTTGCCTAAGTCTATATCTGGAGACATCTTACGACTGATCCGAGGTGGACGGCGCTATCGGTAGGTGTTGTCCTCCACTCGTCCAGGGGTTTCCAGCATTCGTCAGGAGAAGAGATGAAGTTTCGTAACGCGATCATCGCGACCGGTCTGTCCGTCGCTGCAGTCACGCCAGTGGCCTCCGCGGGTTTCTCCGCGAACTACGTCGGCTACGGCAATTTCGAAACGCACGCCGTGGGCTACTCCAGCTCGCTCGCGTGGGATTCGTCCGTCGCCATCACCTCGTTCAACCTCAAGCTCGCGGAGCACAAGTGGGATGTGGGCGGCTCGACCGTCTACACCTGGTGCGCGCAGCTCTACCAGGGCGTGACCTCGGGCACGACCTACGTGTTTAACCCGGTCTCGCTCGAGAACGCACCGCAGACGCCGCCGGCGCCGGGCCCGATGGGCATCGTCAAGGCGAACGTGCTGCGCGACGCGATGTCGCGCTGGCTCGAGTCGGACAGCCGCGTCGTGGCTTCCGCGGGCACTGGCTCGGCTGCCAGCGCCGCGTTCTGCGCGCTCGGCTGGGAGATCATCCACGAGAACTTCGGCAGCGTCGACGAGGCCACCCTCGTGTCGCGGCTCTCGCTGACGAACGGCGCGTTCCGCGCCGCGCTCACCGGCGAGTCGGCGAAGATCTACGGCAGCATGGTCGCTTCGCTCGGACAGGGCGGATGGCGCTCCATCGCAGCCGAAGGTTGGGACAGCCCGACCGCGCAGGATCAGTTCAGAGTCGTCCCCGCGCCGGGCGCGTTCGCGCTGCTCGGTATCGCCGGAGGCCTTGCAGCCCGCCGCCGCCGCTAGTCGTCCAGCCAGCGCCGCGAAGGTTGCTCCCGCCGCCCGATTCGTTCGGGCGGCGTTTTCTTTTGCCTCGAGCGGCTTGCACGGCAGTTCAGGTAAGGATGACCGCAGAATCATGTCGTGATTTCGTTCATTCCGCTCGGACCTGCCTCCGCGGTGCTTGCGGAGCATCGGGTAGGGCGGAGAATGCGACCCATGTCCGCAGAGCGAGCTCCATCACGGCAGATCATCGGGCTTCCCCGCCCGAGCGCGGGCTGGCTGCGCTCCGTCGTCGAGGGGCCGATCCGCGTTGCCGAGCGGGCCCTTGGCCTTTCGCAGCTCGATGAGTTCGCGCGCGCCGTGGAGGACGGCGACCGGTCCGTCCCCGTGATGGAGCGCGTCATCACCGCGATGAGCCTGCACCCGCAGTACTCGAAGAGCGAGCTCGAGCGCATTCCCGCGACGGGTCCCGTGATGGTCGCGTCGAACCACCCGTTCGGCGGTGCCGATGGTGCCGCGCTGCTCGCGGCGGTGCTGCGTCGTCGTCCCGACGCCAAGCTGCTCGTCAACGGCATGGTCATGCGCCTGCCGTTCTTCTCCGAGCACGCGATCGGCGTCGATCCGTTTGGCGGCGGCGATGCTCCGCGCCGCAACGCCCTCGCGCTGCGCGACGCGATGCGCTGGATCAAGGATGGCCACGTGCTGGTCGTGTTCCCCGCGGGCGAAGTCAGCGCGGTGAGCTGGGGCGAGTGGACGCCGCACGACGCGCTCTGGTCGACCGTTGCCTTTCGTCTGGCCATGACCGCCAAGGCGCGCGTCGTGCCTGCGTGGGTCGAGGGCACCAATCGTGGCGTGTTCCACGCCGCGGGTCTCCTGCATCCCCGTCTCCGCACGGCGCTGCTGCCGAACGAGTTCGTCGCCCGCTGCGGCAAGACCATCGAGATGCGCTTTGGCCGCGCGATCGCGACCGAAGGCAGCTCGCTCGACGCCGAGGAGCTCACGCGCTTCGTGCGCGGTCGCTCGGAGCTCCTGCGCCGCACCGCGCGCGCGACGCGCGGTCATCAGGCGCAGCAGTCGCACGCGCCCGTCGCAGCGCAGGCCGCGACGCCTGAGCAGCTCGAGGCCGAGTTCAAGGCGCTGCCCGCGGGCGCGCGGCTCTTCTCGGAGGGCGCGTTCGACGTGTTCGCCACGCGCGCGTCGGCGATCCCGCAGGCGATGACCGAGATCGGGCGCCTGCGCGAGATCGCGTTCCGCGCCGTCGGCGAGGGCAGCGGCAAGCCGATCGACATCGACGCGTTCGATCCGTCGTACACGCAGCTGATCGTCTGGCACCGCGAGAAGCGCGAGATCGTCGGCGGCTACCGCGCGGGCGTGGTCGCGGAACTCACCAAGGACAAGGGCGTCTCCGGGCTCTACACGAGCACGCTGTTCGAGTATTCGCCGCGCATCCTCGCCGAGCTCGGCGATGCCGTCGAGCTCGGCCGCTCGTTCGTGCGCGTCGAGTACCAGCGCCAGCCGATGCCGCTCTCGCTCCTGTGGAAGGGCATCGGCGTGTTCATGTTCATGAACGGCCACCGCCGCATGTTCGGGCCGGTGAGCATCTCCAACGACTACACCTCGATGTCGAAGGAGCTCATCATGGAGTTCCTCGAGCGGCACCGCATGTCGACGCCGTTCGCCAAGCTCGTGTCGCCCCGCAATCCGCCCGCACGGCAGGGCGTCGCGTGCTGGACCGAGCGCGAGCGCGCCGAGGCGACCGCGGACCTTCTCAACGTCGAGCGGCTGATCGAGGAGATCGAGCGCGGCGAGCGCGCGGTCCCCGTGCTGCTGCGCCAGTACCTGCGCCTCAACGCCAAGCTCCTCGCGTTCAACGTCGACGCGGACTTTGGCGACGTGATCGACGCGCTCATGCTCGTCGACATCGCGCAGATCGACGACCGCATCGTGCGCCACTACGTGGGCGACGACGCGATGGCGGAGTTCAAGCAGCGCTTTGCCGGCGAGTGAGGCCGCGCGCGCGGATTCAGTGCACGCTGATCGTCGGCTGCACGAACTGACCGAGCATCGAGAGCATCGAGACGCGCGACGCGATGTTGCGCGCGACGGTGTCGAACTCCTGGCCGAGGCGCGCGTCGTTCCAGTTGGCGAGCGGGGTGCCGCGGTCGCTGTTGACGCGCAGCGCGGTGCGGATCGCGATCGAGCCGAGGAAGTTGAGCCCCATCGTCTGCGCCATGATCTCCGCGCCGCCGCGGCCGAAGAGATCGTGCTCCTTGCCGGTGTCGTCGACGAAGTAGCTCATGTTCTCGACGACGCCGATCACCGGCACGCCGAGCTGCTCGAACATCTTGGCGGCGCGGCGCGCGTCGTCCTGCGCGACGATCTGCGGCGTGCACACGATCACCGCGCCCGAGAGCGGAAGGAGCTGCGACAGCGTGAGCGGCACATCGCCCGTGCCCGGCGGCAGGTCGACGATCATGTAGTCGAGCTCGCCCCATTCGGTCTGCGTGGCGAGCTGCTTGAACGCGCCGTGCGCCATCGGTCCGCGCCAGATGAGCGGCTTGTCGGCGTCGACGAGCTTGCCGATGGTCATCGCCTTGATGCCGTGCACCTCAAACGGGAGCAGCATGTTGCCGCGCGCCTGCGTGGCTTCGTCCTCGAGGCCGAGCATCGTGGGCGCGCTCGGTCCGTAGATGTCGCCGTCGAGGAGGCCGACCTTGGCGCCCATCCGCGCGAGCGCGACGGCGAGGTTGACCGACACCGTCGACTTGCCGACGCCGCCCTTGCCCGCGCCGACCGCGATGACCTGGCGGACGCCCGGCAGCGGGTTCGCGCCGTCACGGGTCTTGTCGTTGGCGCGGCGGACATCGGCAGTGAAAGTCACGTCGACGCCCGAGTACGGCGCGCCGCGCTCGGTGGCCTTGGCCTTGATCGCGGCCTCGATGTCGCCGCGGATCTTGTCCTTCATGGGACAGGCGGGGGTGGTCAACTCGACGGTGACCTTGGCGCGGTCGCCTTCGACCTTGGTTTCCTTGACCATGCCGAGGGTGACCAGGTCCTTGCGGATGTCCGGGTCGAGCACGGTGCGGAGGGCGTCGGTGAGGTCGGCTGGCGTGAGCGGCATAGGGAGGGCGATGGTAGCGCGATTTCGCCGCTTGGCGGGATTCTCGCTGGACACGCGCAGGGCGTGGCCGAAAGATGCAGCCGCAGCAACGAGGTTTCCATGAAGACCATGAAGCACACGATCACACTTCTCGCAGCAGCCGCGTCGCTGGCGTGCCTTCCGTGCGCGCGGGCGGACGACGGCGCCACTCCGCCTGCCGCGCCATCAGCACCGGGCGGCGACATCCTGCGCGGTCCAGCCGTGCCCGATTCCGCGCTGCGCCCCGAGCGCGGCAACCGGCCGATCAACGTGACCGACGGCAGCGGCAAGTTCTCGCTGCCCATGCTCGAGCAGAGCGTGCTCTTTGTCGCGATCGACGAGATCCGCCTGCGCGGCGAGACGCTCGCGCGCGTGAACGAGCTGCGCAGCCAGTTCGTCGCCGCCGTCGCCGCGTGGGAGAAGGACGCCGCGGACCAGCGCAAGGCGCTCTTCGACAAGCGCAAGAACACCGCCTCGGGCACGCCGCCGAGCGATGAGTTCAAGAAGGGCATGGACGAGCTCGAGGCCAAGCGCCCGAAGGTCGCCGAACTCCGCGCGAAGATCGACGCCACGCTGACCACCGAGGAACGCGCGCAGCTCAAGACCAACTACGACGCCGCGATGAAGCGCGCGCGCGACGCGATGACGCGCCAGGCCGAGGCCGAGCGCAAGAAGAAGGCGGAGCAGAAGCGGGCCGACGACGCGAAGGCTGAGCCGGAGAAGGCCGAGCCCGCGATGAAGCCCGACGCGCCGAAGTGAGCGCGTGCGGACGGACAAACCGCTCGAAAAATCAACGGACCCCGCCATCGCGGGGTCCGTTGCAATCTGGTCTGCGTCGTCATCAGCGCGCGTCGCGCATCAACCGCCGCTGAACACGCGGATGTCGTCGTAGTCGCCCACGACGTACGGCCCCGTCGCGTTCGCGGCCGAGATGATGTCGGCCGTCGGCGCGGTCTGCGAGCCGCGTCCGTCGTACTTCGAGAAGAACACGCCGTCGCGTCCCGCCGAGATCGCCACGATCGCTCCGCGCGGCGCGCCCTGTTGCGGCGCATCGGGCTTGCCGTAGCTCACGTTGCGGATGATCTGCGCGAGGGTCGCGTTCTGGTTGCCGATCGCCGCGGCGCGCAGGATGCTGTCGGCCTGCGAGGCGCCGAGTTCGCCGAGGGCGTTCGAGTTGAGGTAGCCCTTGAGCCCCTGGAACGCGAAGAAGCAATCGCTCATCACGTCCGACGGCTGCGCGCCGGCGACCATCGTCGACGCGGTCGGACGCAGCTGGCGCAGGTAGATCACCGGCTGGCCCCACGCGTCGATCAGGTCGGGCAGCTTGTACGGATCGTCAGCGAAAGGATCCTCAGCGGGAACCGTCTGCAGGCCCTGGCCCGGGACCGCGACGAGCTCGCTCGCCTTGGGCGAGAAGAACGACTTGAACTGCGTGCCGCGGATGCGCGGACCTTCGCCGACCTTGGCCGCGTTGACGCGGATCTTGAAGGTGCCGTAGACCGTGCCGCCGTTGAAGGTGATCTCGGTCCAGCCCGAGTACGGGGCGACGTTGTAGTTGGGGTCGTCCTGCGGGATCGCGCCGCCGCAGAGGTGGAGGATCGCGTTCTCCGTCGAGGTGATCTTGGGATCGGCCGCGAGGATCGCCTCGGGCACGATGCCGGGGTAGTAGCCGAACTGCTGCTGGAAGGTCTCGCAGGCCTTGAGGAACTCCTGCATGAGGTTCTCAGTCTGCGTCTTGCGCGCGCGCTCCTGCACGCGGCTGAGCGCGGGCAGCAGGATGCCGATGAGCAGGGCGATGATGCCGATCACGACGAGCATCTCGGTCAGCGTGAAGGCGCGGCGAACACGGTTTGCAGACTTGCGGTCGGTCATAGCGGGCAATCCTACCTTGATCGATCTTCGGGCGACAGCGGGCGAAAGCGCACGCTGCGATCCGAGCATGATTACGGATTCGCGCGGCAAACGACCGCGGTTCCTGCGGTTGGGCGACATTGGACTCGTTGGTTCGGCGGGGTTGCCGCGCGCGCCCGGTTACCGGGAAACCTGCCGAAGTCCCTCGTAGGCCGCGATCGCGACCGCGGTCGCGAGGTTCAGGCTGCGGACGCCGTCGGTCGCGGGCATGGGGATCGAGACGGCGTGGCCCGCACCGAACGTGCGCTCGACCCACTCGGTGACATCGGGTCCGACGCCCGACGACTCCTTGCCAAACAGCAGGTAGTCGCCGCGCTGGAAGGTCGCCGAGAAGTACGTCGCCTCGGTGCGCGCCGTGAAGAGCCACAGCCGAGCAGGGCGCTCCGACGCGAGGAACGCCTCCCACGACGCATGTTCGCGGCAATCGACGAGATGCCAATAGTCGAGCCCCGCGCGGCGGCGCGCCTTCTCGTCCATGTCAAAGCCGATGGGATGCACGATGTGCAGGCGGCAACCAAGCGCCGCAGCGGTGCGCCCGATGTTTCCCGTGTTGTTCGGGATCTCGGGGTTGAGCAGAACGATGTTGAAGAGCGGTGGCCCGAACGGCGGTTTGGACGCGGAGTCCGTCACCGCGTTCAGCGCTCGATCTCTTCCTTCGAGGCGGGACGCTGGAAGCCAGCGCCCTTCGCGCGGTCGGCCTTGGCCTGACCAACGCAGAGCAGGCACCAGACGGTGCAGACGACGAGCCAAAGGAGATTCGAGAAGAGGACTGGCATCATGGCTGGGATCCTATCGGCAGAATGGGAAGCGCCCCCCGCGGGATTCGAACCTGCGACCTGCGCTTTAGGAAAGCGCTGCTCTATCCAGCTGAGCTAGGAGGGCACCGGGGGCGGCAGTATACGGTTTCAGCGGAGCGCGTCGCGCAGCGTCATGGCCGAGGAATAGCCGTTCCAGACCACGAGGATCAGCAGGATGATCGGTGGGCAGGCGAAGAAGTACTGCTGGTCGAGCTGGTCCCAGACCAGGATCGCGAGAAGGCCAAGGGTCGCGAACGCGCCGGCGATGCCGTAGACGAGGAGCCCCCAAGGGGCGATCGACGGTTTCCTGACGAGCGCCATCGCCGCGCACGCCGCGAACAGCACCGCGCACACCCGCAGGATCCACAGGGAACCGACCCACAACGGCACGATCTCGCCGGCGTTGTCGGTGATGACCGCCGTCGTCGAGTTCAGGAACCCGTAGTAGCCGAACACCGCGAGCGAGATCAGCGGCGCAAGTGGATCGAGTTGCCCGTGCGGGGAATTCGTCATGGGTCGTAGAGTACACGTCTCAACTGCGGTCATTCAAGAACCGCGCCTTAAGACCCACGATGCTCCCGATCCTCAAGCAGCTTCTCTCCGAATGGCCCGTGTCGGCGCCGATCCTCGTCGCGATCGCGGCGGCGTTCTCGCTGGCGACGGTGGCCGCCGTGCTTCTCGACCGTCGTTGCCGTTCGCAGAGCGCGCTGTCGTGGGTGCTGTTGGTCGCGGTTGCGCCGTTGGTCGGGCCGATCATCTACTGGATCTTCGGCAAGCCCTGGCTGTCGTGGAAACGCGAGGCCTCGTACCGCAGGGCCGCGCAGGAACGGCGCGAGGCGCGGCTGCGCGACCAGGCCGGCGGCGCGGGTCTCGCGCGGCGCACCGCGCGCGAGGCGGTGTTTGGCGCGCTCGACGAGGACCAGCGGCATCTCGCCGTGCAGGCCGCGTCGATCTCGGGCGACTTTCCGCTCGGTGGGAACGACATCGACATCTTCGAGGAGGCCGACGAACTCTTCGAACGGCTCGCGGCCGACATCGACGCGGCCACGCAGCACGTGCACATCGAGTTCTACATCGCGCTCGACGACCCGACGAGCGGGCGCGTGTTCGCGGCGCTCGAGCGCGCGGCGCAGCGCGGCGTCGCGTGCCGGCTGCTGCTCGACGGCGTCGGATCGCGCGCGTTCCTGAGCAGCGAGCGGCACTCGCAGCTCCGCGCCGCGGGCGTGCGGGTGGTCGAGGCGCTGCCCGTCGGCATCGTGCGCCGCCGCTTTGGGCGCGTCGACCTGCGCAACCACCGCAAGGTCGTCGTGATCGACCGCCACATCGGCTACATCGGCAGCCACAACCTCGCGGCGAAGGACTTCAAGGTCAAGGAGAAGTACGCGCCGTGGATCGACGCGACGATGCGCGTCTCGGGCGCGGCGGTCAACGACCTGCAGAAGATCTTCGTCGAGGACTGGTACCTCGAGACCGACGAGGAGCTGTGGCAGCTCGTCGGCCAAGGCGTGCGCGACGGCGTGAAGCCCGCGATCGCGCAGGTGATCGGCACCGGCCCCGCGACCTACGACAACGCGATGCAGCAGGTGATCCTGTCGCTGCTGCACCTCGCGTCGGACGAGGTCGTGGTGACGACGCCGTACTTCGTGCCCGACGAGCCTGCGCTCGCGTCGCTCCTCACCGCGGCGCGGCGCGGCGTGCGCACGGTGCTGGTCGTGCCCGAGCACAACGACTCGCTGCCTGTCGCGCTTGCGAGCAGGAAGTTCTTCCAGCAGCTCCTCGACGCGGGCGTCGAGATCTGGCAGTACCGCGGCGGCATGCTGCACGCCAAGACCATCGTCGTCGACGGAAAGACCTGCCTGATGACGAGCGCGAACCTCGATCGCCGCAGCTTCGAGCTCAACCTCGAGGCGAGCCTGCTCGTGTACGACAGCGCGACCGCGGCGCGGCTCCGCAAGGTGCAGGAGGGGTATCTCGCGAAGTCGCGGCGGATCGACGCGCGCGCGTGGCACGCGCGGCCGGCGTGGAAGCGGCTGGTGGAGAACGCGGTGGGGTTGTTGTCGGCGTTGTTGTGAGGATCATTCGCCTTGGGGCGCGCTACGAAAGCCCCTTACGGGCGGCGAAGCATGAATTGATTTCGAACGCGCGAGGTGCTTCGTTAGGCTGTCAGTCTGTCGCGAGATGACTGGCGCCGCCGGTCGCGACGGTAGCTCGAATCAAGCGGAGATCCCCATGAGCAAGAACGCGATGGCAGGAGCGGTGACGCTGTGCGGAGTCGGACTGTGCGTGATCGGCGCGGCGTTGATGATGCAGAACGGGAACTCGGCGCACGCTGCGGGTGGGATGCCGCCGGCCGCGGCTGCGGCTATTGCGGCGGCGACGCATACGCAGGCGGGGCCGACGGTGGTGTGGTACGGGGTGGCCTCCGCCGCGGCTCCATCCATCCTGTACGACCGCGTGTACCGAGCATGGTCCGACGGCACGCTTGAAATGATCAAGGTCCAGCCTCGTGGTTCTAGCGATCCATGCCAGGTTGGATCTCCCCCGTGCGCGAGCGAGTGGGGGCCCGTTTCATCGCCGACCCAGGGATTCAAGGCGGCTGCCGACATCAACTCCGACCAGCAAATCAACGGAGCGGATCTCGCAACTATTCTCGGCAACTGGGGCGACGCCCCGCGTGTGCCGTTCCCGCCGTCGGATTGCCCGCTGAATCTCATCAATCCTTGAGTAGCGGGTCAGGCGCGGGATGTAACGCGTGAAGGGTGCCGCGGCTCTGCCGCCCGTGGGCTCTGACGGGGGTTGCGCCTCCGCCAAAACGCACCGAGCGGTCGCTCTCGCGACCGCTCGTCTGCTTCATTCTTGCGCTTCGTTCTCGCGCGCTGTTCGCGCTGACCTCTCGCAGTGCCGATGGGCGGACTCGAACCGCCGACCTTCGGGTTATGAATCCAACGCTCTAAACCAGCTGAGCTACATCGGCGAAGGGTCGCGGAGTATAGCGGAACTCGCCGTGCGCTCAAGCCACTGCGCGCTCCGCTGAAAACCGCCGCAAAACAAGCGGCTCCAGCGCCGCGCGTCGACCATGCGCCGACCGCGCGTCGCCCGAGAACCGCACTACCCGCACTACCCCGCGATCTTCCGCACCAACCCCGCGATCGCGCGCTCGCGCTTGGCCTGCGTGCGCAGCGCGCACTCCCACACGGTCAGCACGCGCCAGCCGAGCTTGCGGAGCGCGCGCGCATTGCGTGCGTCGCGCGCCACGTTCCGCGCGAACTTCTCGCGCCAGAACTTCGCGCGCGTGCGCGGCTCGCTCGACAGCGAGCAGCCGTGGCGATGCCAGAAGCAGCCGTGCACGAAGATCACCACGCCGTGCTTCGGGAGCACGATGTCGGGCCGCCCCGGCAGCGCGCGCGTGTACAGGCGAAAGCGAAAGCCCGCGCGATGCAGCGCCGAACGCACGAGCACCTCGGGCTTCGTGTTCGTGCCGCGGATCCTGGACATGAGCGCGCTGCGCTCGGACTTGGTCAGCGTGTCGGCCACACGGTTCGGCGCTGATTACGCCGTCACCGGCTTGGGCGCGCTGCGCACCCAGCGGCGGCCGAGCTCGGTCGCGGCGAACTCAGGCTCGCGGCTCGCGATGCCCGCGGCGACGAGGCCCATGAACATCGGGTTCGGCGAGAGCGGGCGGCTCGTGAGCTCGGGGTGGAACTGTCCGCCCACGAAGTACGGATGCATCGACTGCGGGAGCTCGAGCATCTGCATGATCGGGAACTTGGGATGGCGGCCGCTGAAGCGCATGCCGCTTTCCTGCAGCTTGGCGACGTACTTCGGCTCGACCTCGTAGCGGTGGCGGAAGCGCTCGGTCATCTGCGTCTTGTTGCCGTAGAGGAAGCTCGCGAGCGAGTTCGCGTCGAGCATCACGTCCTGGCCGCCGAGGCGCATGGTGCCGCCCATGAGGCCCTCGAGCTTCTTCTGGTCGGGGAGCTCGGCGATGAGCGGGTGCGCGCAGTTCGGCTCGAACTCGGTCGAGTTCGCGCCCGCGAGCCCGAGCACGTTGCGGCCGAACTCGATCACCGCCATCTGGAAGCCGAGGCAGATGCCGAGGAACGGCACCTTGTTCGTGCGCGCCCACTTGACGCAGCGGATCTTGCCCTCGACGCCGCGCTGGCCGAAGCCGCCCGGGACGATCACGGCCTGCACGCCCTCGAGCGCCTTGGCCGTGAGCGTGTCGTCCGTCAGTTCGCTCGTGTCGATCCAGCGCGTGCGGATGTCGCACGAGAGCTGGGTCGCGCAGTGCTCGATGGCCTTGTCGATCGACGCGTACGCATCGCGCAGCGCGGCGTACTTGCCGGTGATGCCAAGCTCGATGTGGTGCTTCTTCGGCGCGAAGATGCGGCGCGAGAAGTCGAGCCACTCGACGCGCGCGACGTCCTCCTTGCCGGGATTGGTGCGGTCGTGGAGGTTGAGGATCGAGAGGATCTCGCGGTCGAGGCCCGCGGCGCGCATCGCCTCGGGGATCGCGTACACGCTCTCGCGGTCGTGCATCGAGAAGATGCGCCGCAGCGGCACGTTCGAGAACATCGCGATCTTCTCCATCACCTTGGCGGTGACGGGGTTCTTGGCGCGGCAGGCGACGATGTGCGGCTGGATGCCCGCTTCCATGAGCCGCTTGATGCCGAGCTGCGCGGCCTTCGACTTCTGCTCGCCGAGGATGGACGGCTCGAGGATGTAGGTGAGCGCGACGAAGCACGTCGACTCGGGGCCCTCTTCAAACGCGAGCTCGCGCAGCGCCTCGATGTAGAAGCCGTTCTCGTAGTCGCCCGCGGTGCCGCCGACCTCGACAAAGACGACATCGGCCTGCTTGCCGTTGTTGCCGGTCATCGCGAGCTCACGCAGGCGCATCTTCACGACGCCCGTGACGTGCGGGATCATCTGCACGTCGCGGCCGAGGTATCCGCCGCGGCGCTCGCGCTCGAGGACCTCGGTGTAGATCTGGCCGGCGGTGACGAAGTTCTTGCGCGTGAGGTCCTGGCCGAGGATGCGCTCGTACGTGCCGAGATCCATGTCGGTCTCGCAGCCGTCCGCGAGCACGAACACCTCGCCGTGGCGGTACGGATTGAGCGTGCCCGAGTCGATGTTGAGGTAGCCCTCCATCTTGATCGGCGCGACGGAGAGGCCCTTGTCCTTGATGAGCTTGGCGAGCGAGCTCGCGAAGATGCCCTTGCCGAGGCCGCTCATCACGGTGCCGACGACGACCACGAACTTGGTCACGCCGCGCTGATAGCCGGCCGGAGCTGGCGAATGCCATTCCGTGCTCTCTTCACTCTTTCCAAATTGCGAGAGGAAGCCGCAGCTGTCGGGGGTTTCGTGATTGTCGGAGTGGTCGGAGGAGTCCGATTGGGGCATTCCCGAATGTAGCCCGAAATCGATCTCCAATGCAAGCGGGATTATCGCTTCCGCATGCGATCGACAAACGCGGCGTACTGCTCCGGGGTGTCGATGCCTTGGCTCGTCACGCGGCGGACGGCGACGGCGATCCCGTGCCCGTGCTCGAGGACGCGCAGCTGCTCGAGGCTCTCCGTTTCCTCGAGGGCCGACGGCGGCCACGAGACGAAGGTCGGGAGGAAGCTCGTGCGGTAGACGTACAGCCCGACATGGCGCAGGGGGGTCGCGCGCGGCGCGGTGCCGGTCAGCTCGGCCTTGGCGGCGTCGCGGTGGAGCGGGATCGGCGCCCGCGAGAAGTACAGCGCCCGTCCTCCGAGGCCGAGGACGACCTTGACGAGGTTCGGGTCGCGCGGATCCTCGCCCGCGGCAAACGGCGTGGCGACGGTCGCGACATCCGCCCATGGCGACGCGTGGAGGAGTTCGACGGCGGCGTCGATGATCTCGGGCTCGATCTCGGGTTCGTCACCCTGGATGTTGACGAAGACATCGGCCTGGACCTTGGTCGCGACCTCGGAGAGGCGGCTGGTGCCGTTCGGATGGTCCTCGCGGGTCAGGACCGCGATGCCGCCCGCAGCCTCGACCGCCGCGACGATGCGCGGGTGGTCGGCGGCGACGACGATCGCGTCGAGCGACTTGGCCTTGCGCGCCTGCTCGAGGACATGCACGACCAGCGGCTTGCCGGTTTCGGCGGCGAGGACCTTCTCAGGAAAGCGGGAGGATGCGAGACGCGCGGGGATGACGCCGACGGTCCGCGGGCGCGAACCCGCGGTGCGTGAATCGCTCTCCCCGGGGCTTGACCCCGTCGTCACGCCGGGAGTTCCTTCATCAGGCCGTCGATCTCCTTGCGCTTGGCTCGGATGTCGCGGTACGAGATGTCGCGACGCACGATGGCCGAGCAGATCTCGCCGGCCTCGCGGGCGTAGGAACCGTTCTTCTCGCTGCGGGCGAGCTCCATCAGCGCGACCATGAGGTCGTACTTGATCGGCAACTCGCGGTCGCTCTCGCCGGCGCCGAGGCCCTGGAGCGCCTCGCGGTACTCGCTGGCGGCCTCGCTGTGCCAGCCTTCGGCGGCAAAGCAGCGACCAAGCATGTGGGTCGCGAAGATGCGCAGCTTGGCCTCGTCCTTGCAGGCCTGGAACGCGCCCATGGCCTCCTGGAAGTTGCCGAGCTCGAACTCGATGCGACCGAGCTCCGCCTTGATCGAGCGGTCGGTCGGGTAGTTCTTCTGGCGCTCGCGGAGTTCGCGCGCCTCGACGTCGAGGAGTTCCGCCTTGGCCTGGGCCTGCGCGGCCTTGAGCGCCTCGTCCTCGGGGTTCGCGTCGACGGCCTTGTTCGCAGCCTGCAGCTTGCGGCGCAGCTGGTTCACGCGGATCTCGCCCGCGGCCATCTTGAAGCGGTATTCCTTGGTCCGCTCGAAGCCCGTGAGGAGCACCGACATGGCCTCTTCCTCGGACTCGGGCGTGCCTTGCTTGCGGAGGATCGAGCCGAGCTTCTGCACGGCGTCGGGGGACATCGGGTTCTCTTCGAAGTCCTTGCGCGCGCGCTCGAGGATGCGGGCCTCGGTCTCCTCGCTCTGGACGATCGCGTTGGCGTCGGCGAGCTGCTGCTGCTTGCCGGCGTCGCGCACGTTCGCGCGGAAGCCGCCGGTCTTGCCAGCGTCGGCGTTGTTGTAGCCGCCTTGCTTGAGCGCGTGGCGCGCGGTGAGGTCCTTGAGATCGGCGGCGAGCTGCGTGTCGCTCGGGTCGACCTTGACGGCCTCCTCGACGCAGAGATGCGCTTCGCCCCAGGCCTCGACGCCCGCGAGCATCGTCTTGCCCTTGAGCCAGAGCGCCTTGTTCTGCTTCTTCTGCTTGCGGAGGATCTCGAGCGTCTTGGGCGCGATGAACGCGCCGAACTCGAACAGGCCGATCTTGGCGGTCGCCTCGAGCATGCGGAACAGGTGGTCCGCGTTGAGGACCTCGCGCGCCCACATGTATTCAGCGAGCGCGAACTTGTCGACCGGGCTCGGGCCGTCGAGCTCCTTGATGTTGTCGCGCGAGGCCGGCTTGCCGCCCGCCTGGTTGAAGAGCAGCGCGATCTGGTACATCGCCTTGTGCTGGTCGAGCGAGCTCGGGTCGAACCGGAAGCCCTTCGCGTACAGCATCAGCGCGTATTCGTAGTTGCCGGTGGCGGCGATCGTCTTCGCGTGGTCGAAGAACTTGCGCGCCTTCTCGGGCTGGGCGACGAAGCCGCCGCTGGGCGAGCCTGCGCCCGCGCTGGGCGCGCCTGCGTCCGCGGGGGTTTCGGTTGGTTTCTTCTTGCCGAACGAGAACAGACCCAATCCAGGCTCCTGCGCTTCGCGAGAGGCGAATCCCGAGGTGCGAATCCCTCTGGCCGTGCGGGGTTGGATGACCAGCCCGACGGGCCCGAGGGGGGACTCAGCAGGGTACATCCTTGGGAGGGTTTCGGTCAAACGCGGAGTTGCAATTGGGGCGGCAGTTCGGGAGGTGGGCCGAGGTCGGGCGGTTCTCGGCGGAGGCTAGGATGCGCCGATGGCCAATGGGCGTATCAGCAAGCCTCGTGAGATCGTCGTTCACCCGCATCCCGTGCTCCGCCAGAAGGCGAAGCCCGTCGAGCGGATCGACGCATTCGTCCTTGAACTCATCGAAGACATGCGCCGCGTGGCGCTGGAGCTCGACGGCGCCGGCATCGCCGCGCCGCAGCTCGGCGAGAGCCTGCGGATCTTCCTGACCTGCGCGCGCGAGGACGAGGCGGAGCGGGTCTTCATCAACCCGAAGATCGAGATCAAGGGCGACATCTGCCCGTACGACGAGGGCTGCCTGAGCCTGCCCGACATCCGCGCCGAGATCATGCGTCCGCCGATGGCGCGCATCACCGCGATGGGCGTCGACGGCAAGGAGTTCACGCTCGAGAGCGACGACTTCCACGCGCGCGTGTGGCAGCACGAGTTCGACCATCTCGAGGGCGTGCTGATCATCGACCGCATGCGTCCGCTCGACAAGCTCGCGAATCGCCGCGCGATCCGCGATCTCGAGCGCGCGGCTCCGAAGTCCTCGGCTCCGAAGTCCTCGGATCCGAAATCCTCGGCTCCTAGGTCGACGGGGCGCTGATTCATGCGGATCGTGTTCCTCGGTTCGGGTGCGTTCGGGATTCCGACGCTCGAGATGCTCGCCGCGCGACATGAAGTCGTCGCAGTCGTCTCGCAGCCCGACAAGCCCGCGGGCCGCGGCAAGTTGCTCACGCCGACGCCGATCGCGCTGCGCGCGGCGGAACTCGGCATCCCCGTGACCAAGCCGACCGACATCAACGAGGCCGCCGTGCGCGACGCCGTCCGCGCGCATCGCGCGGATGCATGGGTCGTGATCGCGTTCGGGCAGAAGCTCTCGCGCGAGCTCCTCGACGGCGTGTTTGCGGTGAATCTGCATGGTTCGCTGCTGCCTGCGTATCGCGGCGCCGCGCCGATCCAGCGCGCGGTGATGGATGGCTGCGCGGAGACGGGCGTGAGCGTGATCTCGCTCGCCGAGCGGATGGATGCGGGCCTGGTGTACGCCACGCGCTCGCGCGCGGTCGGCGCGGAGGAGACGTCGGACGATGTGCACGACGCACTCGCCTTGCTCGGGCCCGAGGTGATCGAGAGCGTGCTCGCGCAGCACGCGGCGGGCACGCTCGTTGGCGCGGTGCAGGACGAGTCGCGCGCGACGCGCGCGCGCAAGTTGTCGAAGGCCGAGGCGACCGTGGATATCGCGGCGCTCGACGCCCGCATGTGTCGCGCGCGCATCAACGGGCTCAACTCGTGGCCTGGCTGCACGGTGGTCGTCGGCGACCTGCAGCTGAAGCTGCTCCGCGTGCGCGAGGCGAGCGACGCGGGTGCTGGCGCAGCGGGGGTGCTGGGAGAGGATGGTCGCGTGCGCGCGGCCGACGGTACCACCGGCGGCGCGATCGAGATCGTCGAGGTCCAGCCGCTCGGCGGCAAGCGCATGGCGTTCGCGGAGTTCGTGCGCGGCCGGCGGAACCTCGTCGGCGCGGCGGTGCGGCCGGTCGTCGCGGGCGCCTGAAGCAGTCGAGCAGCGCAGCCGGAAACGCCGATAGATCGGCGCGATGCCGTTCGTGCAGTTGCTCTTTGAGTTCGCGCCTCCGTCGATGCATGCGTCGCCGCGAGAGATGCCGCGTCCGCGCGGCGTGCGTGCTCGACCTGCGGCGCCGGCGAAGAAGAGGACCGCGCAGCGTCCCGCGCTGCGGCTCGTCTCCGAACGGATCGACGGCAAGAAGGTCATGCCGCAACCGCCGCGCGGGATCGACCACGCCCGTCCCGTGCAGCAGCGGTACGACGCGATCGTCGAGCGGTTTCTCTCCGCGAACGGCCTGCGCGTGCGCTGCTGGCGGCGTTCGCTCTCGGGGCTCGCGACGCTGCGGATCTTCCGCGACGGTCATCAGGAGCGAACGATCGAATCGCCGTATCCGACGAGCCCGCTGCGGCTCGCGATCTTCCTGCACGAGGTCGGTCACCATGTGATCGGGCTCGGCGTGTTTCGCCCGCGCTGCCTGGAGGAGTTCCACGCGTGGCGCTACGCGATCGACCGCATGAACGAGCTCGGCGTGCCGACCGACGGCACCGTGCAGCGGCGCTTCGAGCGCTCGATGCAGTACGCGGTGGCCAAGTCGAAGCGCCGCGGGATTCGTGCGTTGCCGGCGGAAGTCGCGGCGTTCGCGGGGTGAGCGGGGAGTGGACTCCCGCGACCTGTGTTCCGCGCAAACCGTGAATGCCCGTGGATGGGGCGAAGCCGACAGCTGCGAACGGGTTGTGTGGAAGCTCGATCGACTCCCACGTCCTGTGTTCCGCAGACTTGCGTCTGCGGGCATTCAAGTTTTGAGCGGTCGCCGCTGCGGCGGCTTCCTCTGGTGGTTGCGAACCGTGAATGCCCGTAGATGAGGCTGAGCCGAAATCTGCGGAACGGGTTGTGTGGGGGGTCGATGGACTCCCACGTCCTGTGTTCCGCAGACTTGCGTCTGCGGGCATTCATGATCAGCGGGCGTTCACGGTCTGCGGGCATTCACGATGTGCGGGACTTCGCGTCCACGGGGCACTCGCGAACTCTGGTCTTCACGCCTCGCGTCGCTCAGACGACCAGCATCGCGTCGCCGTACGAGTAGAAGCGGTATCGCTCGCGCACGGCCGTCGCGTACGCATCGCGCATCAGCTCCATGCCGGCGAACGCGCCGACCAGCGCGAGCAGCGTCGAGCGCGGCAGATGGAAGTTCGTCAGCAGCGCGTCGGTGTAGCGGAACGCGAAGCCCGGCGAGATCAGGATGTTCGTCGTCGCGCTGACCGCGGCGTCGCGCGCGAGCGCATCCGCGGGCAGGCTTTCGAGCGCACGCACGGTGGTCGTGCCGACGGCGACGATGCGCGCGGCGCCAGCCTTTCGCGCCGTTTCCAGCGTGCGCAGCGTCGCAAGCGCCTCGCGTGAAACCGCGAAGCTCTCGCGGTGCATCGCGTGGTCCTTGAGCTCGTCGACCTCGACCGGCTTGAACGTCCCCGCGCCGACATGCAGCGTGACCGCGCTGCGCGCGACGCCGCGGGCGGCGAGCTTCGCCAGCAGTTCGTCTGTGAAATGCAGCCCCGCCGTCGGCGCCGCGACCGAGCCGCGCTCGCTTGCGCGCGCGTAGACCGTCTCGTATTCCGCGCGGTCCTCGTCGTCATCGATCGTCTCGGCGCGGTCCTTGCGCGCCTTGAGGATGTACGGCGGCAGCGGCGTGAGACCCGAGCGCTCGAGGATCTCCGCGATATCTCCGCCCGCGGCTCCCGCGTGAAAGCGCGCCACCCACGCCTCCGCGTCGCGTCGCACGAGTTCGATCGCGTCGCCGTGATCGCGGCCATGCGCGTCGTGCAGCGCGAGCCGCTCGCCCGCGCGAAAGCGCTTCGCGTGACGCACGAGCAGGCGCCAAGCGCCCGCCTCCGCACTCGGCTCAAGCACAAGCCCTTCGGTGTCGAACGCGCCGCCTTCCGCCTCGGCCGGGCGATGGATCGACAGACGCGCGCGCAGCACGCTGGTCTCGTTCACGAACAACTGGTCGCCCGCACCGAGCAGCGCAGGCAGATCGCGCACGAAATGATGCGCGATCGATCCGCGCGCGCGGTCGACGACCATCAGCCGCGCGGCATCGCGCGGCGATGCGGGCGCCGTCGCGACCAGCGTCGGGTCGAAGTCGTACTCGAGTTCGCGCGTCTTCATGCGCGCGTCACTTCTTCCGCTGCTTGAACTTGGCCTTGGGCGAGACGGTCGCGCTCGAGCCCTTGGAGCCGAGGCCTGGGAGCGCGGGCATGCCAGGCATTCCTGGGATTCCCGGCATTCCGCCCGACTTGGCCATCTCGCGCGCGGCCTGCATGCGGCCGGCCATGCCGCCCGACGCGAGGCTCGCGGTCATCTTCTGCACCATCTCGAACTGCGTGGTGAGGCGGTTGACCTCGTTGGGCGTCGTGCCCGAACCCTGCGCGATGCGGCGCACGCGGCCCTTGTTGAAGAGCTTGAGGTTCTTGCGCTCGGCGGCGGTCATCGAGTGGACCATGCCCTCGAGGCGGTCGAACTGCTTGTCGTCGATGTTGACGTCCTTGAGCGCGCTGCCGACGCCGGGAAGCATGCCGAGCAGCTGCTTCATCGGGCCCATGCGGCGCAGCGACTTCATCTGCGAGAGGAAGTCGTCCATGGTGAGCTGGCCCTTCGAGAGCTTCTCCGCCATCTTCTCGGCTTCTTCGTCGCTGACCTCCTCGCGCGCCTTCTCGACGAGCGCGACGACGTCGCCCATGCCGAGGATGCGGCCGGCCATGCGCTTGGGGCTGAATTCATCGAGCGCGTCGAACTTCTCGCCGGTGCCGATGAACTTGATCGGCGCGCCGGTGACCTTCTTCACGGTCAGCGCCGCGCCGCCGCGCGTGTCGCTGTCGAGCTTGGTGATGATCACGCCGTCGACCTTGAGGCGGTCGTGGAACGCCTTCGCGCTGCGCACCGCGTCCTGTCCGGTCATCGCGTCGACGACGAGCAGGATCTGGTGCGGCTGGACCGACATGCGCACGGCCTCGAGCTCCTTCATGAGCTCGTCGTTCACGTGCAGTCGGCCGGCGGTGTCGAGGATCACGACGTCGAACTTGTCGGCGCGCGCCTTGTCGACCGCGCGCTTGCACACGCCGACGGCGGCGTTGACGGCCTTGCCGTACTCCGCGCACTTGTCGGGCTCGCCGTAGAACGCGACGCGCGCGCCGCCCTTGGCTTCGGCCGCGACGCCGTCGATCACGAGGTTGAGCTGCTCGACGGCGGCGGGGCGCTGGAGGTCGGCCGCCGCGACGAGGCACGAGCGGCCGGTCTTCTTGAAGTACGCGGCGAGCTTGCCGCAGGTGGTCGTCTTGCCCGAGCCCTGGAGGCCGCAGAGCATGATCACGGTCGGTCCCGGCTCGACGAGGAAGAGCTTCGAATCCTCGGGGCCCATGAGCGAGACGAGCTCGTCGTGCACGATGCCGACGAGCTCCTGCCCGGGCTTGAGGCTCTTGGTGACGTCGCGGCCGACGGCCTTCTGCATGACGTCGTCGCAGAACTGCTTGGCGATGTTGAGCTCGACGTCGGCCTCGAGCAGCGCGGTCCGGATCTCCTCGAGCGCATCGCGCACGTTCGACTCGCTGATTGCGCCGCGGCCGGAGATGTTGCGGAAGGCGGTCGAGAGTCGGTCGGTGAGGGAATCGAACATGGGGCGGGGAGTATAGGGCAGAAAGCCCGCGAATCCCCGAACGAAACCGAGGTCGGACGCCGTTAGAATCGCCCGCCGTGACGTCTGCCAACGCCAGCATCCTGCCCGAGATTCTCCGTCGGCTCGTGGCTGTGTACCGCCCGGAGCGGATCTATCTCTTCGGCTCCGAGGCGCGCGGGGACGCGGGCGAGGACAGTGATCTCGACATCGCGGTGATCGTCGCTGACGCAGCCGATGCCGCGCGCCGATCGTCGCGGGCGGCAGCCGAGGCGCTTTGGGGACTCGAGCGCGGGGCTGACGTGGTGGTGTTCACGGAGAGCGAGTTCGCGGCGCGCAAGTCCGTCGTCGCGTCGCTGCCGTGGACCATCTCGCGCGAGGGAAGGTTGCTGCATGGCCGCTGAGGAGCCGGACGTCCGAACGCTTGAGGTTCGCGGCTGGCTGCTGCGAGCGAGCGAGGATCTCCGGGCCGGCAAGCACGACATGACCGCCTCGCCGCCGCTTCTCAGCGACGTCGCCTTCCACTCGCAGCAATGCGCGGAAAAGGCGATGAAGGCCTATCTGGTCCACCGCGAGCAGCCGTTTCGCAAGACCCACAACCTGACGGAACTCGGCGGAGCGGTCGCGCGGCTCGAGCCTTCGCTTGAAGAGCTGATGCGCACGGCGTCGCTCATGACCGAGTTTGCATGGCGATTTCGGTATCCGGGCGACGCGCCGTCGATGGATCGCGGTGAGGCGATCGAGGCGCTGAAGGTCGCGGAGCGCGTGCTTGACGCCATGGTGCGCGCACTTCCGCCGAACTGCCGCCTGCCCGAGTGACGCATGCAGTCGGCGTGCGCAGACGCGCGCTCAAAGCGGGCGAATCGCCCGCATGTCGTGCTTGGCCTCGAGGACGCTGCGGAGGTTGCAGAGGTACCAGCGCCAGCTTTCGGCGCTGTCGGCGACCACGAGGAGCGCGTCGCCGTCGGCCGGGAAGGGCCCGTGGCGGATGATCACGCGCGCGCCGCCCGAGCCGACGCCTCGGTCGAGGAGCGGCGTGACCGAAATCTCGACTGGAACGGGCGCTTCATGCAGCGGCGACGGGAGCCAGTCCCATTTCACACGCGCGAAGCCGTCGTTCATCCGGTCGCAGTCGTAGGCGAGGATGCGCGCGTCGGCGGTGCGCGACCACTCGCGGTCCCAGGAGAGTTCGAGCGTCGCGCCTTCCTCGGGCGGGTATTCGGCGAGCACGGAGAACCAGCGGCACAGCCCCGACGCGCTCGCGACGCATGAAGCGACTTCGGCGGGCGCGGCGTGGATTTCCTCCTTGAGCGTGATCCAGACGCCGTCGTCCTCGCGGCCGACCATTAGGCGGGTTCCTTGCTCGTCGGGGCGGCCGCCGGGGCGCTGGCGGGCGGAAGGATCAGCGCGAGGTTCGAGTTGAGCGAGCCGCGCGAGTGGACTTCGTGCTTCGTGGCTGGCGCGCGCGCGGCCGCAGCCGCGAGCTTCGCCTGCGCGGCGCGCAGTTTCTCCGCCTGCATGTGGCCCGCGAACGCGAACACGCGCAGGTGCGGATGTCCGAGCGCCGCGTCGAGCAGTTCCTCGGGCGACTCGCCGTCGCCGAGCTCGGCCTCGAGATCGATGAAGAAGTGCGTCGCGCCCGGCGCGTGCTGCGCGAGCGACGCGCGCGTGCGCACGCCCTGGCCGCGGACGCCCGCGTACTTGGCGGCGCCGAGGATCTTGCTGCCGAACAGGAGGTCGCTCGTGAAGAGGATCATCGCGCGGCCTCGAGTTTCGGTGCTTCGTGCGCAGGCAACTCGAGCGCGATCGGCTTGAGCTCGTGCTCGACGAGCGTGTCGAACGTCTCGCGGCGGCGCACGATCTCCGCGCTGGTGCCCGAGACGAGCACTTCCGCGGGGAGCGGCGAAGAGTTGTAGCGGCTCGCCATGCTCATGCCGTAGGCGCCAGCGGTGAAGACGGCGAGAAGATCGCCGCGACCGATGGAAGCGGGCAGCACGCGGTCGAGCGCGAGGAAATCTCCCGTTTCGCACAGCGGCCCGACGACATCCTGCGCCATCGTGTCGGGCAGCTTGGGGTCGAGCGTGCGTCGCGCAGGCGTCATGTCCACGCCCGGCGCGACCGGCCACATGAAGTGGAAGCTACCGTAGTGCGACGGACGCAGCAGCGCGTTCATGCCTGCGTCGCAGATCACGAAGCGCTTGTCGCCCGAGGTCTTGGTGTAGAGCACGCTGAGCACGAGGATGCCCGCATTCGCCACGATCGTGCGGCCCGGCTCGAGGATGAAGCGCACGCCGCGGTCGTAGAGCGGCTTCGCGAGAGGCACGATCGCGTCGGCGTAGTCCTTGAGCGGCGGCGACTGCGCGCTCTCGTAGTCGGCGCCGAATCCGCCGCCGAGGTCGATCGAGTGGATCTCGAAGCCGTCGCGCGCGAGTTCGTCGACGAGCGCCGCGGTCTTGGTCATCGCCTCGC
Source organism: uncultured bacterium (assembly GCA_903891095.1). Lineage (GTDB taxonomy): Bacteria > Planctomycetota > Phycisphaerae > Phycisphaerales > SM1A02 > QWPT01. The sequence continues at coordinate 6,554 of CAITDI010000017.1, read as the reverse complement.
GGTACGGGTCGACGGTGTAGATCGGCGAGCCGATGTGGAGGTGCAGGCCCTCGAGCCTCGCGTGCGGATCGCGGCCGTAGGTCGCGAAGAACCGCCGCGCGCGCTCGAGGTCGACGCCGAACTTGGTTTCCTTCTTGCCCGTCGAGGTGTAGCGGTGGGTCTTCGGGTCGACGTCGGGATTGATGCGCAGCGCGACGCGCACGGTGGCGTTGAGCCCGCGCGCGATACGCGCGATGTTCTCGAACTCCTCTTCGCTCTCGCAGTTGAAGAGGCCGAGCCCGCCGGCGGCGCCGAGCCCGTTCTCGATCGCGTAGCGGATCTCCGCGTCGGTCTTGCCGACGCCCGCGTACACGCACTTCGAGAGCGGCACGCCCGCGCTCTTGGCGCGGAAGAGCTCGCCGCCCGAGACCGCGTCCATGCCCGCGCCGCGCTCGGCGAGCACGCGCAGGACGCCGAGGTTCGGGCAGCTCTTGATCGAGTAGCAGACGAGCGGATCGATCGCGCGGAACGCGTGGACCAGGCGGTCGTAGTGGTCCTCGAGCGTCGCGCGCGAGTAGACGAAGCAAGGCGTGCCCGCGCGCGCAGCGATGTCGCGGACGGGAACGTTCTCGGCGAACAACTCGCCGTTGCGGAAGGAGAAACTGTCCATCCCGCGATGCTAGCGGGTTTCGCGCGCGTGTTTGGCGGCGGCGTCGCGCGAGCCGGGCTTTCGCGTCTGGAACATCCAGCCCGCGAGCGACAGCGCGATCCACAGCAGCAGCCAGCCGACCGGATGCGCGCCCTGCGCCGCGCGGTCGGAGACCTTGGCGATGAAGGGCATCGCGCCGACCAGTGTGAAGATCGCCCCGACCAGGCTCGTGAGAAGCGCCGCCGACGACTCGGTCATCCACGCGCCGAACACGACGCCGACGAATCCGCCGCCTGCAGCGGCGGCGCCGAGGAGCGTTCGTACCTGTGGGTCTTCGGCGCGCCAGCGGTTGTCGGCCCACTCGACGAGCGGATGGATGAGCTCAGGCGTGTGGCCGACGATCTGGTCGTGGGTCTTGGCGTCGGCGGAGGCGGTCGCTGGCGCGATGGCCGATCCCGGCTTGCGCGCATCGAGCCAGCCTTGGTCGACGACCAGCATCATCAGGAACGCGCACGCGAACGCCGCGACCACGCCCGTCGCCGCGCCGAGCACGAGCCGCCAGCCGAGCGCCGCGAGGACGAGTCCGAGCAAGCCGCCGAGGAGCGCAAGCACCATGCCGCCCGCGCTCGGGATCCAGATGCCGAGCACCGACGGACCGAGCATCGCGCAGAGGAGGACGGTCGTCACCACCATCACTGGCCGCAGGAAATGACGGCCCGCGATCAGCAGCAGCAGTCCGCCGAGGAGCAGGATCACCGCGGGCGCGAGGCTCGCAACCGGCAGTTGCTGGAACTGCTGCGCCAGCGAATCGAGCGTCGCCGCGGCGGACGTGGACGACAACGTGGAGGACCACGTAGAGGACGACAACGTGGAGGGCGACATGGATGGCACGAGCGCGGACGGCGGTTGGAATGACAACAAGGTGATTTGGCCGACCATGATGGGGAGATCCCTGATGGCAGGGCGCGGCCGTGCCGATAGCGAGGGCCCGCCTTCATCGGAATTCCTGTGGCCGACGCACCAAATCCCTCGCCAAATCCAAGGCCTCTTTCGGAGCTTCGAGCACTTATCGACTCCGTCGACGAGCGTTTGGTCGCGCTCCTCGCCGAGCGCGCGCGCCTGGTGGTCGAGGTCGGGCAGGCGAAGCGCCACGAACAGGTCCCGGTCTACGCGCCGAGCCGCGAGCGCGCGGTGATCGAACGGGCGGTCGCACGCAATCCTGGACCGCTCGGGGCGCGCACGATCGAGGCAGTCTTTCGCGAGATCATGTCGGGCTCGTTCGCGCTCGAGCGCCCGCTGCGCGTCGCCGCGCTCGGACCCGAAGGCAGCTTCAGCCATCTCGCGACCGTGCGGCATTTCGGCTCGAGCGTCGAGACGGCGTTCGTGCCGTCGATCGAGGACGTCGTGGTCGAGGTCGCCGCGGGCCGCTGCGACCACGGGTTGGTGCCGTACGAGAACTCTTCCGCTGGCTCGATCCACGAGACGCTCGACGCGTTGCTCGCGCAGCAGGTCTCGATCCGCTCCGAGGCGCTCGTCGCCGTGCGGCTCGCGTTGCTCTCGAACTGCGCGCCGAGCGACATTCGCCGCGTGTACTCCAAGCCGCAGGCGTTCGCGCAGTGCCGGCAGTGGTGCGCGCGCGTGCTGCCGCACGCGGAGCTCGTGCCTGAAGCAAGCACCAGCGCCGCGGTCATTCGCGCGCGCGACGAGCCGGGCAGCGCCGCCATCGCGTCGGAGTTCGCCGGAAAGCTGCACGGCGTGCGGACGCTCTTCGACGGCATCGAGGACCGCGCGGGCAACGTCACGCGCTTCCTCGTGATTGGCCGCGAGTCGGCTCCGCCGACCGGCAACGACAAGACCACGATGTGGTTCGCGCTCTCGGACCGCGCGGGCGCGCTGGTGAACGTGCTCGACGCGTTCCGCCGCGAGGGCATCAATCTCTCGCACATCGAGAAGCGCCCGAGCGGCGACGCGCACTGGGACTACCTGTTCTTCATCGACGCGCTCGCGCATCAGGAGGACGCCGCGATGCAGCGCGCGCTGTCCGATGCGCGCTCGCACTGCGCGCGGCTTTCGGTGCTCGGCAGCTATCCCCGCGCCGAACGCGTGCTCTGACGCGCTACCCTGCGGCGATCATGACGAATCGCCTCGCGCGCGAGACCAGCCCGTATCTCCGACAGCACGCACACAATCCCGTGGATTGGTTCGCGTGGTGCGACGAGGCGATCGCGAAGGCGCGCGCCGAGCGCAAGCCGCTGTTTGTCTCGGTCGGCTACTCGACCTGCTACTGGTGCCATGTGATGGAGCGCGAGAGCTTCGAGAGCGAGGCGATCGCCGCGCAGCTCGCGCGCGACTTCGTGTCGGTCAAGGTCGACCGCGAGGAACGCCCCGACATCGACGACGTGATGATGGCCGCGTGCCAGGCGTACACCACGATGACCGAGGGACGCGCGAGCGGCGGCTGGCCGTTGACGGTGTTCCTCGATCCGGACACGCTCAGGCCGTTCTTCGCGGGGACGTACTTTCCGCCGAAACCCGCGCACGGGCGGATGGCGTTTCCCGAGTTGCTCGAGGCGATCAGCGACGCGTGGCGCGAGCGGCCCGACGCGGTGCGCAAGCAGGCCGATGCGATCTTTGCGGCGGTACAGGCGTCGGTCGATGCGAAGCCTGCCGCGACATCATCCGCGGACATTTCGCTCGCCGAGATCGCCGCGCGCACGGCCGCCGCGCTGCAGCAGTACGAGGACAAGGACAACGGTGGCTTTGGCGGTGCGCCGAAGTTTCCGCAGCCGTCGTGGCTTGAGCTGATGGATGGTCTTGCCGGTGATGTCCCCGGCGCGCGTGAGATGCTCATGCGCGCGCTGCGCGCGATCTCGCTCGGCGGGATCCACGATCATCTCGGCGGCGGGTTCCATCGCTACGCGGTCGACCGGCTGTGGCGCGTGCCGCACTTCGAGAAGATGCTCTACGACTCGGCGCAGCTCGTGCCGCTGATGGCTGCGTCGGGCGACGCGTGGCTTGAGCGTGCGGCGCGGCGCGCACTCGGTTGGATGTCGCGCGAGATGCTGCGCGCGGACCAGTTGTTTCACGCCGCGCAGGACGCCGAGGTCGACGGCCGCGAGGGGCTCAACTTCCTGTGGACGCCCGCGGAAATGCGCGCGGTGCTCGCGCCCGACGACGCTGCGTGGGCGACGCGCGTGTTCGGCCTCGACGCGGGTGCGAACTTTCAGGATCCGCATCACCGCGATGCGCCCGCGGCGAACGTGCTGTTTCTCGCGGAGATTCCCGTCGAAAGCGACTGGCCGCGGCTCGATCGCGTGAGCGACGCGCTGCTTGCTGCGCGCGCGACGCGCAAGCAGCCGCGCACGGATGACAAGGCGATTCTCTCGTGGAACGCGCTCGCGATCCGCGCGTTTGCCGAAGCGGGGCGCTCGCTCGGCGACGCTGCGCTCGTCGCGCAGGCGGCCGCGAGCTTTGACGCGGCGTGGTCGCGGTTTGTCGAGACGGGCGGTGATGGCGTCGCCGCGCGAATCGCGCGCGTCTGGCGCGTGCGGCGCGCGGGGCTCGAGCCGTACGCGGCGCAGCTCGAGGATGTCGCGTGCCTCGCGCACGCGGCGACGGCGCTCTCGCGTGCGACGGGCGAGGCGCGATTCGCGGCGCGCGCGCGCGAGCTCATCGCGTTCGCCGAGCGCACGCACCTCGACGCGACCGACGACCGCTGGTGCGAGCGTCCCGCGCAGGACGAGTGGGGCCTTCGCGGCAAGAGCCTGCAGGACGGCGCGGTGCCGGGCGGCGCGGGGACCATCGCGCTCGTGCTCGAGCAATGCGGCGCGCGCGAACTCCTCTCGCGCACGCTCGACGCCGCCGAGCCTGCCGTGCTCGACGCGCCGACCGAGTCCGCGCGCACGCTGCTCGCGGCGCATCGCGCGCATGTCGCGCGGTTGCCCGAGTTCCTCGCCGACCTGCGCGTCGAAGGCATCGGCAGCGACCGCACGCTCGTGCTGCGATTCGCGGGCGACTGGCACGCGGACGAGTCGCCGACCGTTCGCGGCGCTGGTCTTGCGCTCACTCCCGCGACCGCGCGCTGCGCCGGCGAGACGCGCCTCGCGCTGCGCGTTGCCCGCGGCGCGCGCGCAGGCACGCTGCGCCTTCAGCCCTGCGATTCAAGCCGTTGCCTTGCACCTGTCGACATCCGCTTCTCGATCTGAGGATGCCGATATGCTCACCGCCCAAGCTCCCGCCACGCATTCCCAACCCCGGCAACATCTCGGCATGGCACCTCGCACGAACGACGCTCCCTTCCGCATCGCCCTCATCTCGACGGGCGGCACCATCGAGAAGACCTACGACGAGCTCGGCGGCGTGCTCTCGAACAAGCTGAGCGTGCTCGACCTGCTGCTCGCGACGCTCGAACTGCGCGGCGTGACCATCGACCGCGTTCCGCTCATGAACAAGGACTCGCTCGAGATGAGCGAGGCCGACCACGACCTCATCGCCGACACCGCCGAGATCATGTCGCGCAACCACGACGGCGTGATCATCGTGCACGGCACCGATCGCCTGGCCAAGTCGGGCGACCGCATCCACGAGCGACTCGCGCAGAAGGGCGGCGCCAAGAAGGCCGTCGTCCTGACCGGCGCGATGCGCCCCTATGAAATGCGCCGCACCGACGCGACGCAGAACGTGACCGAGGCACTGACCGCCGTGCAGCTTCTGCCGCCTGGCGTGTATGTCGCGATGCACAATCGCGTGCTGCAGTTCCCCGGAGTCGTCAAGGATCCGAAGCTGGGGACCTTTGTGAGGGCGTGAAACATGCAGAACGGCGAGACGCGCCACCAGGCGCCGCGCAAGGGATCGGGTTGGATCGCACGCACGCTCGGCTCCGTCGAGCGCGCGGGCAACAGGCTTCCCGATCCCGCGACGCTGTTCATACTGCTCGGCGTGGTCGTGCTGATCATGAGCTTCGTCGGCACGAAGCTCGGCTGGTCGATCGCCGATCCGCGCGACACCAGCAAGACGCTCGGCGTCGTCAACCTGCTCACGAGCGAGGGCATCCGCGCGATCTTCACCAACGCGCTGCAGAACTTCCTCGATTTCCCGCCGCTGGCGATCGTGCTCGTCGCGATGCTCGGGATCGGCGTCGCTGAACGCACGGGGCTCTTTCCGTCGCTGCTCAAGCTGCTGGTGTCGGTCACGCCAGGCGTGCTGCTCACCCCGATGATCGTCTTCATCGGCGTCAACGCGAGCGCCGCGGCCGATGCGGGATTCGTCGTGCTTCCGCCGCTCGCGGCGGGCGTGTTCGCGATGGTCGGGCGATCGCCGCTCGTCGGCATCGCGGCGGCGACCTTTGGAATCGCCGGCGGATACAGCGCGAACCTCGCGATCACCAGCCTCGATCCGCTGCTCGCGAGCCTCACGCAGCAGGCCGCGCAGCTGGTCGACCCGAATGCGTCGGTGCAGCCGACTTCGAACTACTGGTTCATGCTCGCGTCGACCTTCGTGCTGACGGGCATCGGTTGGATCGTGACCGCGCGCGTGGTCGAGCCGCGGTTCTCGCGCGCCGATGTCGACGCGCAGATCGCGCAGTCGGGCATCGACCGCGGCGCGCCTGAACTCACGCACTCCGAGCGTCGCGGCCTGTGGGCGGCGCTCGCGGCGTTCCTGATCACGGCGGGCTTTTTCGCGGCGCTCGCGCTGATCCCGGGCTGGCCGCTCTACGGCATGGTCGAGCGGCACGGCTCGACGGCGATGGTCCCCGCGTGGAGCGAGGCGATCATCCCGATGATCCTCGTGCTCTTTCTCGCGCCCGGCGTCGCGTACGGCGCTGTGAGCGGCGAGATCCGATCCGACCGCTGCGTCGCGTCGCGCATGACCGAGTCGATGGCGTCGATGGGCACCTACATCGTGCTCGCGTTCTTCGCGGGACAGG
>CAITDI010000016.1 GCA_903891095.1 uncultured bacterium | reverse complement strand
GTTGCAGCAAACATCAGGGCCGCGGGAGTCGTCACGAGGAGCAGTCGTCGCAGAAGCGTCATGGTCCAAGTCTACGCCATCGCTTGCGGCGGTACATTGCGCCGCTTGGTTTTGCAGCGTCCCGTGCGAAACCCGCTCTGCGAGGCCTGACTCCATGCGTCGAATCACCACGTTCGCTCTCGTCCTGTTGCTGCACCTGCTCGGCGCCACGCCTGCGCTCGCCGGCGATGGCGGCGTGTGGACCGGCGTCTGGGACACCAACTGGACCGACGGCGGCGGTCGCATCACGCTCAAGCAGAGCGGCGACACGGTCACGGGCGATTTCCCGCTGTACAAGTCGCGCATCGAGGGCAAGGTCCACGGCGATCGCCTCGAAGGCCGCCGGATCGAGGCGCGCGCAGGCGGCGGGGAGCGCGTGTACCCGTTCACCATCGTGCTCGGCAATACCAATCGTTCGTTCGCCGGCCGCGACGACGCGCAGGGTTGGTGGACGGGCGATCTCGTCGGTGAAACCGTTCCTCCCGCGGCGCTCAGCCTCGCCACGCCGCGCGATGCGCTGGTGAACTTCGTCTTCGCCGCGAGCCAGGCGCGATGCGGGCTCGACGACTACTGGGCGCGCGCCGCGAACTCGGTCGAGTTCGACGCCGAGACGCTGGCCTTGCCGCGCGCCGCGCAGCTGCGTCATCTCCAGGAGTTCTTCGACCTCGTCGACCTCACGACCTTCCGCATGTGGGAGGTCGCGACCGATGCGCCGTCCGACGAACTCACGATCGAGCTGCGGCAGCTGCGCTCGGATGTCGTGCTTCCGCTCAAGCTGCACCGCACGGTCCCAGGCACGGGCACGGGCCCGGGCCCGGGCACAGGCACAGGCGCCGGCGAGTGGCGCATCCTCGTCCCGAACGAGGCCGAGACCGTCGCGCTGCGCAAGTCGCTCCTCGCGGTGTACGGCGCCAAGCCGCCGACCGAGCAGTCGTTCAAGCGCCTCCAGTCGCCGCGCGATGCGATGCGCGCCTTCCTCGAGGGCATGGCCGATTGGAACGGCCACGGCAAGAAGCTCGCGCTTTCCACCCTCGACCTGCACGCGATCCCAGAGTCGCTGCAGGCTTTCGATGGCGATCTGGCGGCGGGATATCTCTGCCGCACCCTGCACCACATCGGGTTCATCGGGATGCAGTCGATCCCCAACGACCCGACCAACCGCGATCCCTTCGTGCTGTTCGAGCACGGCGAAGGCTTGATCGTCATCGCGCCGAGCGGTCCCGAGCCGGACGCGCCGTGGAAGTTCACCGACGGCACGATCGACTCGATCGGGATGGTCTACCTCGCGACCTCGACGCTGGCTCCTGCGGTCGAGACGCCGCCAGGGCTCATTCCGGCCGCGCCGTACTTCACGATTCGCGACTTCGTGAGCGCGCATGCGCCGATGCTCTGCGCCCGCGTGTTGCGCTTCGAGGTCTGGCAGCTGATCGCGACCATTCTCCTCCTCCCGCTGGGAGTTCTCGCGGGTCGCCTGGCGGCATCGGCCGCGTGTCGAATCATCGCGCGCCTCACGCGCTCGATCGTGCCTCAGCCGCGGTGGTTCGGCCTGGCGGCGGCATTTCTCTTCGCGGCAGGCGTGTTGCGCCTCGTTCCCAGCCTGCTGGGTATTCCCGAGCGCGCGCGCGAGTACACCCTCCCCTTCATCGGGATGGGCTTCAGCATCGCCGCCGCGGCGGTCGCGTGGCATGCCGTCACGATCCTGTGCAATCTGCTCATGCGGGCGGCCAAGCACACGAGTTCGACCGCGGACGATCTCGCCGTCAACCTGCTGCTCGGATGCCTGCGCGCCACGGTCCTCGTGTGCTGCGGACTGGGCGTCGCGTACTTCTCCTCCATTCCCGCGGCGAACCTGCTCGCGGGCATCGGCATCGGAGGCCTGGGCGTTGCGTTCGCCTCGCGCGAGACGATCGCGCACTTCTTCGGCGCAGGCGTGCTCGTCGCCGATCGGCCGTTCCGCGCGGGCGAATGGATCCAGAGCTCGCTCGCGACGGGCGTCGTCGAGAGCGTCGGCATCCGGTCGACGCGCGTGCGCTCGGCCGATGACTCCGTCGTCGTCGTGCCCAACGCGGCGCTGGCGGCGGCGACCATCGTCAACCTCGGCAAGCGCAGGCCGCGCATGCTGAGCCTGCAGATGACCGTGATGCAAGGCGCGACGCTCGAGCGCGTCGAGCGCTTCATCGGGATGCTGCGCGATCGGATCGCGGCGAACCCTGCGTTCATCTCCGGCAGAACCTCGATCGGCGTCGCCGGCATCCTGGCCAATGGCATCCAGGTGCAGTGCACCGCCTGGCTCGACGTGCCGTCCGACGGCGCGGAGGCGGCCGCGCGCCACGATTTCCTCGTGGAAGTCATGGCCATCGCGGACAAGGAAGGCCTCGGGCTCGGCCCGCAGTTCGCGCACGACGCGCTTGCATCCACGCCTGACGAAACGCCGTCTCAGAAGTGATCGATCCCGAACAGCAGCCCGCCATCGAACAGAGACCAACCTCATGAACATCAGCACGCATCAGCCCTCGCGCATCTCCCGCAACCTCATCGTGGCAGCGCTGTGCGCCGCCGTCGCGGCCGCGTCGGGCTGCCAGGTCGCGAACCAGGCGCTGCGCGCCGACTTCACCGACTTCAACACGATCCTGCAGGGCAACCAGACGCAGCAGATGCTGCTCAACCTCGTCCGCATGCACTACCGCGAGACGCCGCTGTTCATGCAGGCGGGCTCGCTGACCGCGTCGTACGAGAGCTCGATCTCGGCGGACCCGTCTGTGTCGATTCCCGGCGGCGACCCGTCGTCGTTCGACATCGGCGGCAGCTACAAGTTCTCCTCCAAGCCGACGATCTCCTACACGCCCGTCGAGGGCAAGGAGTACGTGCAGCAGTTCATGGCCGAGATCACGCCGCAGACGTTCGCGATGCTCATCCGCGCAGGCTGGCCGATCTCCAAGCTCGGCGAGCTGCTCGTCGCCTCCGTCACGCTCGATTCCGGCGAACGGCTGGTCGGGCGCCCGAGCTCCGAGTCGTATCCCAAGTTCCGCGAGTTCTTCAAGACGCTCAAGGAGGCGGAGGAGCGCGACGACCTCGCGATCGTCGGCCGCAAGGACGGGGGTCTCGATCTTCGCGCGGGCACGATGACCATCGGCGTGGAGCACTTCCAGTTCCGCTCGCTGTTTTCCGCGATGTTCAACGCCTCGCGCGACGTGCAGACTCCCGCCGAGCGCGCCAGCTGGGCAAAGTCCACGCCGGGCGGCCAGGAGATCGACGTGCGCGTCTCGGACAAGCCGCCGGCCGACTCGCTGGTGTGCGTCGAGTACGCGGGCTCGTACTACAGCATCGCCAACGACGACATCCGCTCGAAGGACACGCTCGCGCTGCTCATGCAGCTCAGCCGCATCCAGTCGGGACCGTCGGCGCCCGCGCCGCTCATCACGATTCCCGCGCGCTGACCGAGCGCCGCGTTCGGATACATTTGCAAACGCCGGATCGGATCGCTCCTCTTGAGTGATGGCTTCGGTACGAAACCCGAGGTCTTGGCCATGAACCGATCGATCCGATCCCTGCTGAACTGCCTGCTGATCTGCGCCTGCTGGCTCTCGCCCTCGGCGCTCGCCGTCGCGGCGTCCACCGACTGGTCCGGCGTCTGGCAGACGAACTGGCGCGAAGGCAGCGGACGACTCATCCTCGAGCAGAAGGGCGACGTCGTCACCGGCCGCGACCAGATGCACCACGGCCGCATCGAGGCCAAGGCCGAGGGCACGCATCTCAAGGGCCGTTGGATCTCGGATGGCAACGGGGGCGCGGCGATCGCCGACGACTTCGTCTTCGTGCTCGGGCGCGGCGGCAAGGACTTCACCGGACGCGCCGACGGGCGCGGCTGGTGGAACGGAGTGCGCACCCAGGAGCCGGGTATCGCGCAGGCGATCGGCCTCGGATCTCCCCGCGAGGCGTTCATGCGCTTTCTTGTCGCGGCAAACGCGGCCCGCAACGGACGATCCGATTCCTGGACCGTCGCCGCGCGCGCGATCGATTTCGAGGCCGGCGACGCGCCGGAGTCGACCGATGTCCAGCTCCGCCGGCTGCGCGACTACTTCGATGTCATCGACCTCACGACGTTCCGCGCGTGGGACACGCCGGTCGACGCGCCGTCTGGTTCGGTGACGCTGCGGCTCACGCAGCCGCGCTCGGATGCCGTGCTCGCCCTCACGCTGCGCCGCAACGATGCGGGCGAGTGGCACATCGTCGTGCCGAGCGAGGAATCGGTCGCGGCGTCGCGCAAGGCGCTGCTGGCCGTCTTCGGCGCCACGCCGCCGTCGGCGCAGTCGTTCACGCAGCTGCGGAGCCCGCGCGACGCGATGCGCAGCTTCATGGTGGGCATGGCGGACTGGGACGGCCTCGGTCACGACCTCGCGATCTCCACGCTCGACCTGAGCTCGTTTCCCGAATCGCTGCGCGCCGACGACAGCGAGCTCGTCGCGGGATACCTCGGCCGCGCGCTGCACCACATCGGATTCCTCGGGCTCCAGTCGATCTCGAACGACGGCTCGGTGCGCGACCCCTATGTGCACTTCGTGCATGACGTCGGCTCGATCGTGATCGCGCCGAGCGGACCCGGAGCGGACGCGCCGTGGCAGTTCACCAGCGCGACCGTGCAGCACATCCCCGAGGTCTACATGGCGGTGAGCGAGCTCCCGCCCGACATCGACGCGCCGCCGAGGCTCGCGCCCCCGATGACCTACTTCAAGCTGCGCGAGTTCGTGAAGGACAACGTGCCGGCGCTGATGTCCCGCGTGCGGCGACTCGAGGCGTGGCAGGTGGTCTCGTTCGTGCTCATCCTGCCGCCGCTGCTGTTCACCATGCGCGCCTTGAGCGGACTGCTCGTACGGCAGCTGCGGCGGATTCCCAACGCGCCGGAGCGTCAGCCGCGCCTGCTGCCGTGGGCGTTGACGGTCGTGGTCACGGCGACGGTTGTCTCGCCGCTCCCTGGAATCCTCGGCATTCCCGCGTACAGCCGTCAGTTCTCGGTGCCCGTCGTGGCGGCGCTGGTCTTCTCGGGCGGCGCGTATCTCGCCTGGTACATCGTGTCGCTGGTTGGCGGCGTGCTGCAGGCCAGGGCGGCGCGCACGGTGCGGTCGGGCGACGACCTCGCGGTCTCGCTGCTCCTCGCGTGCGCGCGGATCGCGATCGTGTTCGCCGCGATCATCAACATCGCGTACTACTTCTCGATGCCGACATCGAGCGTGCTGGCAGGAGTCGGACTCGGCGGCCTCGCGGTTGCCTTCGCGTCGCGGGAGACGCTGACGAATCTCTTTGGCGCGGGCGTGATCATGGCCGACCGCCCGTTCCGCCGCGGCGACTGGATCGACTGCAACTTTGCGAGCGGATTCATCGAGGATGTCGGCATCCGCTCCACGCGCGTGCGCACGGCGGACGACAGCCTCGTCGTGGTCCCGAACGGCAAGCTCGCGGGCGCGATCATCAACAACCTCGGCAAGCGTCGTGTCCGCCATCTCGCGGTCGATCTCACGCTCGCCGCAGGCGCGACGCCGGCCGCGATCGAGACCTTCATCGGCAACGTGCGATCGCACGTCGTGCGCAACAACCTGCTCGTCACGAGCAGGACCGAGGTAGGCGTGACCGAGCTCGGAGGCTCGGGCACGGCGCAGATCGAACTGCGCGGCTATCTCAACGTGGCGACCGACGGCGCGGAGTCCAAGGTTCGCCATGCTCTGCTGATCGAGCTGCAGAACATCGCCGCCGCGTCGGGCGTGAAGCTCGACAAGAGCCGCATCGTGTCGGTCAAGCCGCCCGGAGTCGACGGTGGCGACGATGGCGACGAAGGCGGCGACGATCTGGCCGGCGGCGCGTAACCGCGGGTAGGTGTGGGGCTACATTGCCCCGATGTCGCATCACGCACTCTCTCGGTCGTCCTTCGCGTTGGCGCTCCTGATCGCGCTGCAGCTGTTCGTGTCCGCTTCGGGCGCCGAGACGGGCGCCGCGTCGGGCGCCGTGCCCGCGCCCGTCCTTCGCGTCTATCTGCTCGCGGGCCAGTCGAACATGGAAGGCCACGGCGTCGTCGACCTCGATGACGCGCGCGACTACAACGGCGGCCGCGGCAATCTCGCCAAGTTCGTCGACGCGCCTGCGAACAAGCCCAAGTGGGGCGACCTGCGCGCGGCCGACGGCGCGTGGGCGGTTCGCAACGACGTCTTCGTCTCGTACCTCAACGAGCACGGATCGCAGAAGGCTGGTCCGCTTTCGGTCGGCTTCGCGGTGTACGACGACAGGCATCACTTCGGTCCCGAGCTCGGCATCGGCCGCGCGCTCGGCGCCAGGTTCGACGAGCCGGTCCTGCTCATCAAGACCGCGTGGGGCGGCAAGAGCCTGGCGAAGGACTTCCGCCCACCGAGCGCCGGCGGCGAGGTCGGGCCCTGCTACGCCAAGATGATCGCCGAGTACCGCGCCGCGCTCGCCGCGATCCCCAAGCAGTTCCCCGCGCTCGCGCAGCACACGCCCGTGCTCGACGGGTTCATCTGGTTCCAGGGTTGGAACGACGGCTGCGACGACAAGGCCGCCAAGGAGTACGAGTCGAACCTCGTGCACCTGATCGCCGACGTGCGTCGCGAACTCGGCAGCGCGGCGCTGCCGTTCGTCGTCGGCGAGACAGGCAACATGGACAACATGGATCTCCGCAACGGCCAGCGCAACGGGTGCGCGAACGCCGCGGTCGCCGCCAACACGCGGTTCGTGGCGACGCGCGACTTCCTCCGCAAGCCGGAGGACTCGCCGAATCCCGGCCACGGCCACCACTGGTTTGGCAACGGCGAGAGCTACCTGCTGATCGGCGACGCGCTCGGCCGCGCGATGGGCGAACTGGTCGCGGCGCGCGAACAGGCGCGGTGAAAGCGACAGCGGCGAAAAAAGACAGCGGACGCGCAAGTCGCGTCCGCTGCGGAGTTTCGGTTCGGAGCGTCACTCAGCGCTGCTGAGAGTGCTCGACGGGCGCAGCCGTCTTGGTCGGCTCGGCCGACTGCATGGTCTGGCCAGCCGCGTGATCGTGCGGCAGCGACGCGCGGCGCGGCTCTTCGCGGCGCGGCTCGTGGTTGTGATCGTCGTCGTCCTTCATGCCCTTCTTGAATTCCTTGATGCCCTGACCGAGCGACTTGCCGACCTCCGGCAGACGACGGCCGAAGATGAGCAGGCCCAGGACGAGCAGGACCATTTCCATTCCGAAGGGATTGAAGGCAAGGACGTTGGTGACGACGGTGGACATATTTGATCTCCTGAACGGAGTATATCCCCGATTCCGAGCGTGGTCGGAAGTGAAATCGCGTCCAAGCGAAATGGCGGAGCGCCCCTCGATCTGTGCGGGCAGGTCCAAGATTTTCCCGATACTGTCCGCACCATGATGGATCGCACGACTTTCGGCGGCAAGCTTCGCGCTGCCGCCCTCGCCGCTATGGCGGTGATCGTTCTGGCAGGATGCCGCACCACGAAGGAGGTCCCGTCGGACCCCTTTGCCCCGACCGAAGGTCCGGGATTGGTCAGGGTGCTCCCTGGGGAGCCGATGCCTGACGTCCTGGCGGCGTACGGCCGCAAGAGTTTCTATCTCGAGCGCTCGGTTGACGAGAGCATCGGCTGGTTCCAGAAGCCGTCGAGCAAGCAGTGGTTCCCCTTCAAGAACCAGGGCACGAACGAGGAAGTCTGCACGCACGAGCAGGCCTCTGCCAGCGTCGTCGCGTTCAAGCAGCTGCTGACCACTTCGGCCAACGCGAAGGACTTCGAGGCGAAGTTCTTCCAGATGTTCGACGTGTGGCAGTCGGTCGGCTACACGGCCGATCGCGAGGTGCTCTTCACGGGCTACTACTCGCCGACCTTCAACGCGAGCCGCGAGCCCGATGCGCGCTTTACCCACGCGCTCTACACGCGGCCCGCGGATCTCGTGACCGATCCCGCGACTGGTCAGCCGCTCGGCCGCCGCATGGCCGACGGAACCACCAAGCCGTGGCCGACGCGCACCGAGATCGACGAGAGCGGCATGCTCAAGGGCAGCGAGCTCGTCTACCTCGAGAGCCCGCTCGACGTCTACATCATCCATGTCAACGGCAGTGCGAAGCTGATCATGCCCGACAACTCGGTCATGTACGTCGGCTACGCGGGCAAGACCGACCGTCCGTACTTCGGCCTCGGCAAGGCGCTCGTCGACGCGGGCGCGATCCAGAAGAACCAGCTCTCGCTCTCCGCGATCCGTCGTCTCTACAAGACGAACCCCGACGTCGTGAACGAGCAGATCAAGAAGAACGAGTCGTACGTGTTCTTCACCGAGTATCCGAACGACCGCTGGCCGGCGGGCTCGCTCGGCACGCGCGTCAACGAGGACGCGTCGATCGCGACCGACAAGACGATCTTCCCGCGCGGCGGCCTGGTGATGGTCGACACGAAGGCGAACACCTTCACGCGCGGCCTCGTCGAGTACAAGAACTTCATGTTCGACCAGGACACGGGCGGAGCGATCCGCGCCGCTGGTCGCGCCGACCTCTACATGGGCAACGGCGCCGCGGCCGAGCTGCTTTCGGGCGGCCAGTACGCGAACGGCAAGATGTACTACTTCT
The DNA here is from genome assembly GCA_903891095.1 of uncultured bacterium. Classification (GTDB taxonomy): domain Bacteria; phylum Planctomycetota; class Phycisphaerae; order Phycisphaerales; family SM1A02; genus QWPT01. The sequence continues at coordinate 8,739 of CAITDI010000016.1, read as the reverse complement.
TCCTCAAGCCTGAGCTTGTCGCGCAGTTCCCGCTGCCTGAGGTGAAGAAGACGACGACCGCCGCGGCTCCCGCCAAGAAGACGGCGCCGGCGACCGCGTCCTCGAAGGGCCTCACGAAGCCCACGCTCGACGGCACGGCCAAGATCGAGACCGCGAACGCTGAGGGCGGGCTCAAGGACAAGTAATCGAAGGACAAGGATTCGAAGGACAAGCGAGTCCATCGCTCGGCTGACGCCGATCGCAAGCAAGTTCCATCACGCGGCGCGCACGACACCATCGTGCGCGCCGCGTTGCTTTTGGAATCGGTCGCTCACTCCGCGCGGTCGCGCCAGCCCCAGCCGCGCTTGCGCTGCGCGGGATCGGCGGGCTGCCATCCGCGCTCGCGGCGGAAGTCGGGCCACGCCTCGCTGGTGAACACGCCGCGCTCGTCGGCGGACATCCGTGCGAACGACGCGGGGAACGCGCGCGCCCGCGAGTACGGCGCGCGCACCGCCGCGTGCTCGTCGGCAAAGCGCGACTCGTCGAGCCGGCACCATGCTTCGCCCGCGATGCAGCCGACGAAGAGCGCGGCGACGAGGATCCTCGCGAGCCTGCGCACGGGGCGCGCGGTGAGCGTCCATGCAGCGAGCGGCTCGGTCGTACGGCCGCACTCGGTGCAGGTCGCGCGCGACTCGTGCGGATAGCCGCAGTGCGGGCACTGTCCCTCGCGCGCGCGGCGATCGGCGGGGAGATGCACCCAGAAGATCTCGGCAAAGTCCGCGAACGGCACCAGCCACCAGAGGAAGATCGACGCTGCCGCGGCCGACGCGACGCAGGTCGCGATCGTGCCCGCGTCGCCGCCGAATCCGCCCGCAAGCGCGCGCGCCATGCAGTACGCCGCGAACAGGAACGCGCTCGAGAGCGCGAACAGCGCCGCGAACGCGACGGTGTTCGCGCCTTGCGGCGCGCGCAGGTCGTCGGCGTCGGTGCCGGATTCCATGCGAGGGCTCGAGGATGGCGTCGCGCCGCGGAGCATTCGCGCACGATAGGCGATGGCGCGCCCTACACTCCGCGCCATGGTTTCGGACCCACTCGGGATTCCTTTGGCAAACGCAATGACGAATGCACGCATCGGCGCCGCGAGCGATCTCGCGATCGACCTCGCCGACGTGACCAAGATGTACGCGGGCCGCGTGCACGCGCTGCAGGGCGTCGCGATGCAGGTGCGCCGCGGCGAGATCTTCGGTCTCCTCGGCCCGAACGGCGCGGGCAAGTCGACGCTCGTCAAGATCATGACCACGATCGTGCGCGCAACCACTGCGCGCGGCACGATCCTCGGCGCGCCCGTCGGTCATCGGCCCACGCTGGCGCGCGTCGGCTACTTGCCCGAGCACCATCGGTTTCCGCAGTACCTCACGGGTCGGCAGTGCGTCGAGTTCTTCGGCGCGATGAGCCTGATGCGCCGCACCGAGCGCCGCGCGCGCGCCGCCGAGATGCTCGATGTCGTCGGCATGGGCGCGTGGGGCGACCGCCGCGTCGGCACGTATTCGAAGGGCATGCAGCAGCGCACGGGTCTCGCCGCCGCGCTGGTGAACGATCCCGAGCTCGTGATCCTCGACGAGCCGACCGATGGCGTCGATCCCGTCGGCCGCCGCGAGATCCGCGATGTGCTGCTCGCGATGCGCGACCAGGGACGCACGGTGTTCCTCAACAGCCACCTGCTGGGCGAGGTCGAGATGGTGAGCGACCGCGTGGCGATCATGCTCAAGGGCAAGGTCGAGCGCCAGGGCTCGATGGCGGAACTCACCGACGACAGCCGCCGGTGGCGCGTGACCATCGAAGGCACGGCGCCCGCGTGGTGCGCGGAGTTCGCGCGCGTTTCGCCGCTGCTCGAGCAGGGCAGTGGCGGCAGCGCGCGTCACGCGGTCGAGTTCCGCAACGACGACATCGCGTTCGTGCAGTCGGTGATCGACCGCCTGCGCGCGGAGCAGATCGCGATCGTCGGCGTGCGTGAGATCCGCGAGTCGCTGGAGGATCTCTTCATGCGCCTCGTGCGCGATGTCGACGGCCGCGCGAAGGCTGTCGGCGCGGGCAACGTGAACACCGGCACGGCAGCCGGAGCCGGCGCCGGCGCCGACGCAAAGGGAGGACGCTGACATGCATCCGCTCCACCGTGAGAAGCTCGATGCCGGCGACCTCGCCGTCCAGACCTGGGCGCAGTTCGTGTCGGCGTACCGCGAGCTCAATGCGCGCAAGCTGTTCTGGGTCGCGCTCATCCTCAACGCGGTCGTGATCGGCGCCGTCGCCGCGATCGGCATCGACGAGAAGGGCATCTCGATCTTTGGCTACGCGCTCGGCATCCCCGGCGTGAACTCGCGGCTCTTTCCCGACGGCAAGCTGTACAAGCTCATCATCACCACGGTCGGCGTGAGCTTCTGGCTCTCGTGGATCTCGACGATCCTCGCGCTGCTTTCGACGGCGTCGATGTTCCCCGACCTCGCGACGGGCGGCGTCGACACGCTGCTCTCGAAGCCGATCGGACGCACGCGCCTGCTGCTGACCAAGTTCGCGACGGGCCTCCTGTTCACGGCGCTGCAGGTGAGCGTGTTCGCGGTGCTCGCGTTCCTCGTGCTCGGCATCCGCGGCGGCGTGTGGGAGATCGGGCTCTTCGTCGTGGTGCCGCTGATGGTGGTGTTCTTCAGCTACCTCTTCGCGGTGCAGGCGGTGGTCGGCCTGGTCACGCGCTCCCCGATCGCGTCGGTGATCGTCGCGTGCCTGTTCTGGATCTTCGTGTTCCTGGTGCATTCGGGCGAGCAGTTCACGCTGTTCGGCGCGACCGCATCGCGCCTCGAGATCGAGGGCATGGAGAAGAAGCTCGCCTCGCTGCAGACCGAGGAAGCGAAGTCTGGTCTCGCGGCCAAGCTCGAGGAGCAGAAGGCCAACGACGGCAACTGGCGCCTCGCGCACGGCATCTTCTTTGCGTTCAAGACCGTGCTGCCCAAGACGACCGAGACGGCGAACCTCGTCGCGCGCGAGCTCGATGTGCGCGTGAACAACGCGCCCGCCGACGAGGAACCGCAGCAGGACGATGAGAACGCGCGCCGCCAGCGCGGATTCTTCCGCTCGCAGTTCGTGACGGAGAAGAAGCTCAGCGCCGAGATCCAGAAGGAAATGGACGCGCGCCCGGTGTGGTGGGTCGTCGGCACGAGCTTTGGCTTCGAGCTGGCGCTGCTCGGCATCGGCGTGTGGTATTTCCGCCGACGCGACTTCTGACGATGGCGATCCGAATCGGGGTGTCCTCGGTCCCGCCAGCGGCGGACCGTGGATTGCCACATCAACCGCCAGGGCCGAAGATCCTGCAGACCGAAGATGAGGGGTCGGGCTACGGCGACTCGAAACCCGCGTCGTCTCGGCCTCGCCCTTCAGTGCCTTAGTTTCCCAGGGCCTTGCTTTCCCGGGGCCTTACTCTCCCAGCGCCTTACTTTCCCAGCTCGGCGCCGCGATCGCGCGCGGCCTTGAGCGACTCGACCATGAGCGCGTCGAGTCCACCGGCGCGGGCGCCGACGTCGTCGAGCCGCAGCATGCCGGCGGCCGTGGTGCCGCCCTTGCTCGTGACCTTCGCGCGCAGCACCTCTGGCTCCTCGCGCGTCTCATCGAGCAGCGCGGCCGAACCGATCAGCGTCTCGCGCGCGAGCGCGCGTGCCGTCTCGGGCGGAAGGCCGATCTCCTCGGCCGCGTATGTCCACGCCTCGAGAAAGCGGAAGAGAAACGCCGGACCCGAGCCGCTCACCGCGGTCACCGCGTCGAACAGCGACTCTGGCACGCGCACTGTGCTTCCGACCGATGTGAACAGCTGCTCCGCGCGCAGGAAGTCCGCCTCGCTGACCTTCGCGTCCGACGCGATCGCGGTGATGCCGCGGCGCACGGCGGCAGGGGTGTTCGGCATCGTGCGCAGCACGCGCGCGGCGCCGCCGAGTGCCGAGCGAATTGCATCGCTGCGCACGCCCGCCATCACCGACACGACCAGCGGGCCATCGGCCGCGACGGCTCCGACAGAAGCCGCGGCCTCCGCGAAGCGCTGCGGCTTGACCGCGAGCACCACGACTTCCGCCTCGGCGATCGCGCGGTGATCGACCACGCGCAGGCCGATCTCGCGGGCCTCGGAGAGCTTGCTCGAGTCGGAGTCGATCGCCCCGATCTCGCTGGGCGCGGCGATTCCGGACGCGATCGCGCCACGGACAAGTGCCTGTCCGACATTGCCAAATCCAACGATGACGAGCCTCGGAAGCATCCTGCCACCGTAACGAGTTTCGGGACCCGCGCGGTGTGGGTCGTGCTCGAACTCGCCATGAGGCGGTCGCGCCATCGCGGCTCGCGTTACACTCTCCGCCTATGCCCCGACCTGGCTTCAGCCCGCTCTACCAACTCGATTTCGAGAACCCGATCCTTGAGATCGAGCGTCAGATCGACGCGATCGAGGAGCGCCCCGACGCCGAGCGCTACGCGTCCGAGCTCAAGCAGCTCAACGAGACGCGCGAGAGCATGCTCCGCAAGATCTACCAGAACCTCACGCCGTGGCAGACCGTGCGCATCGCGCGTCATCCGCTGCGCCCGCAGACCAACGACTACATGTCGATGATCTGCCGCGACTTCTGCGAGCTCCATGGCGACCGCGCCTTCGGAGACGATCCCGCGATCGTGACCGGCTTTGCGCGCATCGGCTCGATGAAGTGCATGTTCATCGGCCACAACAAGGGCAAGACGGTCGCCGAGAAGGTCGCCGCGCACTTTGGTTGCGCGCACCCCGAGGGCTACCGCAAGGCGATGCTCAAGATGAAGCTCGCCGAGAAGCTCGGCCTGCCGATCGTGACGCTCGTCGACACGCCTGGCGCCTACCCCGGCCTCGGCAGCGAGCAGCGCGGCCAGGCGCAGGCGATCGCCGTGAACCTGCTGGAGATGAGCCGCCTTCGCACGCCGATCGTCTCGATCGTGATCGGCGAGGGCGGTTCGGGCGGCGCGCTCGGCATCGCGGTCGCCGACCGCGTGGCGATGCTCGAGCACGCCTGGTACTCGGTGATCTCGCCCGAGGGCTGCGCGGCCATCCTCTGGAAGGAAGCCAACGAGCAGACCAACAACAAGGCCGCCGAGTGCCTCGCGCTGACCGCGCGGCGCAACCTCGAGAACGGCCTCGTCGACGACGTGATCCCCGAGCCGCTCGGAGCCGCCCACCGCGACCCCCGCAAGGCCGCTGACACGCTCCAGAACTGGATCGTCGACCGCCTGCGCGAGCTGTCGCGGGTCAACCCCGAGACCCTGGTCCGCCAGCGCTACGAGAAGTTCCGCAAGATGGGCGCGTTCCGCGACGAGCTCGCGGCGAGCCTGTCCTGAGCGGTGGCGGGGGGCTTTGCCTCGGTCACATCGGGGGATTCGTGCGGCTTTTCGAGCCTGCGGCCGCGTCAAGACGCCAAGTCGGGCGCCCTTTGGGCCTTTGCACCCCCTCAATCATCGGGGGTTTTTGACGGTTCGATGGGTCGCTGCTACGCTCCCGACCCCTTGAAGGGCGCGGTCTGACCACCAACCCCGATACGGGAGAGAGAGCTCACTCTTGGCGACGAAGAAAGATACGGCGAAGAAGGATCCGGGCAAGAAGCCGTCGACTGCTGGCAAGCCGGCGGGCAAGGTTGTTGCGTCCAAGGTTGTCGCGTCCAAGGTTGTTGCCAAGCCGGCTGCAAAGCCTGTCGCGAAGCCAGTTGCAAAGCCAGTTGCGAAGGTTGCCTCCAAGGCAGCACCCGCGAAGGCGCCAGCGAAGCCCGCCGCGAAGGCCGCTCCAGTGAAGCCGGCTGCCAAGCCCGCTCCTGCGAAGCCTGTCGCCAAGACTGCTCCAGCCAAGACTACTCAAGCCAAGACGGCTCCCGCGAAGACTGCTCCCGCTCCCGCCGCCAAGACCAACGGCGCCAAGACCAACGGCAAGACCGCGCCTGTTCCAGCAAAGACTCCTGCTCCTGCCGCGAAGGCTGCTGCCGCTCCCGTGGCGAAGACCAACGGCAAGACGGCACCGCCGCCCGCGAAGGGCGCGAGCAAGACCGAGACCAAGCTCGAGACCAAGGCTGAAACCAAGCCCGCACCGAAGGCTGACGCGAAGGCCGCGGACCTGAAGTCGAAGGGCAAGGACGCCAAGGCCAAGGACGCGAAGGGCAAGGAGAAGGACCCCAACGACACGCCGTACGTCCCCAAGAAGGGACCGATCGACGTTTCGCAGCACAAGTCCGTCGCCGAAGCCGCCGCCGCCGTCGCGATCGCTCGCGGCTCGACCGGCGAGTTCATGATCATCAACGGTCGCCGCGTGCGCGCGATCTCGACCAAGGGCATCACGGTCGCGAAGAAGTCGAAGACCGCCGCCGCCGAGGTCACCGTTGCTCCGAGCGAGCAGCAGATCCGCGAGATCAAGACCAAGCTGACCAAGAAGGAGCTCGACGAGTACCGCGCGCTGCTCCTCGTCAAGCGCCGCCAGCTCTTCGGCATGCTCTCGGGCATGGAAGACGAGGCGCTCCGTTCGTCGGGCGGCAACCTCTCGAACATGCCGGTGCACATGGCCGACATGGGCTCGGACGTGTACGACCAGGACTTCACGCTGGGCATGGCCGAGACCGAGCGGGCGATCCTCGCTGAGATCGACGCCGCGCTGCAGCGCATCGAGGACAAGACCTTCGGCGTCTGCCAGATGACCGGCAAGCCGATCTCGAAGGCGCGTCTCGACGCGAAGCCGTGGGCGAAGTACACCATCGAGGCCGAGCGCATCGCCGAATCCAGCGGTTCGCGCTGATCGCCGCCCGCATCCATGCACGCTGAACAGTCGGACACCAGCAACACGCCGCAGGACCCTCCTGCGTGGCGGTCGCCCGCCGCGTGGTGCACGCTGCTCGGGGTGTTCGTCGGCGGCCTGGTGATCGACCTCTGGTCGAAGTCGTGGGCGTTCGAGCATGTCGCGGGCTATCCCGTCGAGCTGACGCGCGAGCGCGTCCTCGAGGATCCGTCGTTCATCGTGCCGCATCATGAGCGCGTGGTTGCGATTCCGTTCGACCTGCTCGACTTCAGGCTCGTGCTCAACCACGGCGCGGTGTTCGGCATCGGGCAGAACCGCCGCGAGCTGTTCATCGCGTTCACCGCGCTGGCGACCGTCGCGGCGGTCGCGCTCTTCGCGCGCGGGACGCGGGCTTCGATGCGCGCGTCGCATGTCGCGATCGGGCTGATCCTCGCGGGTGGCCTTGGCAATCTCTGCGACCGCATCTTCTACGGCGCGGTGCGCGACTTCATGCACATGCTGCCGGGCTGGCAGCTGCCGAACGGCTGGATGTGGCCGGGCAACTCGACGTCGGATGTGTTCCCGTGGGTGTTCAACGGCGCCGATGTCCTGCTGCTCGCGGGCATGGCGCTGTTTGTGATCACGAGCTACCGCGAGGACCGCCGCGCGCGCGCGAAGGCGATGGCGGAGCCCGATTCGGTCGCGCCAATCACGCCTTCGGCGCAGTGACGACGCCGTTCGCATCGGCCGCGCGCATCGCGGCGAGCGCATCTTCGAGCGACATCACGCAGGACGCATCGATCGCCTCGGGGAGATCCTCGAGGCGCTTGGCCATGGCCGCGGTGAACGGCCCGACCGCGGTGCGCCGCAGCGTGGCGCAGTGGCCGCCCGTGCCGAGCGCGAGTCCGAGGTCGCGCGCGAGGCTGCGCACATAGAAGCCCTTGCCCGTGCGCATCGCGACGCGCGCGATCGGCCACGCGTAGTCGAGCAGCGCGATCTCGTGGACGACGACCTTGCGCGCGGGGATCTCGACGGGCGCGTCTTCGGGCGCAGCGTCGCGGGCAATCTTGTACGCGCGCTTGCCGTCGATGTGGATCGCGCTGAACGACGGCGGACGCTGCATGATCTCGCCGAGGAATCCGCCGAGCGCGCGCTCGACCGCCTCGCGCGACGGCGGCGTGGCGACCGCGACCTCGCGGCGTTCGCCCTCGCGGTCGTCGGTCGCGGTGAACGCGGACAGATCGACGTCGGTCTCGTAGCGCTTCTCGGTGGCCATGAGCTGGTCGATGGCCTTGGTCGCCTTGCCGAACGCGACGATGAGCACGCCCGTCGCGAGCGGATCGAGCGTGCCCGCGTGGCCGGCCTTGGCGCGGCCCGCGCGGCGGCGGGCGATCTCGATCGCGCGCATCGAGCTCATGCCGAGGTCCTTGTCGAGGACGAGGATTCCGGTGAGGTCGCTGTGGTAACGGATCGGCATGGAGGGCTCGCGCGCGGGATCGCGCAGTGTCGCGATTTTCGTGGCGCGGTGTGGCGTCATCGCTAGGATGGCGCCCATGGACGGAACCTCATTGCTGGTGGGAATTGGCATCGGTGGCGCGCTGTTCGGCGCTGCCGGATACATCATCGCGAACCTGCTCGCGCGCACGCGCGGAGCGGCGGAGCAGGCTGCGAACGACGCGGTGCGCGCGGAGTTCGAGGGCATCAAGCGCGAGCGCGATGTGCTGCGCGGGCAGTTGTCGTCGGCGCAGCAGTCGGAGGCGGGCGCGAAGGCGTCGCTGGCCGCGGCGCAGCAGGCCGCGCTCGACATGCGTGCGCAGGCCGATGCCGAGCGTGCGCGCGCCGACGAGCAGTCGCGTGCACGCGCGAAGGCCGAGCAGGAGGCGAAGGTCCTCGAGTCGAGCCTGGCCGAACGCGAGGCGGCGACGGCGAAGCTCCTGGCCGAGCGCGAGAAGTCGATC
>CAITDI010000015.1 GCA_903891095.1 uncultured bacterium | reverse complement strand
CGCTGCGACCGACGACATGCGCCGCGAGCCCGAGCTCGGCGAGCGAGTCGGTGATCGCGGGACTCAGCGAGGCAACGCGTGGCGCGGGCACGACGGCCGCGACGGTTGGCGCAGACGCCGGCGGCGCCGTCTGCTCCGCATGATCACGCCCGAAGATCGCCCAGATCAGCGCGAGCGACAACGTGAGCCCGATCGCCTGCTGGAGCGGCGACACCCTGCGCTTGGCTGGCTTGTCGGTCGCATCGATCATCGCGGCAGCCTCATTGCATCACCTCACTTGAAGAGGGCGACGGCGAGGAGCAGCGCGAGCACGCCGATGATGATCATGCTGTTGCGCTCGAAGCGGTCGCCGCGCGTGCGGCGCGCGTCGATCTCGCGCATGGTCTCGTTGGAGCGGTCGGCGACGGCGATGAGGCGCGTGACGGCCTCCTCGAGCATCTTCATCTGGCCCTCGAGGTTGGCGATCACGCGGCCCTGGCGGTCGAGCTCGGTGCGCGAGAGCGCGATGATCTCGGTCTGCGAGCGCGCCTGCTGCTCGAGGCGCTCGATGCGGTTGTCGACCTGGTCGAGGCGGTCGGCGGCGCCGGTCATCGTGCGGCCGAGCGAGTGGACGAAGGTCTCGAGCTGCGCGCGCATCTCGGGCATCGCCTCGACGCGCTGCGAGAGCCTCGTGAGCTCGTTCTGCACATCCTCGACCGTCTTGAGGTGGCCGTCGCGGACCTGCGCGACGAGCGCCTTCATCTCGTCGGCGGCGGCGCGGGCCTCGGCGGCGCTGTCGACGGCGGCGCGCACGGCGTCGAGTTCCGAGCGCGGCGCGGCGCCGATGAAGTTGCGGAGGAAGTCAGGAAATCCCACGGTTTGGCTCCGACCGCACTCTAGCAGGAAGGCCGCGGGGGCATTTCCGCAGGGCGAATCACCCGACAAGCTGCGTCGACACCAGCCGCTGGTAGAGCTCGCAGCGCGAGAGCAGCGCGGCGTGCGTGCCGACGTCGGTGATCACGCCGTCCTCCATGACCACGATGCGGTCGGCGCTGCGCACGGTCGAGAGACGATGCGCGATCGCGATCAGCGTGCGGCCTGCGCGGAACTCGTCGATCGCCGCGGAGATCTGCGCCTCGCTCTCGGCGTCGATCTGGCTGGTGGCTTCGTCGAGGATCAGCAATGCCGGATCGCGCACGAGCGCGCGCGCGATCGCGAGGCGCTGGCGCTGGCCGCCCGAGAGGCCGCTGCCGCCTTCGCCGAGCGTGCTGTCGAGCCCCTTCGGAAGCGCGGCGACAAAGCCCGCTGCGTGCGCGAGCTTGAGCGCGCGCGCGATCGCAGCGTCGACCTCGGGACCCGTGGTCGTGTCGAGGCCGAGGACGATGTTCTCGCGGATCGTTCCGCGCACGAGCAGCGGATCCTGCGGGACGACGCCGATCTGCTTGCGGAGCGACACGAGGCTCACGCCCTGCACGTCGCTGCCGTCGACGCGCACCGAGCCCTCGGTCGGATCGAACAGGCGCGTGACCAGGCTCGCGAGCGTGGTCTTGCCGCAGCCGTTCGGACCGACGATCGCGACGAACTCGCCGTGACGGATCGAGAGCGACACGCCGCGCAGCGCGTCGCGCTCGGCGCCTTCGTAGCGGAAGCGCACGCTGTCGAAGTCGATCGACCGCGTGTGGCGCGGCAGCGCGGGAAGGTCGCGCTCGCGCATGCCTTCGGCGGGGATCGAGAGGATCTCGTTGAGCCGCTCGGCGGGCGCGGCGCTCGCCTGGATGTCGTTGAGGAGCCCCGTGAGCGGACGGAAGCTGCCGCCCGCGACCGCGAGCGAGCCGAGCGTGAGCACGAACGCGTCGAAGCGCATGCGGCCCGCGATGATCTCGTGCGCGGCGATGAACGCGAGGCCCGCGATCACGAAGATCGCGAGCGTCTCGATGACCGGCGCGGAGATCGCGCGGGCGACGCGCGCGCGGCGGTCGGCGTGGACGACGGCGCGGTTCGCGCGGCCAAAGCGATGGCGCGCGTTGCGCTCGGCGGTCGCGGTCTTGATGCCGCGGAGGCCCTGCATCGATTCGTTCGAGGTGCGGAGCAGTTCCTCGTAGGCGGCGAGCGTGTTGCGGCTGCTGCGGCTGATGCGCTTGCCGAACTTTCGCAGCACGAAGCCCATGACCGGCGCGACGACGACCGCGGCGATCGTCAGGCGCCAGTCGAACCACACCGCGGCGGCGAACGCGCCGATGCCCTTCGTGACCTGCGCGAGCGCCTTCGAGGTGAGCGCGCTGAATCCGCGCTCGAGCTCGGCGGAGTCGCGCGTGATGCGCGAGACGATGTCGGTCGGTCCGCGGCGCAGCACGGTGCCGAGCGGCAGCCGCAGCGCGTGGCGGAACGCGTCGAGCCGGATCTCGGCGACGGTGACCATCGACAGCGTGAGCGAGCAGTACTGGTGCAGGAAGTTCGCGATCGCGCCGAGGATCGTGAGGATGCAGAGTCCGCCGAGGATCACCGCGACGCCCGCGAGGCGGTCGGTCGGCAGCAGTTCGACGAGCGCGTGCGGGACGATGCCTGCGAGAAACGCGCTGGCCGCGAGCTTCGACTCGACGGCCGTGCGGAGGTTCGAGTTCGAGTCGTCCGCGAGGATGAGCTGCATGACCGGACCGATCGCCATCAGTCCCGCCGCGAGGCCGCCTGCCGAGAGCACGGAGAACACGAGCGTGCCGATCGCGAGCCGCCTGCGCCTGAACATGCGCTTGGCGAAATGCCAGAACATTCCGTACTTGATGGCCTTGCGACTCATGGAGCCCGATTGTCGCGTCATGTGGTGCTCCGAAGCAAGTCGAGTGCGGACCAGAATCCCGGCCAGCTCTTTCCGACGCACGCGGGATTGGCGATCGACACGCCCTCGCGCGCGAGGCCGAGGACGGCGAAAGCCATCGCGATGCGGTGGTCGTTGACGGTATCGATCGAAGCGGGCGTCATTCGCAATGGCAAGGGGTGCACGCGCGCCCAGTCGTCGCCGGTCTCGACCGTGCCGCCGAGCGCGCGCAGACCCGCGGCGACCGAGGCGATGCGGTCGGACTCCTTGACGCGCAGCGTGCCCAAGCCCGTGAACAGGCTCGGCCCGTCGCCGCACGCGGCGAGGACCATCGCCATCACCGCGGCGTCGGGCATGCGCGCGTAGTTCGCGTCGTGGCCGCGCAGGTGCTCGCCCGCGGACACGCGCGTGGCGGTCGGCGGCGTGTCGCGGTCGCGCGCGACGACCTCGACGCGCGCGCCACGCATGGCGATGTCGTCGAGGAACGCGATGTCGGGCTGCGCGCTGTGGCGCGGGAGGCCGTCGAGCGCGACGGTTCCGCCGCAGAGGACGGCGGCGGCCGCGGGATAGACGGCGCTCGAGGCGTCGGGCTCGATGTCGATCGCTCCCGCGCGAATCGGCTGCGGCGCGATCGCGATGCGCGCGAGTCCGCCGCCGAGCGTGGCGGCTGAAAGAAGGACGGGGCCGCGCGTGATCTCGGCGTTCACGCCCGCGGCTGCGAGCGCGGCGAGCGAGAGCTCGAGGTACGACGCGCTTGTCGGCGCGTCGGTGAAGCGAATGTCGACGCCCTGAGAAAGCGCGGGCGCGACGAGCATGAGCGCGCTCACGAACTGGCTCGACGCCGTGCGACCGACTTCGATCGCGCCGCCGCGCAGCGTGCCGCCGCGGATGCGCACGGGGAGGCGGCCTTCGGCTTCGATGTATTCGATGCGCGCGCCGAGCGCACGGAGGAGTTCGACGCCTTCGGCGACGGGCCGCTCGCGCATGCGGGCGCTGCCGTCGACGATCGTGTCGCCGTCGGCGAGCGCGGCGAGCGCGAGCATGAAGCGCGTCGGCGTGCCGCCGTCGCCGAGGTTGACCGATGCGCCGCGCGGGAGGCGTCCTGCGCCGCCGGTGATGATCACGTCGCCGGTCGTTTGCTCGATGCGATGCGCGACGCCGCACGCGTCGAGCGCCGCGAGGAGGCGATCGCAATCGTCGCACGCGAGGAGTCCGCGCAAGCGCGTCTCTCCGCGCGCGAGCGCCGCGAGCACGAGGTGGCGGTTGGAGAGGCTCTTCGATCCAGGCACGCGGATCGCGGCCGAGAGCGGCCCGCGGACGGGCTCGATCGGCAGCGGATCGATCTGCGCCGAAACTCCGCTCAACCGTTCTCCCGCCTGAACACGGCGACGACGTCCTCGATCGGGATCACGAACAGGCGGTTGTCGCCCTCGAAGTCGACGGGGATCGCGTGCTTCGGGTTGAAGAGCACGCGGTCGTAGCGCTTGATCGGGTAGTTCTCGTCGCGCTCGATCTCGGCGCTCACGGCGACGACGCGGCCGGTGATCGTCGGGATCTCGATCTTGTCGGGCAGATGAAGCCCCTGCTTGGTGACCTTCTTGTCCTCGTCCTTGCGGATGAGGACGCGCTTGCCGATCGGTTCGACGACCTCGATCGTGCTCTTGCGCTTGGTGCTGTCGCCTGCTTCGGACATGCGGCGATCATAACGGCACGGGGCGGCGGCTTCCGCTACCTTTCGCGCACCATGCTGCCGCAGCTCACGAGTCTCATCCGCGACGTGCCCGACTTCCCCAAGAAGGGCATCGTGTTCAAGGACGTCACGCCCCTGCTTGCGAATCCCGCGGGGCTGGCGCTTGCGATCGAGCTCATGGCGAACCCGTTCCGCAACGAGCGGATCGACGTGGTCGTCGGACCCGAGAGCCGCGGGTTCATCTTCGGCACGGCGGTGGCGACGGCGCTGAGCGCGGGCTTTGTGCCCGTGCGCAAGCCGGGAAAGCTGCCGTACACGACCAAGTCGATCGAGTACGCGCTCGAGTACGGCACCGACCAGCTGCATGTCCATGTCGACGCGGTCAAGCCGGGGACGCGCGTGCTGCTCGTCGACGACCTGCTCGCGACTGGCGGAACGCTCGCCGCGAGCATCAAGCTGCTCGGGCCCGAAGGCCTCGGCGCGACCATCGTCGGCGCGAGCGTGCTGATCGAGCTCGAGTTCCTCAAGGGCCGCGGCGTGCTGGGCGGGCTGCGGACCGAGTCGCTGCTGCGCTACTGAGCGCTGCTCGGCGCTACTGCGGATTGGCCTGGTTGCGCGCGGAGGGAATCTGCTGCTTAGGCGGCGTGATTCCCGAGCTGCCGCGCGTCATCACCACGACCAAGGTCGCGAGGCCGCCGAGGAGAAGCAGCGCGAACACGCTGATCGCGACGATCTTGCCGGCGTTCTTCGAGCGATTCTCGGGCGCGTAGTCGGGTCGAGCGGGTGCGTTGGACACGATCGGAGCGTAGCACGCCCGAACACCGCTTGAGCGGCGAACGGGAATCGGACTAGAATCGCGGCCTATGACCACGCTCAGCCCGTCCTCCGGTGTCTCGACCTCGACCGATCCGCTGCAACTGATCGACGTCGACCACGTGCGCTTCTACGTCGGCAACGCCAAGCAGGCCGCGTTCTTCTACGCGAGCGCGTTCGGCTTCCAGGTGGAGCAGATCGCGGACCTCACGACGGGCTCGCGCGACCGCGCGATGTACCTGCTCACGCAGGGCAACATCCGCATCATCCTCGAGAGCTCGCTCACCAAGGACGGCCCCGCCGCGCGCGAGTCCGCGCAGTACGGCGACGGCGTGAAGGACCTCGCGCTGACCGTGTTCGACGCCGAGAAGGCGTGGAAGCAGGCGATCAAGAACGGCGGCAAGAGCGCCGCCGAGCCGCAGACCTGGTCCGACGCCAACGGCTCGGTCACCTTCGCGACGATCCAGACCTACGGCCGCGCGCAGCACACCTTCGTGTCGCGCACGGGCGCGTACAGCCTGCCGAACCTCAAGAACGGCGGGATGTTCATGCCGGGCTTCCGCAAGGTCGAGGGCTATGCGCCCAACGCCTACAACAAGGCGAACCCGTGCGGCCTGAAGTATGTCGACCATGCGGTCGGCAACGTCGAGGAAGGCAAGATGAACCACTGGGTGAAGTGGTACGAGGAGGTCCTCGGCTTCGCCATGTTCAAGCACTTCGACGACAAGGACATCGGCACCGAGTACTCGGCGCTCATGTCGAAGGTCATGGCCAGCGGCAACCACCTGATCAAGATGCCGATCAACGAGCCCGCCGAGGGCAAGAAGAAGAGCCAGATCCAGGAGTACCTCGACTGGCACGACAACACGCCCGGCGTGCAGCACCTCGCGCTGCGCACCGACGACGAGCTGCACTCGATCACCGAGCTGCGCCGCCGCGGCGTCGACTTCCTCACGATCCCCGACGCGTACTACCAGACGGTGTGGAACCGCGTGAACAAGATGCTCACCGAGCACGGCCACGAGATCGTGAAGGAAGACCACGCGCGCGTGAAGGACCTCGGGATCCTCGTGGATGCGGACGACGAGGGGTACCTGCTGCAGCTGTTCACCAAGCCGCTGCAGGACCGTCCGACGCTGTTCTTCGAGATCATCTGCAGGCGCGGATCGCAGAGCTTTGGCAAGGGGAACTTCAAGGCGCTGTTTGAGAGCCTGGAGATTGAGCAGGAGAGGCGGGGGAATCTCTGAGAAGAGAGTTGAGTGATTGCTGATCAAACGACCACCGCGCCGGGAGGCGCGGTGGTTTGTTTTTCGGGATCGATAAGGGTCGGGCGGGCAGCCCGTTCGATCACTTGCGCGCGCCGAATTTAAGTTCCTGGCTGCTCTAGCAAATTCACCACCTTCGCCCTCGTCTCCTGATCCTCAAACCACACATACGTTCCGCGCATCGCACGGCTCAGCAAGATGCGGTAGCCGCGCTTCAATCGTTCCACGACCGCCTCCTCGGCACCGGCTCGCTTCTTTCGCGCGGCCGACAGCGTAAGACGCCACGCCGACTCATGGACATGTTCGAGATTCACCTTCCAGCGATCTCCACGCCACACGAGATCACTGAACCAAAGCAATCCGACATAATCGAAGTCAAATCCTCGGATCACATACGGGCAGCCCACCTCGCCGAGCGGATCGGTCGCAGCAGGACTGCCCGCTGGCGCCTGAATGAACAACGAGTAGTCCTGCTTAGGTGCGTAGTTCCAAATCCGCGCCCATGAACGAGGCTGACCTCCGCGCACGAAACGGATGTTGAAGTCCTTCTCCGCATCTGGAAGCGAATGTGGCCGCAGCGCTTCGCCTGTCTTCCACTCGCGCGCGTATGACGCGATGAGTCGCGCACTGTGCCCATCGGCAATCTTCGGGCGCAGAGCATCCTCGAGTGCCTGCGGATCGTCGAAAACTTTGAACTCGTAGGGTCCGCCGCGCTCACGCAGCCAGGCATTCGAAACACGAACGCGCTCCGCCCCCGATGTCCCGCGCGTGATCGACAGAGCATGCTCAACCCAGTTCATGTACTCAACCGACCCACTGCATCGAAACTGCGAGCCAGAAAGGCTCACGCGAGTAAAATCCGCGCCGAACTCCTCGGCAAATGCCTTAATGCGCTCGACGGTCGTGGTTTCGTTGTCGCGATAGCTCTGGTCCGGATCAAGAAGGAAGATGGAGACCCGCGACGCGCGAACCACGTGCCAAGCCTGCGGTCCCGCGTGCAGCATCCAACCTGACGCGGACATGCCCTGTCGGTCCTCGACCGTGGGGTCGATCAACGCGTGCGCCTCGTCGACGATGGAAACCGCGAACGCGTTGTCTTCACACTTCAGTCGCGGCGAATCCGCGAGAAACAGCTTCAAGTTTTCGCGCCATGAAGCGATCTCGCATGGGGTTCCCTCCGAACGCCGTTTTGCAAGCCATGACTGATTCAGACCGAGGTTGTACTGGTTCGCCGCCACGACGACTCCCCGAGCCGACCGCTCGCCGCATGCACGGTTAAACATCTCCTCCCAATTCGTACGCTGCGAACTCGATGTCGTCGTCAGCACGACACTGCCAGCGATCTGCTCGTCAGCCCCGAGAGTCGCCCACAGATGCGCTGCGATGACCGACTTTCCCGACCCGGGTGGACCCTCGATCACGATGACGCTCTTACCCGTCTCGGTCTTCGCGGAGGGCCGCGCGGGCTTGAGCCGACGACCGACGCAAGCCATGCAGAGTTCGAATCCTTCGCGCTGCCGATCAAGCAGTACGAACGGGCTTGTCTCAGGGCGTTTGATCGCGGCTGATATCTGCTTCACAAATCCGCGGTCCTGCTTGTAGACGCCTGTGTGAAACTTCTTCGCGAACGCTTCGTCGGGTTCAACAAGGCGCTCGGCGAGGTACCGCGGAAATCGCTCCTCCATGTCGACTTGGTTGCGCGCGAAAACTGGATAGCGTTCAACAAGTCGTCCATGTGGTTCCGCCGCATAGACATCCGCCGACGATGCGAAGGTGAAGAACACACAGCCGGCCACTTCCGCTTCGCACTCCTGCACGGCGCTATGGAATCGGCGGCAGTATTCGGTGTATCCCTTCACCTGGTCCGAAGGATGCAGCGCCTCGCCATGCGGCCGTCGCACGAGACACTCGCGCTCCCCTGAGCGGTCGTTCTTGATATCCCAGTCCTTCAGTTCGACGACCACGGCAGCCGGGCCACTAGGGCCGCGACCAAGCAGAATGACGTCTGCCCAAGATGGCGACGCCGGCAGCTTGTACTCGACCATGAGTTCCCCTCGGCCGCCGACGTGCAAGTGGAATCCGCGCAGCGACGGGTGCGACACCACCTCGGCGAAGATCGGAAGCGACGCGCGCCAAGCCGCCCGCTCTGCAGGCGTGGATCGATGCGTCTCGCGCTGCAGGTCATCGACCAGTTGGTCAAGTTCGAACTTGGTACGTCGTCGGAAGGTCTCGACATCGAGCAGCATTCGCGGATTCTACTGATTGTCAGCGGACGGCTCATCCCCCAACCTATCCCACTTCACCGCCCTCCCCCGCGCCAGGTCCACCGGATACCTCACCGCATTCCTCTCCATCTTCCTCTCCACCGCGCGCGCGATGTCGATCCCGCACACCGACGCGAACTCGAGCAGCAGGATCATCACATCCGCCGCCTCGTCCTCCACGCCCTCGCGCGTGCGCGCGTCGTCGAGCGCGGCCAGCGCGCGGTCGTTCGGCACCCAGCGGAAGTGATCCATCAGCTCGCCCGCCTCGACGGCGACGGCCATCGCGAGGTTCTTCGGGTCGTGGAACTGCTGCCACTCGCGCTCAGCCGCAAAGCGCAGGATCGCCTGCTGGAGGCGCTTGATGTCGGAGCCTGCTTCTGCTGAGCCTGATGATGATTCGCCATTCGGTAGAGACGTCATGCACGCCATCCTAACTGCCCCCCGCTGACATTCCCGCTCCCCACGCTACTCTGCCCGCCATGGCGAAATGCGCACAGTGCGACAAGCGAATGCTCCTCAGCGGCCTCAAGGTCGCCGGCATCCACTACTGCAGCGAGGCCTGCGCGGACAACGCGCTCGTTCCCGCGTTTACCGCAGCCGTCGAGTCGGCCGGCGCGAAGCCCACACGCCGAACCCAGCACCAGCTCGCAACAACGCTCGCTGCCCCGTCCACACCGGCCCCACCGACGCGATGCTCATCGACCGCCAAGGCACCAAGCCCGGCCTCGTGATCGGCATCGGCATCGTCGTCGCGATCGTGCTCTCGGTCGCGATCCACGCCCTCGAGTCGCTGGCCGATGGGCAGATGCGCGGGCTCAACCTATGGATCATCCTCCCGATCGGCGCGGCGCTCAACGGCGCGACGATCACCGTCGGCTACTTCGCCGCGATCCGGCTCCTCGACTCGCCGCCCCGGCGCGCGACCTACATCGCCGCCTGCGTCACCGCCGCGATCCTCTGCTGGCTCACCTTCGTGATCAGCTACTTCACGATGACCGACGACGACGGCACTCCGATCCGCAGCGTCGTGTCGTTCACCGAGTT
>CAITDI010000014.1 GCA_903891095.1 uncultured bacterium | reverse complement strand
CTACCTCCGCGACCGGTTCCTCGCAGGCCGCACGATCAATGGCATCGACGACGGCAACCGCGCGCTCGCCTACGATGAGTGACACCCCCGAAGACCTCGACGAGCGCCTGCGCCGCATCGGCTTTCGCGCGCGCAAGGACGCGCTGTCCGCGTTCCTGGCGCACGCCCACAAGAGCCGCCTCGGGCCCACCGAGACCGTCGAGAGCCTCGTCGATCTCGAGGAGCGCGCACGCGACGCCGTCAACCTCGCGCGCCGCACGCGCTTCGCTGCGTAGTTCACCCATCGTGATCACCCAGTTCGCCGCATCGTGATCACCCAGTTCGCCGGATGGTGATCGCCCGCGCTGGGGACGATGAATTGGTTGGACCTACTTCTGGGATTCCTCTCGTGGGTCGCGTCGGGACGGTCCCTTTAGCACGAGCTTGTGGGCGCTGTGGATCAGCCGATCACAGATAGCGTCGGCGTGCGTGGGCTCGGCGATGTAGTCGTGGAAGCGCTTCGGCGGAATCTGGCTGCTGATGATGGTCGAGCGGTTGCCGTGGCGATCGTCGAGGACCTCGAACAGGTCACGCCGCTCGGCGTCGGTGATCGGGGTCATGGCGAAGTCGTCGATGACCAGGACATCGGCGCGCGCGATCTTCGCGAGCACCCGCGCGTAGGTGCCGTCCGCGCGAGCCAGCGTCAACTCGGAGAACAACCGGGCGGCGCGACGGTAGAGCGCCCGGTGCCCCTTGCGGCAGGCCTGCTGCGCGAGGGCGCAGGCGACATAGGTCTTGCCGGTGCCGGTCGCGCCGGTGATCAGCACGTTCTGGTGCTCGGTGACCCAGCGGCACGTGCCGAGTTGGCGGACCTGGGCCTTGTCGAGCTCGCGCTTGGGCGAGTAGTCGATGTCCTCGATGCAGGCGCTCGCGATGCGGAGCTTCGCGTCGCGCAGGGCGGTCGCGAGGCGCTTGTTCTCGCGATGCAGCCACTCGGCGTCGACGAGCATCCCGAAGCGCTCGTCGAACGCGAGCTTGTGCACGTCGGGCTTGCCGGCTTGGTCGCGCCAGGTCGACGCCATCGCGTCGAGCCGCATGGCCTGGAGCTTCTCGTTGGTCGGTTCTGTCAGCATCAGCTCGTCCTCGGTCAGTTGTAGTAGTCGGCGCCGCGGATGTTCTCGTGGTCGAGCGATGGCGGCGGTTCATGGCTCGGTTGCGGCTCGACCAGCGGCTGCTGATCGAGGCCGCACTTCAGGATCGATTCGACGTTCAGGTAGGAGCGCGCGCCGGCGACGAGGGCGCGCGCGCAGGCGGCCTCGAGCCGCTCGGGCGCGTAGGTCCGCGTCAAGCTCTTCAGCCCGCGGCACGAGCGCAGCCCGTGCTCGGGGTGCGGGCGCTCGATGAGGATGACGCGCACGAGCGCGAGCGTGTGCGGGCCGATCGTGGTCGCCCACGCCTCGAAGCCCTCATCGGACTCCTCGGCGTACTTCCGGTGGGAGGCCGGCAGGTGCTCGAGGTTCGTCGTCGTGCCGCCCTGCTCGAAGCTGCGGACGTGTGAGGCGCAGCGCTTGTTCCTGTAGAACACCTCGACCGTCGCCGCCGACACCCGGATCTCGACCTCGTCGGTCGCGCGCTGGTACGGCACCGAGTAGTCGTGGTGGTCGACGGGGACGTGGTAGTCGAGCCGGACCTGCGCCCGCGACCAGTCACCGTGAAGGAAGCGGTCGGCCGGCAGCCCGATCAACGCCGGGCGATCGAGGTCCTCGAACAGCTCGCGCCGCGACTTGCCGTACCGCTTCATGACGCGGTTGTTGAGATCGGCCACGAGCGCGGCGATGTGCTCGTTGAGCTCGTCGAGCGAGAAACACGTGACGTTGCGCAGGCGCGCGAGGATCCAGCGCTGGGCGATCAGCACGCCGCCCTCGACCTTCGCCTTGTCCCGCGGCTTGATCGGCCGCGCCGGCAAGACCGTCGTCGCGTAGTGCTGCGACCACTCCTCGTACGTGCGCTGGATCCCTGGCTCGTACCGACTCGCCAGCACGACCCCGCTCTTGAGCTGGTCGGGCACGAGGGCGTGGGGCGTGCCGCCGAGGAACTCCACGAGCCGGACGTGGCTGGCGATCCAGTCGGCCGAGCGCTGCGTCGCCGTCGCCTCGACGTAGGTGTAGTTCGAGGCCCCCATCACCGCGACGAACAGCTCGACCTCGGTGCGGGTGCCGGTCTTTGCGTCGACGATGCTCGGCCGCTTGCCCGAGTAGTCGACGAAGCACTTCTCGCCGGCCTTGTGGACCTGGCGCATCGTGACCTTCAGCCGGTCCGCCCACGCGTTGTACAGCGCGACGAACTTCGTGTAGCCGTACGCGCCCCGCGGGTGCGCCGCCACGTACTCCTCGTGCAGCAGGCGGAGCGTCACCCCGGTGCGCCGCAGCTCGAGGTGGATCGCCGCCGGATTCGGCTCAGGGCGGGCCTCGCCGTTCAGCACCGGCGGCGGGTACATCCGGGCGTCGAGCTCCTCGTCGCTCAGCGCTTCGATGTCGGCCCAGCACAGGAGGTTCGCGCGCTTCGCGCGCACCACGACCTGGGTCGGGCTACCGACGCCGACCCCGATCACGCGCGCGATCTCCCGATGGCTCCGGTCGAGCAGCCACTTCAGCCGTAGGATCTCTCGCGTTTTCCGCATGGACAGTCGCTCCGTGGGCACAGGCACTCCTCCCGGAGCGCCCTCGAAGCACCATCCCCAACGCGGCGTCAGCCGACGCCCTCGTGCCGTGAGGGTCTACCAGCCCTCTGACCCACCAGAATTGGTCGGGCCAACGATCACGATGCCGCGGTTTCGGTGATCACGATGCCGCGGTTTCGGTGATCACGATGCCGCGGTTTCGGTGATCACGATGCCGTGAACTGCGCACTGCCTGTTGGCGGGAGATCCGGGCCGCGCGCTCGCGT
>CAITDI010000013.1 GCA_903891095.1 uncultured bacterium | reverse complement strand
CTGCACGGCACGTGCCGGGCACCTATCGGAGTTCCGCGCCGCACTCGGAGCAGCGCTGCGACCCGCTCCGCTGCGGATACCCGCACGCGGGGCATGCGCCGCGACGCCAGGCCCGACGCGCCTCGCGCGTGACCAGCAGCAGCGCCCACGGTCCGCACAGCCAGAACAGCGCCGCGATTCCCAGCACAAGATTCAGGAACGTCGCCATCGCGCAGTAGCAGTCGTACTTCTTGCGCGCGAGGAGAAAGATCGGCAAGCCAAGCAACAGCTCGACCGCCGTTCCTGCAAACACCATCCGCAGCAACCGATCCAGCAACCCCGGATCGCGCGACCGACCGACGCGACGCAGCATGTACATCCAGACGCATCCGCTCGCGAGCCAGACTCCGACCGCACCGAGCCACACCCACGCAGCCGCGAACTTGTACGTCCCAAGAAACGCAGCCTTGTCCTTGGACAGCACCGCAATCGCGCCCTCGACCAAAGCCGCGAACATGAGCGCCGCAATGCTCGCGCCGATCAGCGACGCCGCCACAACGCTCGCGCGCAGCGAACGTCCGTTCGAGCTCCGCTCGGCGGGACCGACGATCGGCGACACAAATGCGACAGCCGTCACCGCCCAACACGCGATGATCGCCGCAATCAACCACTCGCCGTCTCGGCCATCCAGCCACTCCAACGAAACGACGTGCAGCAGATACCGCCCGTACGCACCCACCATGCCCCAACCCGGCAGTTCACGCTCCTCGATCACGACCGGCACGAGAATCGCCAGCGGAGCCACCAGGATCCCCACCATCAATTGCGCGAGAAAGATGACCCCGAGCCCCATCCAACGATGGCGCTGCGCGAGGATCACGCCGCATGCTCCGCGACGATCGGCCCGACGACCGTGTTCTCCGCGATCGCGAAGATCTCCGTGTTCAAGCGCGGCTCGAAGCGCACGCCGCGCGTGAACTTCGAGAACGCCGGCAGCACGACCGTCTTGCGCGCGTGATCGACGACGAACGCAGGCGTCTCGACGCTGCGCGCGCCGCGCGCAATCGAGAGCATCGGATGCAGGTGACCGCTGATCGTCCAGTTCGCGGCGGCGAACTCAGGCGGCTCGTGCTCGAAGCGGAATCCACCGAGCGCGAACCGCGCGCCCACGCGGTCGATGCACCATTCGGGCGGCAGCGTGCGCACGCCGCGGTCGTGGTTGCCCTCGACCAGCCTGATCGGCATGCCGACGCGCGTGCGGAAATCCGCGAACCGCGCCATCTCGGCCTCGCCGATTCCGTCGGCGTGATGCGTGAAGTCGCCGACGATCACGATGACCTTCGCGCCCGCGCGCATCGCGGCGCGACCGAGGCGTGTGAGCGTCTCCTCGTCGATGCCGTCGACGGCAGGCACGCCGAAACGGCGGTAGCTCTCGCTCTTGCCGATGTGCAGATCGGCGACGACCAGCGCGCGCGCGGACGTGATGAACAGCGCGCGCTCGGGCAGCAGTTCCACGGCATTTCCATCGATCGAGATCGTTGCGCTCGGCACGGGCGCATCCTACACAGCGTCACGTGCCGGCGCGGTCAGCCGCTGCCGAGGATCGCGCGCAGCCGCGCGAGCACGCCTTCGGTCGAGAGCGTCGTGCCGAGTCGATCGGCCACGAGCGGAACGCCGAGCGGCGTCGGCCGGCGCGGGCGCGTGACCAGCAGCGGCCCCTGCTCGAGCCGCGCCAGCGTGCGCGCGAGGCGTCCGCCCTCGAACTGCCGCTCGACGACCTCGCGCTCCGACTGGCGCAGCAGCAGGTTCGCAGGATCGAACTCGCGCAGCACATCGAAGATCAGCCCCGCGCCCGCCTGCACCTGGCGGCCCGAGCGCTCGGCGCCCGGGTACTTCTGGAACACGAGCCCCGCGACGCGCGCGATGTCGCGGAACTGCCGCCGCGTGAGCTCGCCGAGGTTCACCGCCTCGAGGAGATCCGCCGCGATCGCCTCGCGCGAGAAGAGCGCTGGCGCAAGCAGCGGCGCGAAGTCAAAGCCCGGCTCGCCCATCAGCTCGATGCCGTAGTCGTTCATCGAGATCGCGAAGGTCGCGGGCTTCGCGCGCGCGATGCGCAGCGCGAGCAGCACCGCGAGACCCTCGTGCACGAGCCTCCCCTCGAACGGATAGATGAAGATGTGCGATCCTTCGTCGGTCGCGCAGAGCTCGACGAGCGTCTCGTCGGGCGCAGGAAGCGCAGAGAGCCGCATCTGCTCGCGCAGGATCGGCTCGGCGAGCTGCGTCTCCGCCTCGCGAAAGATCCCCCGCCGCGCCTCGTCGAGCGTGCGGCGCACCGCAGCGGAAAGCGCCGTCGACAGCGGGAAACGCGAACCGCCCCAGCGCGGCACGAGGCTTGCGCGCTTGGCCTTGCGCACCCACGCCGTCATCTCATGGACGCGCACGAACTCCACGATCTGCCCCGCGAAATGGAACGCATCGCCTTCCTCAAGCCGCGCGATGAAGCTCTCCTCGATCGAGCCGAGCCTGCGCCCGCCGACGAACGCGACGGAGATCGACGCGTCGGCGCTGATCGTGCCGATGTTGAGGCGATGCAGCTGCGCGGCCTTGCGCGACGCGATCGCGAAGCGCCCCGCATCGTCGGGCGCGATGCGGTGGTACTGCGGATAGCTCGAGAGCGTGCGCCCGCCGCAGAGCGCGAGCTCGAGGCACCAGTCGAAGTCGGCGCGCGCGAGCGCCGCGAAACTCGCGGTCGTGCGCACCTCGTCGAACAGCGCGTCGGCCGTGAATCCCCCGCCGAGCGCGCGCGTGACCATGTGCTGCACGAGGCAGTCGAGCGGCTCGCGCCAGCCGTGGCGCTCCTCGATCTCGCGGTTGCGCACGGCGTCGCGCGCGGACGCGATCTCGATCAGCTCGAGCGCGTGCGTCGGCACGCAGAGCACCTCGCACGGCGCGCCCGGCCTGTGCCCGCTTCGCCCCGCGCGCTGCACGAGCCGCGCGACGCCCTTGGGCGAGCCGATCTGCACGACTCTCTCGACGGGCGAGAAATCGACGCCGAGATCGAGGCTCGACGTCGCGACCACGATCCGCAGCGCGCCGTCCTTGAGGCCGGCTTCGACGCGCTCGCGCTCCTCGCGCTCGAGCGAGCCGTGGTGAATCGCGAGCACGTCGCGCAGTTCGGGCCGTTCCCACAGGATCGCCGCGTGCCAGCGCTCGGCCTGCGAGCGCGTGTTGGTGAACACCAGCGTCGCCACCGCGGGATCGAGCCACGCGATCAGCGGCTTGAGCATCGTGAGCCCGAGATGCCCCGCCCACGGAAAGCGCTCGACCGAATCGGGCAGCAGGCTCTTGACCGCGATCTCGCGCGGAATCGACGCGTGCACGACGCTCGCCGCGCGCCCCGCGCCCACGAGGATCTGCGCGGCTTCGTCGATGTTCGCAAGCGTCGCCGACAGGCCCCATGTGCGCATCGCGGGCGCGATCGCGCGCAGCCGCGCGAGCGCGAGTTCGATCTGCACGCCGCGCTTCGAGCTCAGGAGCTCGTGCCACTCGTCGACGATGACGGCGCGCACGTCGCGCAGGAGCTCCTCGCAGCGTTCGCCCGCGAGCATGAGCGTGAGCGATTCCGGCGTCGTGACCAGCACGTTCGGCAGCTGCTCGCGCTGCTTGGCGCGTTCCTTGGCCGCGGTGTCGCCGGTGCGCGAACCGACGGTGACCGCGAGGCCGAGCTCCTGCACGATCTCCTCGACCGGCGCGCGCAGCGCGAGCTCGATGTCGCGCGCGACCGCGCGCAGCGGCGTGATGTAGAGAATCGCCGCGCCAGCCGCGGGCCGCGCGCACAGCTCCTCGAGCGCACCGAGATAGGCGGCGTAGGTCTTGCCGCTACCCGTCGGAACATGCACGAGCCCGCTCTCGCCCGCCGCGAAGCGCCGCCATGCCTCGAGCTGGAACGCATGCGGCGTCCACCCGCGCGACGCGAACCACGCCGTCGCCGAGAACGGCCGTGCAGCAAATGCTCCTGCAATCTCGACGGCCGCGTGCACGCTACGAATCCTTCGACAGCGAGAGGATCGTGAGGTCGTCGTGCACGATCCCGCCGCTGAACCTGAGCACGGCATCGCGCAGCAAGCGCACGTCGTCCTCGCTGCTCCGCGCGCCGCGCAGCACCTCGATGATGCGCTCCGTGCCGAACTCCTCGCCCGCAGGCGAGCGGCTCTCGCGCACGCCGTCGGTGGTGATCACGAGCCGCTCGTCGGAAGTGAGGTGCAGCGGCTTGGACACGTAGTTCTCGCCGCTCACGGCGCCGACGACGGTGCCGCCTTCGTGGCTTTCCGAGACGACCTCAGTCACATCGCTGCGCGCGATGCGGAACGCGTGACCATGCCCCGCGTCGCAGAGCGCGACCGCGCCGTCGACGCCGATCGACGCGACGAGCAACGACGCGAAATCATGCGAGTCCGTGTGCTGGTAGAGGAACTCGCTCAACGCCCCGACGGTCGACGCGGGATCCTCGACACGGCTCGACGCCGCATGCAGCCACGCCTGCGCCGCCGACATCAGCAGCGCCGCAGCAGGCCCGTGGCCGCGCACATCGCCGACCCACGCGAGCATCGATCCATCGGGTCGAGGCGCGATTCCGACGATGTCGCCCGAAACGTTCTCGCCAACGCTCGCCTCGTTCGGCGGTGCGGCGGGATCGGTCACGAGCACCCACGATGTCCCGCCGATCGAACCCTTGCGCGCGGGCAGCAGCTTGCGCTGCACTTCGGCGGCGCGAGCGTAGTGGGCGCGGACTTCCTCGAACTTGCGGCGCGCGATGCTGTCGAACACCAGGCTGCACACGCGGGCGGCGACGCCGACGAACTCCGCGGTGCTCGAACCGACCGAACTCATCGGCTTGCGCGAATCGAGATAGAGGTACAGGTGGTCGTCGCCGCTCACCGGCAGCCGCACGCAGACGACCTCGCGCGTTCCCGCGCCGATCACGCTCTGTGCGGCGCGAAAGTCCACGCTCTCCGAGAGATGCGCGACGCGATTGGGATCCTCGGCCGCCGCGATGACGGTCCGGCTGACATTGCCGAGGTCGACGCCGACGCGCGCGATCACCTTGACATCCGCCGCATCGCCCGCGAGCCGCAGGATCAGCCCGCGCTCAAGCCCCGTGAACGAGAGCAGCCGCTCGATCAGGACGTTCCCTGCATCGACTTCGTTCTGCTCGGCGGGAATCGAACGCACCACGTCGATCAGCATGCGCAGCGACTGCTCGGGGCCCTTGGTGGCGCCGACCATGATCGTGCGGAGCTGGTCCGACGATTCCTCGCGCATGTCCGTCTTGATGCGCTCGTACGCGCGGTCAAGCACCATGCTCTCGGGACCGAAGGTCACCACGTCCCCTTCGGACAGGCGAACGGTGCGACCCGCGATGAGCTTCACGCCGTTGACGGACGTGCCGTGCTTGCTGTTGCGGTCCTCGACCGTGATGCCGTCGTCGCCTGACCGCACGATCGCGTGCTCGCGCGAGACCGACGGATTGTTGATGGAGACGTGGCACTCGGGCGTGCGGCCGACGACGAGCGAATCACCGTGCGCGATCCGAACCGGACGCATCTCCGGCCTGTCGAGGAACGCGAGCTCGAAGGCTGCGTTGCGAGGGGATCCAGTCGGGGAGTTGGGGCTCATGGATCGGATCGTACCGCGCCACTCGGCCGCCGCGCGTACAGGATGCCCGTCCCGACGAGCACCATTCCCGAGACGAACAGCAGCGCGATCCGCACGATCGCGCTGGCCTCCGCGAGATCCACGAAGAACAGCCGCAGGACCAGCACGAGAAACGACCACAGCCCCGCCCATCGCAGCGCCGCGACGCCGCGGCGGAACCCGACGACGATCTCCACGACACCGACCGACGCAATCCACGCGACGGCGGCCAGGCCCGCGATCGGACGCCCGAACAGCGCCGAAATCAGCAGCGCGCCGTATGGCGCGACCGACGCCATCGCCAGCGCGTACGCGATGCGCGAGCGAATCCGCATGGGACCGTCGCCCGCGCGCGCGGCGCGATGCGCCGTGAACGCCGCGACGGCGGCGACGACGATCGCGCCGAGCGTCGTGCCCGCAGGCGGCGCTTCGCCGGCGCTCGACTCGAAGATCCGCATGAGTCCGACCAACGAGCCCGTTGCGACCGACGCGCACGCGAGCGCAATGCCGCCATCCGCCATCGCCGTGCGCCGCAGCGTGCCAGCAATCAGCGAGAAGACCACACCCGCCGCGCCGAGCGCGATCGAGACCGCGAGCAGCGCGTCGAAGCCGACGACTCCGCGCTTCGCGCCGACAACGGTGCCGAGCATCGCAGCGCCCGCGCCGACGGCACAGACCGCGGCGACCGAGAGGGCCGTGCGCGCACGACCGAGCGCGGCGTGGTTGCTGATCGTGATCGCGCCGACGGCGAGCGGCGCGAGCAGCCACGCGAGGCCCGCGGGATCGCTCGATGTTCCGGTGCTGAATGCACCGAACACGACCGCATTCCACGTCACGCCGCCGACGCACAGGCTCGCGATCGACGCGAGCACCACGGCAAGCGGCGCACGCGGCAAGCGCGCGACCACCAGCGCGGACACGGCGAGGGCAACGCAGGCAAACGGCCCAGGAAACACCGCAAACGCCGCGAACGCGACGCCAACCAGCGCAGGAATCGTCAGGCCAAACGCAGCGCCCGCTCGTCGTCCGAGCGCGGGCATGAGGTGCAGCGCGATCCCCGTGACGGCAAGCGCGGCGATCTCAGGGCTCATGCGAACCTCGCCGATCCGCGAATCCGAGAACGGCAGCGTGAACCCCCATGTCACTCCCCCGCCGAGCCGACCGAGCGCTTGCGCCGCGGCGACGAAGAGCGCGGTCCACGCCAGCATCACGCCCACGACATCGAACACGATGAGGCTCGCGCGATCGGGCGAAGGTGCCTGTTCCTTGCGCGCGATCCACAGTGCCGATGCCGCGGCCGCGATGACGACGAGGCCCTTCGCCGAGTCCATCACGAGAAACGCCGTGCCGCCGATGCCGAGCGCGAGCGCGAACGCGCCTGCGGTCCGCGAGAGCGCCGCGCACGCCGCGCTGGTCGCGAGGACCTCGGGATCCGCGGACGCGTCGTCCGAATCCACCGCGAATCCCCGCAGGAACAGCGACACTCCCAGCAGCAGCCCGCCCGCGACCATCGGGAGGAAGTCGATCGCGCTGATCGTGCCTGCGCCGCTCGGCCAGTTCCCCGCCTCGACGAGCACCAGCGCGACCGACGCGAGCGCGGTCACGACTGCGTTCGCGATCCGCGCGCGTCCACGCAACGCGGCAAACGCGCTCTCCGCAATCGCGATCGCCCACCAGCAGAGCGCGAGCGCGACGACCTGCATCGGACTCTGCTGCGCACCGAGGCACACGGCGCCGAGCACGGCGGTCGCAGCCAGCGCAAAGAACCGCACCGCCGCGAACCGCGCTCCGCCGAACGCGTGCGTCGCGAGTCCCGTCGACAGCGCTACCGCGAGCAGGATGCCGCCGAGGAGCGGCGCATCGCGATAGATGCCAAAGCTCGCGGGCACGCCGTACAGCCCGAGCACCGCGACGAGTCCCACGACCGGCGAACCGCTGCGCACGCTCCACGCCGCGCCGAGCACGCCTGCGGCGGCAGCCATCAGCGCACCAGCGTTGGCATCGAACAACTGCAGCGTGAACACGCCGAGCGAAACCGTCACCATCACCGCACCGACGCCAGCAGCGTCGAGTCCGACTGCAGCGCCCTTCGCGCCGCGTCGACGGACGATTTCGCCCGCTCCGAGCAGCGCGAGCCCGACGAGCAGTCCCACGGCAAACCGCGCAGGCGCCGAGAGCAGTCCGAACCAACCGAGCTCGATCGCCTTGCTCACGAAGTAGCCGATCGCACCGAGCACGGCGACGGCGCCGACGAGCGGCACGATGCGGCGCCCAACGAATTGCTCGACGGAGAGCGCGGGGTCGCGACGCTCGGGGACATCCGCGCCCGGCGTGACGGGCGCGAACACAGGTGGCGTCGAAGGCGGCGGCGGAATCCGTGCGGGCGGCGGCGCAAACCGCGCCTCCAGCTCCGCAACCCGCGCGCGCAACGCGCGATTCTCAGCCTCAAGCGCGGCAACGCGCTCGTCGTTCGGCGAAGGACCCGGCTCGAGTTCGCTCATGAACCGCAGTTTCACCACGCCGCGCGCGACGGGCAAGCGCTACGCGGGACGAGTTCCCGCGATTCTGCCCTTCCATCCGCGGCGGCCGGTCTTGTCGAGCCAGAGGCTGCGCCACTGCACGGCCGAGAGCATCACAATTGAGATCGGATGCAGCGGCACATTCAGGAAAGACTGCTTGAAACGCGCCGCAAGCAGCGTGCGCTGGACGAGCGCGCAGGCAATCGCGGCCGATGCGATCCACGCGCCCCGCTCCCATGCGCCCGTCGCGGCGGCGAGCGCGACCACGATCCACGGCAACAGCTGACCAAGCGCGTGGTAGACGGTGATGAACGCGAGCAGCGCGAAGCTGCCGAGCCCCTCGTACGCGTTCTTCGCGAAACCGCGCCAAGTCTGCGCGAATCCGCGGTACATGCGGCACGAGACACTCTCGGTGCCGTCGTAGAGATCGGTGCGCAGCCCCGCCTTGCGCACGGCGCGCGGAAACTTGACGCCATCGTGCATCGACGCCTTGAAACCCGCGTGGCCGTAGCCGTCCGCGCCGCCGCTCGCGCGATACGCCGCGCGCGACACCAGGATGAACTGCCCGCACGCCGCGCTCGCCGCGGGATCGAGCGTCGCGCGCATGCGGCCGAACGGCAGGTAGCTCATGAGCACGAAGTGGATGAGCGGCACGAGCGTCATCTCGCCGATCGAGCCGGTGAGCTCGCACGGCACCGTCGAGACAAGCGCGCTGCCCGAACGCAGCGCGAAACCCAGCGCGCGCGCGACGGCATCGGGCTCGACGCGCACATCGGCGTCGGTAAACAGGAACCAGTCGAGCTTCGGATCGTTCGCAAGCCCGTGCTCGGCCATGCGGAAGCACGCGTGCTGCTTGCCGTTCCATCCCGCGGGCAGCGCGCGACGCGGAACGATCACCACGCGCGGATCCTCCGCCGCAAGCCGCGCGACGATCTCGCCCGTGCCATCGGTCGACTCGTCGTCGTAGACATAGGCGCGCACGTCGACGTCGGTCGACGCGAGGATCGAGCGCACGCACGCCTCGATGTTCTCGCACTCGTTGCGCGCGGGCACGCAGACTGCGACGCGCGCGCCGCGCGTTGCACCCGCGATCTCCGCGAGCGCGGGCGCGGGCCGGTAGCGGCGCATGTTCACGATCGACAGCGCGAGCGGCTGCGCGGCGGCCGCGAGCGACGCGTACATGAGCCACGGAGTCTGGAGGGCGAGCGCGAGATCGCCCGTGTTCATCAAGTTCATCGTGATCCTCGCGATTCGCGCGCGTCGCCGAGAGCGGCGTTGCCGCGCCCGGTCGCGCGCAGCCAGAGGTCGTACACGGGATTCGTGCCCGAGACCTTCGGCGCAAACGCCGCCGCGAGCGGCTCGAACGCCGATGCGTCGCGCGCGCGCACGATTTCCGCGAGCCTGGCCTGGTTCGCCCGCATCGACTCGGTGATCCGCCGCTGCCACGCAAGCGTGCCGCCCGCGTCGCACGCGATGCGCTCGGCGCGCACGAAGATCTCCGGCTTCTGGTCGACCCAGAACGCGTACTCGACCGCGACCGACACCGCGCGATCGGGCGCGAGCGAAGCCGCCACCGCCGCAGCGCCAGGCCGCGGCACGATCTCGCTGCGCACGTCGGCGAACTTGCCTTGCGGCGTCACGACGAGCGCGATGCGCGGATTCGCCTGCGATTCGCGCTCGAGATACGCGCGCATGGCATCGAGCGTCGCGGGATCGTCGGGATCGACGCCGAACAATCCCACCTTGCGAAAGATCCGAAAGCGCATCAGCTCGTCGCGGTCGATCGGTCCGAACGGCGCGCGCGACGCGAAGAACTCGCGCCACAACAGCAGCGCCACGATCGGATCCCACCACGACGAGTGGTTCATCACGACGAGCGCGGGCCGCGCGCCGCCGTCGAGCTCGCGCAGGACTTCGCGCGATTCGCGCGCGACGCGCACGGCGTGGAACCGCCGCCGCGTCATCGACGCGACCATTGCCGTGAACACCGCGCGCACGCGCGGCGACGGCGTCGCCGGGATCAGCGCGACATCGCGGGCTTGGCCCACGAACCCTGCCTTTCGCTCGGAACCTGCGGGTTGCCCGTGTACGCGCCCTGCAGGAGCGACGACAGCACCTTGTCCTTGCCGACGCTGGATCCAGCGCCCACGCTGGTCTCGCCGCGCGACGGCTCGATGCCGAGTCCCTCGCACGCGCTCCACGCGGCGGTCACGCCCGACATCATCACCATCGGCGTGCCTGGGCCGGGATTCACGCTGCCGCCCGCGAGATAGAGGCCCTTCGCGACCGCGCTCGTGTTGCGCGGCTTGAATCCGCCGTGCAGCCGCCCGTGCGACGCGAGGCCGTAGATCGCGCCGCCCGTCGCGTTGTACATGCGGTCGATCGACGCAGGCGTGAGCCTGCGCTCGACCACGATGTGCTGCTCGATGTCCTCCATGCCGAACCGCTTGAGCTTGTCGAGGATCACGCGGCGGTACTGGTCGAACAGTCCGCCGGGCGCATCCCAGTCGTGGCGGTCGCGGCGATACGGCGTGTGCACGAGGATGTACAGCGACTCGCCGCCCTCGGGCGCCTGCGCGGGATCGCTCGCGCTCGGCACGCACAGGTACAGCGTGGGATCGCGCGCGGGCTCGCCCTGGCGGTAGATGTCGTCGAACTCCTGCTTCCCGTCGCGCGAGAAGATGAACGTGTTGTGGCGCAGCTGCTCGTAGCGGCGATCGAGGCCGAGATAGAGAACGACGCCCGAGCACGCGGGCTCGTACTTCGACGCAACCTTGCGCTGCGCGGCCTTCGCCTCGGGCGTGCCGACGAGATCGGTGTAGGTGCGCTGCACGTCGCAGTTCGAGATCACGGTGTCGCAGGCGATCGTGCGGCCGTCCGCAAGCTCGACGCCCGTCACACGGCCGCCCTCGACGATGATGCGCTTGGCGCCCACGCCGCGCTCGACCTTGCCGCCCTGCTCGGTGAACACGCGCTCCAGCGCGCGCGCGACCATGCGCGTGCCGCCCATCGCGTACCAGCAGCCGTAGTCGCCCTGCGCGCTCGCGATCAGCGAGAGGATCGCCGGCGCGAGGAACGGGCTCGACCCGATGTACTGCATGAAGTGCTCGGTCATCTGCGAGAGATGCGGCTCGGTGACCGTGCGGTGCGAGGTCTTCGCGACCGTCGAGTGCATGCGCATGCGGAGCACGTCGCCGAGCAGCGCCGCGTCGGTCGGCGGCTTGCGCATCATGTCGCCGATCCCGCCGAGATCCTTGTAGAAGAAGACCTTCTCGCTCAGCCGGTACATGCGGCGCGCGTACTCGAGGAACTCCATGTAGCCTCGCCCCGGCTTGTGCGCGGGGAACTGCCGGTCGAGGTCCGCCGCGAAATCCTGCGGATTGTCGCGGAGATCGATCACCGTGCCGTCCTCGTAGAAGCAGCGCCACTGCGGATCGAGCCGCACGAGCTCGAGGTAGTCCTCGACGCGGCGGCCGCTGCGGCGGATGATCCCGCGCACGACCTCGGGCATCGTGATGATCGTGGGCCCCATGTCGAAGTGGTAGCCCTTCTCGGAGAGCACGTTCATCTTGCCGCCGAGGTGCTGGTTCTTCTCGACGATCACGACCTCGCGGTCGCCCTCGCCGTGCTGCTGCTTGAACTGCGTGGTGAGCTCGGTTGCCGCCGCGAGGCCCGCGAGACCTCCGCCGATCACGACTGTGGTGCGCTTGGTGGTCCGATTCATGATGCTTTGATTTCCGTGCGTTGGGACTTGCCGCTTGGACGTGTTTGCTGTGCCTGCTTCTGCTCACGCGGCGCCGCGCTGCGCAGCGGCCACATGATGAAGTTCGAGATCATCTGCTGGATCTTCTCCGAGGGCTCGCCGACCGGGACTTGCACGAGGCCGTCGGTCTGCGTCACGAAGACCTCGCGCGTGAGCGCGAACAGCCCCGATTCGCCGCGCGACGTGCCCCAGCCGCTCGGGCCGTGGCCGCTGATCGAGATGCCGGGATGCGCCGACGGCAGCAGCACCGAGTTGAAGTGCACGAGGCCCGATCCGCACGCGCGGGCGCGCTCGGCGAGCTCGTGCTTGGGACGCTTGGTCCAGATGCTCGTCGCGAGGTACTGCCCCGAGCGCGCGTGCATCGCGAACGCCTCGTCGATCGTGTCGAACGCGCGCACCGCGATCGCGGGGCCAAAGTGCTTGCCGAGAAAGAGCTCGCTGTCGACGGGGCAATCGAGCACCGCGATCGGCCGCATCGCGCGGCCCGCGCACGGCTCGACCGCACCTGCGATCGAGCGTCCGCCCGCGCGAATCGCCGCCGTCGCCGTCGCATGCGCCTGCGACGCGGCCTGCGCGTCGGCGAGATTGGTCTTGGGCGCGCCCGCGACGAGCTTCGCGAGTTCATCGGTAAACGCCGCGTGCACCTCGCGCGCGACGAGCGCACGGCGCGGCGCCATGCAGGTCTGCCCCGCGTTCGCGGTGAATCCCATGAACACCGCGCGCGCCGCAGCGCGCGCATCGGCGTCGGCGAGCACGATCGCGCTGTCCGAGCCCGACAACTCCAGCGATGTCGGGATCAAGCGCGGCGCGCACACCTCCGCGATCGCGCGCCCGACCTTGGTCGAGCCCGTGAACACGACATGGTCGAACTGCTCGTCGGCGAGCACGCGCCGACCTTCCTCGCGCGACGCGCTGCGCACCTCGATCGCGCCGCGGAGCGACGGCGTAGCCTCGGCCGCCTCGATCGCGAGTTCCATCAGCAAGGCCTGCGTCCGCGGCGCCCGCTCCGACGGCTTGACCACGACCGAATTGCCCGCGACCACCGCCTGCACCAGCTGGATGCCGAGCAGCTGCACGGGGTAGTTCCACGTCGCGATGATCAGCACCCGCCCCGCCGGCATCCGATGACGCTCGACGCGATGCCCGAGCCCGAGCAAGCCGCCGCCACGCACGACATGCGGCGCCAGCAGCGACTTGGCGCGCTTGAGATGCCAGTTGCACGACGAGAGCAGCGGCAGGATGTCGCCCGTCATCGCCTCGAACGCGGTCTTGCCGACCTCGGTGCTCGCCAACGCGCACAGCTCGACATGACGCACCTTGACCGCATCGCGAAAGCGACGGAGCCAGGCAAGTCGATCCGCGAGAGTGGAGGGCGTTGAAGCAGGCAACGAAGCAGGCATGGATTCAGGGACGGAGTCAGGGACGGAGTCAGGGACGGATTCAGGAACAGAGTCAGGGATGGAGCGAACCCGCAGCAAGATGGCGAGTTTCGCATTGTGCACTTGCTAGATTCGCCGCTTTCTGCGAATTTTGCAATCGCGCGTCTTCCCTGCGCGCGCTTCGAATCCCTTCTCGCCATACTCCCGAACCCTCGGCATGCATGTGAACCAGACCCGCGCGCAACAACACCCGATCAGCAAGCCCGGCAAGTCCGTGGCCATCGTGGGTGCGGGACCTGGCGGGCTCTCGGTGGCGATGCTCCTCGCAGCTGCCGGCCTCGATGTCACGATCTTCGAGTCGCAGCCCGTGATCGGCGGCCGCACCCGCCGCCTCGAGGCGGGTCCGTACTCGTTCGACTGCGGTCCGACGTTCTTCATGATGCCGTACGTGCTCGAGGAGATCTTCGGCGCCGTCGGCATGGCCACGAGCGACTTCGTCGAGATGAAGCGCCTCGACCCGATGTACCGCCTGCTGATCGGCAACGACCGCGGCACCGCGCCCACGCAGATCGACACGACCGGCGACCTCGACAAGATGGCCGCGCAGCTCGAGCGCGTGCAGCCTGGCGACGGCGCGGCGTTCCTGCGCTTCATCGCCGACAACCGCAAGAAGCTCTCGCTGATGGAGCCGATCCTCCGCAGCCCCATCCGGGGGCTGTCGGATCTCATGAACCTCGACGCCCTCAAGGTCGCGCCCGTGCTGCGCCCGTGGGAGTCGATCTACACGCACCTCACGCGGTACTTCAAGAGCGAGGAATCGCGCCTCGCGATGAGCTTCCAGTCGAAGTACCTCGGCATGAGCCCGTTCGAGTGCCCGAGCCTGTTCTCGATCCTGCCGTTCATCGAGTACGAGTACGGAGTGTGGCATCCGATCGGCGGCTGCAACGCGCTCACCGCCGCGATGGCCGAAGCGTGCACCCGCCTCGGCGCGCGCGTCGAGACCGCGAGCCCCGTGCAGCGGATCGTGTTCGACGGCAAGCGCGCGAGCGGCGTCGTCGTGCAGGGCGAGACGCGCAAGTTCGACCACGTCGTCATCAACGCCGACGCGACCTGGGCGCTCAAGAACCTCATCCCCGAGTCGCTCCGCACGCGCGAGCACAAGGACGCGGCGCTCGACGCCAAGCGCTACTCGTGCAGCACGTTCATGCTGTACCTCGGCATGGAGGGCGAGGTCGACCTCCCCCACCACACCATCTACACCTCGACCAAGTACCGCCAGAACCTCGCCGACATCGGCGAAGGCCGCCTGAGCGAGGACGCGTCGTTCTACGTGTGCAATCCGTCGCGCACCGATCCCACGCTCGCGCCCAAGGGCGACAGCGCGCTCTATGTGCTCGTGCCGACCGCGAACCTGCAGGCCGCCGCCGACGGCGCGCCGATCGACTGGAAGAAGTCCGCCCCGCAGCTGCGCGCCGAGACGCTCGCGCGCCTCGAGAGCGTGATGGGCATCCGCGACGCCGCCAAGCGCGTGAAGGCCGAGATCATGTTCACGCCCGACGACTGGCGCGCGCAGAACATCAACCACGGCGCGACCTTCAACCTCGCGCACAACATCACGCAGATGCTCCACTGGCGTCCGCAGCACAGGCTGCAGGGCTTCGACAACCTCTGGACCGTCGGCGGCGGAACGCACCCGGGCTCGGGCCTGCCGGTGATCTTCCTCGCGAGCGAGATCACGAGCCGACTGCTGTGCGCGGAGTGCGGCGTCAAGAGTCCGCTGGATGCGCCGTTGGCGCGGCGCGGGGATTCGACGTTGCCGCGCGAGCGCGACGGCGTGCTGGCCGGCGTGTGAGCAACGACGCGGGATCTCGGTTCAGTCCGCGCTTCGCGCCACGCGCAGCCCGACATTGAAGTCCGTCCGCCGGACCGCGCGGCTGTAGCGGTCGCCCGAGCGGCACACCGACGCCGACAAGTCCCATGAACCGCCGCGCAGCGCGCGATTGCTCTTCGCACGAGTGGGCCGTGCGGGCTCTTCGGTCGCGCCCGCGAGATCGCTGGCCGCGTCCTGGCACCATTCGAAGACATTGCCGTGCATCTCGTGAAATCCCCATGGATTCGCGGGCAGGCTGCCGCAGGGCACTGTGCGGCCGCGCTTCAGCCCGCGCGGCGCACCGTTGAAGGGCTTGTCGCCGTCGTAGTTCACCTGCTCGGGCGTGATGTTCTCGCCGAACGAGAACTGCGTCGCCGTGCCCGCCCTGCACGCGTACTCCCATTCCTCCTCCGAGGGCAGGCGGAAGAACCCGCCCGACGCCGCGCAGAAGTCCTGGGAATCATTCCAGCTCGTGCTCTCGACCGGCAGCTTCGAGTCGTCGTCGTAGTTCGCGGGATTGCTCGGCATGAGCCGCATCCACTCCGCCTGCGACACCTCGCGTTCCGCAAGATAGAACGGCCGACGGATCGCGCAGCGATGGAGCGCGTTGCTCTGAACCCACCCGGGGACGGTCTCGGGCATGCCCATCATGTACTCACCGGGCGGACAGAGCAGCATCACGATCCCGGTCTCGTCGTGGCGGATCTTCCACGGCTTGCCCGTCGCCTTGATCCGCGCGCGCGCATCGGCGTCGGTCACGACCGCGGGATCGGGCTCGACCGCGAGCACGGTGTAGCGCTGCAGCGCCAGCTCCCGCTGATACGCCGCGTACGCGCGGTACGCGGGCACCGCGACCACGCCGAGCAGGACGGCAAGCACCAGCGGCAACCCCACCGTCGCCGCCGCGCGCAGCGGATTTCGCCGCGCGTACTTGCGCGCGCGGTACGCGAGCGACTCGGGCCCCGCGACGAGCGGCTTGCCGTCGAGGTAGTTGCGCACGTCGTCGCCGAGCATCGCCGCGCTCTGGTAGCGCAGCTGCGGCTCCTTGCGCATCGCCATCAGCGGGATCCACTCGAGCTCCGACTTGAGTTGCCGCACGAGGTCGCGGACCGCCACGCCGCGCGCCTTCTCGATGCGGCTCTTGGCCTCGGCGTCCTTGGTCGCGACGGTCGACAGGCGCGCGCTCGGCGTCGGCGGATCGACCTCGCGGATCACTCGGCGGATCTCGCCGTACGCGCGCGAGCGCAGGTCGCGCGGGTCGAACGGCAGCGCGCCCGTCACCAGCTCGTACAGCAGCACGCCCAGCGAGTAGACGTCGCTGCGCGTGTCGACGTCGCTCAGGCTCGGATCGGCCTGCTCGGGGCTCATGTACTCGGGCGTGCCGATCATCTGCCCCGTCTCGGTGAAGATCGTGTGCTCGCTCATCCGCTGCGTCAGCGCCTTCGCCACGCCAAAGTCGATCACCTTGAGCGAACGCTTGCCGTCGACCTCGAACGCGAGCACGTTCCACGGCTTGATGTCGCGGTGCACGACGCCCTTCACGTGCGCATGCTGGATCGCGTCGCACGCCTGCGCGAAGAGCTCGAGCCGCTCGCGCACGTTCAGCTTGCGCGCGTCGCAGAACTCCGTGATCGGCTCGCCCGCGACGTACTCCATCACGAAGTACGGCCGGCCCGACTGCGTCACGCCGCCGTCGAGCACCTGCGCGATGTTCGGATGGCTCATCAGCGCGAGCGCCTGGCGCTCCTGCTCGAACCGCGCGACGACCTGCGTCGAGTTGAAGCCGAGATGGATCAGCTTGAGCGCCACGCGCTGCACGAACGGCTGCCGCCGCTCCGCGAGCCACACGGTTCCGAAGCCGCCTTCGCCGATCTTCGAGATGAGCGTGTACGCGCCGATCTCGTCGCCGGGCTGCTCGAGCGCGTTCGCGTCGTTGTGCTCGCGCTGGGTGCGCGCGGAAGCGCGCGCAGGCGTGGCTCCAACCGGCGCGGCGCTTGTGATGTCTGCAGTGGGATTGTCGTCAGCGGTGTCAGGCATGCGCGTGCTCTTGCCGTGCGGAGGACTTGCGAAGCGCGCGATCTGACCACGGCGCGGCGCCGCCCGCAACCGCGATCGCCGGGCAATCCGCGGCATTGCGGCCAAAGCATAAAAACATCGCGCCCCAAAGACATCGCGCCAAAAGACATCGCGCCAAAAGACATCGCGCCGCGTTGCCGCGGCGCGATGCGTGGATTGGATCCCATCAAGGCTCGAACGGGTTCAGCGGCGTCCGCCGCCACCACCACCGCCCGCGCGGCCCGAGCGACCGGCGTTGCCGCCGCCGTTGTAGCCGTTGGTCCAGCTGCGGTTGGCGTAGTTGCTGGTCACGTTGCTCGCGCCGTTGGACGCGCGTTCGCCGTTAAAGCCGTCGCCGCCCGACTGCCAGCGATTCGCGTTGTTCGCGCGCCAATCGCCGTCGGCGCGCTGCGCGGCCTGGTTGTTGAGCGCACGCGTGGTGTTGGCGTCGGTCACGTTGTTCCAGGTGCCGTTGTCGTAGCGCTGCCAGCTGTTGTTGGCGCGGTTGTAGGCGTAGGCGTTGCCGTCGTTCAGTCCGTACACGTTGCCGTCGTGCTCGACCGTGGTGCCGTTGTCGGTCTGCACCGCGCCCCACGAACCGTTCTGCGTCTTCACGCCCGACACGGTCGCGCTGTCGCCGGTCTTGGTGTTGCCGACGGTGGCGGTTCCCGCGACGGCATCGGTCTGGCCATCCTTGCCGACCGCGCCGCCCTTCGCGGCCGCGTAGTTGCCCGTGGTCGGGTTGTAGCCCGCGCCGCGCGCGCCCTCGGCCCAGTTGCCGGTGTACGCGTTCTGCACGTAGCCGCGCTGACCTGCAGCGGCAGCGCCCGTCGCCGAGTTGTACGCCGTCGCCGTGTGCGCCGACCACGCGTTGCCAGTCCACGCGTTGTAGCCCGCGCTCGAGCGCGTCATGCCCGTCGCGTCGCCCCACTGGTGATAGACATTGCCCGAGGTCGCGGCCCATCCGCCGGGACCCCACGCGTACGCGCCATGCGCGCCGTAGGCGCCGTAGTACGGACCCCAGTACGGGTACGGACCGCACACCCAGTTGTCGTCTGCGACTTCCCATCCAGCGACCATGCCCGCACCAAAGCCGTAGCCCCAGCCGGCCCACGGGCTGTAGTACACCGCAGCGCCGCAGCCGTAGGTCACGGGCGCCGGCACCCAGCCCGTCGCGTAGTACGGGGCGTAGCTGTAGCCCGTGCCGTAGACGACGGTGCCGTCCTGCACGTAGCTGCCGAAGTATCCAGGCGTGTAGCCCACGAGCACATCATTCGCCGTCGCGTTGTAGATGCGCACGAAGGTCACGTAGTAGTACGGGCTCGACGGCGGGATCGTGTAGATGTCGCTCGGCACCGATGTCGCGACCACCCACGGAGCGTTGAACTGCGATGCGGTGAACCACACGCCGTTCTGCACCGCGTAGCACGAGCCATCGCTCAGCTGGAACACGGGCGTCGCGCAGTTCGCGAGGACCTTGACCGAAGTCCCGCCGATCGGCTGCCACACCGGGCTGTCGCCGGTCGTCGCCGGCAGCGGCATCTGCTGCGTGAGCGGCACATGCGTCATCTGCGGCACCGAGTTCGCGGTCAGCGCCTCGCTCGCCTGCGCGGTGCCGGCCACCGACGCGAGGACGTTCTCCTTCGGGCTGTCCTGCGGGATCATCGCGAACGCCGCCGGCAGCTGCGCGCCAGGGACATAGCTCCACGGACCGGCCATCGAGGCCGCAGTGAACCAACGCCCCGAGATCAGCACGTACATCGCGCCCGTCGACTTGAGCTGGAAGATGTTCGCGCTCGTGTTCGAGACGTACAGCAGGCCGCTGTCGCCCGCGGCCTGCCACTCGGGCGCGCCGTTGGTCACGAGCAGCTCGGTCGGCGTCGTCGCGACAAGCACCATCGGCGCGGACTTCGCGAGCGAAGCCGTCTGCGACGAGCCATCGGCGTTCGACGGCGCAAGCAGGTTGATCGACGGCTGCGACTGCGCCCACTGCGCCACGCTCGCGAACGCGGGATCGTTCGAACTCGCGACGCCCCACGGGCCAGCGAGCGCAGGCGCGCTCATCCAGCCGTCGGCGATCTTGAGCCAGAAGTTGCCGCGCGTGTCCTTGAGCACGAGCATCGGCGTGTTGATCACGCGCGAGAGCGCCGTCCCGTCGAGCGGACGAAGCACCGGCTTGCCCTGCACCGGCACGAGCACGGTCGGCGTGGGGCTGATGGTGATCGCCGGCGGCGTGTTCTGCAGCGGCGCGCTCGGTGCGGCGGGCGAGACCGACATGCCGGGCACCGACGCCTCGAGGCGATCGAGCGCGACATGCAGCACCTTGCCCTGCGACTCGCTCGCGACCTGCGCGGTCATCATGCTCTGCGCCGCGGGATTCTCAGGCAGCGAGATCCCCGAGACCTGGATCCCCGTCAGCGTGACCATGCGGTTGAGCTTGTTCACTTCGGTCGTCGCGGTGAACGACATGGTTCCGAAGGTCTTCGAGCTGCCGTCGGGCTTGGTCACCGAGAGCGCGCACGAGCCCGCGAGCTGCGTGCCGCTCCACGACTGGAAGCTCGGCGGATAGATCGTCAGCGTTCCCTTGTCGCCCTTGATCACGCGCGGCCAGGTGTCCTCGACGACATCGGGCGCGGGCTGGCCGGGATCGACGACGAAGCCGTCGGTCGCGGCAAGCACGGCGGCGACGAGCGAGGTCGGATGCGACGACGCCGCGACGCCTGCGGTCGCGAGTTGCAGGGACATCAGGCAGTTGACGACGACGATCGATGAAAGCATGAGACGAGTCCTCCGGGTTGGGTTGGCAATATAGCCGCGCCCAACGCACTTCAACGAGCGACGGCGTGCGGGTCCTGTGCGATACTGCGTCGATGTCCGGAGCGGGCTTCCACATCCCCTATGTCGCGTTCTTTGGCCGCACGTACACCGAGTGCCTCGACATGTTCGCGATGCAGCCGGCGGACCTGCGCGAAGGCCCGACGCTCGACTGCCCCAGCGGACCGGACAGTTTCGTGGCCGAAGCCTGCGCGGCCGGATTCGAAGTCGTCGGCTGCGATCCGATGTACGCGCACGAACCAGCGCAGATGCGCCTTCTCGGCAGGCAGAACGTCGACGCCTGCATCGCATCGATCGAAGCGCAGCCGAACAGCCTGACCTTCAGGGACTATGCCGCGTTCAAGCAGGCGAAGTACGACGCGATCGAGCGCTTCACCGCGGACTACGAGCGCAACCGCCATCGCTACGTGAACGCGAGCCTTCCGACGCTGCCGTTCGCGGGTCGAGCGTTCCACCGCGTGGTCGCGGCGAATTTCCTCTTCACCTACGCGCACCGCGAGTTCGGCGGCCTGTACGACGGCCGCGAGTTCGACCTCGCGTTCCACCTCAAGTCGGTCGCGGAGATCGCGCGCGTCGCGCGGCATGAGATCCGCCTCGCGCCGATGGGATCGTTCGCGCCGCCGCCGAGGCCGCATCCGTATCGCGATCCCGTGACCGCGCTGCTGCGCGAACTCGGCTTCAGCACCGAGCTCGTCCCGAGCGGACTCGACAGCGGACTCGCGGGCTTCAACGACGTGCTGGTCGCGCGGCGGCTCGCCTGAGCGCGCCGGCTACAGCCGCGTGCGAATCGCCCAGAGATCAGGAAACA
This sequence comes from uncultured bacterium, assembly GCA_903891095.1. Taxonomy (GTDB): domain Bacteria; phylum Planctomycetota; class Phycisphaerae; order Phycisphaerales; family SM1A02; genus QWPT01. The sequence goes on along the minus strand of CAITDI010000013.1, from coordinate 50,579 downwards.
GCGGCGCAAACAGCGTCGTGCGCAGGTACGCAGCGCCCGGGCTTCCGCCCGTGCCCTGCTTGAAGCCGATCGTGCGCTCGACCATCTTCACGTGGCGGTAGCGCCACTCCTGCACGCCTTCGTCGAGATCGACCAGCAGCTCGCACACGCTGCGCTCGGTCGGATGGCCGCGGTAGACCTCGAGCAGCGTATTCTGGAAATCCGCGTTCTCCGCGATCGGCTGCGTGACATCGCGCTTGAGCAGTTCGCTCGGCACCGCGTGGCCGCGGCCTGCGAGGAACTGCGCGAACGCGTCCCACAGCGTCGGCTTCTCCCAACGCGCCGCGATCGCCGCGTGCTCCGACGAACCCGCGGGATTGTGCGCGAGCACGCGCGGGTTCTTGTTGCCGAGCAGGAACTCGAACTCGCGGAACTGCCAGCTCTGGAATCCACTCGAGCTCGACAAAAAGCTGCGGAACGAGAGGAACGACACCGGAGTCATCGTCTCGAGGACGTCGATCTGCTGCACCATCGTCTTGAGGATGGTGAGCATGCGCTTGAGCGTCGAGCACGCCTGCACGTGGTCGCCCGCGGTGAGCGAACGCACGAGGCCATCGCCCTCGTGCAGCTGCTGCTTGAACCACAGCTCATACACCTGGTGGATGATGATGAAGAGCATCTCGTCGTGCTCCGGGCGCTTGTGCTCGGGGTGGACGGAGAGCGGCTTCTGCAGCGAGAGAAGCTCGGGAACCTGGAGATAGCTGCCGTAGGTCGTGTTCACGCGCGCAGCGTAGCGAACTCTGCAGACGCGCGACCGCGCGCCAACGACAGCGCTCCGTCAGCGCCGCCCGTTGACCGTCGGCTTGGTGATCTCGATGCGCCCGTTGCGGAGATCCCACAGGATCTCCTGCGCCTGAAGCGGCGTCGCCTGATCGCGGAACGCGACCGTGACCGACCTGCCCTTCGCCGCGCTCAGCGTGGCGACGCCCGTGTCGACCGAGTAGTTGAACTCGCCACACTCGAGGTCCTGAGCGTCGGTGCGGATGAACACGTTGCCGCTGCCCTTCACGCCGAGAAGCTGCGCGGAACCGCCGAGATCGACGCCCGCAGCCGCGGCCGTTGATCCACCTTTGGATCCAACTTTGGTCTCATCAGGCCGACGCATCTGCGCCTCGACCGTGTCGCAGCGCATCGACATCTTGTCCTGCTCGCGCGCGCCCGCGTGGAGCATCTCGACGCCGTCGTTCATGCGCACCGAGTAGCGGTCGTCGACGACATGCTTGAGCGCCATCTCCTGCTTCCAGGTGAAGCGCGTCGCGCCCTCGGCGCCGAGATCGATCGACGCGCCGCGCGGCTGCGCAGCGGGCTTCGCAGCCGCCGCGAGTTTCTTCGCATCGGGCGGAAGGTTCACGAGCAGCCCGCCGTCGCCGACGACGATGCCCTCGCGCGTCTTCATGTCGTACTCGATGTGCTCGCCGCTCACGCGGAACACGCGCGGCTCGCCTTCGTGCTTCGCGTCGGTCCAGGTGCGGTTCTCGATGCGCGCGCCGCCGCGGGCGATGAAGTGGTCGAGCGACCGCGCGGCGTCCACCGACGGGTTCGTAGCGCTGGCGTTGGAGCCGGCCTTCGCGATCGCGCCTGCGTCCTTTGGATCGACGCCGATGTCGAGCACCACCGACTTCGCGTCGACCGCGTCGGTCGTCAGGTCGTTCGGCTTGCTGCGGAGCCGCACGTCGCCGCGGATGTCGAGCGTGCCCTTGTCGGCCGAGACTTCCTGGTAGTCGAGCCGCTCCGACCACGACGCGTCGAGCGACGCCTCGGCATCGGGGCTCGGTCGCTCGATGCGGCCCGAGCCCAGCGCGATCGACTTGCGGAACGCGCGGAACCGTCCCGGTCCCTCGCTGTGCGCCGTGTGCGCCGCGTCGTCAAAGCGCAGGTCGCGCAGGTTGTCGGCGATGATGTTCGAGCGCACGATCGCGACGTTCTCGCCGGTCAGGCGCAGCTTGCGCTCCATCGCGTTGCCGATGAGTTCGTCGGCAAACACGCGCGCGCCTTCGGCGAGCAGCACCTGCACGCCACCGCGCGCTTCGACTGCGTTCACATCGATGTCGCCGAGCTCGGGCGCGGCGGCGTTGGTCTTCTTGCCACCCGCGGCGTCGGCGTTGTCCTTCGCCTGCGTCGCCTTCTTCTCGGCGAAGGTCACGAGGAGATCCTCGGTCCAGATCGTCTGCCGCGCATCGTGCGCCTCGACGCCCTTGCGCGCGACGAGCTTGCTCGGCACCGAATCGCCCTTCTTGTTGGCCGCGAGATAGAGCTCGATGCGGTCGGCGTTCATCGAGCCGTCCGCGCCGAGCTGCCGCACCTTGGTGCCGCCCTCGGCGACGATCGCGTCGATGCGCTCGGCGTTGCCCGGCGCAAACGCCACGTCGAGCGTCGCCGAATCCAGCGCGAACTGCTTGCCCTGCACGTTCACGCCGCCTTCAAAGCGCGCGCCCGTGATCTTGGCTTCATCGCCTGCGCTCCCGCCTGGCGTCTTGCCCGCGAACTTGAGGTCGACGCCGCCCTTCCAGCTGATCTCGAGCTCCTGCTCGGCCGCGTCAAAGCGCGTGTTGGTCGGATCGGGCACGCGCTTCGGCGGCGCCGAAACCAGCGCAACCGCCGCAGGATCCGCCGAAACCAGCATGCGCGCGGTGTCGGGCGTCAGCGCCGGCAGCATCTCGAGCCACGCGACATCGCGCGCGGCGCCGCGCGCGAACGCCATGCGTCCCGCGCCTTCGAGCCGACCCACGCCCTTGGCGAACGACGCCCAGAAGCGCGCGCCCTCGAGCGAAAGCCGCGGATTGCTCACCGTCAGCGGAACGCCATCGCGGCCCTCGGCCTCGACGCGCTCCTCGAGCATGTCGTAGCTCAGGTGCGAGCAGATCACGCGCGACATGCTGCGTCCATCGAGCATCTCGACGCGCTTGCCGACCACGTCGAAGCGGACATCGTCCTTGTTCGCCAGCCGCTCGGCGGGATCGAGCACGGGCAGCATCTCGAGCCGTCCACCAAAGGTGACGGTCACGCTGTCCTCCGCATCGGAACGCACTGCCGAAGGAGCCTGTTGCGCCGCAAACGCGAGCGCGCCGATGGCGAGCGCCGGGGGCGCCGCGAGATGTCGCAATGTCATGGTGGTACCGCTGGAACCTGCTGGGACGAACGCAAGCGTGTCGAGCCCGCGGGACTCAAGGCTGAACACAGCGATGAGCTCCTCCCCGCGGATCGTGCTGACCACGCCATCACGGACTTGAACGACCTCGACGCCACCCATCAGGATGACGCGATAGAAGCGAGTTTCGGGCTGCTTGTCGGAGGACTTGGCGGAGGGCTTGGCGGAGGATTTGCCAGCCGACTTCTCCGACGACTTCGCCGCCGCAATCGCGACGGGCTTCGCCGCGGGCGCAGGCTCGGGCGTCGCAGGCGCGGTCGGCGCAACCGCATCCACCGCGGGCGCCGCCGCATTCTTCTCGCCGCGCCGCTTGGCCGCGAGCGCGCGCGCCGCGCGATCGATGCGGATCGGCTCGAGCGCACGCTCGATCACGAGACGCTCGACGCCGTCGCCTTCGCCGTCGAGAACGAGCGTGAGTCCTTCGCCCGAAAAACTGCCTGCGTCGGTATCGACGCGCACGGTCTTCGGGCAGCGCACTTCGCCGTTCACGCCGTCGAACTGCGCCTGCGCGGCGGTGAGCACCATCGCGGGCTGGTCCTTGAGCACGTCGACCGCGCGGCCGCCGCCGCCAGGCACATCGATCGGCTTGAACAGCTGGATCTCGACCTCGCCATCGAGCAGGCCCGACTCGAGCGCGCGGCGCGGCACGGTCGCGAGACCCTTGTGCGCCGACATCGTGAGCACGCGGCCGTCGCGCATGTACATGCGCGCGCGCGGCTCGGTCATCGCGAGCTGGTTCTTTGGCAGCGGCTCGAGCTTGGTCGCGCTGTACTGCTGCGCGAGTCGGCCGGTCTGATCAGCGACCTGCACCCACGCGCCGTCGGCGAGGCTGATCGCGGTCTGCTCGGTGATCGAGCCGCTTGCGTGCGCGAGTTCCTCAGGCGTGGCGACGCGCGGCGCAAGCAGCGACTGCGCGTCCTTGACGCGGCTGTCGCGCTTGACCGCCGAAGACCCGCGATCGAGATTGAGCGCGGCGATGATCACGAGCACCGCAAGCGCGCCCGCCGGAACCGCGAACACCAGTCCGCGCCGCTCGCGCAGCAGGCGCGCGAAGTTCAACGCGCACCTCGTGCGTCGGCGGCTGGGGCGTGTCCCGGGGCGTGATACCCCGGGGCCTGATACCCCGGGTCAAACACCCGCACTGCCTCGATCCAGCGCGACTGCGCCTTGAGGATGTGCTCGACCGAATCACGCACCGCACCCGATCCACCGGGCCGCGCCGTGATGAACTTGGCGACATCCAGCACCTCGGGCGACGCATCGCGCACCGCGATCGGCAGTCCGCAACGGCGCAGGATCGGCAGGTCGGGGAGATCGTCGCCGATCATCGCCGCCTCGTCGGCCTTCATCCCGAGCTCGGCGAGCAGCGACTCGAACGCGCTGCCCTTCTCCTTCGAGCCCGAGATCACATGACGCACGCCGAGCTCGCGCAGGCGGTGACGCAGCGCCATGCCGTTGCGGCCGGTGATCACCGCCGTCTCGTAGCCGAGCTTGGCCCACATGCGCATCGCCGCACCATCGCGCACGTGAAAGCGCTTGGTCTCGTGACCTGCATCGTCGATGGAGATTCCACCGTCGGTCAGGACACCGTCGACATCGAGGCAGAGGAGTCGGATTCGTTCAAGCGCCACGGGAGTTCGAGTGTACCCGCCCCGCGCGCGCTGGGTCACGCGTCAGCTCAGGAGCAGCAGCCCAAGCGTGAAGTACAGCGCCGTCGTCGCCGTGTCGGCCACGACCAGCGCGACCGGACCGGCCGCGACGCTCGGATCAAGCCGCATCGAGTGGAGCCCGATCGGGATCGCGCCGCCCGCGATCGCGGCGAACGTCATGCTCCCTGCCACCGACGCGAGCATCGCGGCCGCGCCGTGCATGCCGCCGCCCCAGAGCAGGCTCACGCCCGCGACCACCACGCCGCAGCAGAGCCCGAGCAGGAGCGCCGTCAGCGCCTCCGACCGCAGCCCGCGCATCGCGGTCGCGAAGGTCCGCTTGTCGGGATGCAGCCCGACCGTGATCGTGACCGCCTGCATCGCGATGCTCTCGCCAAGCGTGAGCACCAGCGGCAGGAAGAACGCCAGCAGCACCACCTGCTTGAGCAGGTCCTCGAAGCGCCACGCGATGATCGCGCACAGCACGCCGCCCGCGATGTTGCAGCAGAGCCACGGCATGCGCATGCGGAAACTCTCCCATGTCGTCAGCGATTCGGAGTGCCCGAGATCGAGGCCGAGCGTCTGGAACACCTGCTTCACGCGGTCGCGCTCGGCGCGCTCGAGCGATTCGCGCGCGTACTGCTCGACGTCGATCGCGCCCACGAGCCTGCCTTCGCTGTCGACCACCGGAAGCGCGAGCAAGCGCCGCTTGGCAAAGATGTCGAGCGCGTCGTTGAGCGACATGTCGATCGGAATCGTCGTGAGCTCCTTGCGCATCACGTCGGCGACGCGCTCGTGCGGCGCGCAGAACAGCAGCGCGCGCGTCGGCACCTGTCCCAGCAGCCGGTCGTCGTCGTCGACCGCGTACACGTAGACCACGGGATGGTCGATCGCGCGGCGACGGAGGTCTTCGAGCGCCTCGCCGATCGTCTGGTTCACATTGACCGCGGTCTGCACCGTTCGGATGCCGTGCAGCACGGGCACGGCGAGCGCGGAGTTCTGCGACGAGCGTGTGGCGCGCGATGCGCTTGGGATCATGCGGGGAGATTACTCAGGTCGCGCCGCGCGCGGCGGTCGCCGCGAGCAGCGCCGTCGCGATGTCGTAGAACGCATGCGTCCCCGCCGCGATGCCGAATCCTCGCCGCGCATAGATCAGGCCGAACGCGATCCCCGCCGCAAAGTAGAAGAACGCCAGCGACCACACCACCGCGCCGCTCTCGTCGTGGATGCTGTGGTAGCCCATGAACAGGATCGAGCTCAGCCCGACCGCGATCGCCATCGCATGCTTGCGCGACAGCCCGAGCAGATCGTGGAACAGCGTCCCGATCGCGTAGAACATCGTCATGCGAAAGATCAGCTCTTCGTAGAGCCCTGCGCCGATCGCCACCGCGATGCGCGACGCCAGCGGCAGCGATGCGAAATCCACGCCGCTCGCAGCGACCGGCGCCGCGCGCAGCAGCAGCTGCGACGCCACCAGCACCGCGAACGCCCATCCGAGCGACTCGCCGTGCATGCGCACCACCGTCGCAAGATCGACCCGCCACGGCCGGCGCGACCACGCGTGCTGGGTCAGCAGGATCGCGATCAGCAGGAATCCAGGGAGAAACAGCGCCTTCGGGCTCATGCCCACCAGCTCGAGGAGCCGCACCATCCCGAGATGCGCGCGGTTCGTGAGCACCCCTTCCGAAGTGGCGAGCAGGCGCGCGATCTGGATCTGATAGAGCAGGATCAGCGGCAGCAGGAACGCGAGGCTCGTGAGCGGCTTGCGCGACTCATCCCAGTAGCCGCCCTGTCCTTGCGCGAAATGGGCAGAAGAAAACCCGCCCTGCGCGGAGTCCGCGCGGGCGGGTCTGGTCTTCTTTCGCTTCTGCTTGGCCATGGTCTTTCAACGCGGGCAAACAGGCGTAGCCCTGCTGCACCGCGTGTTGGACACGCAGCGGCGGCAGTCCGCGGCATCACGCCGCGGCGGCAGACTCACTTCGCCTTCTTGAGCGAAGCGAGCTTGGCGGCCATGCGGCTCTTGCGACGAGCAGCGGTGTTCTTGTGGATGGTTCCAGCAGCCGCGATCTTGTCGAGCGAACGGGCGGCCTTGCGCATCTCCTTCTCGGCTGCAGCAGCGTCACCAGACGCAACAGCCTTGAGGAAGTCGCCGGTGTCGTTCTTGAGACGGCGCTTGCGCCAAAGGTTGAGCGCATTGCGCTTGGCGGACTGACGGACACGCTTCTTGGCTGATTCAGTATTTGGCACGGTCGTTCCTGTCGGGTCGGGATTCGTTCAAACGGACGAATTGCGAATCGGGGATCATGGCGAAGTTGGACCCGAATTGCAAGTCCTCCGTCGATCGGTCGCCCCACTTGCTGGCCGAGCAGCCCGTCCGCGGCCTGAAAATCCTTTCTTGAAAGAGACGAGAAGGGCGAAAATCCCCGAGTCCCCTGAAAGATCCCCCTGATGGTTCCGCGTTGTCCCCGTACCTTTGAAGACCTTGAAACTCACCAAGCCACCATCCGCCGTGACCGCGCTTTCCCAGCGCACCGACACGCGATCCGCGGCCAGAGAGGTCGCCGAGATGCTGCGCGCGACCAGTCAGGTCCGGCCTGATCTCCTGGTGATGTTCGGTTCGTTTCACCACCGTGCGCTGTTCTCGGACGCCTTGGAAACGCTTCGCTCCGAGCTCCACCCAGCCCATGTGCTTGCATGCACCGCCGAGAGCGTGATCGCAGGCGGTCGCGAGATCGAGCGCTCGGCCGGCCTCTCGGCCATCGCGCTCTCGCTGCCCGGCGTCGTGGCGCGCCCGTTCTCGTTCGAACTCGCCGATGGTCCGCCGGCAGTCTGGAGCGAGGGCTTCATCCGCGAGCGCGTGTCGCTGCCGCCAGATGAAGGCGCGCTCCCCCACCGCGGCGTGCTCATGCTTGCCGATCCGTTCTCGATCCACGCTGGACAAGCCTGTGCGGCGCTCGATGCCGCAGCGGGTCCGCAAGGCGCGCGCGTGTTCGGCGGCCTCGCCAGCGGCGCATCGCACGCGGGACTCAATGTCCTCGCCGTCGACCGGCGCCTCACGCATGAAGGCATCGTCGGCCTCTCGCTCTTTGGCGATGTCGAGATCGACTGCGTCGTGAGCCAAGGATGCCGCCCCGTCGGCCCCTGCTTCGTCGTCACCAAGGCGCGCGGCGCGGAAATCCTCGAACTCGGCGGCCGCCCCGCGCTCGACGCGGCAAAGGCCATGGTCGAGATGCTGACCGAAAGCGAGCGCCCGATGCTCGGACAAGGCCTGCTCGTCGGCATCGCGTACGACGCGACCAAGCCGCGGCTCGGACGCGGCGACTTCCTCGTGCGCCCCGTGCTTTCGGTCGACGCCGTGCACGGCACGCTTTCGGTGAGCGACGCGGTCCCTGTCGGCACCACGGTGCAGTTCCAGATCCGCGACGCGGCGACCGCGCACGACGATCTCGCGCTGCTGCTCTCGGCGCAGAAGCTCCGCGATCCGCCCGCCGCCGCGCTGCTCTTCTCGTGCAACGCGCGCGGATCGCATCTGTTCGGCGCGGCCGATCACGACGCAGGCTTCATCTCCGCGCGGCTCGAGCAACCGCCGCTGGCGGGCTTCCAGTGCTCGGGCGAGATCGGCCCGCTCGGCCGCCACTCGTACTTGCACACGCAGACGGCTTCGCTCGCGCTGTTCCGCGCACCGCGACCCGTGTCCTATCGCTGATGTCCTATCGCTGACGTCCTCTCGCGAACGTCCTATCGCGAACGTCCTATCGCTGGGCGAATCCCACCCACGCGCCGACAAGTCGTTGGTCCAGCGCCGCGATGCCGCTACGCTGCGTGAATGGCACTTGGCGCGATTCTTCTTTCCCAAGGGCTCGTCACCAACGAGCAGCTCGAGCACGCCGCGCGCGAACAGGCGCGCGGCGGCGAGCGGCTCGAGCAGACCATCGCGCGCCTCGGGTTCGCCAGCACCGAGCAGGTGATGCGCGCGCTCGCCGACGAACTCGCGATGCCGTTCGTGCGCCTCGATGAAACCGAGTTCGACGAAGAGGCCGTCCGCGCCGTCCCGCCGCGCCTCGTGTTCAAGCTGCGCGCGATCCCGATCCGCTTCGAAGGCGGCCGCCTCATCGTCGCGACCAGCGATCCGCTGCGCCTCGACTCGTTCGACCAGCTGCGCATGGCCGCGGGAATGCCGATCACGCTCGCCGTCGCCGACGACGACGACATCGGCCTGCAGATCAAGAACCGCTTCGGCGTCGCAGGCGACGTGCTCGAGGCGCTCGGCGCCGGCGACGCGCCCTCGGCCGAGGTCAAGTCCGAGTCGTCCGAAGCCGACACCGCGAGCGAAGCCAGCGTCGTGCGCCTCGTCAACGACCTGCTCTTCGAGGCGATCCGCGAGCGCGCGACCGACATCCACATCGAGCCGTACGAGCACGAGCTCCACGTGCGCTACCGCATCGACGGCGTGATGTCCGACGCAGGCGTGCCGCCGACGATCCACCGCTTCCGCAACGCGATCACGAGCCGCCTCAAGATCATGGCGAACCTCAACATCGCCGAGAAGCGTCGCCCGCAGGACGGCCGCATCACGCTCAAGCAGCGCGTGCCCGGACAGAAGGTCCAGGAGTTCGACCTGCGTCTCTCGGTGATCCCGATGCTCTACGGCGAAGGCGTCGTGCTGCGCATCCTCGCCAAGAACGCGGTGCTCGTCGGGCTCGACGAACTCGGCATGCCGCAAGGCGTCTGCACGCGCTGGTACGAGCTCGTCGCGCGTCCGCACGGCATCGTGCTCGTGACCGGTCCGACCGGCAGCGGCAAGTCGACCACGCTCTACGCGTCGCTCAAGCAGATCGTCTCGGGCGAGGTCAAGGCGATCACCGTCGAGGATCCCGTCGAGTACCACGTGCCCGGCGTCAACCAGATCCAGGTCAACCACCAGGTCGGACTCGACTTCGCCGCAGGACTGCGCGCGATCCTGCGCCACGATCCCGACATCATCATGATCGGCGAAATCCGCGACGCCGAGACCGCCAACGCCGCGGTCCAGGCGTCGCTGACGGGCCACCTCGTGCTGTCGACGATGCACACCAACGACTCGTGCGGCGCGGCCACGCGATTGCTCGACATGGGCGTCGAGCCGTTCCTCGTCGCAAGCACCGTCGAAGGCGTGCTCGCACAGCGCCTGCTGCGGCGCGTGTGCCGCAACTGCGCGGTCACCAGGCCGCCGCAGGCGGGCGAGCTGCCACCTGACTTCTACGCGGGCGAGGACGGGCTCATCGCCGAGGCGGTCGGCTGCCGCGAGTGCCGCAACTCAGGCTATCGCGGCCGAATCGGCTGCTACGAACTGCTGGTCGTCGACGAGCAGGTCCGCGTCGAGATCATGCGGCGCGCAAGTTCCAGAGCCGTCGAAGTCGCGGCGCGCAACGGCAACAATCTCACGACCCTGCGCGATTCCGCGGCAGAACTCGTGGCTCGCCGCGTGACCACGCCTTCCGAGGCGCTTTCCGCGGTCAAGACCATCTGACCCTGCTCCCCTCTCGGGGCTCTCGGAAGACCGATCTCAGACGCCCCAACCGATTGACGCGGACGAGGAAACACCCCATACTCCCCCGCTCGAGACCGCCCCTTCGAACGGCGGGCTCTTACCTCGGGCTCCTTGGAGATATGAAGATGTCGTCTCGATCTGGCGGTTCCACTGGCGTGCTGGTTGCTCTGGTGGTGTTCGTCGTCCTCACCGTCGGCCTTCTCGCGACCTCGATCGTTCTCTACGCCGGCAAGTCCGACGCCGAGACGCGCGAGTCGCAGGCCCGCGCCGACCTCAATACGTTCATCACCGAAGGCGAGCGCAATCGCCCCGAGACGCAGTCCCTCAAGCAGAGCGCGGGTGGCAACAGCCTCTTCTCGTACCTGACCGAGCAGGCTGCGAAGACCGGCGAGTTCGTCGCCAACGACCGCAGCGCCGACCTCGGCCGCATGCGCACCGCCCTCGCCCTCGGCGAGACCGACACCGTCAAGGAGTCGATGCGCAAGCTGCAGCAGGAGCGCGACGCGCGCTCGCAGGAAGCGACCGCCCTCAAGCAGCGCTCCGTCGACCTCGGCAAGGAAATCGACACCCTCAAGTCGCAGCTCGCTGCCGCTGAGAAGACCCGCGAAGAAGCCATCGCCAAGATCACCGGCTCCATCTCCTCGTACCGCGACGCCGCCAACGGCTACCGCGGCGAGTTCGACGACGCCAAGAAGGCGCTCGACCAGTCGCGCGCCGACATGCAGGCGCGCTTCGCCAGCGAGACCTCGACCCTCCAGAGCGAGATCGACACGCTCCGCTCCGAGCGCTCCGTCCTCGACGGCCGCATCGCCGCGCTGCAGAAGAAGGTCAACGCCTCGTCCGCCAAGGCCGGCAACCCCGCCGCGCTCGTGGACGCGCACGTCGTCGACTTCGATCCGAAGAACGGCACCGTGTTCATCGACATCGGCTCCAACCGCCGCGTCGTTCCGGGCATGACCTTCGAAGTGTTCGACGACGCCGCGGGCATCACCGCCTCGGCTCAGTCGGGCAACCGCGGCAAGGCCAGCATCCAAGTCGTCAAGGTCGGCGACACGACCTCGACCTGCCGCATCATCCGTGGCTCGGGCAGCCGCCCGATCGTCAAGGACGACGTGGCCGCCAACGCGGTGTTCAACCCCGACTACAAGTTCAAGTTCCTCGTGCACGGCAAGTTCGACATCAACGGCGATGGCAAGGCCACGACCGGCGAGGCGGACTTCATCAAGAGCCGCATCAAGGAATGGGGCGGCGAAGTGGCCGACGGCGACAAGCTCACCGGCGACCTCGACTTCCTCGTCCTCGGCGTGCAGCCCCCGATGCCGACCCCGCTCGGCTCGGATGCCACCGAGGCGCAGACCCTCGCGTACACCGAGCAGCGCAACACGCGCGAGCTCTACGACGGCCTCTTCCGCACCGCTGCGGACGCGGAGATCCCCGTCCTCAACTGGACGCGCTTCGAGACCCTGACCGGCACCGTGAATCGCTGATAGATACACGGCTGCCTGCGGGGTTGCGCGCGAAGCGCCCCGGCGGTGGATGACAAGGCTGCACCGACAAGGTTCGTCCCCTGTGACCATCGCAATCGAACTCGCTCAATACGCGGCGGCCAGAACGGTCGCCGCGTTTGTTTCTCCGTTCGATCCCGATCAGAACCTCGAGACCGCACGCCTGGTCGGCCGCGTCTACGCGCGCTGCTCGAGCCGACGGCGTGAGCGCGCGCGCACGGGTGTGGCTCGCGCGTTCCCGATGCTCGACATCGACACGCAGCGGCGCATCGTCGACACGTCGATCGGGCACATGTTCGGGCTCTTCATGGTCGACGCCTTCGCGATGCCGCGCACGGTCGGCCACGAGAACTGGCATGAGCGCGTGCAGGTCGGAAACGTCGGCCGCGCGATGCACCATCTCACCAGCGACAAGCCGTGCCTGTTCGTGACGGGACACATCGGCAACTGGGAGATCCTCGGCTATGTGCTCGCGCTGATCGGCTTTCAGATGACCGCGCTCGCGCGGCCGCTCGACAACCGGTTCCTCAACGACTGGCTGCTCGGCGTGCGGCAGAAGACCGGCCTTCGCGTGATCACCAAATGGGGCGCGACCGACGAGATCCAGAAGGTGATCGAGGACGGCGGCAAGGTCGGCTTCATCGCCGATCAGAATGCGGGACCCGACGGGCTGTTCGTCCCCTACTTCTCGCGGCTTGCGTCGACCTACAAGTCGATCCCGCTGCTCGCGCTGCGCTACGAGATCCCCGTCGTGTGCGGCTACGCGCGGCGCGTCGACAACGCGTTCCGCTACGAGCTGCGCGTGACCGACGTGATCGAGCCCGGCGACTGGGCCAACGCGGAGGATCCTGTCCTCTACATCGGCGCGCGCTTCAACCGTGCGATCGAGTGGATGGTGCGCGAGAGCCCCGAGCAGTACCTGTGGGTCCACCGCCGCTGGAACTCGCGCCCCAAGCATGAGCGCGAAGGCCAGCCGATGCCTGCGCGACTCGAGAAAAAGCTCGCCGCGCTTCCGTGGATGACGCCTGCGTTGCTCGCCGACCTCGGTCGTCCGATCGACGCGCCGTCGGATCCCGCGGCGCTGATGCACCCTGGCGCCCCGCAGGCGCTCGATCCGCGATTCCGTGTCAACGTGCAACGCCCCCAAGGCGCCTAAGGTCCAACCGCCGTGACCAACCGATTCGCCAACCGGACCATCGCGATCGTCGACGACGATCCGGACATCCTGCAGTCGATCGAGCTCGCGTTTCGCCAGGAAGGCGCGCGCACGCTCGTCGCAGGCGATGGTCTCGGTGCGCTCCACATCGTGCGCGAGGACAAGCCCGACCTGCTCGTGCTCGACATGATGCTGCCGCGGAGCTCGGGTCTGCTCGTCCTCGAGAAGCTGCAGGAGGACAAGATCGCGGTTCCCGTGATCATGCTCACCGCCAACCAAGGTCGTCGCCACCGCGAGTTTGCGCTCGGTCTCGGCGCTCGGGCGTATCTCTTCAAGCCCGTGTCGCTCGTCCGACTGCTCGACACCGCAGCGACGCTTCTGACGGAACCGAACGCCGCCCGCGGCGAATAGGCGCCCTCGCGGCGAAGGGGTCTTCCGCTATCATCGCCCCGCGGTTTTTACGATGCTGTCCGACCTCTACATCCTCCAGAAGCCACGGCCCAAGGCCGAAGGCGGCGGACTGCTTCCGCTCGGTTCCCGCGCGGACATCGTGAAGTTCTTCCTCGCGCTCAACACCGCCGCGGACCGCGAAGGCGTCGACATCCTCTACGGCCCCGGCATTCGCATCGAGCTCCCGCCGAATCAGGATCCCGTGCTGCAGATCACGGTGAACGTGACCGAGGACGAGCTGTTCCACATCCTGTTCTTCGGCACCGCGCAGGAGCCGACGGGCCGAATGCTCCGCGCGGCCACCGAGCGTGGATGGCGCTTCTTCGACCCCGTGCGCGCCGAGTACGTGCCGCGCTGGCACGACGGCGACGACGATGAGTTCGAAGACCCGTACCGGTCGGACGACGACGACGACTGATCGGAAGCCTGACCGATGGACTCGCCCTCACCCACACCAATCCTCGGCACCGACCGCGCCATGCTGCGCGAGGCTGTCGCGCGCGCCGTCGACTTTCGCGGCGACGTGACCATCGAGACCAACGATGGCGCGACGATCTCGGGCTACGCGTTCGACGCGCTGCTCGAACCCGCCGACCGCGCCTGCGTGCGCGTCCTCCCCGCCGACTCGAACACGCGGGTGACCGTGCCGCTCGGCTCGATCCGCACGCTCGCGTTCACCGGCAAGGACGCCGCCAGCGGCCGAAGCTGGGAGAACTGGCTGCGCCGCTACGCCGAGCAAAAGCTCGCAGGCCAGGCCGCCTCGATCGAGTCCGAAGCGCTCTGAGTCCGCGCGGCGCGCCGACCGATACCGCGCGAACTTCTTCGCGACTTCTGGCCCCGCGTCCTGTATGGACATCGCTCACGCGCCCTCACGGGCGGTCGGGTTCTCGGGCTTCGCGAACATGCGCCGAGCCGCTTGCCGAACGGGCGGTTCATTGCCATGATCCCCCTTCTATGGATCCGCGATCCCGCACGATCCCCACGCAGTCGGCACAGGTGCCCGGAGGTTCACCCCTCGGCGGTATCGCGTCCGCTGCCGATGCCCTCGAGCGCGTGCCCGCCACTCGTGCGACCGCGGCCCTCGAAGAGGCGCGCGCCGTCCTGGTTGAACTGGAACTGAACAAGGCGATCGTGGAGAACAAGCTGGCCGAGGACCGCCGGCAGGATCCGATCCGCCAGGTCACGGGCACCAGCAGCCTGGATGCCGCCATCGAGTCGACGCGCGAGTTGATCCGCCTTCTCGAGGCAGCCGCCGCGCTTTCCGACGCCGCCGAGCGGGTCTGACCGCCTGCGAACGGGCGAGGCGAAGGACTTAGGCGGCCGACACGGCGTTCAGGCCGTTGGCCATACCCACAGCACGCTCAGGCACGAGTTCGCGCACCAAGGCGCTGACCTTGGCCGCATCGCGGCTGCGACGGCTCGGGGCAAGGGTCGCGAGCATCGTCTCGACCCAGCGCGGCTCGGGGGTCGGGAGGCCCCAGATGCGGATGTCGGGGTGGCGCGACTCACGGATGGTCTCGGCGTCGAGGGCGAGCTCCTCGTAGAGCTTCTCGCCTGGCCGCGCGCCGGAGTAGGCGATGGCGATCTCGCCGTGCTGCATGCCCGCTTCAGCCGTGCCGCCCTGCGACGGGAAGACCGGCGTCAGGCCATGCATCGCCACGAAGCGCGACGCCAGGTCCACGATGCGGAACGGGTCGCCCATGTCGAGCACGAAGACCTCGCCGCTGGTCGCGGAACGGTCGGTCAGCGCGGCGGCCTGGATGACGAGGCTCGCGGCCTCGGGGATCGACATGAAGTAGCGCGTCATGCGCGGATCGGTCACGGTGACGGGGCCGCCGTCGGCGATCTGCTTCTTCCAGGTCTCGAGCACGGAGCCCGAGCTGCCGAGCACATTGCCAAAGCGCACGAGCGAGCACGCGGTGCCCGACGTGCGGTTCACGTGCTGGACGTAGAGCTCTGCGAGCCGCTTGGTCGAGCCCATGATCGACGTGGGGTTGACGGCCTTGTCGGTCGAGACCATCACGAATCGCTCGGCACCGACGGCGACCGACGCGTCGACCGCGCTCTTGGTGCCGAACAGGTTGTTGTCGACGGCGAGGCCCGGGTGGTCCTCCATCATCGGGACATGCTTGTGCGCGGCGGCGTGGAAGACGATGTCGGGCTCTTCCTCGCGGAACAGCGCCAGCGTCGCCTCGGCGTCGACGACATCATGCAGCGCCGCGCGACGCGCGAGCTCGGGATGACGGCGCGCAATCTGGCGGTCGATCTCGAAGAGCGCGTTCTCGCTGCGCTCGACGAGCACGATCTTGCCCGGGCCAAAGCGCGCGATGATGCGGCAAAGCTCGCTGCCGATCGAGCCACCAGCGCCGGTGACGAGCACCGTGCGGCCGCCGACGACGGCGCGGATCGCGTCCTCGTCGATGCGGCGATGCGGGCGCCCGATCAGGCGCTGCAGGTCGATGTCGATTTCCGTGCGCGGTCCGATGCCCGCGAGCTGATCCTGAAGCGCGGGCATGAAGCGGTCCGCGATGCCCATGCGGCGGAGTCGCGTGCGGATCGCGAGCAGCAGCTCGGACATCTGCGCGGGCAGCGTGATGAGCGCGAGACCAGGCTGACGCGTGGCGCAGATCGCCTCGAGCTGCTCGAGCGTGCCGAGGACGGGTGCGCCGGAGCCTGCGGTAAGTTCAGGACCAACGTGCACGCGGCCGAGCACGACGGGCGCCGACGGCAACAGCGCGAGCTGACGCTCGAGCAGGTCGCAGCATGCGGCGGGGCCGATCAGGATGGCGGTGGTTCGCGATGGGGTGGCCATGATGTGATCCCAGGTTTGATCCAGGTCTGATCCAGGTCTGATCCAAGTTTGGTCCAGGTTTGGCCCAGGCTTGGTCCCGGCTGTCGGTCGTGCTTCCGTCTGTGCGGTCTACGCGGGTGGTAGGACCGCGCTAGGGCTATCGGCCTTCTCGGGCCGTGGCTTGCAGCCAATTCGAGTCTTTGGACACCCCTGCCAAAGATGGGAGGAAAAGCCTCAGAGGGGCGGATTCGATTCTCCGATAGAGCAATCCCCGCGTTCCTTCGTTGGCCTCGGGAAATCCCCATGCGCGCACTCGTGACCGGCGGCGCCGGCTACATCGGTTCCCACGCCTCGCTCAGGCTCCTCGACGAGGGGCATGAGGTGACCGTGGTCGACAACCTCTACCGAGGCCATCGGGGCGCCATCGAGGCGCTTCGACGCGCTGGCGGCGACCGGCTCAAGTTCGTCGAGGCCGACCTCGCGGACACCGACGCACTGGCCCGCGCGCTGGCCGACGGCCGCGTCGACACGGTGCTCCACTTTGCAGCGCTGACCTACGTGGGCGAAAGCGTCGAGCGGCCGGACGACTACTTCCGCGTGAACCACGCCGGCGGCATCTCGCTGCTCGCCGCGATGCGCGCGACGGGCGTGCAGCGGATCGTGTTCTCGTCGACTGCGGCGACCTACGGCGAGCCCGCGC
This sequence comes from uncultured bacterium, assembly GCA_903891095.1. Taxonomy (GTDB): domain Bacteria; phylum Planctomycetota; class Phycisphaerae; order Phycisphaerales; family SM1A02; genus QWPT01. The sequence continues at coordinate 33,614 of CAITDI010000013.1, read as the reverse complement.
AAGACGCGATGCCGATCGTCGAGTCGACGCCGCAGCGACCGATCAATCCCTACGGCGCGTCGAAGCTCGCATTCGAGCAGTCGCTGCGCGATGCGTGCGCTGCCACCGCCCCGCTTGCAGCCGTCGCACTGCGCTACTTCAACGTCGCGGGCGCCGACGCGCGCGGCCGCATCGGCGAGGACCATCGGCCCGAGACCCATCTCATTCCGATCTGCCTCGAGGTCGCGCTCGGCAAGCGCCCGCATCTCACGGTGTTCGGCGACGACTACGCCACCGCCGACGGAACCTGCGTGCGCGACTACGTGCACATCGAGGATCTCGTCGACGCGCATCTCTGCGCGTTCGGCGCGCTGGAGACAGGCAAGCTCAAGTGCTGGAATGTCGGCATCGGCCGCGGCTACTCCGTGTGCGAGGTGCTCGAGAGCTGCCGCCGCGTGACGGGTCACGCGATTCCATCGGTCATGGGCGCGCGACGCGCAGGCGATCCGCCGGCGCTCTACGCGAATCCCGCTGCAATCGCCCGCGACATCGGCTGGAAGGCCAAGTGGACCGAGCTCGACGCGATCGTCGCGACGGCCTGGGACTGGATCCGCGCGCATCCGCGCGGCTACGGCTGACGCGCGCCGCGCTCACTCAGAACGCAAACGAAAGACCGACGCCGACCGCAAGCAGGTCGAGCCCAGGGTTCTGCTCGCCCGTCTGCGCGTTGGAGAAGTGCAGCCAGCCGATGCGCGCGTCGAGATGCGTCGTTGCGTTGATCTCGTAGGCCACGCCAAACGCCGCACGCGGCGAGAAGTCGAAGCTCGTCGCGGACGCGGGCACAGGGTGGTCGAACCACATCACGCCCACGCCGAGATCGGCAAACAGCGACACGCTGTCGCTGCGCATGAAGTACCAGCGAAGTCCCGCGCCCACGCCGGCGCCAACGGCGTTCTCGACATCCTGGTTCACGTGAAACACATCGCCGAACACGCCGACCGAGATGTTGTCGGCGACGAACCAGTGCGCACCGAACGTCGTGCCCACGACCGTCGTGCCGCTGAAGTCGCTCGCGATCGTCGGCAGCACCTCGAACTCATGCGCGTCGGATGTGCCCGCGGGCTTGACGCTGTCCTGCTGCACGGCTGCCGGCTGCACGAGCACCGCAGCATCGCCGTCGGCCGGCTCGTAGCGGAATGCGTCGGCGGCGGCGGCGTGGACGCAGCCCAGCGCTGCGGCCAACGCGATGCAGTGAATGGTCGCGGGGATTGCTGCGGGACTTGCTGCGAGAGTTGCTGCGGGGCGATGCATCGCCGCATGATCGCCGCGATCGCGCCGCGCGCAAGGCGGCTCGCGCCCCACTTGCGTGTTGCGGGCTTCACCCGAGCGCGGTGGCGATCGCCGCGTTGATCGAAGCGTTGGCCTTGGGCCACTCGAACTCCGAGATCTGCTCGACGCCGATCCAGCGGATCTCGCTCGCGCCGAGCGCCTGCGGAACGGCGTTGGGCTTGACCTCCGCGAGGAACGCATGGAGTCGCACCGAGCGCTCGCGGGCAAGCTCGGGATCGGAGTGCTCCACCACCAGGAGCGGCGACGGGCGAGAGACGAACTCCTCCGCCGCGAACCCGACCTCCTCGCGAGCCTCCCGAATGGCCGCCTCGGAGGGATGCTCGCCCCGCTCGATCTTGCCGCCCGGGAACTCCCACAGACCACCGCGGATGGCATGGTCGTGCCTGCGGGCGACGAGCAATTCGACCCGCCCGTCGACCCTGCGGTAGATCGCCGCCACGGCCACATCGACCCACTTGGCCGAGGGGGCACCGTTACTGGTCAGCGGGGTCGGCTCGCGATGCATAAGTCCTTGCAAATCAGGCGCTTTTGACGCGCGCGCGGGCGGCGCCAGGAAGTCTCGCAATCCATCGGAAAGGCGTTGACCCAGACGGTGCGATTTCGGTACCGTGCGTCGAGCGCCGAGGAGCAGTCTACAGACCGCCCTCGGCTCAACCAAACACTTCCGCCCAGTTCTTCACTGGGTTCCACGGCTTCTGCGGCTCCTCGTGAGCAGCGATACCACCATCCGGAGCGAGTCGGAGCGCGCCGGATGGTGTGTTTTTAGGCATACCGAAAAGCGAGAGGCAGCCGTCACTTGGTGGCGGCGGAGTCGCCGCTGCGAAGCTTCTCCCGAAGCTCGCCAGCGCGGCCGACGAGCGCGGCCTCCGAGTCGTCGCGCTTGTGGAGGGTGAACTTCCAGTGCGTCTCGCTTCGGGCGTTGATCGGAAGCACCTCGACCACGAAGTCCAGCGGCACCTGGTCCCAGAGCGGACCGTCGACGGTCGCAGGAGTGACGAGGGGCTCGTACCCCTCCTTCTCGATGCGAAGGTCGTAGACGCCGTCGTGCGTGATGCCGACATCGACGGGCGAGCGGCCGAGCTGGGTGTCGTTGAGCCACACGAGCGCGCCTGGCGGCTCGGTGTCGATCCAGACGCGGCGCTCGACGCAGCCAGTGAGCGCAAGCACGACTGCCGCGACGGGCACGATCGAAACGCGTCCGAGGATGTGTGCGCGGATCTGCATCAGTCGAACTCGTCGCCGCGGAAGGTGGACGCGAGGTACGCGTCGCGCACGCCCTGGTCGTTGATGATCTCGCGCGGCGTGCCTTCGCGGAGGTTGCGGCCCTCGTGCACGATGTACGCGCGGTCGCAGATGCGCAGCGTCTGCTGCACGTTGTGGTCGGTCACGAGCATCGCGATGCCGTTGTCGGCAAGGCGGCGGACCTCGATCTGGAGTTCCTCGACGGTGTGCGGATCGACGGCGGCGAACGGCTCGTCGAGCAGCATGAGCTTGGGACGCGTGACCAGCGCGCGCGCGATCTCAAGGCGACGACGCTCGCCGCCCGAGCAGGTGCGCGCCTCGTCCTTGGCCTTGTGCAGGAGGCCGAACTGCTCGAGCAGCTCGTGCGCGCGCGTCTTGCGCTGCTCGCGGCTGAGCTGCTGCGTCTCGAGGATCGCGAGCAGGTTCTCCTCGCACGAAAGCCGCTGGAACACGCTCGGCTCCTGCGACAGGTAGCCCATGCCCGCGAGCGCGTGGCGGTACATCGGCGCGTGCGTGACGTCCTTGCCGTCGAAGTGCACGCTGCCGCCTTCGGGCGTGATCATGCCGATCGCCATGCGGAAGGATGTCGTCTTGCCCGCGCCGTTGCGGCCGAGCAGACCGACCACTTCGCCGGCGTTCACTTCGAACGACACGCCGTCGACGACGCGTCGTCCGCTGTAGCTCTTGATGAGGTTCTTGGCTTCGAGGAGCGGCACGCGGCGCAGTGTAGCGATGGATCGAGGGATCGCTCACCGGATCGCGCGGATCAACGCCGGGTAGCGGAAGATCTCGCCGCTCGCCGCCGCGACGGCGCCGCGCACCAGCGAGACGAGCGACACGGGCAGCCACGCGATCAGCGCCAACCATCCGATGCACGGCACCAACGCGAGGATCAGCAGCGTCAGCTGCGCGTTCATGCACTCTCGCCCGTGGTCATCGACCAGCGGCGACGACTTGCGGAACGCCAGCCACAGCACGAGCGGGACCAGCACCGCAAACGGGCCGACCACCGCGATGAAGAACGGCCACAGGTGCATCGCCGCCGAGACCACGCGGTGCGCGTCGGTCGCGAAGAGATCGCGCACCCGCCCGTTGGGCGCGAGGCGCCAACGCTCGAGCGACGGCCGTGTCGCGGCGGCTGCGGTGGCAGAACCTGTCGTTGCCGCGGCCGGGGTTGAAGTTGGAGCTTGGATCGGGTCCATCGGAGGAGTCACGCGCGACGAGCGCAGGCGGGCTCGGGTGTTGGGCTTTGCGAGGGAGGGATTTCCCCGCGACGCGAATTCAGGCACGCGACGCGAATTCGGGCACGCGGCGCGAATTCAGACACGCGGCGCGGATTCTCAATGCACCGCGTCGCCGGACGACGCGTCTTCAGGCGCGGCGCCGCCCGAGATCTCCTCGCGGAGCACGATCGCGACACGGTCGATCTTGGTCGGGCTCGCCTCGAGGATCTCGAACATCGCCTCGGGGATCTCGTCGCGCTCACCCTTGACGGGAACGCGGCCAAACCGATCGAGCAGGAACCCCGCGATCGTGTCGAAGTCGCCGCCCTCGGGCAGCGAGATGCCGAGCCGCTCGTTGATCTCGGCGATGTTCATGCGGCCGTCGGCCTCGAAGCGCGATCCGTCGACCTTGACCATCTCAGGCGGAAGCTCGTCCTGCGGCTCGTGCTCGTCGTGGATCTCGCCCACGATCTCCTCGATCACATCCTCGATCGTGCAGATGCCCGAGGTGCCGCCGTACTCGTCGACGACGACGGCCATGTGGACCTCGCTCTTCTGGAAGTCGCGCAGCAGTTCGCCGATCGGCTTGGTCTCGGGCACGCGCAGCGGCTCGCGCAGCAGCGCGCGCATCTCAAAGCCCGTGCTGCCCGCGCCGAAGAAGCGCACGAGATCGCGCATGTAGAGGATGCCGACGATCTGATCGAGACTCTCGGCGAACACGGGGATGCGCGAGTGGCCGATCTCGGTGATCTGCGTGCGGACCGCCGCGAGGTCGTCGGTGAGCTCGATCGCCTCGACATCGGTGCGCGGCGTCATGATGCTGGCGACGGTCGTCTGCCCGAACACCACCGCGCGCTGCAGCAGCGTCGCCGCGACGGGATCGATCTCGCCCTCGCGCTTGCGGTCCTCGATCGAGTGGAGGAGCTCCTCCTCGGTGTCGTCCTCGCGCAGGTTCGCGCCGGAAAGACGGCGCACGACCTCGTCGATAAAGCCAACGGCGGCGAGCAGCGGCCCCACCACGATCATCGTGATGCGGATGAACGAAAGGCTCGACGCGATGATCGGGTACGTGGCGTGCCGCGCGACCGCGGACGAGAGCACGCTGGTGAAGAGCCACACGAGCGCGACCGAGACAACCGCCGTGCCGACGAGCCCGTACAGCGTGATGCGCGCCGCATCGCCAAAGCCCTCGAACGCGACGAGCACGAACGCGAAGAGCGTCACGCGGCCGATCGTGCGGAAGAACGCCACCGCGTGCGACGCCCGATGGAGCTGGCCGAGCAGCCAGCGTCCTTGCTCGAGCAGCCCGCGCGCGTCGAGATCGTTCTCGACGCCCGAGCGGCTGGCCTGCACGAGTGCGAGATTGAGCGCCGAAAAGTAACTGGTCGCTGCGACGGTCGCGGTGATGACGAGGAGGAGATAGGGATTCACGGCTGCGGATCCTGTGCTGCTTCCCGAGCTGGCGCAGCGTACACCGCGCCCATGCCGGCCGCCGCGAGGATGCGGTCCTCCTCGGCGTGGATCGCGCGGAACGCCTCGTCCGTGTCGTCGCGGAAACCGCAGGCGTGGAGCGTTCCATGCACCGCGTACAGCAGGATTTCCCGCTCGATCGCGTGACCGCGCGCGGCGGCCTCGCGTGCGGCGACATCGGTGCAGATGAAGAGATCGACCTCGACCGCGGCGGACGCATCGGACTCGTCATGCGCGGGAAAGCTCATGACATCGGTCGTGCCCGCGATGTCCATGAAGCGCCGGTGCGCCGCGTCCATCGCCGCGTCGCCGACCAGTTGCGCGTCGACGCGCGCGACTTCGCGGGGAAAATGGGCGAGCAACGACGCGAAATCGCGCGCGAGGCGCGATCGGTCGAGCGCGGGCGGGCAGCCCTCGCCGGAATGAAAAGTGACGGCTGGCCCTGGGTCGCTCAACGCACGACCGTCAGCGCGATACCGCCGACGGCAACGGAGTGCGGCTTCACGCGCGCCTCGAACTCGCCGCGGAACTTGTTGACGATCGTGCGGATCGCCCAGTTGTTGCCGTCGGCCAGGCCGCAGATCGTCGTGCCCGGCGAGAGGCCCATCGAGCCCGCGATCTCAAGCAGGAGATCGAGGTCCTTGGTGGTCGCGTCGCCGCGCTCGATGCGCGTGATGAGCTTGAAGATCCAGCCAGCGCCTTCGCGGCAAGGCGTGCACTGACCGCACGACTCGTTCTTGAAGAAGCGCGCGATGTTGCGGGCGACGGCCACCATGTCGGTGTCCTCGTCGAAGATCGTCGGGCAGGCGGTGCCGAGGCCCATGACGTCGCAGCGACGGCCGATGTCGAAGTCCATCGGCGCGTCGTACTGATCGGTGCCGAGCACGCCCATCGAGACGCCGCCGGCGATCGCGCCCTTGAACTTCTTGCCGCCGCGCATGCCGCCGCAGTACTTCTCGACGAGATCCTTGAGCGGGATGCCGAGGTCGCACTCGAACACGCCGGGGCGGTTCACGTGGCCAGAGACGCCCATGAGCTTGGGGCCGTAGCTCGGCGCGCCGCCGATGTTGCTCTCGCAGCCCATGCCCTTCCACCACGCGAGGCCCTTGTCGACGATCGGGCTGACCGCGGCAAGCGTCTCGACGTTGTTGATGATGGTCGGACGGCCGAAGAGGCCCTTGACCGCGGGGAACGGCGGCTTGAGGCGCGGCCAGCCGCGGCGACCTTCGATCGCCTCGAGCAGACCGGTTTCCTCGCCGCAGATGTACGCGCCGGCGCCGCGGTGGAGGTAGCAGTCCACCGCGAACTTCGACTTGCCGTTCATCAGGCCCTGCTTGCCGAAGATGCCCTTCGCGTAGGCCTCCTGGATCGCCTTCTCGACGATCTTGGCCTGGTGGTGGTACTCGCCGCGGATGAAGAAGTACGCGGTGTCGAGCTGGCACGCATGGCACGCGATCGCGATGCCTTCAAGGATGATGTGCGGGTCGTAGTCGCAGAGCAGGCGGTCCTTGAAGGTGCCCGGCTCGGCCTCGTCGCAGTTGATGCAGAGGTAGCGGCGACCGCCATCGGGCGGCGGAAGGAACGACCACTTGAGGCCGCACGAGAAGCCTGCGCCGCCACGGCCGCGGAGGTTCGCGTCCTTGATCAGGTTGACGATGTCCGCGGGCGCCATGTCGAGCGCCTTTTCGAGCGACTTGTAGCCGCCCGTCGCGATGAACTCATCGACCCCGACGGTCTTGCGGGTCTTCGGGTCGCCCCACGGCTGGGTGGGGATGCGCTTGGTCAGGATGGGTTCGGTGACTGGCATGGTGGTTCGCTCTCAGCCCGTCTGGGTCGGGCCGTCTCAGGCCTGGGCTTCGTCCGGCGGGGCCGGGTCGAAGATCACTTCGTCGATCGTGGTGCGGCGGTAGATGTAGTCTCCGCGGCGCACTTCCTGCACTTTGCGTCCGACTTCGCGCGTGCGCTCGTCGGCCGGCTCGTTGGCGGCCTGCGCTGCCTGGGCTGGCGGCGCCGGCTGCTCGTCGTCCTCGAAGCCCTCCGCGATGCCGCGGAAAAAGCCGCCGAGGTTCTGCATCAGCGATGGCTCTGGTTTCTTGCCACCGTTGTTGCGGGGGTCGGGCATCAGTGGTGCCCGCCTCCGCCGCCCTTCTGCGCCTCGTCGATCAGTTGATCGACCTTGGCGATGGTCAGGTTCTCGTGGAGCTTCTCGTTGAAGAGCGCGACCGGTGCGGTGTCGCACGAGCCGAGGCACTCGAGGGCGAGCAGCGTGAACTTGCCGTCGTCGGTGGTCTCGTGCGGCTCGATGCCGAGGCGCACGCGGACGTGGTCGAGGAGCTTCTTGTGGCCGCAGACCTCGCAGGCGATCGACTGGCAGATGCCAATGACGCACTTGCCGACCGGCTCGGTGTGGAACTCCTCGTAGAAGGTCACGGTGTCCATCACGTCGGCCGGCTTGATGCCGAGGAACGACGCGATCTCGACCATCGCCTGGTACGGGATGTGGCGGTACTCGTGCTGGATCTCGTGGAGGATCGGGAGCAGCGCGCCCTGCTTGGTCGCGTAGCGCGGCAGGATGTCCTTGGTCCAGCGGTCCTTCATCGCCTGCGTGCAGTACGGCTCGGCGCGGGTCGGGATCTTGGTGGTGGCGGAAGGCTTGGTGGTCCAGCTCATGGTCGTTCTCTTGGCGTTCGCAACGCCTCGGGAGGCGTCTCGATTAACGGTCCAGTTCGGCCGCGATGATGTTGAGCGATCCGAGGACCGCAACGATGTCGGCGAGCTGATGACCTTCGATCATCTTGGGGAAGATCTGGTAGTTGATGAAGCACGGCGGGCGCGTGCGTGCGCGGAACGGGTACTTGGAGCCGTCGGCCACGATGTAGTAGCCGAGCTCGCCGTTCGGGCTCTCGATCGCGCCGTAGGCCTCGCCCACGGGCGTGTCGAAGCCGCGGTTGTGCATGTAGAGCTCGAAGAGCTGGATCACGCCTTCGATCGAGCCGTAGACATCGGCCTTGTTGGGGACGATGAGCTTGCCGTCGGCGACCGCGTTGATCGATCCGCCGGGGAGCTTGTCGATCAGCTGGTCGATGATCTTGGCCGACTGCTTGATCTCCTCGAGGCGCACGAGGTAGCGCGACAGGCTGCAGCCCGCGCTTGCGACCGCGATCGAGAACTTGACCGCGTCGGCGCCCTCGCCGTCCCAGTTGTCGGCGAAGCAGAGGTACGGCTCGTCCTTGCGGAGGTCGCGACGCACGCCCGCGCAACGCGCGTTCGGGCCGGTGATGCCCCACGAGATGGCGTCTTCCTTGCTGATCGCGCCGACGCCGTCGAGGCGGTCGACGAAGATGCGGTTGCGGTTGCAGAGCGTCTCGAGGTCGGTGATCGCCTTGGGCAGGCGGACATCGATGAAGTTGCGCACCATGCGCTTGAAGACCTCATCGTCGGGGATGTCGCGCCAGGCGCCGCCGACGCGCGTCCAGTCCGGGTGGAACCGCTGGCCCGAGACGTACTCGACGATGTCGTAGATGAACTCGCGCTCGTTGAAGCCGTAGAGGAAGCCCGTGAACGCACCGAGGTCGAGCGCGGCCGCGCCGACGCAGAGCAGGTGGTTCTGGATGCGACCGAGCTCGCACATGATGGTGCGGACGACCTTTGCGCGCGGGGTCAGCTCGACGCCGAAGAGCTTCTCGACCGCGTGGTGCCACGCGATGTCGTTCACGATCGGCGAGATGTAGTCCATCCGGCTGATCGTGCAGACATACTGGTTGTAGTCGTGATGCTCGCCGAGCTTCTCGAAGCCCGAGTGCAGGTAGCCGATGTGCGGCGTGCAGCGTGCGATGCGCTCGCCATCGAGCTCGAGCACAAGGCGGAGCGTGGTGTGCGTAGCGGGATGCTGGGGGCCGAAATTCAGCACCCAGCGGTCCGGAGCCTGGAAGTGATCCTTCAGGTAGTCCGTGTTCTCGACATCGAGACCAAAGCCCTCTGCGGGCGTGATCGTGTACGGCATAGGGCGAGAAGTATAAGACCTTCTGGCGCCTTGCGGCACGCATGAAACAAGCGATCGGCGAGTTGTTGGGCGAACGCGTCGGTCAGAACGCGCCCGGCTGGAGGTACGGGTTCGCCCGCCGCTCGGTGCCGATGGTGGTCGACGGGCCGTGGCCAGGGTGGACGCGGGTCTCGTCAGGCAGCGACATGAGGATCTCGCACAGCGACCGGCGCATGTCGGCCGTATTGCTGGTCGGGAAGTCGATGCGCCCCATCGAGCCGGCGAACAGGGTGTCGCCGACGATCGCCTCCCCTGCTTCCTGGCACCAGAGGGTGATGCCGCCCGGCGAGTGCCCCGGGGTGTGGATGATCCGGAAGTAGTACGAGCCGAGCTCGAGCATCTCGCCGCCGTTGAGGCAGGCGTCCGGCGGCGGCGCGCTGACCGGCGGCGGGATGAACGCGCTCAGGTTGAGGTTCGGATCCTCGTTGAACTCCTTCTCGGCGCGGTGGCAGAGCGTGTTCACGGGACCGAGGCGGAGGCGCATCTTGGCGAGGCCCGCGACATGGTCGCAGTGGCAATGGGTGAGGATGCACAGCGACGGCTTGAGCCCGTGGCGCTCGACGAAATCGAGCATCGGCTCGGGGTTGTACGAGCAGTCGACGATCCAGCAGTTGCGGGTCGTGTCCTGGTCGTCGCGCACGACGAAGCAGTTGGTCTGGAAGTCGCCGAGGACAAACCGTTCGATTGCGAGAGCCATGCGTGCAGCGTAGCGAGGCGTGGGACGCGAGGCAGTCCGAGGAAGTCCAATGCAGTCCAATGCAGTCCAAGGCAGTCCAACGGAGACCAATGCAGTCCACGAATGCAGTCCACGAATGCACGGCTTTCGCTACTCTCCCGCCATGCGAAATCCGGCGGTTCTCCCCTGCTCCTTGCTCTGCCTCGCGGCGGCGCTCCTTGGCGGTGGATGCGACACGATCTCGTCGGACATGAGCCAGTTCACGCAGAGCTTCTCGCCGCCGACGCCGACGCAGGCCGCGATGTGGGCCGCCGATCCCAACGACCGCGAGAACGCGCGTCGCGGAACGATCCTGCTCGCCAACGCGCCGTGGGGCGGCGCGACGCCGTATCTGCGCATGTATCGGCTCTACGCCGAGGACTCGCTCGACCCGCTCGTGCGCGCGGCGGCGATCCAGGCGCTTGGTCGCCACGGCGATCCCGAGGACGCCGCGCTGGTCGCGAAGAGCCTGCCGAATCCGTTCCGTCAGGTGCGGCTCGCTGCGGCGAAGGCGCTGCAGCGGCTCCACGATCCCGCCGTCGCCGACTCGATGTGGACGCGCATGATCGATCCCAACGAGGACTCGGACGTGCGCGCGGAGATCGCGATCGCGCTCGGGCAGTATCCGACGCCCGCGGTGTTCAACGCGCTCGTCGCGGCGCTTTCGCAGCGCGATCTCGCGGTCAACGTCGCCGCGGTCGATTCGCTGCGCTGCATCACGGGGCAGAACTTCGGCATCGACGAGAACGCGTGGATCACCTACGCGGCCAGCTGCACCGCCAACAACAAGGACTCGCTGCTCGAGACGCCGAACTTCGTCTATCCGACGTTCGTGCGCGACCTCGACATGTGGGACCACCTGATGTTCTGGGCGCCGACGGAGTTCGAGTCGCCTGATGTTCCGATCGGCATGAAGCAGATCGGCGGACGGCGCACGAACGACGGGTCGCGCAACGACCTGGCGCCCGACGGAACGCCGGCCGCGACGCCGGGGCTCGAACAGTCCACTGCGACGCCCGCCGCGACGGGCACGAACAAATGATGATGGCGGCAGCGAGCGGTTCCATCCGCGCGGTCTTCGCCGCCGAGGGGCGCGTCGATGTTGCGTCGCGCCCGCGGCCGTCGCTTGGCGCCGACATGGTGCTGGTGCGTCCGACGATGGCGCTGCTCACGCCGCTCGAGCGCGAGGTCGCGCGCGGGCTTGGCGTGGCGACGGGCGGCGTGCGCGTGCTCGGATCGTCGTGCGTCGGCGTGATCGAGGACGCGTCGCGCGCAGGACCACACGCGCCTGCCCGCGGAACGCGCGTGGCGGTGCAGCCTGTGTTCTCGTGCGGACGCTGCGAGCGCTGCATGGGCGGACTCGCGATGCACTGCGGCATGCGCACGATCCTCGGGATCGACGACGCAGCAGGCGCGCTGAGCGAGCTGATCGCGGTGCCCGCGGCGGCATGCATCGCGCTGCCGAAGGAACTCGACGACGAACGCGCGGTGTTCGCCATCGCGCTCGCGCGCGCGCTGGAAGCCGTGCGCCGCGGAGGCGTCGACAAGACCACTTTCGCGAGCGTGCTCGGCGACGACCTGCTCGCGGTGCTCTGCACGCTGGTCGCGGTCGAGGAGAACCAGCTCGCACGCCTCGTCGCAACGAGCGAGGCGACGCTGCGCATCGGCGAGCAGTTCGGCATCCGCCATCGCGCGCTGCATGAGACGGGCCGACGCGGCGATCAGGAACTCGTGATCGACACGACCGGATCGGCCGAGACGATCGCCGCCGCCGCCCGCATGGTGCGGCCGCGCGGGCATGTCGTGGTCGCGGGTATCTCGGCGCGCGCGCCGGTCGCCGTCGACCTCTCGCAGATCGCGCTCGACGAGATCGAGCTCCACGGCTCGGGCTTTGGCCCCGTCGGCGGCGCGCTCGAGCGGCTCACGCGGCGCGCGATCGATCCGTCTCCGCTGATCTCCCGACGAATCGGCCTGGCCGATGCTGCGAAGGCGCTCGCCACGCTTGGCGAACCCGGCGTCTTCTCGGTGCTGGTGCAGGTGACGCGATGAGCAACGTATCCAACCGAAAGATCGACGAGGAACGCATCCTCGCCGAGAGCGCCGCCTCGCCCGAAGACCCGATGTCGGTCACCAGCGCCGCGCTGGAGCAAGAGGCGATCCCCGACGACGAAGGCGCGATCAAGGCCGGCCGCCTCGCGGGAAAGTCGATGTCGCAGGCGATCTGGATCCTGTCGATGCCCGTGCTGCTGCAGCAGACGATGGCCGCGGGCGTCGGCTTTGTCGACAAGCTCGTCGCCGGCAACATGCCCGCCGATGCCGCGCGCGCGGCGATGGACGGCGTCGGCATCGGCAGCTTCATCGGATGGTTCATCGGCATCGCGATGACGGGCCTTGGCGTCGGCGGTCAGGTGATCATCGCGCGCGGCATGGGCTCGGGCGACCTGCGCGAGAGCCAGCGCGCGCTCGGCCAGTCGATGACGCTGTCGTTCATCTGGGGCCTGCTCGTCGCGGTGCTCATGATGGTGTTGGCGGAGCCGCTCGCGCAGTACGCGCATCTCTCGCCCGAGGGCACGCGCGACTGCGTGACCTATGTGCGCACGCTCGCGTACGGCATCCCCTTCTGCGGCGTGATGATGGTCGGCGCGATGTGCATGCACGGCTCTGGCGACGCGCACAAGCCGTTCCAGATCGCGGTGTGGGTCAACATCGTCAACGCGCTGCTCACATGGCTGATCTCGGGCGTGGACCTGCATGCGTGGGGCTCGACGATCGCCAATCCGTGGGTGCACGATCCGCACCGCTGGGGCGTGTTCGGCATCGCGGCGGGCAGCTCGATCTCGTATCTCGTCGGCGCATGGCTCACCTGGCACGCGCTCCGCAAGGGCGTGCGCGACCTGCGCCTCGACACCAGCGAACTCCGCTACGACCGCGGCATGACCTGGCGCATCGTGCGCGTCGGCGTGCCGAACTTCGTCGAAGGCCTCGCGATGTGGACGGTCAACCTCCTCGTGCTCGGCTTCATCGGCCAGGCTGCGGAGAACGGCATCGGCACCACCGCGAAGGAAGGCCTCGTCGGCGCGCACATCATCACGGTGCAGTGGGAGTCGTTCTCGTTCCTGCCGGGGTTCGCGATGGGCACGGCGGCGGGCGCGCTCGCGGGGCAGTACCTCGGCGCGGGCAACATCCGCCTTGCGCGCGAGGCGATCTGGCGCTGCACGCTGATCGGCATCGCCATCATGGGCACGATGGGCGTGTGCTTCATCCTGTTCGGGCACGCGCTGACCAAGATCATCTCCGACGACCCCGTGCATCTCGAGCTCGTGCCGAAGTGCCTCGTGGCGTCGGGCTGCATCCAGGTGTTCTTCGCGCTGGCGATGGTCGTCCGCAACGGCCTGCGCGGCGTCGGCGACACCAAGTGGATCCTCGGCATCACCGTGTTCGGCTGCTACGCGATCCGCCTGCCGCTTGCGTGGTACCTCGGCATCCACCTCGGATACGGACTCGTCGGCATCTGGTGGGGCCTGATGCTCGAGCTCGCGGTGCGCGGGCTGATGTTCCTCGCGCGGTTCAAGTACGGCGCGTGGGAGAAGATCACCGTCTGAGCGTCAGAGCTGCATGATCACCATCGTGGTGCCGAACACGGCCGCGAAGTAGCCGACGACCGTGAGCAGCGCGGCGAGCGTCTTCTTGCCGATCGACTCGCCCTCGAAGAGCGCCATCATCGCCTGCGCCGACTGCACCATCCACCAGATCGCCGCGAACGCCCCGCCGCAGCACGGGACCAGCGAAAGCACCAGCGCGCCCGACGCGTAGCACATCACCTCGTAGGCGCGCGCCGTTCCGACGGGCTTGCCGCCGCGCGGGATCAGCCCGACGAGCACCGCCGGAAGCGCCGCAAACACGACCAGCGCGACCGCCGCGCCGAGCGCAATCGCAAGCGCGATCACGAGCGCCTCGACATCGACGCCGCCCCCGCCAACCCGGCCGCGCAAGTTGCCGAGCGCGGGCAGGATCAGTCCGACCGCAACCGTCGCGAACACGCTGATCAACGCATTGACCGACATGAACGCCGCCGCGCGCATCGGCTGCGGCGGCCGATGCAGCAGCGCGACGAACTTGCCTGCGTTCGAGAAGCTCAGGCTCGTGGTGGCCCCCCAGCGCTTGAGCCATCCGCGCGCGCCCGACCCGATGCTCTCATCGAGCCACGGCATGTCGCGCTGGAGCATCGCCTCGGACTCGTGCTCCATGTCGTGCGCGCGGACCACGCAGTCGTTCATCGTGAGATGGCGGCCGCATCCGACGCAGTCGAACGCAGCGGGCTCGAGATGGCCTTCTGCGCTGGTGCCGTAGTAGCCCGTGTCGCACTGCGGGCAGCAGAAGCGCACCTTGCCGCGCGCGAAGCGGAAATCACCCGGCTGGTACGGCTCGCCGCACTCGCTGCACACGCGCTGCGCGCCCGGCGCTGGCGCGGGCTGGTTCCACAGGACATGGTCGCAGTGCTTGCAGCGCATGGCGGTTTGTCATGCCGGCGGGTCGGTGTGCGAGTCTTAGTTTTCCGGCGCGCCCTGCGCGATGCGCGCGCGGAACTCCGCGTTCAGGCGACGCGTGATCGGGCCGACCTTGCCTTCGCCGATCTGCTCGCCGTCGATCGAGCTCACGCCGATGATCTCGGCCGCGGTACCCGTGAGGAACACCTCGTCGGCGGTGAAGAGGTCCTCGAGGCGCATCGAGCGCTCCTGCACATCGATGCCGCACGCGGGCGCGATCTCGTTCATCACGAACAGGCGCGTGACGCCGTTGAGGATGCCCGCCGAGACCGGCGGCGTGACGATGCGCGAACCGCGGATGAAGAAGATGTTGTCGCCCGTGCACTCGGCGACCTCGCCGTCGAGGTTGAGCATGATCGCCTCGTGGACGCCGGCCTCGATGGCCTCGACCTTGGCGAGGATGTTGTTGAGGTAGTTGAGGCTCTTGACCGACGGATCGAGGCACTCGATTGGAATGCGCGGCCGCTTGGCGACGATCACGGGCATGCCGTTCTCGTACATCTCCTGCGGGTAGAGCGAGATCTTGTCGACGATCACGATGGTCGACGGCTTGGGGCAGGTGAACGGGCTCAGGCCGAGCGGGCCCATGCCGCGCGTGACCACGAGGCGGATGTACGCGTCCTTGAGACCGTTGGCGGCGATCGTCTCGCGCACGGCCTGCTCGATCTCGCGGATCGTGTAGTGCAGCGTGAGGTGGATCGACTTGGCGCTGGCCTCGAGCCGGTCGAGGTGCGTCTTGAGCTTGAGCACGCGGCCGTTGTAGACGCGGATGCCCTCGAACACGCCGTCGCCGTAGAGCAACCCGTGGTCGTAGACCGAGACCATGGCGTGCTGCTTGTCAACGAGCTGTCCGTCAAGCCAAACCTTCATGCGCGTCTCCGTTAGGGGCGCGCAGTGTAGCGGAGGCGTGGAGGCGGCATTTTGCTGCGGAATTGCTGGACTGAACCAATGGCGAGTGTCCGGAGATGCACGCGGGGCCTGGATCTGCGGGACGGGTTTTCCGAGACTTCGATTCGACTCCTGCGTCAAGCGTTCCGCAGACTCTCGTCTGCGGGCATTCACGATCAACGGGCCTGCACGGCACGCAAGCACCAGAGGGAGCCGCCGCAGCGGCGACCGCTCAAACCAAGGTCGCGAAGAGCTTCGCCCCGCGAGGGGCGAAGCGAAAGTCGCGACCGCTCAAACAAGGTCGCGAAGAGTTTCGCCCCATCAGGGGCGAAACGAAAGTCGCGACCGCTCAAACCTAGTGCTGCTTCCGCATCGGCCCGCTCAGGATCCCCAGCTGCTCGCGGTACTTGACCACGGTGCGGCGCGCGATCGTGACGCCCTTCTTCTCGAGGGCCTCGGCGATCTCGCGGTCGGAGAGAGGCTTCGACTTGTCCTCGGACTTGACGATCTCCTCGACCATCGCCTTGACGGCGTTCCACGACATCTCCTCGCCGTCGGCGTTCTCGGTGCCGAGCGAGAAGAACCCGCGCAGCGCGACGAGGCCGCGCGGCGTCTGCATCCACTTCTCGCTGACCGCGCGCGAGACCGTGGCGACATGGATGCCGAGCATGTCGGCGACCTCGACCATCGGAAGCGGCTTGAGCTGCTGCGGCCCCTGCTCGAACCACTCGCGCTGGCGCGCGAGCACGACGCGCACGACGCGCATGAGCGTGGTGTTGCGCTGCTCGATCGCCTCGATGATCGAGCGCGCGGCGCGCACGCTTTCGGCGACGAAGTTGCGGGCCTTGGTGTCGAGCTCGATGTCCTTCATCATCGCCTCGTAGTCGGGCGAGACGCGCACGCGCGGCATGAGTTCGTCGGCCAGGCGCGCGGTGTAGTCGCCCGACTCGGGGTGGTACTCGACGATCACGTCGGGAATGATGCCCGTCGACTCCGGCGGCACGAGCTCGCGGCCCGGGTTCGGGTCGAGGCGCTTGAGGCACGCGCGCGCGGCGTCGAGGCGATCGCTGGTCCAGCCGGTCTTCTCGCGGATCTTGGGGATTCGGTTCTGCAGCAGGTCGTCGTAGTGCTTCTCGAGGACTTCGATCGCATCGCCCCATGATTCGGCGCGGTCGAGGTCGGTCTCCTCGTCGAGATACACGCGCGCCTCGATGATGAGCGCCTCGCGCACGCTGGTCGCGCCGATGCCGTGCGGCTCGAGCTCCTGCTGGATGCGCGCGAGCGCGAGCTTGAGCGTGTCGATCGCCCAGTCGCAGCCGGGCAGGTGCGAACTCTGCTCGCGGATCGTCTCGAGCGGCGTCTGCATGAGGCCGTCGTCGTCGATGTACTCGATGATGCGCGAACCCGCGGCGCGCAGCGACGGATCGTGGACCTCGGAGAAGCTCCACTGCTCGAGCAGCTGGTCGACAAGGCTCGCGCCGCGCGACGGCGCATTGGCCATCGCGTCCATCTTGGGATCGCGCTCGCGGTTGTCGCGCACGGGGCGGCGGAAGTCGCCGTCGGAATTCCACTGCTCGCCGTACTGGCGCTCCATGCGGCGCAGGCGCTCGAACTCATCGGAGCCGCCGCCTTGCGGGGCCTCCTCGCGCTGCTGGTCGCGGCGGGCGTCGCCGTCGTCGGACGAGCCGGGCATGACCATCTCGAGGGCGACGTTTTTCTCGACTTCCTGCTCGAGGCGCTCCTGGAGCTCCATGGTGTTGAGCTGCAGGATCTCCGCCGACTGGATGAGCTTGGGCGACAGACCCATGGTCTGCCCGAGCTTCATGCCTTGTGATGTCTCGAAGCGCATCCCTGCCATGAGCGGTCGTTCCTCTCGTCGTCGTCGCGGATCCTCCGCGCGGTCGTCGGACGGTCGTGCCGATGCTATCGACCGCCGACCGTGGAGAAGGCGACGAACAGGCGGCGATTTTCGAGATTCAAGGCGTTTTTCGGGCGTTCTGGCACGGGGTTTGACACGCATGCGGTCTGCCGCGCGCACCGCCAGAGCGACGAAGCGGCAAGAGCCGCTGAGGAGCGCTGAAACACGGAGCGCTCACAGCGCATCAATCACCCGCCAGAGCGACGAAGCGGCAAGAGCCGCTTTGGAGCGCTGAAACACGGAGCGCTCACAGCGAGTCAATCACCCGCCAGAGCGACGAAGCGGCAAGAGCCGCTTTGGAGCGCTGAAACACGGAGCGCTCACAGCGCATCAATCACCCACCAGAGCGACGAAGCGGCAAGCGCCGCTTTGGAGCGCTGAAACACGGAGCGCTCACA
Organism: uncultured bacterium; assembly: GCA_903891095.1. Taxonomy (GTDB): domain Bacteria; phylum Planctomycetota; class Phycisphaerae; order Phycisphaerales; family SM1A02; genus QWPT01. Next base: position 15,842 of record CAITDI010000013.1, on the reverse strand, counting down.
GCGCGTCAATCACCCGCCAGAGCGACGAAGCGGCAAGCGCCGCTTTGGAGCGCTGAAATACGGAGCGCTCAGAGACTCGTCCGCCCCTTGAGCGCATCGCCGATCACCGCGGGATTCGCGAACTCCAGCTGCGAGCCGCTGGGAAGGCCCCGCGCGAGGCGCGTCGAGCGCACGCCGCGCTCCCCTGCTTCGCGTGCGATCCAGAGCGCGGTCGTGTCGCCTTCGAGATCGGGATTGAGCCCGAGGATGAGCTCGGTCACGGGCGTGCCGCGCGCGTTCTTCTCAGGGTGATCGAGCCGCGCGAGGAGTCCGTCGAGCGTGATCGCCTCAGGCCCGACGCCGCCGAGCGGATCGAGTCGGCCGAGCAGCACGTGGTACACGCCGCGAAAGAGCCCTGTCTTCTCCATCACCAGGAGATCCTTCGGCTGCTCGACGACGAGCACGGTCGACGCATCGCGGCGCTGGTCGGCGCAGATCGGGCACGGATCGTTGTCCGCGAGGCTCCAGCACACGCCGCAGTGCTTGACCTTCTTCTTGACATCCTCGACGGCGCGTGCGAGTTCGAGCGCCTCGGCGGGCGACTGGCGCAGCACGTGGAACGCGAGCCGCTCCGCGCTTCGGCGGCCGATGCCCGGCATCGCGGCGAAGGCCTCGATCAGGCGGCGCACCGATTCTGGATAGGCGGCGTTCGACATGCTCGGTTAGGCCAGCTTCTCGAGGATGTGCGGCGGGAGATCGATGCCGGAGTCCTTGGCGGCGCGGCCGATTTCCTCGGCCATGCGCGCGCGGGCGCGGCCGAGCGCGTCGTTGACGGCCTCGGCGATCATGCGGTTGGCGTAGGCCTGATCCGACGCGGAGCCGTTGGCCATGCCGCGAAAGACCGACGGATCCAGCGTGACCGAGTCGATGCGAATGTCGCAGAACGCGACGGCCTTGACCGCGCCGCCGCCCGCACTGCCCTCGACCTTGGTGTCGGCGAGGCGCGCGCGCACTTCCTCCATCTTGGCCTGGAGCTTGGGCAGGTCCTTGAGCATGCCTGCCATCTGCGATGCTTGCTTGAGCTTGTCGAACACGCGGGAACTCCTGCTGGCGCTTGTGTTGCCTGATTACTCGTACTGATCGAAATCCATCGTATCGAACGATGCGGGCTCGTCGTGGACGACTGCGTCGGCCTCGCTGCTCGGCGCGGCGGCGTCGGTCGTCGCGGGTTCATCGCTGCTCGCGGAGCTCGCGTCGGCCGCGGCTTCCTCGCGAAAGCGCGACTGCACCGAGACGATCGTCGCGTCGAAGAGCTCCGCCGCGCGGCGCACGAGCGGATCGGCGCGCACGGCGGGATCGTCGATCTGCGCGGGGCGCGGCTTGTCGGCCTCGCTGCGCAGCCGGCTCAGGTCGAGCGCGACGCGCACGGGGCGGCCGCTCGCGCGCGAAAGCAGCGTGCGGATCGGATCGGGATTGGTCGCGAGATAGCGGCCGGAACCATCATCGACGAGCGCGACGCGCGCGGATTCGCCGTTGAACTCGAGGACTTCGATCTGCTCGACGAGCGCGCGGTCGCGCGGGCTCTTGTTCGCGACATCGGCGAGGCGCGCGCGAATCTCGGCGAGCGTGGTTGCGGGCGCGATGGCGGGCGCGGCCGCGGAGCTCGGTTGCGGAGCGGAAGCCTGCGAAGCAGCAGGCGTCGCGGGGACCGCGATCGGCTTGGGCTCGAAAGAGACGGGCTTGGGCGCGGGTTGCGCAGCCGGGGCTACTGCAGGACGCGCGGTCGTTCCGACGGGCCCCGGAGCGACGCGCGCTCCAGGGTCACCGGCTTTTTTTGAGTCGGCTCCGGCGCCCGCGAGCAAGCTCGCGCCACTCGCAAATCGCGCGGCCAGCGCGAGTCGCGCGACGCACGCGTCGTACAGCGCGCGCGGCGCGCTCGATCCACGCGCGTTGCGCGCAGTCGCGTCGCACAGCGCAATCGCGTGCGCGCAGAACGCGGCATCGGTCTGCGAGGCGATCCGCGCAACGCGGTCGCGCATCGAGGCAGCGACCTCGAGGAGATCGCTCTCGATACCCGCGGCGCTCGCCACGAGAATCCAGCGGAAACGCTCGGCGAGAAGCTCCAGCGCCTGCTCGACGCCGCTGCCGCGCTCGAGGAGCCGCGCGCCGTGCGTGAGCGCATCGGCCACGCGCTCGCACACGCAGGCGTCGATGATGTCGAGCAGGATCTCGTCGTCGGGCAGGCCGAAGACCTGCTCGAGCACGGCGGAATCGACCTTGCCCGTCGCAGCCGCGAGCAGGCGGTCGAGCAGCGAAAGTCCATCGCGCATCGAGCCGTTCGCGAGGCGCGCGACGGCGAGCAGCACGTCCTCGGTGACCTCGATCCCCTCGCCCTTCGCGACCGCGCCGAGATGCGCCGCGATCTGCTTGGTGGGGATGTTGCGGAAATCAAAGCGCTGGCAGCGCGACTGAATCGTCTGCGGGACCTTGTGCGGTTCGGTCGTGCAGAGGATGAACTTCACATGCGCCGGCGGCTCCTCCATGGTCTTGAGCAGCGCGTTGAACGCCGGCGTCGTGAGCATGTGGACTTCGTCGATGATGTAGATGCGGTACTTGCCGCGCGTGGGCGCGAGGCCGGCGCCCGCGATCAGGTCGCGCGCATCGTCGATGCCGCGGTTGGACGCGCCGTCGATCTCGATGACATCGAGGTCCTCGCCGCGCAGGATCGCGTCGCCGATCGCGTCGCTCTGGCTGAGCGCGCTGTCGCGGTTGAGCGCGCGGGCGAAGATGCGGGCCATCGAGGTCTTGCCGACGCCGCGCGTGCCGCAGAAGAGGTAGGCGTGCGCGGTGCGTCCGCCGGAGATCGCATTCTGGAGCGTGCGGGCGATCGGCTCCTGGCCGACGACTTCACTGAAGTCGCGCGAACGGTAGCGCCGGGCGAGCACGGTGTACGGCTTCGCGGGCTGCTCACCGCCGTCGGCGCTGGAGTTTGTCGCAGCCTTCTTCGCCATCTCGTTCTCGCCTCGTACTTGCCTCGTACTTGCCACGCGCTTGGCGCGTGCTTGCCACGGCGCTCACGCCAGATCTGCAACTGAAACTCTCGAAGCCGCTGAAGACGGCCAGGCGACCGTCGGCTCGGACCGAAACGCTTATGGCTGCTGCGGTCAAGCCCTGACCAGGTTCACGGCCGACCCGCCCGCCGGGCCCGGCCGTCTTCGGCGGCTCCGAGAGGTCGGGATAATAGCGGCAATCGGCCAAGGCGTGATCGTAGAATCCGCCCCATGAGCATCGAACGAACCGATCGCGAGGCCCCCGCCGCAACCGACGGCAATCGGCTCCTGCGCGGCAATTCCAAGCGCAGCACGCCGATGATCCTGCTGTTCGCGCGGCTGCTGTTCATGGCGCTCGTCCTCGCAACGCCCGCGCTCGTCGTCGGCAGCCGACTCAACACCGTCGAGCCGGGACCGTTCCTGCTCGTCGTCGGACTCACGCTTGCATCGGGCGCGCTCGGACTCATCGTCGTCGTGATCGACACGATGACGCCCAACAAGCGGCTTGCGTCGATCTTCGGCATCTACCTCGGCATCTGCCTCGGCCTCGTCGGCGCGTACGCGCTCGGCACGCTGCTCGACTCGATCGTCGCCGCGTGGGGTCTGCAGGAGACGAACGCCGCGCTGTATCTCGGCCTCGCGAAAGTCTCGATCGGCCTCATCCTCTGCTACACCGCGGTGTCGGTCGTGATGACGACGAAGGACGACTTCCGGCTCGTGATCCCGTACGTCGAGTTCAGCAAGCAGAACCGCGGCGTGCGGCCGATGGCGCTCGACACCAGCGCGATCATCGACGGACGCATCCACGAGTTGTCGGAATCGGGCGCGCTCGATGCGCCGTTTGTCGTGCTGCAGCCGGTGATCGACGAGCTGCAGAGGCTGGCGGATAGCAACGACAAGAACAAGCGTACGCGCGGACGCCGCGGCCTCGACATGGTCGCGAAGATGCAGTCGAGCGGGCGCATCGACATCACCATCGAGGACGCGGCGATCGAGGCGGGCAACGTCGACCGCGGGCTCGTCGACATCGCCAAGCTGCGCGGCTACCGCGTGGTGACCACCGATGCCGCGCTGACGAAGGTCGCGGAGATCGCGGGCGTGACCGCGATCAACGTCAACCGCATCGCGGGCTCGCTGCGCGCGCAGGCGATCGCGGGCGACCGGCTCGACATCGAGATCACGCGGCCGGGCGAGAATCCCGCGCAAGGCGTTGGTCATCTCAGCGATGGCACGATGGTCGTGATCGAGAACGGCGCGCCGCATGTGGGCGAGACGGTTTCGGTGGTGGTGACGAACACGCTGACGACGAGCGCGGGGCGCATGATCTTTGCGCGTGTTGAGGATGCGCAGCCTGAGGCAGGGAGCGTCGCGAGCATGGCGGCGCGCGCGGTGGCGCAGCCGAAGCATCGCGAGGGCGGGCCGGGGCGCGAGGATGATGGTGGACGTGGGAGTGGACGGAATCCGCGGAGAGGGTGAGCGGCGCGGAGATGGACGGAGGATCGCCGGCTGCGCCGGCGCGCCCGTGTGACTTCTCATGCACGGCGACCACTGCCCGCGAGCGGGACAGTGGCACCCGCCGCTCCGCGGCGGCGGTTGACGTGGAAACCGCGAAAGCGAGCGGGCGCACGCCGCGAGCGATCAAACTACGACGCGCGCGAGGGAACTCGCGCGCGTCGCATGAAGAGGGCTTGATGGGGATCAGCGACCGAGCGTGAGCAGCTGGTTGATCAGCTCGTTCGTCGTGGTGATCACGCGGCTTGCGGCCGAATAGCCGGTGCTCGCGAGGATCATGTTGATGAACTCCTGCGAGAGGTCGACGTTCGAGAGTTCCAGCGCGCCGCCGACGAGTCGGCCGGTGCCGAACTCGCGCGGCTTCGCGACGAGCGGCGTGCCCGAGTTCGGACCCGTGCGGAACAGGTTGTCGCCCGAGTCGACGAGGCCTTCGGGATTCGAGAACTTCGCGAGCGCGATCTGTCCGATCGAGCGCGTGAGGCCGTTGGTGAACGAGCCCGAGATGCGTCCGTCGTCGCCGATCGAGAAGTTCGAGAGCGTGCCGATCGGCGAACCGTCCTGGTAGACGGCCGCGAGGTTCGACGCGCCGTCGGTGAGGCTCGAGACCGAATCGGTGCCCGAGTTGAAGTCCATGTTCACGGTGAGCGGGCTGACCGCGCCGTTGGTGCGCGTGACGGAGAAGCTCTGGTTGGTCGCGAGCTGGAAGCGACCGCTCGCGTCGAACGTCACCTCGCCGAGGCCGATGAGGCGCGACGCGGCGTCGTTGTCGTTGGATTCCGCGACGAACTCCCAGGTCGTGCCGCCCGACGCGCTCGTCTGCTGCAGCGTGAACGTGAGGTCGATCGTGAGCGGCGTGCCGAGCGAGTCGTACACGACAAAGCTCGTGCGCACGCTTTCGCCGTTCGCTGCGTTCGCCTTCTGCATGACGAGCGGCTGGCCACTGCCGGCGCCCGGCGTGTTGACGACGAAGTTCGCCGACTGGATCGCGAGGTCCTGGACGGTGCCTTCGTTGCCGTTGATGACCAGCTGGCCACCCGCGTTGATCGTGACGTTTCCGCCGAGATTCGATGCGCTGCCGACCGCGGAGTTGTCGAGGCCGAGCACGTCTTCCAGGAAACTCGTGAAGTCGCTGAGCGTGGTGCCGTTGCCATCGGCGCCCGAGACCGCGGTCGCGCTGAACGCGAAGGTCTTGGTGCCGAGGTCCTTGCCGCCCTTCTGCAGGCCCGACATGGTGATCGACTTGGGATTGACCGACGAATCGAACGCGAGCACCGAGCCGCCCGCACCGTCGGACATGTAGATGTCGGTGGTGGTCAGGTCGGTCGCAGCGGTGACGGGCGTCGTCATCGCCGCATCGGTAAACCACGCGCGGCCGGTATGCACGCTGCCGGTGGTTCCGACGTTGCCCGACGAATTGAGGTTGCCGTTGAAGACGACGTTGCGGCTCGCCTCGGCGAGCGTGAGCGTTCCGACCGGCACCGAGAGCGGCACCAGGTCGCCTTCGATCACGTTGAACTCGTTGTCGACGCCGAAGCCCATGACGCGCGCGCCGGACTGCGTGACCAGCTCGTTCTGCGGATTGCGGACGAAGTTGCCCGCACGCGTGAAGTTGCGCGTGCCCGCGACATCGACGATGAAGAAGCCGTCGCCTTCGATCGCGCAGTCGGTCGCGACGCCGGTCGCGCCGATCGCGCCGTTGTTGAAGTTGCGCTGCGTGCCCGCGACGGTGACGCCGAGGCCGATCTGGCCGGGATTCGTGCCGCCGGTCGTCCCGCTGGGCGCGGTGCCGAGCGAGAAGTTGCGGCTGAACGTCGGCGTGAACTGCATGCGGTTCGACTTGAACGCGGTGGTGTTCACGTTCGCGATGTTGTTACCGATGGTGTCGAGCCGGCGGGAGTTCGAGATGAGTCCCGAAAGGCCGGTGAAGAGTGCGGTTGTGCTTGCCATGACGGTGCTCCTCGGTTGCTGATCAGGCGCTGGCGCGACGAGCGCGCGCGGCGTCGATGTTCAGTGGTTGCTGGCTGAGTGATTCGAACTGCTCGGCGATCTCACGCGGCGGAAGCGCGCGCGGCCCGGTCGGCAGCGTCGCGAAGGTGGCCTGCTCGCCGCGGATCGCAATCGCGGCGTCGACCTCTTCAAAGAGAAAGTCGTCGCGGGTCTCGAGTCTTTCGAGCTTGCGCGATGCGACGTCGGCGATGAACGAACGGCCCTCGGCGACGACGACCGCGCGCTTGGATCCGCGCGCCTCGGCGAGGTCGAGCGCACGCGCGACCTGCGCGAGCGTCGAGGGCTCGAGCGTCGCACCGTCGGCGAGCTGCGGCTCGCGTGCGCTGTCGATCGATCCATCCTGCGCGAGCGAGAAGAGCTCGCTGAAGTCCCCGTCCGCGACCGACGCGCGACCGCGTGCAGAGCTGGCGCCTGCGGGGCGCACAGCCGGCTCGAGTCGGCGGAGGAGTTGGCGGGGATCGATGGTCATGGCTTCAAATCGCGTGAAATCAAGCGCTGGGCGTCAAGGGTTGCCGGAGCCGGAGCCGGAGCCGGAGCCCGAGCCCGAGCCCGTACCCGTACCCGTGCCCGTGCCCGTGCCTGGCGTACTGCCGTTGTCGATGTACTCGACGTTGCTCATGGGGATGGTCCAGCCGTTCTCGAGCACCAGCGCGACCTCGGTGTCGTTGCGCGCGACGCTCTTGACCACACCACCAACCCGCTGCGAGTCGGCGGTGAGGCCCGCGATGCGCTTTCCGATCAGTCCGCCCGCGCTCGAAAGCTGGTTCTGGAACACGATCGTCTTGAGATTGTCGGTGAGCGCGACATCGCTCTCGATCGAGCGGATCGAGTTGAGCTGCTCGAGCATCGCGGACGAGTCGTTCGGCTTGAACGGATCCTGCGACTGGAGCTCCGTGAAGATGATCTTCATGAAGTCCTCGCTCGACATGCTGCTGAAGCGGCTCTTGGGCATGCGCGCGACATCGGCGCCGAGGGCGTTGGGATTCGTCGCGTTGTTGGTCGGGGTGATCGCGGGCATGTTCGTTTCCTTCGTGCTGGCACTGCTTCAACAGTCAGACGGCGCGGCGCATCGGTTCCGTCCTCCGCGCCGTTTCGCCGTGAAGGACACCCGCGAATCCACGCGTCGTGCCCTGCCGCTGCGCATCCGTGCGCTCGCGGTTCCCGCGGAGGTCGCCATCGCGACGCCCGCGGCTCTCGCCACCAGCGGCATCCTGCCGCGAGCTGCTGCGATCGCCTTCACTGCCTCGATCGTTCCGTGCACCCGCGCCATCCTGGCGCGGCTGGGAGTCCGCCGGCGCTGTGAGCGTGGCCGCGGCTTCCGTGCCGCGACCGCCGTGCACAGTGATGCGCTCAACGGAGAGACCTTGGGATTCGAGTCGTTCACGCAGCATGCCAAGGTTCGCTTCAAGCAACAGCCGTGCCTCGGGAGTCGCGGCCGTGAAGTCGGCAACAACTGCCCCCTGGCTGATCTGGAGCTCGATGCGCAGCTGCCCGAGCGCGGGTGGCTCGAGTCGCATGGTGATGCTGCCGCCGCGCTGGCTCGCGAGGATTCCCGCGCCCTTTGCCGCGAGTTGCGCGGCGGGCGGAAGCTCCTCGCGCGTCGCCGCGACGAGATCGGAGGCGAGGCCGGCAGAGGCACTTCCTGCGTCGAGTGCGCCGATACCGCTGCTGGCCGCGGCATTCGCGTCGTTCGTGCCTGCGATCGGCGCAAACATGCCTGAGGCGAGCGCGTTCTGCGCGTCGGTCGCCGCTGCGGCGACGACAGGCGCATCGGCGTCGGGCTGCGCGCGGATGGTCGTCTCGATCGACGCGCCGCCGTCGGCGAGGGCCTTGGACACGCGATCGCGCGCGATCGTGCCTTCGACTTCGGCGAGGCGCGCGGCGACGGGATTCGCGGAGTTTCCGCGCTGGCCTTGCATCGCGTCCTGCATGGCGGCCTGCGCGTTCTCGAGGAGGCGCGCGAGCGGGTCGTTCTTCGAGGTTGCGTTGGCGTTGGTCGCGTTGTTTGTCGCGTTGTCGGTCGCGGCGGCGCTTGCCGGACGATTGCGGTCGGAGCGATTGGCGCGCGACTCGTCGGTTGCCGCGGCGGCGGCCTGCGCGGTGTTCGCGTCGGACGCCTGCGGAGCTCCAGCGTTCGCGCGCTGCGTGACGGCGTTCGATGCATCGGCAGCGGCCGCGTCGAGTGCGGCATTCGCTTGCGCGCTCACGGTCGGGGTGGACGCGTTGCTGTTCGCGTCGGTCGCCTGGGCGCGCGCGTCGTTGCCGGACGAAATCGCCGTATTTCCAGCGGCTGCAGCGCCGAGTTGCGCGGCGACGGCCCCCGCTGCTTGCTCGTTCTGCGCGGCGGCAGCTGACGAGGCGGCAGCATCGTTCGAGTCGTTGCCCTGGTCCTGGGTCGCCGCGCGATCGACGGCGCGCGCGTCATCGATGGCCGTCGATGGGTTGGAACCGGTGTCGGAAGCAACCGCGTCGGACGAAGTCGCGTCGGACGAGGTCGCGCCAGCATTCGACTCGCCGCCCGTGACGGGCGTGCTGCGGTCCTGCTGTCGCTGGGGAGAGACGGCCGCAGCGGCGGCGTCGGCGGTCAAATCGCGATTGGTGAGGTCAGGCTTGGATGCGTTGTCCTTAAGCGAGCGGTCCTTCAGCGAGCGGTCCTTGATCGACGCGTCACTTGTCCGCGTTCGCGCGGGCGCCGGGCTGTCCGGCGCCTTGCTCTTGGCCAGGCCGCTTCGCAGCAGCTCCCGGAAGCTCGAGCGAGCGGTTGCTGGCTGGACCACTCCCGGCATCGGCGCGGGGCGCGGGTCCAACCGCGCCTCGACTCGAGGAGCGGGCAGAATCGACGGGATTGTCGGCAGGTTTGACGGCATTGGGGCGTTCCGCGCGTGCCTCGCTCTCGAGGCCGAGCATGCGGAGACGCTCAAGCAATTCCGTTGCCACCTTGGTTTCCTCGTCGCCCTTGAAGCTCTTGAGCAGGTTCGACGCCTTCGCGCCGCTCATCGCGTCGAGATACGCGACCGCCGTGTCGGTCTTGCCGGTATTGACCAGCTCGAGGATCCACGAGCGCGCCTGCTTGGGCGGCAGCGACTCGACCAGACGCACGGCCTTGCGGAACTGCTCATCGGTCGCGCGCTGCTTATCACTGGCGATCGACTCCTCCCACGCGGTCTTGCGCTTCTCGAAGTCGCGGATCTGCTCGTCGAGCGTCCGTTCGGCGTTGCGGAGCCCGTCGCGCATGCGCTCGGTCGAGTCCTTGAACGTGCGGAGCCCCAGCTCGATGCGCTCCTCGGTGCGCGCGGTGCTGTCGGCGCGCTCGGCGCTGGCCATCGGCAGCTCGCGAAGCCTGCGCATCGCGTCTTCGGCGAGTGCGGCTTCGTCGGCCTTGGAGAGCGCGTCCTGCTTCTCCTTGGCCTCGTCGGCAACGGGCTTGGCGAAGAGCTCTCGCACGCGGTCCATGCGCTCGCGATCGATGCGGCCAGTCGCCGCGAGCCAGCCGGCGAAACCGGCGACTGCGAGGAGATTCGCGGTGGCGACCACGATGCCGAGCTTGACGAAGGAGTTCATGGTGTCAGTTCCTGTTCCTGTTCGCGTGCCGTTTCAGTTGCCTGCTGCTTCTGCTGCTGCGCGAGGTTCGAGCCGAACTCGTCGAGCGCGACGCGTTCGCGGCGATCGAGTTCCGCGCGAAACGCCGCCAGACGCTGGTCGCGGAGGATCTCGAGCGTGCGTCGCGCGCGCGATGCCTCGACGGCTTCGGCGCGCGCCTTGGTCATGCCCTTTTCGAGCGAAGCGATCTCGAGCACGGTGCGCTGCGCCTTGCGAAAGAGCCCGAGGCTCGCCGACGCGTGGTGGCGCAGCGACGCGGGATCGATGGTGCCCACGAGCTGCGCGCGCCAGGCGTCGCGGCCCGCGAGGATGTCGCCTTGTCGCGCACGCAGCGAATCCTCGAGATCTCGGCGCTTCTTCTCGATCGCGGCGAGCGCCCGGCGCTTGACCTCCTCCTCGTCGAGGCGGCGGTCGAGCACGCGTTGAAGTGCGAATCGGAATCGGGCCATGGTCTAGTCCTGCCTACTTCTTCTGCGGTTGCTGCGGCGCGGGCGCTTGCTGCGGTGCGGGCGCGCGACGGCCCGACTGCTCCGCGGCGAGCGAGAGTTCGATCAGCGAGCGCAGCGTGCGCGGGAAATCCGCGCGCTCCGTGGAGCCCTGCTTGAGGAACGCGTCGATCATCGGGCGCATCGCGATCGCGGCGTCGACATCGGGGTTCGAGCCCTTCGCGTAGGCGCCGATCTGGATGAGCTCCTCGGCCTCGCGGTAGGCGCCGAGCAGTCGCGCGATGTGGCGCCGCGCGGCGAGATGGTTCTTGTCGCTCACCTGGTCGGCGACGCGCGAGATCGAGGAAAGCACGTCGATCGCGGGGTAATGCACGCGTTCCGCAAGCTTGCGCGAGAGGAGGATGTGTCCGTCGAGGATGCCCTTCGCCGCGTCGGCGATCGGCTCGGTCATGTCGTCGCCTTCGACGAGCACGGTGTAGAAGCCCGTGATCGATCCGCCGCCTGCGATCGTGCCCGCGCGCTCGAGGAGCCGCGGGAGCATCGCGAACACGCTCGGCGTGTAGCCGCGCGTGGCGGGCGTCTCGCCTGCGGAAAGGCCGATCTGCCGCTGCGCCTGCGCGAATCGCGTGATCGAGTCGAGCATGAGCAGCACGTCGAGCCCGCCGTCGCGGAAGTACTCCGCCACGCTGCACGCGACGGTCGCCGCGCGCACGCGCATGAGCGGACTCTCGTCGCCGGTCGCGACGACGACGACGGAGCGCTTGAGGCCTTCCTCGCCGAGCACGTGCTCGATGAACTCGGGCACTTCGCGACCACGCTCGCCGATGAGGCCGATCACGTTGACCTGCGCGCTGGTGCCGCGCGCGATCGAGCCGAGCAGCGTGCTCTTGCCGACGCCGGGACCCGCGAAGATCCCCATGCGCTGGCCCTTGCCGATCGTGAGCATCGAATCGATCGTGCGGACGCCAGTCGGCAGCGCATCGCGCACGACGCCGCGCGAAAGCGGGCTCGTGCGCGCGGGCCAGATCGGCTGCGGCGAACCAGGCGCGATCGGGCCCTTGCCGTCGAGGGGATTGCCAAGCGCATCGACCACGCGGCCAAGCCACGATTCGCTCACGCTGATCGTCGCGAACGGCTGCTCGGCGACCACGCGCACGCCGGAGGCGACGCCGTCGGCTTCGTTGAGCAGCATCACCAGCGCGCGCGGGCCGTCGAAACCGACGACTTCGCCGCGCGGCGGTTCGGCGCGATGCGGGACATGCACGCGCACGAGCGAACCGACGGGGAGCGGAAGCTGGTCGACCGAGAGCACAAGCCCGCGGACCGATCGCACCGTGCCCGCGATTTCACGCGGTTCGATCGCGCGGATCGCCGCTGGAATCGCGGCGAGCTTCATGAGTCGGCCCCGTCTTCGGCCCCGTCTTCGGTGTCGGCTTGCGTGTCGTCGTGCGTGTCGTCGTGCGTGTCGGCTTGCGATTCCTCGTGCGATTCGCCCTCGCCATGCAGCTCGTCGCCCGCGCGCACGCCCGGCGACTCGATTTCCTGCGCGGCTTCGGCGATCGCTGCTTCGGTCGCGCGTGCGTGCTCGATGCCGACGAGCCCTTCACGCATGCGGCGGAACTGCGTCTCGAGCCGCGCGTCGATCGCGCCTTCGCTCGAGCGGATCACGCAGCCGCCGCGCTCCATGCCTTCGCGCGCGACGATCTGCACGATCGCGCCCTGCGGCAGCGCCTCGGCGAGCGTCGGCATCGCGTGCCGCACGATCTCGAGATCCTCGGGCGCGGTCTCGACGGTCACCCGCGTGGCGCGCGCAAACAACGCGATCGCGGCCTGAACCTCGCGCACCACCACGTCGCGGTTGATCTGCACATGCTCGCGCACGATGCCTTCGGCGATCGCGACCGCGATGCCCGCGAGATCGCGCTCCGCCGCGCGCATCACGTCGTCGCGCGCGCCGATCCAGGCGCCGAACTCGTTGGCGAATCCTTCCTCGATCGCGCGGAACGCCGCGTCATGCTCGGCCTTCGCCGCAGCGTGGCCCTCGGCCTCGCCCTTGCGGCGGCCTTCCTCGAGGCCCTTGGCGCGGCCTTCTGCCTCGCCGGCAGCGACGCCCTCGCGACGCGCCTCGGCGCGAAGCCGATCGCCCTCGCGCTTCGCCTCATCGACGATGCGCGCGGCTTCGGCGCGCGCTTCCGCCAGCGCGCGCTCCGCTCCGACGCGAAGGTCGACGAGATCGAACACGCCGCCAAGCGCGATCGCCGCACGAGAGGTTGACTGCTTGAGTACTGCCATTGGAACCTTCGTCGCGCGAACTTCTCAGCGACTGCACGCCGTTGTCAGACCACCACGTCCTGCGCCCCGCCGCGACCCGAGATGATGATGTCGCCCGATTCCTCGAGACGGCGCACGATGTCGACGATGCGCTGCTGCGCGGCCTCGACGTCGCTGATGCGCACCGGTCCCATGAACTCCATGTCCTCGCGGATCGACTCGGCGGCGCGCGACGACATGTTGGCGAGGATCTTGTTCTTGAGCGCGTCCGACGCGGTCTTGAGCGCGAGGCAGAGCTCGTCGTTCTCGACTTCCTTGAGCACCGACTGGATGCCCTTGTCGTTGACGTGGTTGATGTCCTCGAACACGAACATGCGGCGGCGGATTTCCTCGACGAGATCGGGATCCTCGCTCTCGACGCCCTGCATGATCGAGCGCTCGGTCGAGCGGTCGACGAGGTTGAGGATCTCGGCGACGGTCTCCACGCCGCCGACCTTCTCGCTCGAGGTGCCGATCATGTTGGAAAGCCGGCTTTCCAGCGCAAGCTCGACCTCGCGGATGACCTCGGGGTTCGTCTGCTCCATGTTGGCCACGCGGCGGACGACCTCGATCTGCTTGGCCTGCGGAAGGCCGATCAGGATCTCGCTCGCCTTGTGATGCGGGAGATGGCTCACGATCAGCGCGATCGTCTGCGGGTGCTCTTCCTGGATGAAGGTGAGCAGGTTCTCGCTCTCGGCCTTCTGCAGGAACGAGAACGGCGTGCGCTGCACCTGCGTCTGGATCTGCTGGATGACCTTCTCGGCGGTCTTCGGGTCGAGCGAGTTCTTGAGCAGGCTGCGCGCGTAGTCGAGGCCGCCCTCGCGCACGTAGCCCTGCGCCATCGCGAGCGAGTAGAACTCGCTGATCACCTGCTGGCCGAGTTCCTTGGGCACGTCGCCGAGCGCGGCGAGCGCGCGCGTGACTTCCTCGACGGCGTCGGTCGGCATCTCCTTGAGCAGCTTGCCCGCGCTATCCGCGTCGAGCAGCAGCAGCAGGATCGCGCTCTTGAGCGTGCCGTCGAGCTCGTCGGCGGAGTTCGGGAGTTTCATGCCTGGGCGATATGCCATGGTCGGAGTTCCTACTTCGTGTATCCGTCAGGCGGTCGTGCGCATCCAGCGCCGCAGAATTCCAGCGATTTCGACCGGGTCGCGGTCGGCGAGCTCGTTGAGCTGCTCGAGCATCTGCGCGCGGCGCAGGCTGTCGTCGTCGAGCTCCATGCCCTCGAGCGCAGGCGTCGCCTCGTCGGCCTCGCCGACGATCTCGGCGTCGTCGGACTCGAGCTTCGGCGGCACGCCCGCGAGTTCCTCCGCAGTCGGGAGGTTCTCGCGCACCGACGCCTTCTTGGCGATGTTGAACATGAAGAACAGGCTCGCGATCGCCAGCACGCCGAGCGTGATCGGCTTGATGAGGCCGCCGCCACCCGTGCCGCCGCTTCCGCCGCCGAGCACGATCTCGCCAAGGCCCGCGGCCATCGAGGTCGCCGGCGCACGGTCGCTGAAGTCGTAGAACCAGCTGACCTCGACGGTGCCCTTCTTCGCGCTTTCGACGGCGTCGGTGGCGACGAGCGGCTCCACGAGCTTCTTGATGCGCGGCAGCTCCTCGTCGCGCACCTTCTCGACATCGGCCTTCGAAGGCTCCTTCGAGGCGTCAGCGGCAGCGCCGCCGGCGCTCTGCATCTTGCACACCTGCACGAAGTAGCTCCACGGCACCGCGATGCCGACGTCGATCTTGGTGGCGTAGCCGGTCGGATCGATCTCGGTGAGTTCGGTGGTCGGCACCTTCGCGACGTAGTGGCTGTCGGTCTTCTCGATCTCGCTCTGCGATCCGCCGCCCTGCGTGCCGCCGATCGAAAGCCCCGTGTTGGGAACAACGCCAGGCTCGCGGCCGCTCGATGCGCCCTTCGTCGACGACGTCGTGTTCGACTCCTGCAGCGGCGCGGTGATCGGATCGCGGTAGTCGCTCTTGCGGATCGTGCGCGCGGTCGTGACGACCTGCGGGTTGACCGACACGCGCACGCCGTCGATCGACGAAAGCAGGTTGAGGATGCGGCTCTGCACGGTGTCGGCGATCTTGAGCGACTGCTCGAGGTTCTCGCCGCTCGAGCCAGTGCGCGACGCCGCGGTGCGGTACGCCTGCGCGCCGTCGGTGATCGACACGCCGTCGGGCTTCATGCCGGCCTGCGTGCCCGAGACCATCGCCGCGATCGCGTCGACCTGGTCCTGGGTGAGCGCGCCCGAGCGCATGGTCACGTGCACGCTGGCCGTCTGCGTGTTGCGCGACGAGCCGAGCGCGGTCGTCGGCTTGGGCGAGATGAGCACAGTCGCGGCCTTGACGTTGCGGAAGCCCGAGATCGTGTGCGCGAGCACCGTCTGCAGCGCCAGCAGGTGGCGCGTCTTGCGCTCGCCCTCGGTCGCAAACGGATCCGACGGCATGAGCTTGCCCCAGTCGACCTCGGCGCCGGCGCCCGTCTCGGCAAAGCCAGCGATCAGCTCGGCATGCGACTCGGCGGGCACGAGGATCTGGCCGTTCTTCTCTTCGAAGGCGACATTGCGGGTCGCGAGGTACTTACGGGCCTCCTCAAACGCCGTCGGGTTGACCGCGAACGGGACCGAACTCGTCTTCGCGCTCCATTGGGCGACGAGAAAGAGTCCCAGCGCAAGGATGACCACCAGGCTTCCCGCGAGAAGCTTCGCGGAAGCCGGCAGCCCGGTGAGACGGGCCCGAACGAGTTCGAGCATGTTGCGAAAGGTCTGCACGCGGTGGCCTCCATGCCGTTGCGAACGAACGCCATCCTGGCGTCACGCAGTCAGAGAAGCCTCATCGGCAAGGATGTGTTTCACTCCGCAAAGAGTGCGCGTCGAAGTGGCGATTTCTGCGCGCGGTAGTCGTCGCGCTCGGGCCGTGCGCGCGCTCGCTTGGGCGCGATCAACACCCCACG
>CAITDI010000012.1 GCA_903891095.1 uncultured bacterium | reverse complement strand
GTGCTTCACCGCGCCCGTGCGCGACAGCGTCAACGGCGTGCTCCAGTACAACACGCCCACCGTCTACAACGGCCAGAGCTTCGAGAACATCCGCTTCGTCTTCAGGAACGGCAAGATCGTCGAGGCCACCTGCCAGGGCGATTCGAAGAAGCTCAACGAGATCCTCGACACCGACGAGGGCGCGCGCTACTTCGGCGAGTTCGCCATCGGCTTCAACCCGCACATCACCCACGCGATGAAGGACATCCTCTTCGACGAGAAGGTCGCGGGGTCGTTCCACTTCACGCCCGGACGCTGCTACGAGACCACCGAGAACCACAACCGCAGCGAGATCCACTGGGACCTCGTTTGCATCCAGCGCGCCGAGTTCGGCGGCGGAACCATCAGCTTCGACGGCGAGTTCATCCGCAGGGACGGGCTGTTCGTGGTCGACGATTTGAAGGCGCTGAATCCGTGAGGTGATCCGTGAGGTGATCCGTGAGGTGGTTTGAGCGCTGGATTTCGCACGGACGACATCGCGTGTCGGCGGTGTTTCGAAGTCATCCAGCCGCAAGCCCAGAGCCAAGAACTGAGCTCAGTCAGCCCTTCCGCGCCATCTCACGCACAAGCTGCAACGCCTGCATTCCGCGCGCGTCGTCGTCGCGATACATGCCGCGACGCGAGAAGGTCGTCATGCGCGCGTCGTGCGACTTCACGCCGCGCATCTTCATGCACATGTGCTCGCCTTCGACCATCACCACCACGCCGGCGGCATCGAGATGCTCGACCAGCGCGTCGGCGATCTGGTCCGTCAGCCGCTCCTGCAGCTGAGGCCGCGCCGCGAACACCTCGACCGTGCGCGCGAGCTTCGAGAGACCGACGACGCGCCCGTGGTTGGGCACATACGCGACATGCGCCTGGCCGTGGAACGGCAGCAGGTGGTGCTCGCACACCGAGAAGAAGTTGATGTTCGTCACCGTGATCAGCTCGCCCGACGCCTGCTCGAAGGTGCGCGCGAGATGCGTACCCGCGTCCTGCGACAGACCCTTGAACATCTCGGCGTAGGCCTTGGCCACGCGCTTGGGCGTCTCGAGCAGACCGTCGCGGTCGGGATCCTCGCCGACGGCGAAGAGGATCTCGCGCACCGCGCGCGCGATGCGCGCCTGGTCCACGGCGGGACGCTGAACCACGCCGCCGTCGGTGGACTCTTCGTCCTCCGCCAAGTGGGCGTGCGAAAGATGCGAATGCGCGAGGTGGAGGCTGGGGTTTGATGCGATCACGGCGGGTTGAAATCGCCCCGACCGCTCTGGCGGATTCAGCCCGCCGCGCACGATTCAAACCTCTGCCGGCCGAGTCGAATGCGATCCGACCTGGTCCAAGGCGGTTACGGGTACTTGCCGTCGACCGCCTGCTCGAGCTTCTTGTTGTACTCGGCGATGTCCTCGTTCACGAGCTTGTCCGCGGCCTGCTTGGCCTTGCCGAGCGCGCTGTGCGCCGGCGGATCCGGCGGGTCGCCAGGCTTGCGCGGCTGAGGCGCGACGTACCCGCCGCCGTGAGGCTCGTTCTCCGGCTCCTGCTCGCAGCCCGCAAGGCACGCGGTCATCGCCAAGACCCCGACCAGACACCGGAAACCATCCCGCATTGAAGCCATCGGATTCTCCCTAGGAGCGCCAACGGACGCCGATCGACGTCGCGCATCGATGCTAGCATCCGCACCCTACTTCTGGAGCAACACATGATCACCAAGGCACTCCTCGCCGCCATCTGCGGCCTCGCACTCAACATGACCGCCTCCGCACAAACCGACTACACCAGCGTTCCCTCCGATCCGGCCGAGGTCGAGCAGACCCTCGCCGCCGGCAAGGTTTCCCTCGAGCAGGCGATCGCCGCCGCTGAGAAGGCCGCGAACGGCTTCGCCGTCGACGCGCACGCCGTCCTCGGCGGACCGCTCAAGTTCGAAGTCACCGTCGCCTCCGGCGGCATCGCGCGCAAGGTCACCGTCGACGGCACCACCGGTGTCGCCAGCGCGCCGACCCTCACCATGCAGTCCGCGATGAAGATCGCCAAGGACAAGCACGACGGCGCGATCCGCTCGGCCACCTTCGACTTCACCGTGCAGCCTGCGGTGTCGAAGGTCATGGTCTACGCCGGCTCGAAGGCCTTCGAGATGGTCATCAACGCGACCGACGGCTCGATCGTCAGCGACACCGAGAAGCCGCGCTTCCCCGGCGCCGCGTTCAAGGGCGAGCTCACCAAGCTCCCGAGCGGCCTTGAGTACATCGACCTCGTCGAGGGCAAGGGCGCCACGCCGTCCGGCCGCGAAGCGACCGTCAAGGTCCACTACACCGGCTGGCTCACCGACGGCACCAAGTTCGACTCGAGCGTCGACCGCGGCCAGCCCGCGCAGTTCCCGCTCGGCGGCGTGATCCCGGGTTGGACCGAAGGCGTCGGCAGCATGAAGATCGGCGGCAAGCGCAAGCTCGTGATCCCGTACGCCCTCGCGTACGGCGAGCGCGGCCGCGGTCCGATTCCGGCCAAGGCCACGCTGATCTTCGACGTCGAGCTGCTCGAGATCCAGGAGCCCGCCGCTGGCGCGGCTCCCGCAGGCGCTGCTCCGGCTCCGGCCCCCGCCGGCGCCAAGCCCGCTGTCAAGTGAGTTGACCGACTCAACCGATTCAAACGAACAGGCGAGCCTCGCGGCTCGCCTGTTCGTTTTTGCATTGATTTCGCGGCGTCACCGCGCGCCCGCAGCCTGCCCCGCGTACCGCGCCTCGATCGCCATCACCTTCGCGAGCCGCTTCTCATGCCGCGCCTCGTGCGTGTACTCGGCTGCGAGATACGCGCGCACCATCTCGCTCGCGACCGCGGCGCCGACCGTGCGGCCGCCGAGGACGAGGATGTTCATCGCGTCATGCTCGACGCCCTGGTGCGCGGAGTACGTGTCGCTGCAGTTGCCCGCGCGCACGCCGGGAATCTTGTTCGCCGCCACGCTCGCGCCGATGCCCGAGCCGCAGAACAGCACGCCGCGCGCGACATCGCCGCGCACGACCGCAAGCCCGAGCTTCTCCGCAAAATCGGGATAGTCGACGCTGTCGGTCGAGTGCGTCCCGAGATCGACCACGGTGTGACCCGCGGCCTCGATCTCCGACTTCATCGCTTCCTTCAGCGCGAAGCCCGCGTGATCGCTCGCGACGCCGACCTTCACCGCGCACCTCCGGCGCTGCCGCGCACGCGCGCAAGGCTCTTGCGCGCCGCATCGGCCACGCGCTCGGGCGTGAAGCCGAAGTGCGCCGCGACATCCTTCGCCGGCGCGCTCGCGCCGAAGGTCGTCATGCCCACGCACTCGCCGTCGAGGCCCGCGTAGCGGTCCCAGCCGATCGTGCTCGCGGCCTCGCACGTCACGCGCGCGCGCACCGCGTTCGGCAGCACGCTCATGCGGTACGCCTCGTCCTGCGCGTCGAACAGCGCCGTGCACGGCATCGAGACGACGCGCGCGCGCACGCCTTCCTTCGCGAGGATTTCCTGCGCCGAAACGCAGAGATGCACCTCGCTGCCCGAGCCGATCAGCAGCACGTCGGGCGCGCCGCCCTCGCAATCGCTCAGCGTGTACGCGCCGCGCGCGCAGCCCTCGGCCGACGCGAACTTCGCGCGGTCGAGCGTCGGGAGATTCTGCCGCGTGAGCGCGAACGCCGCTGGATGATGGGTCTGCGTCATCACCGAGCGCCAGCACTCGACGACCTCGTTCGCGTCGCACGGACGGAACACGCGCATGCCCGGCACCGACCGCAGGCCGACGAGCTGCTCGATCGGCTGATGCGTCGGACCGTCCTCGCCGACATAGATCGAGTCATGCGTGAAGATGTGCATGACCGGCAGCTCCATGATCGCGCTCAGGCGGATGCCGCCGCGCGCGTAGTCGCTGAAGATCAGGAACCCCGCGCCATACGCGCGCAGTCCCGACAGCGTCATGCCGTTGCAGATCGCGGCCATCGCGTGCTCGCGAATGCCGAAGTGCATGTTGCGGCCACCCCACGCGTCCTTCTGGAAGCTGCCCGCGCCGTCGAACGTGAGCAGCGTCTTCGTGCTCGGCGCGAGATCGGCGGAACCGCCGATCATCCACGGCACGTTCTTCGCGATCTGGTTGAGCACCTGGCCCGACGTGTTGCGGCTCGCGTTGCCCTTCGCATCGGCGGGGAACGGCTTGAGATCCTTGTCCCAGCCTTCGGGAAGCCCGCGCGCGAGCATCGTCTTCACTTCCTCGGCGAGCCACGGATACGCCTTCGCGTACGCCTCGAATCGCGCGTTCCACTCGGTGCTGTCGGCCGCGCCGCGCGCGCCGAGCTTCTCGGCAAAGCGCTCGCGCACGCCGTCGGGCACGAGGAACTTCGCGTCCTCCGGCCAGCCGTAGCCACGCTTGGTCGCCTTGATCTCGTCCTCGCCCAGCGGCTCGCCGTGCGCGCTCGCGGTGCCCTGCTTCTTGGGCGAGCCGTAGCCGATGTGGCTGTCGACGATGATCATCGTCGGCCGATCGGTCGAGCGCTTCGCCGTCTCGTACGCGCGCACGAGCTGCTTGAGGTCGTTCGCATCACCGACGCGCAGCACGTTCCAGCCGTAGCCCGCGAAGCGCGCGGCGACATCGTCTGAGTACGCGAGGCTCGTCTTGCCTTCGATCGTGATCTGGTTGTTGTCGTAGATCCAGCACAGGTTCGACAGCCCGAGATGGCCCGCGAGCGACGCAGCCTCGCCCGAGATGCCTTCCATCAGGCAGCCGTCGCCGCAGATCGACCACGCGCGGAAATCAAACAGCGGATAGCCCGGCCGGTTGTAGCGCGCGCCAAGCCACTTCGACGCGATCGCCATGCCCACGCTCGTCGCGAGTCCCTGCCCGAGCGGACCGGTCGTCGTCTCGACGCCCGTCGTGAGATGCGACTCGGGATGCCCCGGGCACAGCGAGCCCAGCTGGCGGAATCGCTTGATGTCCTCGAGCGGCACCGCGAGCTCGCCCGTCGCGCGACCTTCGTGATCGAGCCGCTTGACGCCCGCGAGATAGAGCATCGAGTACAGCAGCATCGACGAGTGGCCGTTCGAGAGCACGAAGCGATCGCGGTTCGGCCACTGCGCATTCGCGGGGTCGTAGCGCATGACATCCTGCCACAGCGCGTACGCGACCGGCGCCAGCGCCATCGGCGTACCGGGGTGACCAGAGTCCGCCGCCTGCACGGCGTCCATCGACAGCGTGCGAATCGTGTTGATGGCGAGGTTGTCGATGTCGGCGGTGCCGACGGGAGTGCCAGCGAACTGAAGCGGGAATGCGGTCATGGCGTTGCTCGAGACTGTGCTCATGTGTCCTCCGAGGGAGATCCTTCTCCGGCTGCGAACGAGGTGGCGCGGATGGTACGGCGCGGCGACAGCCACGGAGCGTCCGCCTCGCTTGGGAAACACGGAGGTTCGTGATTTCTTTCGCACGACGGCTCGCGCCGCGCGGGTCAGCCCGACCAGGCCGCGAGCAGCGCCGCCAAGTCGCGCGGACCGACGAATCCATCGCCGTCGACATCCGCACGGCGCATCGCGCGCGACGATCGGTCGGTCGCGCCCCACTCCGACATCAGCTGCGCAAGGTCGACGGCGTTCGCCGCGCCATCCGCGTTCAGATCGCACCGCGCAGGCGCCGCGATCCGCACGCGCGAATCAAGCGCAACGCCCGTCAACTCGCTGGTTTGCCCGCTCGGCCACAGCACGCGCACGAGGCAGGACGCCTCCGCCGTCGGCAACCCGAAATGCACGACAGGCTCGCTGCTCGAGTGATACCCGCTGCCGGAGTGCATCCAACGCCGGTAGGTCACGCCACCCACCTGGCACTCGACGACCGCGCCCATCCCCTGCGGCGCGCAGCGCGACTCCGCGCCCGCCGCAAGATCCACCTCGAGCCAACGGCCCGACTTGGGCGAATCGTTGCGGTACAGCCGCAGCGGCCCGCTGTTCACGAGCACCACAAGGTCGAGGTCGCCATCGCGGTCAAAGTCGATCGTGCCCACGCAGCGCGCGTCGGCGGCGAGCGCGATGCCCGTCTCCGCGCCCAGCCGCTCAAATCGCCCGCCGCCCGTGTTGCGGTAGATGTACTCCTGCTCGTTCGCCCATTCGCCGCCGTTGCGGCCGTTGACCTCGGCGATGTCCTCCCAGCCGTCGTGATCGAAATCGCCCGCGACCGCGCCCCAGCCCCAGCCGCCGTCGTTGCAGCCGCGCGCCGCGGAATCCTCGGTCGTCACGCCGTCACCGCGGTTCATGTACAGCGCGTTGCCCGTGAACGCGCCGTCCGCCGGCGTCTCGGTGTGCAGGCTGGTGACATACGTGTCGATCGCGCGATTGCGGTCGAAGTCGCCCACGCAGATGCCCATGCCGTTGTCGTCGACGCCCATGCCGAGCTCAGCCGTCGCCAGCGCAAAGGTCCCGTTGCGCAGATTGCGATACGCACGGCTCGTCTGGAAATCCGCAGCAATCAGCACCTCAGGAAACCCATCGCCCGTGACATCGACGATCAGCGGCTGAAATCCCCACATCGTGTGAAACACGATCGCGCTGTCCGTGACATCGACAAACACGCCGCCGTCGTTGCGAAACATGCGGTTGCCGAGCGTCGTTCCCGACCACGCGCACACGACGAGATCAAGATCGCCGTCGAGATCGATGTCGCCCCACGCGGCGCCGTCGCCCGCCGACACCGTCGTCGACGTGAACGCCACGCCGGCACTCGCCGCGATCTCGCTGAAGAACGCGCCGTCGTTGCGATACAGCCGGTTCCGGCCGACCTGACCAAGGTTGTCGCTACCCGAGCCGTAGCTCGTCATGAAGATGTCGATGTCGCCATCGCCATCGAAGTCCGCACACGAGACGCCGTTGCCCGCATGCGCGACCGCGACGCCGCGCTTGGCCGCCTGGTTGCCGAATGTCCCGTTGCCGTTGTTGATGAACAACCGGTCAAGCCCCACGCCGCCGCGCGGAACAAAGATGTCCGGCCAGCCATCGCCGTTGAAGTCCGCGATGCCGAAGCCGCCCATGATCCACTCGTTGAGCCCGGGCACAGAGCCGGGATTCGGCGAGTGCGAGAACGAATCGAGACCCGAGCCCGCCGTGACGTCGGTGAATTGCACGGCAGACTGCGCCAGCGCCGATGCGCAGGCACACCACGCCAGCCCGACGATCGTGTTCACGCACTGGGTCGCCACGCCCTGAGCCTAACCCCGATTCACCTTCAGTCGAGCGGTTTCGCTGGGATTTGCCCGTCCGGCTTGACGGAAACATCGATGTCGTCAAACAGCGCGCGCTTGGGCGGCGTGTCGAGATCCTCGAACTGGTCGTCGCGCGCGGCCCAGATGAACGCGAACAGCGCCGCGCCACCGACAAGAAGCGCCACCGGAAGTGCCACGAACACAAGTTCCATCAGCGAACCTCCTCGGAGAAATCGGGGATCTCGAACGACGGCATCCGCATCGCGAGCACAAGAACCGTGAGCCCGCTCAGCGGCATGAGCACCGCGGCGACAAGCGGATTCACCATGCCCGCGAACGCAAGCACGCCACCGAACGCGTTGTACGCGACCGACACGGCGAGATTCACGCGGATCGTGCGCATCGTCGAGCGCGTGCCAGAGAGAAAACGCTCGAGCGGGCGTAGCCCGCGCGCAGCCAGGCACACGTCCGCCACATGATGCGACGCCTGCGCGCCATTGCGCACCGCAACGCCGACATCGGCCGCCGCGAGCGCCGCGAGATCGTTCACGCCATCGCCAACCATCACGACGGGCCGCGCGAAGTCCTCGCGCTGCACGAACGCGAGCTTTTCCTCAGGCGACAAGCCGCCATGCGCGTCGCGCGCATCGATGCCCAGCGACTTGGCCACGCCCGACGCGATCACAGGATCATCGCCCGACGCAAGCACGATGCGCCAACCGGCCGCACGAAGCCGCGCAATCGTGCGCCGAGCCTCAGGACGAATCGGATCACCCACGCCCGCGAGCGCCTCGACCTTTCCATCGACCGCGACAAACACCGGCGCGAATCCCGCGACCTTGCAATCCGCGGCATACACCTGCATCTCGTCGGTCATGGCCGCACCGCGCTCACGCATGAAACGCGCGCTTCCCACCCGCACCAGCTTTCGGCCAACGCGACCCTCGATGCCGAGCCCTGGGATTTCGCGCACATCGCTGGCGACCACACCCCCACGCGAGGCCGCCGTGCCAAACGCGTTCACCAGCGCGCGCGCCGTCGGATGGGCGCTGTGCATCTCGACCGAAGCAGCGAGCGCGAGCGCGTCATCGGAGCCCATCCAACGCGCCACACGCGTGAGGCCTTCGGTGACCGTGCCAGTCTTGTCGAGCACAAGCGTGCCCGCGCGCGACGCTCGTTCAAGCACATCTCCGCCCTTGACGAGCACGCCACGACGCGCACCCTTGCCGATTCCCGCGACGACCGCGAGCGGCGTCGCAAGCCCGAGCGCGCACGGGCACGTCACGACAAGCAGCGCCACCGCGCGCGCAACCGCAGCATCGGCCCCGATCCGCGGCCACCACCACGCAACCGTGAACACCGCACCAACAAGAATCGTCGGAAGGAACCAAGCCGAAACGCGGTCCGCCAGCTCGACGATCGGCGCGCGGCGCTCGCTGGCCTCGCGCACGAGCTCAAGCAGACGCGCCGCGCGCGTCTCCGAACCCGCGACCGCAACCTCCATCCGAATCGGCGTCTCCAGAACGCGCGTGCCTGCGTACACAGGTCCGCCGCGCTCGACACGCACCGGTTGCGACTCACCCGTGAGATGCGAGAGGTCGAGATGCGCCGAGTCCGCCAGCAGCCGACCATCGGCAGGACACGCCTCGCCAGCGGTGACCTCGACGACATCGCCAGGAACGAGCGCGTCCATCGCGACCTCCACAACGCGGTCTCCGACGACCTTCCGCGCAATCGAAGGCACGATCGCGAGCAGCAACTCGACCTGCTCACGCGCGCGCCGCTGCCGTCCGTACTGCACAAATCGCCCGACCAACAGCAGGAACACGAGCATCGCCGCGCTCTCGCAGTAGATCGAGCCTGTGCCGCGGATCGTGGCGATGGTTCCCGCGCCGACCGCCGCAACAAGCCCAAAGGCGACGGGCACGTCCATGTGCGGAGTGCGCGTGCGAACCGCCGCGATCGCATTGCTGAGGAAGATCCGCCCGGGCCACGCCACCGCAACCATCGCAAGCGCGACCGAGCACCACTGGAAGAACATGCGGAAGCCGAGCTCCATGTCCGCAAGCAAACCGCCGTAGAGCGCGAAGGCCACGGCCATCGCGTTGCTCGCGATCGCGCCCGCGACGCCGATGCGCACGATCCACGCGCGATTCGCCGCGCGCTCGCGCGCCACCGCATCGGGATCGCCGAACGGCTGCAGCTGGTATCCGAGCGCATCGAATCGCCGCGCAATCGCCGACAATTGAATCGCACGGTCGTCCCACGCGACGCGCGCGATGCCTCGCGCGGAATCGACTCGCACCTCGCTCACGCCACGCACGATGCGCGGCATCGCCTCGAGCAACCACACGCATGCGCCGCAGCGAAGTCCGTCCAGGCGAAGCTCCGCGCGACGCGTTCCCGAGTCGTCGACGGTCGTCTGCGCCGTGGTGAATCGCGGATCGTCGAGGTGCTCGAACCCGCGCCCCGTGACACGCGCCGGCTCCTGCGTGCTTCGATCGAGCCCCTGCTCGCGGTCGCGCATCTCGTAGTAGCGTTCGAGCCCGCACTCATGCAGCACGCCATGCACCGCACGGCATCCACCGCAGCAGAATTGCAACGGCTCCTGCGCACGCGCCTCCGCGGAAGGCACAGGAAGCCCGCAATGCGCGCACGCCGCATGAACGGCGTGCACCGAGTCATCGTGCGCATCAAGCTTGTTCATGGTCGCTCCTTGCAGCATGCAGGCCGTTCGTCGGCTTGCGCTTCGGCCCGCGCCGCGAGTTCTGCATTGCTCGCGCAAACCACGCCGGACGCGCGCGCGGAATCCATCGCCACCTCCGCAACACCCGCCCGAACGACCGCAGCATGCAGCCCGACGGCCACCATCGCGAGTCCTGCAACGACCGGCGCCATGCGCCCGAGTCGCGCGAACGCAACGCGCGCGCCATTCGAAGCCAGGACCAGCGCTGGCACCGTCCCAAGCCAGAACGCCGCCATCACGAGCGCACCGACGCCGACCGACGCGCTGCCAGCCGCGATCGCGGCGAACGCATACAGCCATCCGCATGGCAGCAACGGCGTCGCCAGTCCGATGGGCACGCCGCGATATCGCGGCGGCAATCGCAGCGTCCACACATGCGCGCGTTGCGCGAGCGTGATCAGCGGACGCGGCACGCCTGCGTGCGGCAGCCGCGCCCCCGCCGCGCGCAGCAGCGTCGCCACGCCCAACAGCGCGATCATGCATCCAGCGGAAATCGCTGCAATGCGCTGCACTCCCACCAGCACGCCTGCATCGTCGACCACACCGCCCGCAAGGCCTGCGATCGCTCCGACCGCCGCGTACGACGCGAGCCTTCCGGCGTGATAGCCCACCTGACGCGGTACGCCCGCGGATCCCTGCGGACCAATCGCTGCAAGCGCCATTCCGCCGCACATGCCCGCGCAGTGCGCGCTTCCAAGCAAGCTCGAGAGCAGGACCGTTCCTGCGAGCGACGCCGTCGCGACATCAACCATGGCCAGCCTCCGCAACAGCGGGCGTGAGAAACCGGCGGAACGCATCCGTGTACTTCAATCCGTCACGCTCCACCGTCAGGCGAAACTCCCACTGTCCGCCCAAGGGTGAATCGAAATCTCCCGCGAAGAGCCCGGAATCTCTTCGCGGGAGATCGATCACCTGCCTGCGTTCTGCATCGCGGACTGGAATGCACTCCACCTGCACATGGCTGGCTTCGACGCGCGCCGCGTACTTGTCTTCGATCCGCAACGAGATGCTGCGATGCACGCCGTCGGACTTGATCGCGGGCGTGACAACCCAGTTGAGCCGCTCGTTCAGCGCACGCTGCGTGCGCTCGCTCTCCCAGTTCGCGGCCTTTCGGTCGTAGTTCGGCTCCATGCCAAGCGGATGCCCGACGACGGCCGACAGGACGGTCATCGCGCCGATCGCCACCGAGCAGCCGAGCAAAACCACCGGGACGAACATCCATCGGTTTGCGAGCAATGTCATCGTGCGCTCCCTTCGGTTGCGAGCGGTCGAATCACCAGCGGTCCGATCACGGCGGTTGCAGCATGACCGTGGAAGGTCTTGCTGGCGCCACCCTGCTCGTCAACATGCAATGTCACATCGCGACGCCCGCGGTCAAAGCTCGAAGGCTTGCTCGTCACCAGTACGTCAATCTCGCGACTCGCGTCGCCAGCGACCTCGACGCGCTCCTCGCGCACAAGCTGCACGCCGTCGCCGCCGGTCACGAGGTAGACCTTCGGATCGCGCGTCCTGTTGTCGATCCGCATCCGCACGAAGCTCTCGACGATCTCGCGATCCGTTCCAGCCTCCCGAAGCACATACGGCGTCCCCTGTGTGCGAAGGACAGACACTGCCGCCGACTCGCGCGTCGCGAGAAGGAAGGTCGCGACGCCCAGCAGAACTGCGAGCATCGCCGGATACACCACCAGCCGCGCGCGAACGCGCTTGCGCGGCCCTCGGACCGGTGCGTCTTCCAGGCTTGCCTGCGACGTGTAGCGAACGAGACCCGTCGGACGCCCGAGCTTCGTCATCACCGAATCGCATGCATCGATGCACTGCGTGCACGCGATGCACTCGAGCTGCATGCCGTCGCGGATATCGATGCCCGCAGGACACGTCTGCACGCACATCTTGCAATCGACGCAGTCGCCACGCTTCTGCTCGTGAGCGCCATCGCAACCGCCGCCGCTCCCGCAACCGCCTCGTCCGTCGCAGCCGCACTTGCCTTCACAGGCACCGTCCGCATGCACATGCCTGTCCTTTCTGCCGCGCGGCTCGCCGCGCTTGCGGTCATATCCCACCACAAGCGAATCGCGGTCAAGCAACGCCGACTGAAAGCGCCCGTACGGACAGACCAGCGAGCAGAGCTGCTCCCTGAAGAATGCAAAGTCGAACATCATCAGCAACGTGACCCCGGCAAACACAGCAAACGCCGCCGGGTGCTTGGCGGGCGACGACGCGAAGATCCAGTCCGTCAACCGATCCGCGCCGACAAACCACGCCAGCAGCGTGTTGGCAAGATGCGCCGACACGACGAGAAACGCGGCATACATCGCCACGTGCCGCCATGCAGAAACAGCGTGCTTCGTGCTCGTGTACCCGCGGCCCAGGAATGCGCGCTCGATCGGTCGGTACACGAACTCCATGTACACAGTCTGCGGACACGCCCAACCGCACCACACGCGGCCAAAGAGCGCCGTCAGCAGGAAAAACCCCGTGAACACAGACAGAAACAGCACGCCGAACAACAGCGTCTCCGTCGGTCGAAACACCGAACCGAAGAACACGAACTTCCTGTCCACGACGTCGAGCAGCACCATGGGCATTCCCGCGACCTTGATCCACGGAACGACCGTGTAGAGCGCGATCAATGCCCACGCCACAACGACTCGCCGCCTCCACCACGCACCCGGGCTCGGCTTCGGTCGGAGCCAACGCCGACGCCCGTCGTCCTCGAGCGTCGCGAGCACACGCCCCTCCGGCTTCATGAGCGGACTGGCAGCAGGCGTCTGCGGCTTCTTCGCTTCGATCACGGGAAGTGAAATGGTGCGCGGCATGTTCGATCCGTTCACTCGCTACCAGCGATCGGTGCGGACGCCGTGGTCACCGCGGCAGCCGGTGCTTGCGGCCACGCTGCGATCCTGTCGCCCTGGGGTTCCTTTGGCGACGCCGCAGCGGTACCGCGCAAACTCGCGACGTACGAGGAGAGCAGCACGATCTGTGGATCGCTGAACCGCTTGCCCCAGCGCGGCATGCCCTTGGCTTCGATGCCGTCCCGAACGACGCGGAAGATGTCCTTCGGCGCGCGGATGTTGATGTAGAAGTCGTCGGTCAAGTTCGGTCCGGTCTTGCCGCCGCCGTCCGGTGCATGGCACGGCGCGCAGTTCGCGCGGAACATGTTCTGCCCCGCGAGGAGCTTCTTGCGATCCGTCGACAGCTGCACGATCGTGGCGTCGTCGCCCTTGAGGTCTCCAAGCTTCGCAGCCTGCGCCTCGTAGAACTCGCCGATCTCTGTGTCATAGCCGTCGGCAACCGACGTGCCGACACCACCGAGGTGGTAGTACGCGAAGTACGGCAATGCGAACGCGATCGTGAGCCAGAAGATCGCCGACCACCAGAACGGCATCGGGTTGTCGTACTCGCGGATCCCATCGCAGTCGTGGTCGAGCAGCTGCGGCTGCTCGTTGGTCGTGTTACTTGACACGGTCGGTACCTCCGTGAATCTGTTCATCAAGCGGGATCTGCGCGTGCTGCTCCCATCGGTCCTTGCCCGTTGCGAAGAGGCGAGCCACCACGCAGACGAAGAAGACGAGGAAGAACACCAGCGAGAGCTCTGGCATCGAGATCGCGAGAACTGCGGTCATTGACCACCTCCCGACGCACCGCCGGCGTCCTTCGATGCCGACGCGACGCTCGCCGGTACCCCGGGAGCCGCTGGCGTCGGCGCCACCGGCTTGTCGAGGTCCGTCCCGAGACGCATCAGGTACGCCACAAGTGCGATCGCCTTGCGATCCGCCATGCCCGTGGGCCCGGCTTCCGCAACGACCCGCGCTGCGATCTCGTCGGCTTGCCGCCGCGCGATCATCGCGGCATCGGCAACGGTCTGCTCGGCGTAAGGAACACCGACTGCACGCATGGCCGCCACCGATTCGGAAATCTGCGCGAAGTCAAGCGGCGTCTCGAGCAGGTGCGCGTACGGCGGCATGATCGATCCCGGGCTCGTATCCGTCGGGCGATTCAGGTGCCGCACATGCCAGAGCGCGGAGGGGATCTTTCTTCCTGTGCGTGCGAGATCGGGACCAATTCGCCTCGACCCCCAGAGGAACGGGTGGTCGAACACGAACTCCCCAGGCTTCGAGTACTCGCCATATCGCTCCGTTTCCGCGCGAAGCGGCCTGATCATCTGCGAGTGGCAGTTCACGCAACCTTCGGACACGTAGATGTCGCGGCCCGCCAGCTCCAACGGCGTGTACGGCTCGACGCTCGCAATGCGCGCGACATCGGACTTGCGCGTGAAGACCGGCACGATCTCACCCAGGCTCGCGACCACCACGCCGATCGCCACCAGCACCGTGAACACGATCGGAAGCCCCTCATACTTTCGGTGCCAGCGAAGGCCCGCAAAGACATCAAGCTTGCGCGCAACGCCCAGCACCGAGTTCGGAGGCAGCTGCGAGGCAGGAACTTCCTCCTCTTGGAAGCCGCCGCCGAGCCTGGCTGCCTCGTACACAGGGACCTCGTACTCACGCGGACGCTTCGCCCACGTCAGGATCAGATTGACGGCCATCAGCACCGCGCCGGCGAGATACAGACCGCCGCCAAGCACGCGAATCCAATAGAACGGCACGAGCACCGTCACCGTCTCGATGAAGTCGGGGAACTGCAGCATTCCGTCCTGGTCGAACGCGCGCCACATCAGTCCCTGGGTGAGTCCCGCCCAGTAGATCGCGATCACGTAGAGAAGGATTCCGATCGTGGCGGTCCAGAAGTGCAGCGCCACCCACGACGGCTTCGCGATCGGCGTCTGCAGAAGCCTCGGCGCCAGCCAGTAGAACATGCCGAAGCTCATGAACCCAACCCAGCCCAGTGCTCCTGCATGAACGTGCGCGATCGTCCAGTCCGTGTAGTGGCTGAGCGCGTTGACGCTCTTCACCGAGAGCAGCGGTCCCTCGAACGTCGACATGCCGTAGAACGTGATGCCCACGACGAAGAACTTGAGGACCGGATCGGTCGCCACACGATGCCACGCCCCGCGAAGCGTGAGCAAGCCGTTCAGCATTCCGCCCCACGATGGCATCCAGAGCATCACGCTGAACAGCATGCCGAGCGTCGACGCCCACTCAGGGAGCGCCGTGTAGTGCAGGTGGTGAGGCCCTGCCCAGATGTACAGGAACACGAGGCTCCAGAAGTGGACGATCGAGAGCCTGTATGAGAACACAGGCCTCTCCGCCGCCTTCGGAAGGAAGTAGTACATGAGACCAAGGAACGGCGTCGTGAGGAAGAACGCGACGGCGTTATGCCCGTACCACCACTGCATGAACGCATCCTGCGAGCCTGCGTAGATCGAGTACGAGTGAAACCACCCCGCAGGCATCACAAGGTTGTTGAAGATGTACAGCACCGCGATCGCGATGACCGTCGCGATGTAGAACCAGATCGCCACGTAGAGATGACGCTCTCTCCGGCGCAGAATGGTTCCGAAGAAGTTCACTGCGAACACGACCCAGATGGCGACAACCGCCAGGTCGATCGGCCACTCGAGTTCCGCGTACTCCTTGCCTTGGGTAAGCCCAAGGGGAAGCGTGATCGCAGCAGCGACGATGATCAGCTGCCATCCCCAGAAATGCACGCCTGACAGGAGATCGCTGAACATGCGCGTCTTGAGCAACCGCTGCGACGAGTAGTAGACCGCCGCAAAGATCGCGTTCCCAGCAAACGCGAAGATCACCGCATTGGTGTGCAGGGGACGAATGCGTCCGAAAGCCAACCAAGCGTGACCAAGGTTGAATCTAGGGTCAGCAAGCTGCAAGGCAGCCAGAACCCCAACGAGCATGCCCACCACGCCCCAGAGCATGGATGCCGCCATGAATCGCCGAACGACCTTGTCGTCGTAGCTGAATCGTTCCATTGCAAAGCCGGCAGGCGCCGAACCTGCGTGACGTGACCTCTCTGCTGCCGAAATCGCGGGCATTTGCTCGACCTTTCGCATGATCCTTAATTGCGGATCATCGTTTCTGGATTACGTTGCCGAGCCACCCAAATGGCGTCGAGGACTCGGCATCACTGTTACGGATATATATATCCGCGATTCGGCGTTCCGCAAATCCTCCGCCATGGGGAATCTCCCCCGATCCGCCCGCTTCAAATGACTGAATCGTGCAATATCCAACTGACTTGCGCAGAGTCACCCCGCCATTTGTCTTTCCTCAACGACAGGACGGCCTACCGACTGGACATCGGCAGGCTAGACAGGGACATGCCGCGACCAACTGGACATTGGTTGTGGCGAACACAGGTCGGGTGGTGGCCTCGGACTGAATTGTCCTTGAGAGCACATCCGGAAAAATCAGTAGGACACTGGACAGGTCCTACCAGCGCGGGTCATTCGAAAGAGTGACCCGCGCTTTGTTTTTCACCACCCGGTCGAGCGGAGAGATTTGCCTGGGTTCGCACGCTCCTGCGTGGTGACCCCGCAACGCTCACGGTAGATCAACAGCGAATCGCCAACAATCGTGTTGGCGGGGACCTGCTAGCGCTGCAGAGCTTCTCGCGGCGGCAGTCGGGAGCCGGACGCGGTGGCACCGCGCATTCCAATCCGTTCCACCGGAGCAAAAGGCCAGTGCAAAAAGAGAACACCCCCGCGCAAAACGCAGGGGTGTCCTTGTTTATATCAAGCAGCAGTTGGATACCTTCATCACCTGTCACCAGGCGACTATTCCCGCGAACGAGAACGAGGTTGTCTTGACGGATTCACGACTCGGATTACTCCGAGCGACGTGTCTAAGAATATTCCCTTAGAAAGGAGGTGATCCAGCCGCAGGTTCCCCTACGGCTACCTTGTTACGACTTAGTCCCAGTCACCAGCCTCGCCGTGGACACGCATGAATTTGCGCGGCTTCGGGCGCTGCCAGCTCCCATGACTTGACGGGCGGTGTGTACAAGGCTCAGGAACATATTCACCGCGGCGTAGCTGATCCGCGATTACTAGCGATTCCGACTTCAAGGAGGCGGGTTGCAGCCTCCTATCTGAACTGGGGTGAACTTTAAGCGATTTGCTCCACCTTGCGGTCTTGCATCGTTCTGTATTCACCATTGTAGCACGTGTGCAGCCCCAGGCATAAGGGCCATGAGGACTTGACGTCATCCCCACCTTCCTCCGGTTTGACACCGGCAGTCTCGCTAGAGTCCTCAGCATTACCTGTTAGCAACTAACGATAGGGGTTTCGCTCGTTGAGGGACTTAACCCGACACTTCACAGCACGAGCTGACGACAGCCATGCAGCACCTGTCCAAGTTCCGGTCTTGCGACTGTCATCCTACTTTCATAGGACTAATACTTGGATGTCAAGCCTGGGATAAGGTTCTTCGCGTTGCTTCGAATTAAGCCACATGCTCCACCGCTTGTGTGAGCCCCCGTCAATTCCTTTGAGTTTTAATCTTGCGACCGTACTCCCCAGGCGGCGCACTAATCAATTTTTCTACGACCGAGAAAGCGTTCAACTCCCTCGACCAAGTGCGCATCGTTTACGGCGTGGACTACCGGGGTATCTAATCCCGTTTGCTACCCACGCTTTCGTGCCTCAGCGTCAGGACTGGCCCAGTGGCCTGTCTTCACCTTCGGTGTTCCAATAGATATCTACGCATTTCACCGCTCCACCTATTGTTCCGACCACCTCTACCAGCCTCAAGATTTGTGGTTCGCCAAGCAGTTCCTCGGTTGAGCCGAGGGATTTCACAAAGCGCCTTCAAATCCGCCTACGCACGCTTTAAGCCCAGTGATTCCGATTAACGCTCGAGCCCTCTGTATTACCGCGGCTGCTGGCACAGAGTTAGCCGGCTCTTCCTTTGGGACTCCTCATGTTGTTGGTAGTCCCTGACAGTGGTTTACACCCCTAAGGGCTTCATCCCACACGCGGCATTGCCCCGTCACACTATCGTGCATTGCGGAAGATTCGTTACTGCAGCCTCCCGTAGGAGTCCGAGCAGTGTCTCAGTCTCGATGCGGCGGGCCGTGCTCTCACACCCGCTACCCGTCTTCGCCTTGGTGAGCCGTTACCTCACCAACTAGCTGATAGGAGATTCCCCACTCCAAAGGCGGCAAGCCTTTGGTCTCTCGACCACATCGGGTATTGATTCGGATTTCTCCGAGGTATCCCCGACCTCTGGGTATGTAGGAATCTATTCCTCGCCCTTTCGCCACTCCTGGATTGCTCCAGGCGTTCGACTTGCATGTTTTAGCCATGCCGCCAGCGTTCAATCTGAGCCAGGATCAAACTCTTCACTTGAATTCGTTGCTAGGCGGAGCAAGCTCCGCATTGGCTTCAAACTTGGAAGGTGACCCGGCAAACCGGATCCGTGTGGATCCGGCCGGTCTGCATCGCTCAACTGCGATGACTGGTGGGTAAACCCACCAGATTTTAAAACACGTCCCCACCTTACCGGTTTAACCCGGCACGATGAGGTCTGTTGAATTGACCAAATCTGGCTTATTCACGGAGGACGTGTTTGACCAGGCACTGTGATGCCTGGCTTCTGCCCCTTTTGGAGGGGACAGTCGACTCTCCATCATGGGCCGTGACCCAATCAAGAAAGCCTCACATCCTCGCGGCTATATCCAACTGTTCACTTGTCAAAGAGAGCCTGCCGTTCACCGCGAGGGCG
>CAITDI010000011.1 GCA_903891095.1 uncultured bacterium | reverse complement strand
GGCGTCGGTGCGCGAGCGCGCGCGCGAACTTGTCGGGAGCGATCGCTTCGCGCTCGTGCATGTGTCGACGCCGCTCGAGGAATGCCGCAAGCGCGACCCTTCGGGGCTCTATCGCGATCTCGCGGCTGGCAGCGTGCACGGCGTGCCTGGCGTGGACTTCGAGTACGAGGCGCCGACCAACGCCGAGCTCACGATCCCGCTTCACGAGCTCGGCGCGCCGGATGTCGCGCTGCGCGCCGCAGTCGACCGCGTGATGGTGTTCCTCGATGCGCGCGGCGCGATCGTGAAGTAGTGACTCGCGCGGTTCCGTCGTCAACCCCACAAATCCGCATCGCGCTCGAAACACTGATCTCGCGGGAGACTGTTCGATCCCCGATCAGCGTCGAATCGGCGTGTAGGCTCGCGCCATGCGCAGACACCCGACACCGCCATGGTGGGACTGGCCGCTCGGGCTGACCGCGCACATCAAGCGCCGAATGCGGCAACGCGGCTTTTCCGAGACAGAGCTCAGGGGTATGCTCGGTTCGTCCGTCGGACTCCGACCCGACGTCGCAGAAGGACGATTCATCGCGGACTGTCGGCACGGCCGCGAGAGGTGGCAGGTGATCCTCGAGCCTGACTACGAGCGAACCGTGCTATGGGCCATTACTGCGTACCGGATTTCATAGTCGTAGAGCTTGAACCATCTTCAACGACCACCAGCAGACACTTCCATGCGCACGAAGGCACCACAGAAATCAGCGAGCGAATCACCGATCCGCGATATCGAGATCAGCTACCGCGATGGCAAGGCCTACGCGGCGTACATGCTGCTGGCGACCGCAGACGCACGCGCGAACCACCGTAAGCGGGTGTACCGGTCTGTTCCGCACGAAGGTGGATACGTCGTCGACTTCACCCGCGCGGGCATCCCGCTTGGGATCGAAGTGACGGCTCCCGCAGCCGTCACGCTCGCGAAGGTGAATCGCTTGCTCACCAGCCTTGGGCTTGCAAAGGTCAGCCGCACTGTGCTGCGGCCGCTGCTGGCCGCGTGACGCGCGGCCTCACTCCTTCACGACGCGCATCGCGATCAGATCCTGCACGTCGACGAGGCCCACGGGGCGGCCGTCGCGGTCGACCACGGGAATCTCGTCGAGGCGCTTCGCCTGCACGAGCTGCACGGCGTCGCGCACGAGCGAATCAACGGTGAGCACCGTCGGGTGGCGCGTCATGACGCCTGCGATCGACGCGTCGAGCGCGGCGATTCCACCGCTGTTGACATGCCGCCGCAGATCGCCGTCGGTAAAGATGCCGCTCAAGCGCCCCGCTGCGTCGACGAGCACGATCGCGCCCGCGCGGCGGCCTTCGCCACCAGCACGCAGCGCATCGCGCACCGTGCTCGTGTCGGGCACCGCGGCAAGATTCTGGCCCACGCGGAAACGCAGCACTTCGGTCACCGGACGCAGCCCCGCGCCGAGCATGCCGCCCGGGTGATGCTTGTGGAAGTCGTCCTTGCCAAAGTCGCGGCGTTGCGCGAGCGCGAGGGCGAGCGCGTCGCCCACCGCGATGGTGAGCGTGGTCGACGCGGTCGGCGCGAGGTTGAGCGGGCAGGCTTCGGTGATGTCGCCGAGGTCGACGTGGACCGTGCAGGCGCGCGCGAGGCTCGACTTGGCCTTGCCCGACATGCCGACGGTCGGGATGCCATCCATCTTGAGGATCGAGGCAAGCGCGACGACCTCTTGGGTCTCGCCCGACCAGGACAGCAGCAGGACGACATCGTCGGGGCGGATCGACCCGAGGTCGCCGTGGACGGCCTCCGCAGGATGCACGAAGTGCGACGGCTGCCCGAGGCTCGACAGCGTGGCGGAGATCTTCGCGCCCACCAAGCCCGACTTGCCCATTCCGCTGACGACCACATGGCCCTTGCAAGCCTCGAAGAGATCGACGGCTGCGTAGAGCCCAGCGTCCTCGCCAGCGGCAAGGCGCGCGGCAAACCGCGTGATCGCGGCAGCTTCGGTCGCGAGTACCTCGCCCAGGAACGCGCGCTCGTTGGCGCGGATATGCGGGTCGGCGGCGGCGGATGGAGTCTGAGCCATTCGGACAGTGTAATCGACGGCAAAACGCGCAAGAAGCGCGCGGTTCCGTGGTAGATTGCGATCGATGTCGCAGAACGACTGGCTTGTCCGCCTCCCCGTCTTCCAAGGTCCGCTGGACCTCTTGCTGTTCCTTGTCCGCCGTGCCGAGGTGGACATCCACGACATCGAGATCCACACGCTGACCGCGCACTACCTCGAGTACGTGCGGCGGCTTTCGTCGGTGGACATCGACCTCGCGGGCGAGTTCCTCGTGATGGCCGCGACGCTGGTCGAGATCAAGTCGCGCTCGCTCACGCCGGTCGCCGCGCCTGAGGACGGCGAGTCGGGATCGGCCACCGCGCCGGGCGAGGATCCCAAGGCCGAGCTCATCCGCCAGCTGCTCGCGTACCAGAAGTTCCGCACGGCGGCCGAGGTCCTCGAGGCCCGTCGCCGCGAGTTTGCCGAGCGCGCGCCGGCACGCGTGCGCCCCGGCGCGAGCGAGGAGCCAGAGGCCGAGGAAGCCGACTTCGAGCTCGAGGACCTGCACCTCGGCGATCTCTACGCGGCGTTCGAGCGCATCGCGGCGTCGATCGACATCACCCGCATCGGCGACCACAAGATCGAGTACGACGACACGCCGATCTCGCTGCACCAGGAGGATCTCGTCGATCGCCTGACGCGCACGGACTCGCATCACCTCTCGCTGCTCAGTGTGTTCGAAGGCCGCACGCACAGCGAGCGGATCGGGCTCTTCCTCGCCGTGCTCGAGCTGGTGCGTCAGGGTCGCGTGCGCGTCCGTCAGGACGAGCTCGACGATCCGATTGAGCTCGCGCTCAGCGATGAACGCGGACCCGATGCGCCGTTTGCGGCGACGACAGCCGCGTCGCTCAACTAACTCGACCGCTCAGGCCGCTTCGCGCGTGACCATCGGCGCACGCGTGTTGTTGCGCACCCAGCGCGCGAGGGCGGCGGGTTCCATCGTGACCATGAGGTGGTCGAGATACTCGCGCAGATCGCTCTCGGAGAACGCCGAAAGCCACTCCATCGTGGCGGACGGATTGATCTCAATGATGGACGCGATCAGGTGATTCTTGTCAGGCACGGCAGGACCTCCGAAGTCGACATCGGCTTCGGTCCGCGTGGTTCTTGAATTGGCGGATCTGGAATCGGGCGGCGTTCAGCGGCCCGAAAGCAGCTCGGTGAGCTTGCGCTTGAGGAGCGCCACGCGCAGGAGGCTGCGGACACGGGTCAGGAGCTCGAGCTTGTTGACCGGCTTGGTCAGGAAGTCGTCCGTACCGCTCTCGACCGCGCGCTCGTGGTCGCCGACCTCGTGGAGCGCGGTGACCATGATGACCACCATGTCGCGCGTCGCGGGATCGCTCTTGACCTTGCGGCAGACCTCGAAGCCCGACATCTTGGGCATCATCACGTCGAGCAGGACGAGGTCGGGCTTCTCGCGCTGGATCGCGTCGATGGCCTCAAGGCCGTCCCGTGCGGTCAGCAGCTTGCACGGCAGCGTCTCGAGATAGGCCTGCATGAGCTCGAGGTTCTGCTGGTTGTCGTCGACAAGCAGAATCTTGGCGTTCGAAAGGTCGGTGAGGGCCGATTCGTCGATGGTGGGCTGGGTCGCGCCGGACATTCCCGCAGTCTAGCACATGCCGCGGTTACAGCCCGAGCGCGCGTGCCGCGAGGTCGACGGGATGGAGCGCCTCGCGCGCGGTTCCGTCATGGATCTGGTGGCGGCAGCTGGTGCCAGGCGCGCAGACGACCGCGTCGGAAGCAGCGCGGACCGCGGGAAAAAGCCTCTCCTCGCCGATTGCCATCGACAGGTCGTAGCGGCGGTCGACGTAGCCGAAGCTTCCCGCCATGCCGCAGCAGCCCGTGTCGAGCACGCTCAGCTTCGCACCAAAGATGCGGCGAAGGAAACGCGCGGACGTCTCGCTGCCCCACAGCGCCTTCTGATGGCAATGGCCGTGCAGCACGACCGAGTCGGCCTGCGCAGGCATCGCCGGCCGAGTCGGATGCTTGTCCCACGCGGCGTCGAGGAACTCCTCGACGAGGAAGGTCTGCGACGCGAGCGCGCGGCGGCGATCCATGTGCCGGTCGTCGGGCATGTCGGGCGGGAGCTCGAGCCAATCGTCGCGCATCGCGCTCGCGCAGCTCGGCTCGAGCACGAGCACGGCGTCGGCGCCCGTCGTGTCGACGAGATCGCAGAGGGCGCGCGCGGCGCGCTCGACTTCGTTGCGCGCCTGCGCGAGAAGGCCCGTCGAGATCAGGCTTCGGCCGCAGCAGCCGACGTCGGCGAGCACGACGCGGTAACCGAACGCCTCGAGCAGCCGCACCGCCGACTGGCCGATGCCCGGCTCGTTGTACGCGCTAAAGCAGTCGCCGAAGAGGATCACCGTGCGCTGCGCGACGCGCGGCTCGCGCTTGCGGAACCAGTCGAACAGCGACGCGCCGAACGCTGGAATCGTGCGGCGCGGATCCACGCCGACCAGCGAGTGCGCGATGCTGCGCGCGATCGGCGTCGCGTTGACGATGTTCGCGATCGCATGGAACCGCGACCCGAGCGCGTTGAGCCGGCGCACATGGCCGAACACGCGCGCCGAAAGCGGCGCGCCCTCGCGCGCGTAGCGCTGCGCGGTGTACTCGGCCTTGAGCTTGGAGATGTCGACGTTCGACGGACACTCGGTCTTGCACGCCTTGCAGGAGAGGCAGAGATCGAGCGTCTCCATCGTGCCGGGATCGCTCCACGCGTCCTTGGAAAGCTGGCCCGTGACCGCGAGTCGCAGCGCGTTGCCGCGGCCGCGCGTCGAGTGCCGCTCGTCCTTGAGCGCGCGGTAGGACGGACACATCGACGTGCCGCCTGCGGTGCGTCGGCAGATGCCCGCGCCGTTGCACGACTCGATCGCGTGATCGAAGCCCTCCTCGCGGCGATACGAGAAGTACGTGTGCACGTTCGGTCCGCTCGCGCCGCCAGCCGACGCGTGATCGGCGCCATGCTCGCCCGCCGTCACGCGCAGGTTGGAGATGATCTTCTCAGGCGGCCCCGAGTCGACGATGTTGCCGGGATTCAGGACCCCTGCCGGATCGAACACGCGCTTGACCGCGCGCAGCGCGTTGCAGATGGTCTCGCCGAAGTACTCGCCGAGCAGCGGCGAACGCACGCGGCCATCGCCATGCTCGCCCGAGAGCGCGCCGCCGTAGCGGGCGACGAGCGCGGCGATGTCCTTGGCGATGCGCACCATCATCGCGCGGTCCTTGGCGTCGTGGATCGCGACCAGCGGACGGATGTGCAGGCAGCCGACCGATGCGTGCGCGTAGTAGGCCGCGGTCGTCCCATACTGCGAGACGATCGTGCGGAAATCCTCGACGAAATCCGGGAGCTTCGACGGGTCGACCGCCGTGTCCTCGACAAAGGTGAACGGCTTGCGCGCGCCGGGCACGCCGTGCAGCAAGGGCTCGCCGGCCTTGCGAAGCTTCCACGCCTTGAGGCGCTCGGCGGCGCCGGTGTAGGTCGACATCGCCGCATCGGGCAGCGCGGCCTTGAGCTGGGAGAACTTCGCGCCGATCTCGCGCGCGTCGTCGGCGAAGTACTCGACGTAGAGCACCGCGCCAAGACCGCCTTCGGATGGCCGCGGCATGAGCTCGACGTACTGTCGGTACTCGGTGTTGCGCAGCGCGACCTCGATCACGACATCGTCGACGAGCTCGACCGCGGCGGGCTTGGTCTCGAGGATCGCCGCGAGCCGCGCGAGCGAATCGCGCACGTTGGCAAAGCCCATGATCGCGAGGCCGCGTTCGCGCGGCTTGGGAACGAGCGCGAGCTCGGCGCGCAGCGTGGTCGCGAGCGTGCCTTCGCCGCCGCACACGAGATGCGCGAGGTTGACCTTGTCGAACGTGCCCGGCGTCGAGCGCTGCAGCTGCGCGAGAAAGATGTCGAGGCTGTAGCCGTCGACATGGCGCAGGATCTTGGGAAAGCGCGCGCGGATCTCGCCGGCGATCGGCAGCACGATTTCGGCGAGTTTCTGCGCGATGGCGCGTTGCGCGGGATCGCTGTCGCAGCTGCCTTCCTCAAGGCGATGCACGGTGCCGTCGGCGAAGGCCACCTCGAGCGCGAGCAGGTTCTCGACGGTGCGGCCGTAGAGGATCGAGTGCGCGCCCGCGGAGTTGTTGCCGACCATGCCGCCGATCGTGGCGTGCGAGCTGGTCGCGACATCGGGGCCGAACATCATCCCGTGCGGCGAGAGCGCCTCGTTGAGCTGGTCGAGCGTGACGCCAGGCTCCACGACCGCGCGCCGGCCCGCGAGATCGATCGAGAGGATCCCGCGGCAATACTGCGAGAAATCGACGATGACGGCGACGTTGACCGACTGGCCCGCGAGCGCGGTTCCAGAGCCGCGCGGAAGCACGGGCACGCCCTCGGCCGCGAGGTAGGCGAGCACGCGCTTGGCGTCGTCGATCGAATGCGGCACGACCACGCCGATCGGCTCGACCTGGTAGATGCTCGCGTCGGTCGCGTAGAGCATGCGGTCGTGACGGCCAAAGCGGATGTCGGCAGCAGCAACCCCGCGCAGCCCAGAAGACAGGCGAAGACGCATCGCGTCGAGTTCGTCGCCACGCTGTGCGAGCGGAAGACTGGTGGAGTTGCCACGCGGCTGCGGGGCCGAAGTGACCGTCGACTCGTGCATTCGGTCAGGATAGTGAAGGCGTCACTTCGATGCGGGCTTCGGGGTCCCAGGCGTCGGGGCTTCAGGCTTCGGGGTCCCAGGCTTCGGGGTCCCAGGCTTCGGGGTCTCGGGCTTCGGGGTCTCGGGCTTCGGGCCTTCAGGCTTGGCGCCACCGCAAAGTTCCGCAAGCTTTGCGCGGATCTCGCGCTCGATCGCGGGGGACGTCCCCTGCCAGACGCCCGCGATCTTGCCGTCGGGCGCGATCACGAACGTGCTCGGGAACGCGCGAATCAGCCAGCGCCGCGCCGCGAGCCCGTCGAGATCGAGCGCGCACGGCAGCTGAACCTTGGCGGCCTCGAAGACCTTCTTGATGTTCGCCTCGCGGTCCTCGCGGCTGCCCTGCTCGCCCGCGTTGATCAGCATGACCTCGACCTTGCCGTCGAACTGACGCGCGGTCTCCGCGATGCCAGGCAGCGCGGCCTTGCACGGCCCGCACCACGTCGCCCAGAAGTCGACCAGCACGGGCTTGGTCCGCGCGGCCACGATGTCCCAGTCGCCACCGCCGAGCTTGGGAAGCGCCAGCGCGGGCGCAGGCTCGCCCGCCTTCAGGGCCTCGACATCGCGATCCTCGGCGGCGCCAGGACGGCGATCGATCAGCGCGGCCAGGCCGTCGACCTTCTGTCGGCCGCTGGTGTCGAACGCGAACGTAGCGTCCTCGGGCGGCTGCTTGCGGAACGACGACTTGGACGTCACCTTCCAGCGAAGCGCTGCGCCTGGCTCGACGTTCGGTCCACCGAGCATCTCGCCCAGCGCGCCCTCGAGGAGCTTGGTCTCGGGATCGATGTAGAGCGTGACCCGCTGCGACGCGTCGTCGGACTCCAGCACGATCGCGCGGCACGCCTGTCCGTCGACCTCCGCGTCGCCCACGCTCGCCGGCAGCACATCGGGCAAGCTCGGGATCAGCTGCATGCACACATCGGACAGTTCTTCTTCACCGAGCGCAAGCGCGAGCTCGGGGATCGGCAGCGACTGAAACGCGTTGAAGAGCGCGTAGTACGGCGAGCCGTGGTCGGACACGTCGAGATAGACGAGCTGGTTCGAGTCGTGCGTGGCGATGATCCGCCCCGAAGTCAGGCGCAGCGTGAAATCGCGCATCGAGATGACTGCGCGACGCTTGGAGCCGAACAGGAACTTCGCCTTGACCGGAGGAGCTCCGCCATCGGCGGCCGCATTCTTCGCGCCGACGACGACCTCGACGCTCGCGTCAATGCCCCTTTCGCCGCGGTAGGCGGAGATGACCTCGCGCAGCGCTTCGGTCGCGGCCTTGCGGTCGGCTTCGGAGTACTTCGCTGGCGCGGCCGCCTCATGCTTGATGTCCTGCGGAGGCTCGGTAGCCGACAGCGGCAGCAACGTGGAGATGGCGACGATCAGCGCAAGGTTCAGCATGAGGTTCTCCGTCGACAATGTAGGCGCGCATGCCCGAGAGAGAAAGACAGCCGCGCGCAGGAATCCTGCGCGCGGCTGTGAAACTTGAGATTGTCTCGAGCTTGACGGAGTCGTTCTCCGCCAGCCCTCTTCGCCAGCCCTCTTACCCCGCCTTGGGAGCGAGCGCCTTCTCGCACTCTTCCTTGAGCTGGTCGATGATCTTGGCCGGGTTCTGCGGGTCGATGCCGCTGTGGATCGCGGCGATCTTGCCATCAGGTCCGATGACGACGGTCGCCGGGATGCCCTGGAAGCCGTACGCCTTGATCGCCACGTCGTCCATGTCGACGATGCACGGCATGTCGAAGCCCTGCTTCTTCCAGAACTCGACGATGCCCTTGAGGCGGTCTTCGCCCTTCTTCTGCTCGAGGGTGTTCATCGCGTAGACCTCGATGGACTTGC
This sequence comes from uncultured bacterium, assembly GCA_903891095.1. Lineage (GTDB taxonomy): Bacteria > Planctomycetota > Phycisphaerae > Phycisphaerales > SM1A02 > QWPT01. The sequence goes on along the minus strand of CAITDI010000011.1, from coordinate 88,412 downwards.
CCGAGGCCTTCGCCCACTTGGCGAACTCGTTGATGTGCGGGAGACCGCGCTTGCACGGACCGCACCACTCGGCCCAGAAGTCGACGACCACGACCTTGCCCTTCATCGCGGAGAGGGTGAAGTCCTTGCCATCGACGGTCTTGAGCGAGAAGTCAGGAGCGGCGCTGCCGACCTCGACCGCCTGCGGCTGCAGGTCCTCGGGGCTCGAGACCTTGGTCTTGCCGGCCTCGACGAAGGCGACCTTCATCTTGACATCGGTCGACGGCTTCATGGTCAGCGTGAGCGGGATCATGAGGCCTTCGGGCGCGCCCGGAGGAGACATGTTGACCTTCGCGCCGGAGAAGAAGCCGGTCTTGGCGTCCATCGTGAACACAGCCGAGCTCGCGCCGTCGCCAGTCACGAAGAACGCGCCCTTGGCGGCATCGAACGCAGCGAGCTTGGCGCCCGGGAGGATCTTGCCAGCGAGTTCGGTCACGGGCTCCTTGGCCTCGGCGGGCTCGAGGATCCACGCCGGGATCGGGAGATCAAGACCGCCGCCGAGCGACTCGGCGAGGGTCTCCATCATCGAACCCTTGAGCGGATACGAGAGGTACTTGGTCGGGTTGTTGTTGTTGAAGATGTAGACGTTGCCGTTGGTGGCGAAGATCGAGGTCTCGCCGAGGTCGAGACGGCTGCCGCCCGCGTCACGGGTGACGCTGAACGACTGCTCCTGCTTGCGACCCATGACCTCGACGGTGATGGTCACGGTGTCGGTGAAGGTCTTGGCGTCGACATACGACTTGGCCGACTTGCGGAGCGCAGCGTCGGCAGCCTTGAGGGCGTCCGGCGTCTTCATCGCGTCGGTGAAGTCCTTGGCGAGGTCCGGAGCCTTCGGCATGTCGATCTTCATCTCGTCGGCGCCTGGAACGGCAGGCGCAGCGGGAGCGGCGGGCGCGGCCGGCGCGGCCGGCACCTGTGCGAAGGCGCTGCCGGTGATGCTCAGGCCGGCGGCCAGAGCGATGCGCGCGAGTGAGAGCGAGCTGTTCATAGGGTTCTCCAATCGAGGCGCCGAAGCGCCGGTCTCGAGGGGCGGCAAGCGTTGCCGCACCCCGCGCGAGGCACGCGGGTCGTCACTGGACCGAAGCGTCGTCGAGCGGACCCACCCGAACCGCATCCGAGCGGCCTGGGCAGGCACGAAGCAAAGATTCTACTCGTTCCCCCGAGACTGGATCGCGCGCCGAAGGGGCAATTTCCGCGAGCGGAAGCAGCACGAAGGCACGCTCCCTGAATCGCGGGTGCGGGAGCTCAAGGTCGCGGTCGGAGATGGTGCATTCCCCAAAGAGGACGAGATCGAGGTCAATCGTGCGGGCGGTCCAGCGCGACCCCGAGCGGTCGCGCCCGAGGGTGAGCTCGACGCCCAGCAGCACCGCGAGCAACTCGCGAGGCGACAGCGACGTGCGCACCGCGATCGCGGCATTGAGGTAGCGCGGCTGATCGGGCGGTCCGACGGGCGCCGTGTCGTAGACGCCCGAGCGGGCGACGACCTCGATCTCGGGGTGCTCGGCGAGGAGCGCGACCGCGCGGCGCATGGTGCCGATGCGGTCGCCGAGGTTGGCGCCCAACGCGATGTGGGCCGTGTGGGCGAGGCGAGATGCCTCAGGCGCGCTCGACACGGACGGCCTCCGACTCGCTCCAGAGGAGTGCGCGCTCGGGCTCGCCGAGCAGCGCGAAACGCGCGCAGGCAAGCGCGAGGTGCGCGGTGCGGCTGCGCACCGTCGCGCGGTCGCCGGGAAAGTGGAATCGCCGCGAGTACACCGCGCCGGCGCGCAACGCGACCGCGATGTAGACGGCGCCGACGGGCTTGGCGTCGCTGCCACCGCCTGGGCCAGCGATGCCCGTCGTCGAGATCGCGACGCTCGCATTCGTGCGCGCGAGACAACCGCGCGCCATCTCGATCGCGGTCTCGTGGCTGACGGCGCCGTGCGCGTCGAGCGTCGACGCGCGCACGCCGAGGTCGGCGATCTTGCGCTCGTTGGCGTAGGTGACGAAACCACCCGAGTACCACGCGCTCGAGCCCGCGACTTCGGTGACCATCGCGCCGAGCATGCCGCCCGTGCAGCTTTCGGCGGTCGCGAGGGTGAGCCCGCGCTCGGCGAGCATGCGGCCGACGACCGCGGCGAGCGGCTCGCCGTCGCGCCCGTAGATGATCGCGCCCACGCGCGCGCTGCACGCGGCGATGCTCGCGTCGAGCGCGGCGCGTGCCGCGTCGGGCGCGCCCGTCGCGCGAATGCGGATCGTGACGATGCCGTTGCTCGCGGTCGTGCCGACGGAGGGCTCGCGTCCGCGCTGCATGAGTTCGCCGAGCTGTTCGCCGATCAGGCTCTCGCCGAGGCCGATCGTGTGGAGCGCCGCGGTGAGGACGACGCGCTGCTCGTCACGCAGCGCAGGCGCGACGAACGAAGAGAACATCGGCTTCATCTCGTTGGGCGGGCCGGGCAGGCAGAAGACCTCGCATGCGCCGCAACGCGCGGCGATTCCAGGCGCGGTGCCGTTCGGGTTGTCGAGGAGCCGCGCGGCGCGCGGGCGCATCGCCTGGCGGAGATTCGACGCGGGCATCGCGCGGCCGCGTCGCTCGAACCATCCACGCAGGTGCTCGACGCCAGCGGCGTCTTCGACGAGCGGCGCGCCTGGGTCGACGACATCGCCGAGCGCATCGCGCGTGAGGTCGTCGAGCGTCGGGCCGAGACCGCCGGTCATCACGATCGCCGTGTGCGTGGCGGCGAGCGCGCGGATCGCCGCGGCGAGCGCGTCGCGATCGTCGGCGACGGTGCGGCGTTCGCCTGGCATCGCGCCGATCGCCTGGAGTTCCTGCGCGAGCCAGCGCGCGTTGCTGTCGTCGATCTGGCCGAGCACGAGTTCATCGCCGACCGAAAGCACGGCGACGCGAGCGTTGGTGGTGGTCATGAAGTGCCTCCGCGCAGGGCTGTGATCTTGGTGTACTGCGCGGCGTAGAACTTGCCGCAATTGCGCCGCAGTTCGTCCGCGGGCGACGCGCCATCGGGCCAGAGGCCGGCGTCCTTCCACTTGCCCTTGAGCCAGCCGTTGCGAACCGCCGCGCGGCCTTCGCTCGTTGCGAGCGGGAACTTCGCGCCATCGGGTCCGTCGATCACCGGCATCGCGTCGAACGCCTCGATCATCGCGCGAAGCTGAGGATCGGCGACGTCGGCTGCGGTCACGAGCCCCGCCTTCGCGGGATACGCGGGGTGCTTGCGGATCGCGTCCCACGCGCGCGCGAGTTCGTCGCGGCGATCGGCGCAGAGCGCGCTGAACAGCGGCGCGATGAACGCACGCGCGTTGCGATCGGGGTTCTCGATGCGGCTCGCGATCGCGAACGGATCAACCGTGTCGGTGAACTGGTCGCCATACTTTGCGATGAACGCGCGCCGTGCCGGCAAGCGGCGCAGCTCGAAGCGATGCGGACCGAGCTCGCCGTCGGCGCGCATCTTCGCGGGAAACTGCCAGAGCGCCTGGCCCTCGTCGGTGAGCGCGAATCGGATGAAACGCTCCGCGGTCTCGCGATTGGGCGCGTTCGCGAGCAGCGCGATCGGATCGGCGGAGACGACGGTCTGCCCCTGCGGGTCGATGTAGCCGAGGCGCTTCCCGCCGCCGGCCTCGAGCACCGCCTGCGCCTGATAGCGGCCGTAGAAGTCGATGCACGGCCCAGCGGCGCTGTCGCCCGCGGAGACATCGAGCGGAACCTTGGGCGCACTCGACGCGACGCTGCGCGAGTTCGCGGCCATGCGGTGGATGATCTGCCAACCGCGCTCCCATCCGAGGCGCTGGATGATCGCCTCGAACACGGTCGTGACCGAGGCGGACTGCGCGGGATTCACGAGCGTCAGCGCACCGGCGAAGCGCGCGTCGGAGAGATCGGCCCATTCGGTCGGCTCGGGCATGGCGAGCTGCTGCAGGACATCGCGGTTGTAGACGATGCCGAAGCCTGAGAACGCGACGCCGAGCCAGTAGCCCTCGGGGTCGTAGATCGGCTCGCCGCCGATCGCGTTCTCGCCGTAGGTTTCGTCGAGCCAGGCCGCGTCGACGGCGGGCTTCGCAAGGATGCGACCGGATCGCTTGTCGCCTCCGCCGACATCGACGGAGTACTCGACCTTGAGCTGCTCCATCTCGTACGTGCCGCCGCCGAAGACGATGTCGGCGTTGCCGCCGATCGGGCGGCCCTCGCGCAACGCGGCATCCGCGTTGGCCTCGAGTATGCGGCGGATGTCGCTTGCTCCGCCCGGCGTGTTCCACACCACCTCGGCGGTGTCGCCGAAGGTGCGCTTGTGCCACGCGGCGAACGCGCGCCCGAACTCAAAGCGAATCTGCTCGTTGTGCGGCGTGTAGATGATCACGCGATGCGCGGCGTCGGCGTGGTCGCCACCGCGCGACAGTGCGACCGGGAGCGCGGCAAGCACGACCAGAATCGCGGGGAGAATCGCGGGGAGGATGAATCGGCCGAGTTTCACGCGGAGAGGCGCCTGTGCTTAGCCGCGCGCGATCGCGCGGATCTCTTCGGCAAACACGCGCGCCGCGTCGCGGATCGACTGCTTCCACGGCGCGCCTGCGGCGGCCTTCGGATAGATCACCGAGCGGCTCGCGGTGATGATCGCACCGCTGCTCCCAGAGGTGAAGCACGCGCGCACGTCATCGGCGGTGCCGCCCTGTGCGCCGTAGCCAGGCACGAGGAACAGCGTGTTGGGCATGCGCGAGCGCAGCGACGCGATCTCGGCGCGCTTGGTCGCGCCGACGACTGCGCCGAGCGCGGAGAAACCGCTCTTGCCGATCGACGGCTTGCCGAGCTGCGCGACGAGATCGGCGACGGTCTCGGCGAGCGTGTGGCCGTTGGCCATCGCGAGCGCCTGCAGCGCGTCGCCCGAAGGATTGCTCGTGCGGACGAGCGCGAACGAGCCGTGACCTTCCGCGAGGAACGGCAGGATGCCGTCGGCGCCGAGATACGCGCTGATCGTGGTCCAGTGCGCGCCGGCGTTGCGTGCGCTCGCGGCGTAGTGCTCGGCCGAGATGCCGATGTCGCCGCGCTTGAAGTCGAGGATCACCGCGAGTCCGCTCGCGCGCGCGGCCTTGAGCACGCGCCACATCGCGGCGTAGCCATCGGGCCCGTAGCGCTCGAAGCACGCGGCCTGGATCTTGACGGCGGCCGCGTCGGCGGCGACGGACTCGATCACGCCGAGCGAGAAGCCTTCGATCGCGCGCGCGCACTGCGCCATGTCGGATGGGTTCGCGGGCGCGAGCTCCGCGGGCATGCGGTCGATCACGGGATCAAGGCCGACGCAGGTGGCGCTGCCTGTCGAAGCGACGCGCGCGCAGAGAAGGTCGGCGGCGTGGAAAGCGTGGGAGGTCTCTGCGGTTGCGGTGCTCATGGCGTTCGGTACCAGCGTGTGCGGCGTGAGGCGGCGACGGACGATTGGACGAATGGATGAATCGACGAATGGACGGGGCGGCGATTGTACGGGTCGCGAACGAGCGGACTCACGCCTTCGGCGGCAAAGTCCCGTGCTTCTCGCCGAGTTCGCGGAGATAGCGCCAGGTGTAGATGCCGGTGTCGTGGCCATCGCTAAAGCGAATCCGCAGCGCGTAGTGACCGACCGGCTCCGCAGCCTCGGCGCGGAGCGGCCCCGTGCTCGACGCAGGCAGAACCGTGAACGGATTGCGGGCCATCTCGGCGCGCAGCTCGCGCTGATCCGCCGACGGCGAGTGGCGGCGCAGCACGACGACCGGGAGGAAGTGCCGGACGCCATCGTCCCAGTCGATCGTCAGCCCGCGCTCACGCTGGAGATCGAGGTGCGTCGGACGGGATTCGCCTGCGGGTGAGGTCATCGCGCCATGCTACGCTCAGGCGCGATGAGCGTCGACGAGTTCAAGATCGCGGACCCCGCGCGTCTCGCACCGCTGCCCGGCATGCCCGAGCGAGGGGTGTTTGCACTCGCGCACCAAGTCCAGCAGGCCGAGACCAGCGCGCTCGTGCCGCACGCGAACAACATCGTGATCCTCTCGTGGGTCGACCTCGTGGCCGAGCGCCACGGCGACGCCGCGGGCGCGGCGCGTGCGGAACTCGCAGCCAGCGGACGCATGTGGTTCGTGGCGCGCCACGAGATCGACTACCTGGCGGAAGCGTTCGTGGGCGACGAGCTGCTGCTGGTGACGTGGATCGAGAAGCTCGGCCGCACGAGTCTCTCGCGCGTCACGCGCGTGGTGCGCGCGACCGACGGCGTTGAACTCACGCGCGCGACCAGCCGCTGGGCGCACGTCGATCTCGCCACGCGCAAGCCGACGCCGATCGCGGATTCGGTTCGCAGCAAGTTGATGGCGTAACGCACGCGCGCTCGCGCTGGTGCTGTTGCCGATCGCGCCAAAGGAAGCAGCCACCAGCAGCGACCGCCCCAAAACGAAAAACCCCGTTCGATCAGGGGACTGAGCGGACGGGGCGGAGGGGAGAAAGATGACGAGTTGATCCGCTCGACTTCGCAGCGGGTTTGCCATCGCGCCTGTTTCTGTCTCTGTCTCTGTCTCTGTCTCTGTCTCTGGCAATTTCGCGCAGGCGCGCAGGCTGTCGCGCTCGTGGCTGAGTCCACCTCCCTCGGGGGACTCGCTGCCGTTGAGCGCCGCACATGAAGAGAACTCCGTGTGCTGATTCATCGTTCGGCCAGAAGGGCAAGCGAACCACACATTTTTCGAGAATCCCTCATTCGTCCTCTTGCGCCGCGTCTTGGGAGCCTCGGAACACACACTTCCGAGCGTGTCGGCGCTGCTTGGCTGGGGTACGCTCCCCCGATGCTCATCGCCGCGCTTCTTGCCTCGGGAATCTTCCTCCCAACCCCCACGCCGCCTGCGTTTGAACGCTTGCCATCGGGCGAGAGCAAGGACGGCCAGCGGATTGCCCAGCAGGCGGGGCCGCGCCGGCAGTTGATCGCGATCATTCCCGACCGCACCACGGGCCGCGACTGGGGACTGCGCTACCTGCGCGAGGCCGTCGGCGACTTCAACCGCGAGGCGCCCGACGCGGTGTTCTGCGTGGGCGACCTGGTGCAGGGCTACTCGCGCGACCACGACCTCGTGAAGGGCGACCGCGAGACGTTTCTCAGCATCGTGGGCGGGCTGAAGATGCCCTTCTATCCCACGCCTGGCAACCACGACGTGGTGAGCGGAACGCGCAGCGCGAAGGACCATTCGTTCGCCGAGCAGTACCGCAGCATGTTCGGGCCGCTGTACTACGCGGTCGAGCTCGATCTCGCGAGCATGGTGATCCTCAACACCGAGGACGGCGACGGCAACGTCGAGCCGGGCTTCTCCGACACGCAGCTCGAGTGGCTCGACAAGACGCTCGGCGAGCTCGAGGCGCGCAAGAAGCCGATCATCCTGCTGTTCCATCGCCCGCTGTGGGACCACAAGCCCACGCGCTGGGACGAGCGCGTGCAGCCGATGCTCGTCAAGCACCACGTCGCGTACGTGATCGCCGGCCACTACCACGCGCTGCAGGCTTTGCCGCCGCGCGATGGCATCCCCTACCTGCTGCTCGGAACCTGCGGCGGCGCGATCGACCAGCATCCGCTCACGGGACAGCTGCAGCACCTGACCTATCTCGTGATCGACGAGACGGGCAAGATCCAGCCCTACCACCAGATCGCGGGATGCACGCTGCCCGTCGACTGGATCACCAAGGAAGACCAGGATCTCGCGTACAAGCTCAAGAGCGCGCGCGATGTGGTCACGCTCCGAGGCGCGATCGAGGATCCGCTCGGCAAGCCCGCGAGCGGCGCGATCGACATCGAGATCAAGAATCCGCTCGATCGCGCGATGGACGTGACGCTCGCGCGGACTTCGGCGCCGCAACCGTGGCAGGTCACCGACCACGACGAACGCGGCGACATCGAGCGCGTGTGGACGAGCCGCACGCCGATCGACATCTTCAATCGCGACACGACGGACCTCAACACGCCGTTCTCGATCAGCTTTGATCCGCCGGCGCTGCATCTCGGCCCGGGCGAGCGCAAGATCGTGAAGGCCTTCGTGCGATGCCAGGCGCAGCCGGTTCCCCCGCTGCCGGCGCCGTTCGACATCGTGGCGACCTACACCGACACGCAGCAGCGCCATGTGCCGGTGACGCTGCGCCAGCGCCTTCCGATCGCGCGCACGATCGCACCCGCCGATTCGCTTGCGGCGGCGACCGCGTATCCCATCGCCGTGTGGAACTGGACGGAGTACGACACGCCGGAGCCGAACGGCACCGCGCGCTTCCTCCGCGGGACGGCCGAGACGCCGCTCGAGATCGTGGTCAACGTGCCCGACATCGTCTTCTCAGGCGATGCCAAGCCGTCCGACGCGAAGGGTTCGCTCGAGGATCCGCTCGGCGATGCGGTGCGCCTGGTGCTCGGCGAGGGTCCCGACAGCCGCGAGTTCCTGCTGACGTTTGCGAATGAGGGTTCGGCGCCCGTGGTCCGCACGCTCTCGCCCGACCGAAATCGGCTGAACAAGACCGAGGAAGTCGCCGTGAACCTGACCCGCGTCGATCGGTCGTGGTCCGTGCGGCTGCAGGTGTCAGCCAAGGCTCTGCCGGCGGAGACCCCGCTGGCGGGATTGCCGATCAATCTCGGCGTCGCCGACAACGACAGCACCTACCACACCCAGTGGCGGTGGCTCGCGCCGAAGCAGGTTCCCGCGCACATCGCGGCTCCTCCGCAGGACCCCGCCTCGCCGCAGCAGGATGCCGACCCGCAGGATGCCGACAAGCGGTGACCGCGCCCGACTTGACCGCGGGCGCGATCGCGATTTGAATACCCCGCCTCGGAAGTCGGAGACATTCCACAGCCGAGGTCCATCGTTCCGATGATCGACTGAGATTCGCTCCGCGCCCGACTGCCATCGTCTTGGCTCGCCGCGCGGGGCTCAATGAAAGAAGGATCGCCATGAAGACTCTCCTTGCCCTCGGATTCGCATCCGCTTGCCTCGCACTCGCTTCGTGCGGTGGCGATGACAACAACAGCGTGAAGACCCTCGACTCCAAGGACGTTCGTCCGCCGGCGGCTGAGCCGGTGCCGGAGCCGGGTTCGGGCATCAAGCTCGGTTCGGACAAGTCCGGTGGCGGCGCTGGCGCCCCCAAGAAGCCGGCCGGCAACTGATCCGACCAAACTGAATGAACACGCAGCGCGCCGTCCCGCAAGGGCGGCGCGCTGTCGTTGGGCGGCGCGCTGTCGTTGGGCGGCGCGCTGTCGTTGGGCGGCGCGCTGTCGTTGGCGCACCGCCGGATGCCAGCCCGGTGGTTCTCGGCACGGACCGCGCGACCCCAACCGCGGTCGCGCGGATTTCCCGTCGATCTGCTTCAAATCGGGGCGGCGGCTGAAGTCGCCCGCGGGAATGGCTGATGAATGGGGTGTCGACGGCGCATGGCGAAAGCCGAGCGCCCGAGACCACCAAGTTCTGGCCATCCACCCGCCGCTGCTCTGGATTTCATATCCAGACAGCGGTTTTCCTTTGGGGCTGCGGGCTTCGCTCGCGCTTCAGCGTCCGCGCATGATGTCGGTGAGCACCGAGAGTCCGCGCGCGAGCGTGTCTTCCTTCGCGGCGAACGACAGGCGGAAGTGCGTGTCGCGCGTCGAGAACACCTTGCCGGGGATCACGAGCACGTTGCGCTCGATCGCCTTCTCGACGAACTGCGTCGCGGTCATGCCGAGGCCCTTGGGCACCTCGACGAACGCGTAGAACGCGCCGCCTGGGCAGGCGACGTGGGCAAGGCCGTTGAACGCGGCGAGCACGGTGTCGCGGCGCTTCTCAAAGCGGTCGACCCAGGGCTGCATGTCGATCTCGTATGCGTGCGCGGCGGCGTACTGCGCCATGCTCGGTGCGCAGACATAGGTGTACTGCTGCAGCTTGGCGATCGACTGCACGATGTCGTGCGGACCGGAGACATAGCCGAGGCGCCAGCCCGTGCAGCCGTAGGTCTTGCCAAAGCCGCGGATGAGCAGGCAGTCCTTGGTGAACGCGGCGGGCGTCGGGAACTTGCCGTTCTCGCGCGACTCGCTGAAGGTGAACTCGTCGTAGATCTCGTCGGAGATCAGGAGGATGCCCTTCGCCTTGCAGAGGTCGACGATGTCGGACATCTCCTTGTGGGAGAGCACGACGCCGGTCGGGTTGCCAGGGCTGTTGACGAGCACGGTCTTGGTGCGCGGCGTGATCAGCTTCTCGATGCGCGCCGCGGTCATGCGGAAGTCGGGGTACGTGTCGCAGAGCACGATCTTGCCGCCCGTGAGCGCCGCGAGCTGCGGATACATCACGAAGTACGGATCGGGCACGATCGCCTCGTCGCCCGCGTCGAGCAGGCACATCATGCCGAGCACGAGTCCGCCGCTGGTTCCGCTGGTCACGATCGTCGAGAGGCCGTCCTTTGGTTCGTGCGACCAGCCGACCTCGCTGCCGAGGCGCTGCCAGATCGCGCGCAGGAGCTCGGGGCATCCCTGCGTCTGCGTGTAGCCGTTGCGGTTCTCCTCGATGGCCTTGATCGCTGCGTGCTTGAGCACGTCCGGCACGGGGAAGTCAGGCTGCCCGATGGAGAGATTGATCGGGTCCTTGAGATGCGCCGCGAGGTCGAACACCTTGCGGATCCCGCTCGCGTCGATCGACTTCGCGCGGTGAGAGAGCAGCTTGCTGACGTCGAGGCGGGGAGTGGCCGTGTTGGCGTGGGACATGCGATGGACCGCGAGAAAGATGGAGAACCGTGGAAGCGCGACGGAAACACAACGCCCCCGGCAGAGCCGGAGGCGTTGGAGTATGACGAAGTTCGATTTTCCGTGCGCGGTGGTCGCATGAACGACTGCCGGCGGCAACGGAAAGCCGCGGATCAATTCCGCGAGATCACTTCTTCTTGGCGTCGCCCTTGGCAGCCGGAGCAGCCGCGGCGCCCGCAGCAACTTCCTTCTTGGGCTTCTTGCCGGCGGTGACCTTGATGCTGAGCACCTTGGGCAGACCGAGCGGCGAGTTCTTGCCGGCAGCGAAGCGCTCCGACTCGGTGAGCTTGGCGACGCGCTCGTTGCGGGTGAGGACGTTGCGGTGCTGGTTGAGGGCGCCGGACTTGGTCTTGAGGCTGCTGTGAATGCTCATTGTGATGCTCGATCCTGACGCTGCTCGACGGCTCAGACTCTTCTTAGCCGTTGAAAGCCTTGAAGTAACGATCCTCGAAGTCGGGATTGTTCTTGCCGACGGCCTTGAAGAGCTCGCCGACCTTTCGAATCCGTGCCTCGAGGGCCTTCGCGACCGGTCCCTTGGTCTCCGACTTGGAAAAACCTGGCAGGACCGTAATTTCGCGAAGTCGACCATTGTGATCAGGGACGACCCACGCGTCAAGTCCATGCTCGCGACAGAAGGCGACAACCTTGTCGGCGTTGCCCTCGAGAACCGAGGCGATCACGTAGTACTGGAGCCCTGCTTGGCGAGGATCCACCCCGCGCTGCGCTGGCGGAAGCGGCGATCCAACGCCGGAATCGACGTTCGCGCGCGGCGCCTGGCCTGCGGGAGTGCCCGACTGGGGCGTCGGGGCGGGTTGCTTGTTTTCGGACGGTCCTGCCGCCCGCGCTCCCGTTCCTGGCTGGGTCGAAGCGCCTCGCGGAGCAGCGGTCTGATTGGCAGGAGCCTGCGCCGCTTGCTGCGCGCCCGTTGCGTCGGCGACCTCGGTTTCGCCGCGACCGACCTGCGAGCCACGCGAGACACCGAGCAGATACACGACGACGAACAGGATCAGCGCGCCGCCAATGAAGGCGAGCAGGCGCAGTTTCGCACGGTCGATCGGAGCGCGGGCAGGCTTGGCCGACCCGGCGCGACGCGTCGACACTGTCGGCGTGGAAGTCTTTCCACGCGACGAACCCATGAGTTCATAGAGAGCTGGGCTGCCACGTCGAGCCATTGGATCCTCTTGCGCTAGGCGCGGGGCGAGTCTAGCAGAGGGGGCTTTGGCGCAAGCGAATTCGTGTCGCTGTTGGCAAAACTCGCGTTCGAGGAGCGGTTTCGCGTTCAGACGGCGAGGAGGCCCGACCAGCGTTCGAGCGCCTGGCAAAGCCCCTGCTTTGGCGCGGTCCACTGGCGGGCGTCGACCACGGGCATCGCATGGAAGCCGAGCGTATCCAGGGCGATGCGCAGCGAGAGCGCGTCGAGTCGGGACTCGCGCGGCTCGAGGAACGGGCCGCGGAGCCCGCTTCGAAAGAGGTCGACGAGCCGGACCCCGCCGAGCTTGCCCACGAGACGGAGGGCGAGCTCGTGCGGAACGCCGCCGGCGGCGAGGACCGCGGCGCAGTCGATGCACGCCGCGAACGGCGGAGCGATCGCGGCCGACTGCTCGAGGTCGTTCGCTTGCAGCAGGATGTCGACGCCGGTGTGCGCGGCCAGCGCGGCGATTTCCGCGCGGAGTTCGCTGGGTTGGTCGGGCGCGAGCGAGATCAGGACGGGCGCTCGACCGAGGCTCGCGGCCAACTCGACGGTCGCAGTCAGCGCCTCGAACAGGCGCGACATGTGCGTTGGATCGGTGAAGTGCGCCGCGGGCGCGAGGAAGTCGATGCCCGAGCACTCGAGCTCGACGCGCCGAAGCGTGGCGGCGAGGTCGCGCCGCGCGGACACCGACATCTCGCGCGGGCGCATCGACGGCTCGATCGCGGACAGCTGCACGCCGCGGAACCCGCTCTCGGAGATCCACGCGAGCGCCTCGCGGGGGTCGACCGCATCGGCGCCTGCGAGAAGCGGCGCGATGGTGGCGGAAAGCCGAGGGCGTTCGTCGACGTGCGGCATGCGGGGTCGCGAGTGTACCCCGCGCCGCAGGATTTCCGCGGTGAAAGTAGGATGCCGCGATGCAACGGATCTTCGACGCCTTCTTCTGGACGCTGGTCGCACTCTGGTTCGCGCTGGCTGTGTCCGGAGGGATCGCGGCGATGGCGATCTTCCCGGCGGCGCGCGGACTGCCGCTCTCGCTCGAGGGCTACGAGGGATTCATCGCGGCGCAGCCCGAGGAGGGACGCATGCTTGTGGCGGGCTTCCTCGCCGAGCGCGTGTTCGCGATCACCGAGGGCGCGCGGCTGGTGCTCGCGCCGCTCACCGTGTGCGCGCTGCTGGCGCAGTTCGCGGTCGCGGGGCGTGGAGGAAGTTCGTTCCAGCGCTCGCGGCTGCTCGCGATCGCGGTGGCGTCGATCGCCCTGCTCTCGGGGGTGTTCTGGTCGATGCCGGGATTCACGCAGAAGGACGCGGAGTACCGCACCGCCGCGCGCGCGGGCAACGCGGCGGCGGCGATGGCGATCAAGCCAGACGTCGACGCCGCGCATGAGCGCGCCTCGCGGGTGGCGGGTGCCGAGTGCATGGCGCTGCTGGCGCTGATCGTGCTGTCGTCGGCCTCCATCGGTCGAGGCGGCGCGGGTGGAAGGCGCGGCGGATTCGCGCCTCCGAGTGGATCGCGGAGCAGCCGCCGTGGCTAACGCCGGGGCCGAGCCCAAGCTCCCGCGAAAGACCCCTGCCCAGTGCGAACGCGCGCGCCGGATCCTGGCCGCGCTCAAGCTGCGCTACCCCGACGCCCACTGCGAACTCGACTGGACCAAGCCGCACGAGCTGCTGATGGCGACGATCCTCTCGGCGCAGTGCACCGACGTGTCCGTCAACAAGGCGACGCCGGGGCTGTTCAAGGCGTTTCCCACCCCTGCCGACTACGCGCGCGCCACGCCAGAGCAGATCGAGCCGTACATCCGCACGATCGGGCTCTTCCGGAGCAAGGCCAAGGCGCTGCATGAGACGGGTCGGATGCTGACCGAGCGGTTCGGCGGCGAGGTCCCGCGGAAGATGGGCGAACTCCTGCTCCTGCGCGGCGTTGCGCGCAAGACCGCCAACGTGGTGCTGGGCAACTGCTTTGGCATCAATGTCGGCGTCGTCGTTGACACCCACGTCGGCCGGCTCGCGGAACGCTTTGCGCTGTCGCGCGCCAAGACGCCTGCGGCGATCGAGGCGGACCTGATGGCGTTGTTCCCGCGCGAGGATTGGTGCTTGCTGTCGCATCTGCTGATCTTCCACGGTCGTCGCGCGTGCAAGGCGCGCGGCGGCGACTGTGCGAACGACGCGATCTGCCGCGAGTTCTGCAGCGAGGCGCGTGGCGCGAAAACCGTCGCCGAGGCACCCGCTCCGAAGCGCGCGAGCGCTGCGAAAAAAAGCACGCGGAAAGTCGATGGGAAAGTGGCGCGAAAGCGTGGTACAAGTCGATAACGGTGGGCCTCGCGCGGTGCGCGCGCAGGCAACACCCAACTTGGGTCCCCCGTCAATCGCAAGGAGCGCGATTCGCGTGAGCAATCTGATCAACCGAGCCGACAGGCGAGAAACCGTGCCGTTCCATGGCCGCAACCTTCATTTCGTCGGCATCGGCGGATGCGGGATGAGCGGCCTCGCGCTGATGCTCCGGAACCGCGGCGCGCACGTCACTGGCTCGGACCAGTCGGCTGGCGAGATGGTGCTGCGGCTCGATGACGCCGGGATCGACGTGCGCGTCGGGCCCGCGATGCAGTCGCTTCCTGAAGGCACGGACCTCGTCATTGCTTCGGCGGCGATCAAGCCTGATCATCCCGAGATCCTCGCGGCGCAGGCCAAGGGCATCGAATGGGTCACCTACGCCGAGGCGCTCGGCCTCGCGCAGCGCGGCATGACCGGCGTCTCGATCGCCGGCACGCACGGCAAGAGCACGACGACCGCGATGACCTCGTGGGTCGGCATCGACTGCGGACTCGATCCGAGCGTGATCGTCGGCGCGACCTGCTCGCAGCTCGGCGGCGGCTCGCGCACTGGATCGCGCTTCATCCCGACGGGCAAGATGCAGGATCGTCCGGGCGTGCTCGTGTGCGAGGCGTGCGAGTTCAACCGCTCGTTCCACCACCACCGTCCGAAGATCGGCCTCATCAACAACATCGAGGAAGACCATCTCGACTACTACTCGTCGCTCGACGAGATCATCGGGAGCTTCCGCGACTTTGCGCGGCTCATCCCGCATGCGAGCGAGGGCGGCAAGCTGCTGATCGCCGAGAGCGGCGCGCATCGCCGCGAGATCACCGCGGGCCTCGACTGCGCGGTCGCGACGTTCGGCTTCTCGCCCGAGGCGGACTACCAGGTCGTGTACGACGCCGCTGCGAACCGCGTGGGGGTCCTTTCCGACGGCCACTGGATCCAGGGATGGAACAACGCGATGCCCGGCAGCCACAACGCGCTCAACAGCGCGGCGGCAGGCATCATCAACCACTGGCTCGGCGCCGACTGGGACGACATCGCGACCGCGCTCTGCCGCTTCGGCGGACTTGATCGCCGCAGCCAGTGGCTCGGCACGCGCCAGCTCGTGAGCGGCGCGACCGTCAAGGTCTACGACGACTACGGCCATCACCCGACCGAGTGCGAGAAGACACTGCGCGCGCTGCGTTCGGCGCACAACCCCGAGCGGATGATCTGCATCTTCCAGCCGCACCAGCACAGCCGCACGCGCTTCCTCCTCGAGCAGTTCGCGACGAGCTTCTCGAGCGCGGACGAGGTGATCGTGCCGCACATCTACTTCGTGCGCGACAGCGAGGCGGAGAAGACCCGCGTCTGCGCGCAGGATCTCGCCGACCGGCTCGAGGCGCGCGGCACCCGCGCGACGCACATCGGAAGCTTCGACGCGATCGTCGAGCATCTCGAGTCGCACTGCCGCGACGGCGATCTCGTCGTCACGATGGGCGCTGGTCCGGTCAACAACATCGCCAAGGACTTCCTTGCGCGCGGCGGCTCGAACTCCGAGCTCAGCTCCGCGCTGCGGGAGCAGGTGGCATGACTGTGGCGAGCCCGTCGAATCTGTACTCGGATCTTGATGTTCACGCCGAGCTCGACGTGTCGCTTGCCAAGCACACCTGGTTCGGGATCGGCGGTTCGGCCGACCTGCTCATCCATCCCCAGTCGATCGAGGCGCTGGCGACGCTCGCGCGCCGATGCCGGCGCGACGGCATTCCGCTGCGCGTGCTCGGTTCGGGCGCGAACCTCCTCGTCGACGACGAGGGCGTGGACGGCGTCGTGGTCAAGCTCGACGCGCCGGCGTTCAAGGCCGTCGAGTTCAACGCGTCGGGACTGCTCGAGCGCATGCGCGTGTTTGGCGGCGCGCAGATGGAGCAGCTCGTGCAGGAATGCGCGCGCCGCGGCCTGCGCGGCATCGAGCAGATGGCGGGCATCCCCGCTTCGCTCGGCGGCGCGATCCGCATGAACGCAGGCGGAAAGTTCGGCGCGATCGGCGATGCGGTCGACGCTGTCGCCGTGATCGGCCTCGATGGCGAGATGCGCGTGTACTCGCGCGAAGAGCTGCACTTTGGATATCGCGAGACGAACCTTCCCGCGGGCATCGTGGCGTGGGCGAGCCTCCGCGTTTCGGCGGACGACCCCGTCGCGTGCCGCACGCGCGTGAAGGAGTACTTCGCGTACAAGAAGTCCACGCAGCCGATGTCGGCGTCGAGCGCGGGATGCATGTTCCGCAACCCGACGCTGGCGAACGGCTCGCGCGAGAGCGCGGGCAAGCTGATCGATCTTGCAGGACTCAAGGGCACGCGGGTCGGCTGCGCGTATGTGAGCAGCGAGCACGGCAACTTCATCGCGGTCGACGACAAGGCGGCTGCGGCCGGGACCGCGCGCACCGCCGACGTGCGCGCGCTGGTCGAGTTGATCCAGGAGACGGTCGAGAGCAAGCACGGCGTGCGAATCGAGACGGAAGTCGTGTTCTGGCGGCGCGGCGAACGGCCGTGATTCAAGCAGTTTCCAGCATTGAGGTGTTCGATGAGTTCTTCCACGGCGAATCATGACGCAGGCAGCACAGCTTCTTCCGCAAACCGTCCGCGCGTGCTCGTGCTGATGGGCGGACCCGACGCCGAGCGTGATGTCAGCATCATGTCGGGCACCGAGGTCGCGAAGGCGCTGGCGTCGACCGGCGAGTTCGAAGTGATCGCCGAGACGGTCACGCGCCCCACTGCGGCCGAGATCCTCGCGCACAGGCCCGATGCGATCTACCCGATCCTGCACGGACCTTGGGGCGAGGGCGGACCGCTGCAGGCGATCCTCGAGCAGATCGCGGCGAACCACGGCATCGGCTTCGTCGGTCCGCGGTCGAAGCCCGCGTCGATCGCGATGGACAAGCTGGCGACGAAGTTCCTCGCGTCGGGAGCAGGCGTGCGCACGCCGCGCGCGCGCCAGGTGCGCGCGGGAGAGACGCTTGACCTGCAGGCGCCGATCGTGATCAAGCCGTCGAACGACGGTTCGAGCGTCGACCTGCGCATCTGCCGCACCGCCGACGAGATCAAGCAGGCGCGCGCCGAGCTCGAGCCCAAGCGCGAGTTCCTCATGGCCGAGGAGTACGTCAAGGGCCGCGAGATGACCGTCGGCATCGTCAACGGCGAGGTGCTGCCGATCATCGAGATCGTGCCCGCGGTGCAGTACTACGACTACCAGGCGAAGTACTTCCGCGACGACACGCGGTATGTGGTCGACCCCGAGATTTCCGCGGCGGCAGCTGAGGAAATGCGCAACGCGACCAAGCGCGTGTTCTCCGCGATCGGGCTGCGCGACATCGCGCGCGCGGACTTCATCGTCGATGAGCGCGGCGCGTGGTTCCTCGAGATCAACACCGCGCCCGGCATGACGACGCATTCGCTCGTGCCGATGGCGTCGCGCCACCGCGGCGTGGACATGCCCGAACTGTGCGCGTCGCTCGTCCGCAGCGCGATGTCGCGCGTGCGCCGGCCGCGCGCAGCCACTGAACCCGTCGCCGTCACGAATCACTGAGTTTCCGCAGCAGCACACGAACTGGCTCACCGCCACGCGAAGGAGAGGCCACGGATGGCCCGAAAGAGCAGCAAGAACGCTTCCAAGTCCACGACCGCCGATTGGTACGACCGCGTCGCAGCCACGCTGCGCACGAGCACCGAGACGCTCTCGTTCGTGACCATGTGCCTGTGCATCCTCGGCTCGGTCGCCGTGCTGTACGTGATGATCCCCAAGCTGCGCGGCTACCTCGAGGCGCGCAGCTTCGTCGACGACACGCAGATCCGCGTGAGCTTTACCAGCAGCCCTGCATGGTTCGACCAGACCTGCGTGCGCGAACTGACCTCGCTGGTGGCGAACGCGGTCGGCGACGGTTCGGCGCTCGACAAGACGCGGCTCACCACGGCGCGGCAGGCGCTTGCGGAGAGCGGATGGTTCCGTTCCGTCGACCAGGTTCGCCTCGACAGCAAGGGCGGGTTCATCGTCGACGCGACGTTCCGCACGCCGTACGCGGTCGTGCGCCAGAAAGGTCACGGTCGCGAATACCTGGTGGACGACGAGGGCTGCGTGCTTCCGCGCGAGTGGACGCAGGGACAGCGTCCCGGCAACGTGCACTGGACCGCGATCATCAACGTGGCCGACAAAGTGCCTGGCCCGCGAGGCAAGGCGTGGGAGGGAACCGACATCGCGGCAGGTCTCGCCCTGCTGCGCGCGATCCGCGAGCACGTGCCGGTCGGCACGGCGTGGGAGGTTCTGGTCGACGCGATCGACGTGTCGCGCGTCGATGCAGCGAAGGAGCTGCGCATCATCACCGCGCGCGGTGGAACCGTGATCTGGGGCCGCACGCCGGGCGACAACTCGCCGGCAGAGATCCCGACCGCGCGCAAGCTCGCCATGCTCGACACGATGTACGCAAGGTCGCAGGCGATCGATCTCGGCGGAAACCAGGTCATCGACGTGCGCGGCGATGTGGTGACGCTCGCGCCCGATCCCGCTGCTGCGAAGACCGAGCAACTGCACTGAGCGCGGCTGCGTGAACACCATGACCGAGCCACTTCACATCGGCCGCGCGCTCTTCGCTCCGCGCGGACTGGTGATGCTGGCTGCGGCGTGGATCTTCTGCAGCTGGATTTCCATCTTTGGATTCCGCCCGCCGGCGCAGCCGCAGGCCGCGAGCTACAGCCCGTCGGTGCACCTGCTCTTCATCATGCTTGCCGTGGGCGTTTCGATCGCGTGGCCCCTGCTGCGGCTTTCGGGTCGACCGTCGCGCTCACCCGTGCTGCAGGCGTGCTTTGACGGACTCGCGCTGTTTGTCCTGCTGCAGGTCGTGATCTGGCCGCTGCGCCTCGTGACCAACTGGACGCTCGCGCGCGCGATCGCGGTCGACGCGTCGCTCGCGGCATCGGTGCTCACGACGGCGGCGGTGGTGGCTGCGGTGCACGGACGCGCATCGCCACGCGCGAGCACGGCCGCGATGGCCGTCGCGGTGCTGCTGACTGCGGCGCCGTCGATCGCGGTCGCGGCTGGCCTGGCCGACGGCGTGCGCATCGTCGCGCCTGGCGGCGGCGCACGCGGCGCGCTGATGAACGCGCTGATCGCGCTGAGCGGTCCGACGCTCGTCGCGCAGTTCACGACGCCCGTCCCGCTCGACCCCGTGCCTGCTGAGAACGCCGTGATATTCAAGGCATTTGCGCTCGCCACGACGCTCTGGGCGGTGGTGCTCGCGATGCGGCTGTTCCGCCCGCTGGCGGTCGCCTCCGACGAGCGGTTCGACCCGCCGACCTGAATCCGCTATCCTCCGCACGCCGACGCGGGAGCCACCTCCCGCGTCGCGACTTTTGCTGAAGGACGCATTGATCATGGATTTCATCACCGCAGACGAAAAGGCCGCGCTCATCGAGAAGCTCTCCGAGCTCCGGGTCGTGGACAAGCAACTCATCCAGCGCATCGCGGACGCCCGCGCGCTGGGCGATCTGCGTGAGAACGCCGAGTACCACGCGTCGCGCGAGGACAAGGCGATGAACGACGCCAAGATCAAGGAGATCGAGAACCGCATCGCCACCGCGCAGGTCGCGGACTCGAGCGCGATGCCGACCGACATGGTCTTCGTCGGCGCGACGGTTCGCCTTCGCGACGAGGACCGCGGCGACGACGATCTCTACCGTCTGGTCGGCCAGGCCACGGGACGGTTCGATCTCGACTATGTCGAGGTCACCACGACGAGCCCGATGGGCTCCGCGCTCATGAAGGCGCGCATCGGCGAGCTGATCCGCGTGGATCTCCCGCGCGGCGAGAAGCGCTTCACGATTCTTGAGATCATTCTCTGAGTCGAACGCGCGGGCCTGGTTGCGGGCCTGGATGCTGACTTACTTACTTGCTGGCGGACGATTTCGGCGCGTGATCGACGGTCACGCGCTGGCCCGGCTTGATGTCGGACAGCTGAACCACGGATCCATCGGGAAAACGCACGGCGATCGCCGCGTTGCCGCTTGATGCGGAGACGCCGAAATGCGCTTCGGGCGCGATGTTCGATTGGAACGGCCCGCCGCCGATGATCCAGCGGCGCTGCGTGACGCCGCCTGCGGTGAATTCGACGATGGCGCCGACCGCGTGACGGTTGCCGATGCCCGCGCGGGTATCGCGCGGGATCACCGTGATCCAGTCGTCCTTGCGGTCGTGATCGTTGCGGATCACGCGTATCGGCTCGTTGAGGCCCGCGATGATGCAGTCGATGTCGCCGTCGCGATCGAGGTCCGCGAAGACCGCGGTGCGGTCGACATGCGGCTCAAGCGCCCATGATCCGGCCTGCGTACGCGCAGCGAACTGCCTGCCGACGCGCTCCATGAGCAGCGGCTTCTCGGCGTAGGACGCGTCCATCGACTCGGGCGTCGCCTGCGGATAGACATGGCCGTCGACGACAAGCAGGTCCTCGTCGCCGTCGTTGTCGAAGTCGTGAAATCCCGCGCCCCACGCGCACAACCGGCGGCTCGGCGCGCCGACGCCGAACTGCGCGGTGCGGTCGTCGAAGCTGCGCCCGTCGAGGTTGAGATGCAGCGTGTTGGTGTCGCTCGAGAAGTTGGTGGTGAAGATGTCGGGCCGGCCGTTGCCGTCGATGTCGGCGATCGCGATGCCCATCGTCGCCTGCGCGTTGCCGTCGCCGTTGACGGCGACGCCCGAGCGGAGGCCGTCGTCGATGAACTTGAAGCCGCCCTCGTTGCGGAACAGGTTGTTGGGCTGCGAATCGTTGCCGACGAAGATGTCGCTCTTGCCGTCGCCGGTGAAGTCGGCGATGGCGACGTTGAGTCCGTAGGCGGCGGAAACCGCGGCGATTCCGCTGTCGGCGCTGCGGTCGATGAAGGTGCCGTCGCCGCGGTTCTCGTAGATCGCGTCGGCCTCGGCGGCGTAGCCGCGCGGACCTGCGAGCACATCGATGCCCTTGAAGCGCGCGTTCGGCAGCGGCTTGGCGGGATCGGTCGCGAGGTAGTTGCACACATAGAGATCGAGGTCGCCGTCGCCATCGAGGTCGGCGAACGCGGCGCTCGTGCCCCAGCGCGGGTCGCCGACGCCGGCGCGCGCGGTGATGTCCTCGAAGGTTCCGTCGCCCTTGTTGCGGAGCAGCACATCGGGGCCGAAGCACGCGATGAAGATGTCGTCGAAGCCGTCGCCGTCGACATCGCCGACGGTGCAGCCGAAGCTCCAGCGATGGTGCGAGATGCCTGATTGCGGCGTGACATCCGTGAACTTGAGCGCGCCGTCGTTGCGGTAGAGCCGCGCGCCGGGGCCGTGCTCGGGATCGGCGAGCGTCGCGCCGTTCGGGACGAAGAGATCGAGGTCGCCGTCGTTGTCGAAGTCGATCAGCGCGAGGCCGCCGCCCTTGACCTCGAGCACGTGCGTCGATGGCGTCGCGCCGCTGGTCGTGGTGAACGCGATGCCGGACTCGCGCGTGACGTCGGTGAAGCGGATCGCGTCGATGACGGGCGCTTGCGGCTGCGGCTGCGCCTGTGTCTGCGGCTGCGCCTGCGCCTGTGCGAACGCGCCCGCCGCGAGGAGTGCTGCGATCACTGCGTGTCCCCCGCCGGCGCTTGCGGCGCGGGTTTCGCCGCGTCAGGCTGCGTGCGGCCGAGCGCCTCGAGGATCCGCTGCGCGTTGGCGCGCGCGGCGTCGGCTTCGGCGGGCTTGCCGAGTCGATCGCGCACGCGCGCGAGCTTGGACCAGGTCTCGTGCTGCAGCGCGCTTGCCTTGATCGCGCGCTCGAGAAGTTCCTCGGCCTTGTTCACCTCGTCGCGGCGCAACGCGAGATCCGCCATCCGGGTGAGGACGCGCGCCTGATCGACCGCGCGCGGCGTCGGCTCGCTGAAACCCTTCAGCGCCTTCGCGAAGAGCGCGTCGGCCTCGTCGAGCTTGTCCTCGCCGAGCGCGACGAGCGCGAGCCCGAACGTCGAGTCGGGCTCGTCGGGCACGAGCTTGAGATGCGCCTCGAACGCGGTGCGCGCGGCGGCGAGGTCGCCGAGATGGAAGCAGCACCAGCCGAGGAAGTGCGGCACATGCTTGCGCTCAGGAAACGCCTGCTTCGAGTCACGCGCCTTCTCGAGCTGCACGCGCGCGTCTTCGTACTTCTTCTGCTTGTCGAGCGCGATGCCGAGGATCGCGACGGCGCGATCGACATCGGGCCGCGACTTGATGACGGCTCTCGCAGTCATGATCGCGGCGTCGCCGCTGCCCTTCTTGAGCATCTGGAGCGCGACGTCGAGGCGCGGATCGTCGGGGTAGGACTCGGTCCGCGCGGCGGGTACGACCACGGGTACGGCCACGGCCGGCGGATCGCATGCTGCAGGCGCAGCGCCCGATAGCAGCGCGGTCGCGAGGATCCCGGCGAAGATGGCGCTGATCGTTGGCATCGAGAATCCCTTTGAAACCGCGGAGAACCGCACTCTAGCGCGGCAGTTCATCGGCGCGCGCGATGCTCAGGCGCGAGAACGGGACCTTGAGGCACGCGGACCGTCCGCGGCGTGGGAAAGTTGTTTTTCCACCCGATCCGAAGGCTTGCGCTTCCCTCGCTGCGATCGACGGATAACTTAACCCTACTCGCCGCCGGGCCGGGTGGCAGCCTCGACTTCGCTCTCTGCGGAGGAGAGGAGACGGAATCAGTTTCTGCGTGTGTCGTTCGTGCGTGTCATCGCACGACGGTCTGTGTGTGTCTGACACTCGGCTCCTGCGCGCCTCCCCGGCGCAGAATGGCTGCTTCTATGACGACTCGTACCTCGCTCCGCCTCGGAGCCAGCCTGCTTGTGATCGCGACCTCCTCGCTTGCCTCTGCAGGCGGAGTGGTGCTGCAGCCGAAGGCGGGCGCGCCGCTCGATGGACTCTCGCAGGTCCAGATCGACCGCTTCTGGGGCGGACGCATCTCGTACGCGACGCCGTTCACTCCGGCCAACGGCCTCGGGCCGATCATGAACAAGTCGAACTGCCAGAGCTGCCACTCGAATCCCGTCGGCGGCTGGGGCTCGATCGGCGTCACCCGCTTTGGCACGGAGAACAAGGGCGAGTTCATTCCGCTCGAGGAGCTCGGCGGGTCGCTGCTGCAGGCGCTCTCGATCAGCGACGAGTGCCGAGAGAACCTTCCGCCCGAGGCGACCGTGACGGCGACGCGCATGACGAACTCGTCGATGGCGTTCGGCCTGATCGAGGCGATTCCCGATGGCGACATCGCCGCGCACGAGGATCCGCTCGACGCCGACGGCGACGGGATCTCGGGACGCGTCCACTGGGTGCTTCCGCTTGAGTCGAGCCCGACGAGCCCGCTGCGCGCGGGACGCTTTGGCTGGAAGGCGCAGGTCGCGACCGTGCTCACGTTCTCCGCCGATGCGACGCGCAACGAGCTCGGCGTGACCAACGCGCTCATCACCACGGAGAATGCGCCGAACGGCGACGCCGCCCTGCTTGGCGCGTGCGACACCGCGGCCGATCCCGAGGATCACGCCGACGAGACGGGCTTCACGTACATCGAGCGCGTGACGCACTTCCAGCGCTACCTCGCGCAGCCGCCGCAGACGCCGAAGGCGGGCATGACCGGCGAGACCGTGTTCAACTCGATCGGCTGCGCCAAGTGCCACATCGCCGAGTGGACGACGGTCAACTCGAAGTCGCTCGAAGGCGCGCTTCGCGGCAAGACGATCCGCCCGTACTCGGATTTCCTGCTGCACGACATGGGCTTCCTCGGCGACGGCGTGCAGGATGGCGACGCGAACGAGCAGGAGATCCGCACGCCCACGCTGTGGAACCTGCGCACGCGCGACCCGATGCTGCACAACGGCTCGGTGTCGGGCGGAGTGTTCGCCGACCGCGTGAGCGCCGCGATCGCGGCGCACGGACCGATCGGCGAAGGCGCCGCGTCGGCGGCGGCGTTCAGCAAGCTCACGACGGCGCAGCGCGCGCAGCTCATCGCGTTCCTCGACTCGCTTGGCCGCGTGGAGTTCGACTTCAACGGCAACGGCAGCGTCGACATCGAGGACCTGCATGTGCTCGCGTCGTACCGCGGCGCGACGGGCGTGACGGCCGACAGCGCGGCTGCGATCGGCGACCTCGACCGCAACGGCACGATCGGCCAGGTGGACGTGAATGGCTTCCTCGCCGCGGCTGCGCGCGACGGGCTCGACCCGACGGCGGACTGCGATGGCGACGGCATCGTCGACTTCGTCGAGATCTACAACGGTTCGCCTGACGCGGACTTCAACGGCGTGCCCGACGACTGCGTCGTGTGCCCTGCCGACCTCGATCACAACGGCCAGGTCGGCGCGGCGGACATCGCCATCCTGCTCAACAACTGGGGCGCACCCGGACAGGGCGACCTCGACCACAACGGCATCACGAACGCGGTGGACATCGCGCTTCTCCTTGGCAACTGGGGTCCGTGCCACTGAGCACGCGACGGACGAACCAGAAGGCAACCATGATCTTCAGGCACATGCAAATCAAGACCACCACGATCTTCATTGCGAGCCTCATCGCCAGCTCGGCGAGCGCGCAGTGGGTCAACTACGTCAACGAGACCTCGACGCGACTCGTCGCGTCGCCGAGCCTCGTCGTGAGCGACAACCTCGAGAAGGACTTCGCATGGGGCGACTTCGACCATGACGGCGACACCGACGTGGTGTGCATGCGCAAGTTCCCGGGATCGATCCAGGGCGGGTTCCGCGACATCCTGCTGATGAACGAAGGCGGCGTGCTCGTCGACCGCACCGTCGAGTTCGGCAGCGCGGCGGACGACGCGGGCTCGCAGGGCATGCTCGATGCCGCGAACGACCGCGACGTGAAGGCGGTCGACGTCGACAACGACGGCTGGCTCGACCTCGTGACCGCGACGACGATGAGCGACCTCGTGTCGACGCTGCTCGGGCAGCCGCGCGTGTACCGCAACCTCGGCAACGACAAGACGGGCCATTGGCGCGGATTCCGCTTCGAGGACGCGCGCATCCCGCAGCTCTTCGCGGCGAACGGCTCGATCGCGAACCCGCGCTTCTGCGACGCGGCGATCGGCGACTTTACGGGCGACGGGTACGTCGACATCTACTACACCGACTACGACACGCCTGAGACGAGCGGCACGATCTGCATCGACCTCAACGCCGACGGCGACACGCTCGATGCGGGCGAGTGCCAGCAGAGCCCGGCGGAGGTCGCGACGAACGACTTCAACAACAAGTTCCTCGTGAACGAAGGCGCGGCGAACCCGGGCTACTTCGTCGACACGGACACGACGCGGATGACGGCGCCGCAGCTCGCGTCGGCGTTCGGCAACTCGGCGCTCGCGGCCGACATGAACGGCGACGGCAAGCTCGACGTCGTGCGCGTGAACACGCTTGTCGCGGGCCAGGACGTCGCGGTGATCTACTCGAAGGCCGACGGCCTCGGGACGAGCTTCAACGGTCCCGTGCAGGCGGTCGCGGGCGCGCCGTACTTCATCGACAAGGCCGATCTCAACGGCGACGGCAAGCTCGACCTCGTGGTCGTCGACGACGGCCAGGACAAGATCCTCATCAACGCGGGCAACAACGTGAGCGGCTACGCGTCGTTCACCTCGTACACGATCGCGGACAGCCTGAACGAGTTCGGCAACACCACGCGCGTGGCCGACCTCGACAACGACGGCAAGCCCGATGTGATCATCTGCGACGTCGATGCCGACCTCGGGCCGTTCTGCCCGACGACGGGACGCCGCACGCACATCTATCGCAACACCGGCGTGGTCGGCACGCTGCTCCTCGACGAGCAGGGACTGCTGCTGCCCGCGGCGAGCCAGGACTCGCTGTTTGACGTCGCGACGGTCGACATCAACGGCGACGGCTGGCTCGACCTCATCGTGGGCCGCTGCGGCGGCATCGAGGTGTTCATCAACCACCCGCCGATCTTCATCTCGTTCTCGTATCCGAGCGGTCGGCCGACGGCGGTCGATCCGACGACGACGAATTCGTTCGTCGTGCGCACATCGATCACGGGCGGCGGCACGATCGTGCCGGGGACGGCCAAGCTGTATGTCTCCACCAACGGCGGCGTCTCGTACACGGGCTATCCGATGTCGGACGAGGTGCCTGGAATGCTGCTGGCGACGTTCCCGCCGCTGACGTGCGGACCGAACCTGCGCTACTACGTCGCGGCCGATCTCTCGAACGGCGGAACCAGCACGGATCCTGCCGGCGCGCCCGGCTTGTACTACACGGCTGTCGCGCGGACGAGTTCGTCGGTGACGATGGCGCAGAGCTTCGAGGGCGACGTCTCGGCGTGGACCGTGACGAGCGATGCGACGGTGACCTCGGGCGCGTGGGCCGCGGGCGTGCCGATCGGCACCGCGAGCGGCACCAACATCGCTTCGCCGACCGCGGACGCGACGCCTGGCTCGGGAACCAAGTGCTTCGTGACGGGACTCGGCGCTGCGGGCGGTACCGCTTCGTCGCAGGACCTCGACGGCGGACCGACGACGCTGACCTCGCCCGCGATCGACCTGTCGGCCGCGAGCGCTGCCTCGCTGACGGTGTCGCTCTGGTACTTCTGCGACGACATCGCGAGCAACACGACGGCGGAGATCGATACGTTCCGCGTCGAGGTGTCGAACGGCGGCCCGTGGGTGCTGATGGAGCAGATCAAGACCAACATCAACACGGCGTGGAACGCGCGCACGTACCTGCTCAACGACTTCGTGACGCTCAACTCGACGGTGCGCGTGCGCTTTGTCGCGGCCGACCAGCCGAACAACTCGACCACCGAAGCGGGCGTCGACGAGTTCATCGTGACCGCATTCCAGTGCAACGCGCCGCAGCCGTGCCCCGCCGATCTCAACGGCGACCACACGGTCGACGCGGCCGATCTCGCGACCCTCCTCAACAGCTGGGGCGGAACCTCGCCCGACCTCAACGGCGACGGGATCGTGAGCGCGAGCGACCTGGCGGTGATCCTGAATGCATGGGGGCCGTGCCAGTGACGGGGCCGTGCCAGTGACGGGGCCGTGTCAGTAACGGGCCCGCGTCAGTGATGTGAATCAACAGGCGGCGCGTGCGGTACGATCCGCGCCCCATGCCCCTGCCCACGACTGGTCTCGCGGTCAACCTCGCCGGCATCTCGCTCGCCAACCCCGTCGTCCTGGCGGCTGGCACCTGCGGCTACGTGAACGAGGTCGCCGACGCGTTCCCGCTCGGCCGTGTCGGCGCGGTCACGACTAAGTCGATCACCGTCGAGCCGCGCGACGGCAACGCGCCGTGGCGCATCATCGACAGCCCCGCGGGCATGCTCAACGCGATCGGCCTCGCGAACGTCGGGCTCGACCGCTTCATCGCGGACAAGCTCCCCGCCGCGCGCGGGCTGCCGTGCAAGCTCATCGGCTCGGTCGCGGGACACTCGGTCGACGAGTACCTCGCGGTCGCGTCGCGCTTCGACGGCGCGGGCGAGATCGCCGCGGTCGAGCTCAACGTGTCGTGCCCGAACACCTCCGACGGACTGCAGTTCGGCGAGCATCCGCAGGCGCTGCGCGCGCTGCTTGCGGAGATCAAGCCCGCGGTGCGCTCGAAGCCGCTGATCGTCAAGCTCTCGCCGAACGTCGGCGACATCGTCGCGATGGCGCGCGCAGCGGTCGACGGCGGCGCGCAGGCGCTGGTCGTGTCGAACACCTTCAGCGCGATGGCGATCGACGTCGAGACGCGCGCGTTCCGGCTCTCGCGCGGGCGCGGCGGGCTGTCGGGTCCAGGCATCCATCCGATCGTGGTGCGCATGGTGCACGACGTGTGGCGCAGCGTCGCGAAGGACGAGGGAGTGCCGATCATCGGTCTCGGCGGCGTGTGCAACTGGCGTGACGCGGCGGAGTTCATCCTCGCGGGCGCGACGGCGGTCGGGATGGGCACGGCGCTCTTCATCGATCCGCGCGCGCCGCTTGCGGTGGTCGACGGACTCGAGAAGTGGGTCGCGCGCCAGGGCTGCCGCTCGGTGAGCGAGCTCGTCGGCGCTGCGGGAAGCGGCAAGCCCAGGGCGTGACTCCATGCGCAAGACCGAACGCGAACGATTCGACAAGCTGTTCGAGGAGGTCCTTGCGAGCCTGCCCGAGGGGATCCATCGGCTGATCGAGGAGTGTCCGATCGTGCTCGAGGATCGCCCGAGCCGCGAGCTGCTGGCGGAGCTCGGGATCGACGACGAGGACGAGATCCTCTGCGGCCTGCACACGGGCGTCGCGCTGACCGAGCGCAGCGTCGAGCGGCCCGATGCGTCGGATGTGGTGCAGATCTTTCGCGAGGGCGTGGTGGACATGGCGGGCGGCTGGGAGGAAGACGAGGACGACGACGGCCCCTTCGGCGGCGTCGAGCGCATCCGCGAGGAGATCCGCATCACCGTGCTGCACGAGCTCGGGCACCACTTTGGGCTCGACGAGGACGATCTCGACGGGCTCGGATACGCCTGAGCGGATCGCCTACTAAGATGGTCGCCCCGCGGCGAGCCCGCCGCACGGCAACGCACCGAGACGATCCCACCATGAACGCAGACCGCATCGCACAGTTCGAGAAGATGGCCGCCGCCGATCCGTCCAACGAGATGGCGCACTTCAGCCTCGGCAACGCGTACCTCCAGACCGGCCGCTTTGCGGAGGCCGCGCAGAGCCTCGAGCGCTGCATCGCGATCAACGCCGACATGAGCAAGGCCTACCAGCTCGCCGGCGAGGCGATGATCAAGGCGGGCTGGGAGGACAAGGCCGTGGCGATGCTCGAGAAGGGCTTTGCCGTCGCCGCGGGCAAGGGCGACCGGCTGCCGCAGCAGGCGATGGGCAAGCTGCTCGAGTCGATCGGCCGCAAGGCGCCGCTGATGGCCGAGGAGGCCGAGACCGCGGAGCGCCTGCGCGAGGCGGGTGCGTTCGTGTGCCGCCGCACGGGTCGGCCCGGGACCAAGATGGCGTCGCCGCCGCTGCGCGGGCCGGTGGGCTCGTGGATCGCGGAGAACATCTCGCAGGAGACGTGGCGCCAGTGGATCGGCCAGGGCACGAAGGTGATCAACGAGCTGCGGCTGGACTTCACGCGGGACCGCGATCAGGAGATGTATGAGCAGCACATGCGGGAGTATCTGGGGATTGATGAGGAGGTTTTGAGGGAGATTGCGGGGGGGAAGTGAGAGCGCCCGGCGCGACCCATCACTCCTGCCATCACTCCTGATCGGATTCCTCTTCGTCCTCGACAACGCCCGTACTTACACGCTGGGCGCCTTCGCCCCGCTGCTCTCGAACCCATCGATCGCGCAGTTCCGGATCCCGCTTGAATTGCTCTTCAAGCGCCTGAGTCTCACGGAACTGCTGCGCCGCCGCGGTCATGGTCCAGTCGGCCTCGAGCCCCATGTCCTGTACGGCGTTGCGGATCTCAGTCAGATCCACGCGGAAGAACTCCTTGCGCCAGTTCATCTTGTTGACCTGACCCAGCACGAACCGCTCGTGAAGGATGCCTTCCAGCCCCGGCGCGTCGTCGGTGGTGATGAGCGCGTGCACATCGAAGTCAAACGGCACGCTCGCGTCGCCGAGTTCCCAGATGCGATCCATCGGAATGAGCCGCCGCGTCTGCCCGATCTTGAACACGGTCTCGCCGAATGAGCCGATGTTCGAGATGACGTACACGGTGCCGCGCTTCGTCTGCTGCGCCATCGACTTCGCGCGTTCACGCTGCGCAAGCGCTTCGGCCAGCTTTGCGTCTTGCTCGGCGAGGCGAGCCTCGTACTCGGCTCGCTGGGACGCTTCCTGCTCCGCCATCTTCGTCCTGAACTCAGCCTCGACAGCGGCGCGCTGCGACTCGCTGACCCGCGCGAGTTCGTCGCGGAGCTTGGCCTCGTACAGTTCGCGCTGCTCGCGGGCGGCCTTGGCCTGCGCTTGCTCGATCAGCTCGCGTTCACGAGCAATCGCCTCTTCCTTCTTCTTCGCATCGCGCTGCGCCTTCTCGAACTCGCGCTGCGCCTTCGCTTCTTCGCGCATGCGCTCCTTGACGCGCCGCTGCTCCTCCCGCTCGTCCAGCTTGATCTGCTGCACCTTTGCCGCCCACTTGAGCTCGAGCATTCGCGCGTCGAAGTACTCCTTGGTAATGCGTGCGTTCCGGAATGCGGCGCCTTGCTCATTGACGAGTACGAACGCGTCCTTGAGCTTCTGCTGCAGGGTTCCGATGTTGTCCGACTTGACGCCAGAGAGAATCGCATCGGCCTTGCCGTTGAACGCGTCGAGCGCGAAATCCGCAGCGAGCTGGGCTCGTGCTCCATCGGTGTAGTCGCAGGTCGCGGCGGTGCGATCGCGGACCATGCGGCGGGAGCGCTCTCGAGCCTCCTTGAGGCGCTGGCCCGGTTCGGTGTGGCCAGCCTCGCGCGCGAGTTCGTCGAGCACAGACTGTGGCGGCACCACGTAACGAGAACCGTAACCTTCGACGACGTTTCGCAGCGCCTCGATCGCGCGCTCCAAGACAGCGACCGACTCCTTTAGTTCGCGCTCCTTTCCCGCAAAGTCCTCGACACTTTCCCAGTGGGCGATTCGCGCGTAGCGCGCCTTCCATTGCTCGATGAGTTCGGAGGCCTGGCGACGCTCGTCAGCACTCGTGATCCGCAACGCCTCGAGGGCTTCCGTCGCCTTCTTGATGCGGGCATTGAGTTGCTGCTCGGACAGCAGCGAAGCCTGAAGCCGACTCTCGCGGTCTACGAGCGTGCGCTCCGCCGTCGCTCGCCACTCACGGCCCGTGTACCAGAGGACTGCGAATACGGCCATCGCCAACGCGCAGGCGGCGATGATGGCAAGCAAGAGGATCGTGGTGGTTTGCATGGAGGTGTCCGTTCGTCGCCGAGGCGCCTTGAGCTTGATCTGAGATCAACCGTGATCCGCGACTGCGTCGTGAAAGTCGGTCTCGTGCACGAGCATGATGCGGGCACCGTCCTTGCGGAGTTCGAGCGCCTTCTGGACCTTGCGGCCGTAGCACGCAAACGCCCAGCAAGGGTTGCCCTCCGAACCGACGACCAAGAAGTTCACCTTGCCGCTTACGGCTGAGACAACCGTTCCACCGAGTCGCTCGACAGTGGCGAAGAGTTCCTCTCGCGTGAACCTCGATGATTCACCGGTGAAGCAGAACTTCATGCCTGCGAAGCGAACCTCCGGGCACGCCGCGCAGATGCCGGCGACCCCTTGAGGAATTCTTACCAGAGATCCACTTAGCACCTTGCGATCAGAGGCCTCTGTGAAATCACCGAAGAACGCGCGAAGCAACTCGTGCTCCGTCTCGTCGATCCGGCCGTCCGCGAGGACACCCGTGATGATTGACGAAACTTCGTCATACGGCCAGCACGATTGAAGATGGCTGTGCTCCTCGAGCCAGCCGCGGAGTTGGCGGAGTTCCTCTTCCGAAATCTCGCCGTCCGCCCCGACGCCACCCAGCATCGAATGCAGCCTTTGCAGATCCCCTGTGACCTTGTCGAAAAACTCGGCTGAACGAAACTGGTCGCACATCCACCTCAGGTCCGCGCGTTCCTCGTCGTCCAGCCTGCCGTCAGCGAGTGCATTGCGGAGAACGGGCAGGAGCTCGCTAAAGGGATGCAGCTGCTCCCCGCCGCCGTGTTCGGCGATCCAGCTCGCCAGATAGGCCATCTCGCGGTCGTTGATCATGCCGTCGATGGAGATCCCTTGCACGATTCCGAGCAGCGAGTTGATCGCCTTGTCGAGCCGGGACTTCGTCGTGTACTTGAAGTAGGAACGGTCCATTTCAATTCCTTCTCGGATTGTTGAGGGCGGAGCAGACTACTGGGCGGTTTCATGCGGCGCAAGCAATCGGAGCGGATCGCCGCTTCGCGCCGCACCCGCGTGACTTCATGCGCACGGCGACCACTACCTGCTTTGCAGGAAGTGGCACCCGCCCTGCGGGCGGCGGTCGGCGTGGGGCGCGCGGTTGTTCGTAACGCCCTTCGGGCGGCCATCGACGCCGCGCGGGTTCAGAAGGAGATGTTCACTGGTGATGTCGGACCGGCGCTTCGCGCCGCACCCGTGTGACTTCGTGTGCGCGGCGACCACTACCTGCTTTGCAGGAAGTGGCACCCGCCCTTCGGGCGGCGGTCGGCGTGGGGACCACGGTTGTTCGTACCGCCCTTCGGGCGGCGATCGGCGTGGGGACCACGATTGTTCGTACCGCCCCTTCGGGCGGCGGTCGGCGTGGGGACCGCGGTTGTTCGTACCGCCCTTCGGGCGGCGACAACGCGTGGCGCGCGCTACACCCGAATCTGCCGCTGGTAGTACCACCACTCGACCACGACCACGAGGAGGCCGAGCGCGAGCACCCATGGCCACATCGCGCCGCGGCGGGTGGCGGCGATGTTCACGCCCTGCACCTGCGTGTTGCCGAGGACGAGCTCGGCGCGCGGCTCGATGCGCGCTTCGTTCGCGTCGGAGATGTTCACCGCCGCAAGTCGCTGCTCCGCCCCGCCACTCGCGCCACTTCCACCCGGCGCGTTGAAACTGATCCGATACAACCCCGCGCGCATCGCGGGACCCCATGACGCGTTGCCTTCGCCGTCGACGGCCATCTTGGCCTTCGTGCCGTCGGGCGCGAGGATCTCGGCGTCGCGCACGCCTTGCGGGAGGCGCAGCGTGATCGCGTCGCCGGGCGCGACGCCCTGCCCCGCGATCGCGTCGCCCGCGCGGCCGAGGTAGTCGATCGCGTTGGCGACGAAGTTCACGAACGAGCGCTGGAACGGCCAGTTCGAGTCGAGCGGATCGAACGCGACGTACACCACATGCGTCTCCGCGCGGTCGAGCGTCGCGACCAGCGGACCCTCGGCGCTCTCGGCGAGCACCTGGAAGCTGCGGTCCGCCTGCACCGCGACCGACTTCGACACGAAGAGCTCGTCGAGCCCCGCCGAACGAAACAGCGGATGCTCGTCGCGCACCGAGCGCGCGTACACGCTGCCGTGCGTGCCGAACGCGGTGAGCCCGTCGACCGGCGGCGCGGCGCCGAAGGCGAGGTAGCGGCCGGGCGTGAGCTTCTTGGGCGCGACGCCGTCGAGGACGACCACGTCGTACGCGCCTGCGCCGTTCGCCTCGACCAGCGCGTCGAACTCGGCGGAGGTCATCGTGTTGAAGCGCTCGAGCGGCAGTCCCTCGAGGAGCGTCTTGAGGAGGAAGCCCTCCTCGCCGACGAGCAGCACCGCGAGTCGCTTGGGCGGCGGGACGATGGCGATCGCGGCGTCGTCCGAGCGCAGCGCGTCGTCCTCGACGATCGAGACCTCGATCGACGCGTCGGTCGGCTGGTCGATCGGGCGGAAGGTCACCTGCGCGCGGCCGGGCACGAAGGTTCCGTCGCGGTCGACCGCGGCCGCGACCTCGATCGGCTTGGGGAGGATCGAGCGCACCGTGCCGTTGATCGCAAGCTGCAGCGTGACGCTGCGCGGCTCGGGCATCGGGTTCACGACCGAGGCGAAGACCTGCACCTTCTCAGGCGCGTCGGGCGGGCGCTCGGCGCTGATCGCGACGACCGCGGCGTTGTTCGAGGCCGCGCCGACCTTGTGGTAGACGATCGTCTCGCCGGGGCGCAGCGCGAGCTTGCCGAGGTCGGCGATGCGGCCGTCGGAGTAGAGCTCGATGGTGGGCAGCTCGGCGGAGGCGGCGTTCTGCGTGATCTCGCCGCGCTTGTCGTTGCGGTTCTGGTTGGTGGTGAACGCGCGGGCGAGCGCGACGGCCTCGTCGAGGCGCGTCGATTCGTCGGTCGGCTGGATCGCGTCGATCGCGGCCTCGAGCGTGGCGATCGAGTCGGTAAACGGCGCGCGCACCTCGGCGCGCGCGCCGAAGGAGATGACCATCACATCGCCGCCGCTGTTCGAGAACCAGCCGCCGCCGAGGAGCGCGCGCACGCGGTCCTTCGCGGCCTGCTTGGCCTGCGCGAGGCGCGCGGCGGGCTTGTCGAGCTTGCCGCCCGCGCCGTCGTCGGTCTCGATCGCGTTCATGCTCGCGGAGCGGTCGATGAGGAGCACGTGGCGTCCGCCGCTCGCGCCAAAGCCCTCCGCCTCGGGCTGCGCGAGCGCGATGGCGATCGCAGCGACGGCGAGGATCTGCAGGAGCAGCAGCCAGCTGAATCGGATCCGCTGGAACGGCGCGTTCGCGCGGAGATCCGCGAGCGAGCGCGTCCAGAGCAGCGTGCTCGACACGACACGGCGCTTGCGGCGCAGCTTGAGGAACCACAGCGCGACGAGCGGCGCGAGGATCGCCGCGCCGAGCACGGCGCCGGCGACGGGCGTGACCCATGTGACCGCGAGGAGCGATGGGACGGCGAGGAGTACCGGCGCGCTCATCGCAACAACCCCCGCCGTCGCAAGTACTCCAGCATCAGCGTGTCGACCGGCGTCGACGTCTCGACCACCATGTGCACGATGTCGCGCCGCGTGCAGTAGCCGCGCAGCGCGCCGCACAGGCGGTCGAGCCGCTCGCGGTAGATCCGCAGGAGTTCAGGCGTGACGGTGACCTCGGTCTCCGCCTCGGTCTCGCTGTCGACGAGGACGAGATCGCCCGACACGCCGCCTTCGCGCGCGGGATCGGCGACCTGCGGCGCGAGCACCTGCAGCGCGTACAGGTCGAACCCGCGGCCCGCGACCATGCCGAGCCCCTTCTCGAAGCCCTCGTGGAAGAGGAAATCCGACAGCACCACCATGATGCCGCGGCCGAGCCGCGTGGTGCCGACAAGCCGCATCGCGTCCTCGAAGCCCGACGCCCCCTCGGGCTCGCGCGCGAGGAGCCACTGCGCGACATCGGCGGCCTTGCGGCGGCCGCGGAGGTTCGACGCGCGGTCGATCCTGCCTTGCGAGAACCCGACGAGCGACACGCGGTGCTGGTTGGTGAGGCCGACGTACGCGAGCGCCATCGCCACGCGGCGCGCGTAGTCGAACGCATCGGGATTGCCCGCGCGCATCGACGCGCTGGTGTCGAGCGCGATCACGAGCGAGAGGTCCTCCTCCTCGAGGAACATCTTGAGGAAGAGCTTGTCGAGGCGGCCGAAGATGTTCCAGTCGACGAAGCGCAGGTCGTCGCCGTGGACATACGGGCGGTAGTCGGCGAACTCGATCGACTGTCCGCGGCGCTTGGAGCGGCGCTCGCCCTGCAGCTTGCCCGAGAAGATCTTGCGGCTCACGACGTCGATCGCGTCGAGCTTGGCCATGAGCGTCGAGTCGAGGAGGTCGTCGAGCTTCTTGAGCGGCTTGCTGCTGCCGGCGCCGGCTGCGTTTGCGGCGTTCATGCGACACCGCCCTTCGCGGCGCCGATTCGCGCGTATTCCGTCGGCGTCGCGGCGATCACGCGGCGCGCGATCTCGTCGTTCGACACGCCTTCGGCCTCGGCCTCGAACGACCGGTGCAGGCGATGGCGCAGCGCGGCGCGCGCGACCTTGCGCGCGTCGTCAAAGCTCACCGCGTAGCGACCCGCCATGAGCGCGACCACGCGCGAGCACGAGGCGATCGCCTGCGCCGCGCGCGGACTCGCGCCGATCCTGATCAGCCGCGCGTTCTCGTCGCTGCAGAACTCGCCGCCTGGATGCGTGCCGAGCACGAGGCGCACGATCCAGTCCTGGACCTCGGGCGCCATCGGGATGCGGCGCGCGAGCTTCTGCGCGGCGATGATCGCGCGCGCGTCGAGCACCTGCGACGGCATGACGAGCTCGGTCTTGGTCGTGCGCTCGAGCACCTCGCGCAGCGTCTCGCGGTCGGGCGGCGGCACATCGACCTTGAGCAGGAAGCGGTCGAGCTGCGCCTCGGGCAGCGGAAACGTGCCCTCCTGCTCGATCGGATTCTGCGTCGCCATCACGAAGAACGGCCGCCCCAGCGGGCGCGTCTCGCCGCCGCTCGTGACCGAGCGCTCCTGCATCGCCTCGAGGAGCGCGGACTGCGTCTTGGGGCTCGCGCGGTTGATCTCGTCGGCGAGGACCAGCTGCGCGAACAGCGGCCCTGGGCGGAACTGGATCGAGCGGCGCCCCGCGGACTCGTCCTCGACGAGGATGCTCGTGCCCGTGATGTCGGCGGGCATCACATCGGGCGTGAACTGGATGCGCGAGAAGCCGAGCCCCGTCGCCGCCGCGAGCGAGCGCACGAGGAGCGTCTTGCCGAGGCCAGGCACGCCTTCGAGGAGGAGATGTCCGTCGGCGAAGAGCGTGACGAGCGCGAGATCGACGACCTCGCGCTGGCCGACGAGGCTCTTGCCGACCTCGCTGCGGAGCCGCGCGAAGATCTTGCGAAACGCCTCGCAGCGGCGCCGCGCCTCGGCGACGTCGTCGATGCCCGCGCCGTCGAGGTCGCGTTCATCGGCGGAGTAGTTGGGCGCGGGCTCAGCTGCCACGCGGGCCTCCGCCATCGGCGTCGTCGCCACCGGTCGCGCGGCGCTTCGCACGGAGCAGGCGCGAGGTCGTGTTCTCGTCGGCCTCGGGCTTCGCGGCCGCATCGTCGGCGGGCTTGTCGCCGCCTGCCGCGCGAGCTGCCTGCGCGCGCGCGGCGGCGCCGTCGTCCTTGACTTCGTTGCGCACGTCGAGCGACGGACCTTCCTCCATCGCCTTGCGCATCGCGTCGCTGGCGGCGGGAGTCGTCGATGCAGACTCGCCGCTCTTCGCGCGCGCCTTCTTCCACGCGGCGACGGTTCCGTCGCCGACCTTGCGGACGGCGACCGCGTCGGACGCGTCCTTTCGGACACCCGCCCAGTCGATCGCGACGCGGCGCACCGCGACATCGAGCAGGAAGAGCACCGCGGCCGCGATCGCCATCAGATCCCAGATGCGCCGCGCGCTCTCGGGGATCGGCAGCCCCTCGCGCAGGAATCCATCGACGCCCTGCGCCGACGCAAGCGAGAGCACGCGGCCGCCCGTCTTGTCGGCGATCTGCTCGAGCAGCGCGCGGTTGTCGCGCACGGTGCGGAACTCCTTCGGGTACGGCACACTCACCGACGCCTGCACGCTCGAACGCCTGCCGTCCTCGCCCTTGCCGAGGCTGAAGTTGACGAGATACGCGCCCGCCTCCGCGACGGGGAACTCGCTGCGCCAGCGACCTGGTCCGGTCTGCACGACGACGAGCGGCGAGGTCGTGCCCGTCGGGCCGACGCTCATCGCCTCGGGATCGAGGTTGGTCGCGAAGCCGCCCGATGCAGCAGTCGCCTCGAGTTCGACGATCGCCGTCTCGCCTTCGACGCGCGTCCGCACCTGCGCGTTCGCGGGCACCGCGGGTCGCAGCAGCCAGCGCACCGTCTGCTCCCAGAACGCGCGGTACTCGCCCCACGAGGTCCACTGCTTGGTCCAGCGCGCGCCCGTGTCGGACGCGAAGATCACCGAGCGGCCGAGGCCGTGGTTCCACCACGCGAAGATCGGGTCGACGCCTTCCTCGGTCTTGTTCGAGATCTGCACCTGCGCGAGGCCTTCGCGCGGCACGGACAGGATGTAGCCCGAAAGCCCGGGCACGCCCGTCACGCCGCGCAGCGGGCCCGACGTCGACGGCGCGATCTGCGGCGCGAACTCGCCTTCGACGATCAGCGAGCGCGAGACCACCGCCGCTTCCTTCGTGAAGATCTTCGGGAGTTCCTTGGGGTTCGTGACCTCGTAGAAGCGCCCGCCCGTCTCCTCGGCGGCGAACTTCATGTTCACGTAGTCCTGCTGCGTGCCGTGGCCGCTGACCATGACGGTCGAGATGGTGATCTTGGCGGCCTTGACGCGCGCGAGCGTCGCGGCGCTCGGCGGCGCGGGGTCGCCGTCGGAGATGATGATGATGTGGCGCTGGCCCGCCTTCGAATCGCTGAGCGCCTTCTCGGCCATCGCGACCGAGCTGTCGAAGTCGAACATGTCGCCGACGACCATCGAGCGCGCGGCGGCGATCGCCTTCGACTTGTCGCCCGCTTCCTGCAGCGGGAGCGCCCACTCGGGGCCGCTCACGAGCGTGATGATGCCGATCAGGTCGAGCCGCGTGAGCGCCTCGATCGCGGCGATCGAGACCTGCTGCGCCCAGTAGTTGCCCTGCGGCATCTCGCACGAGTGGACGATCAGCACGAGTCCGCCGCGCACCATCTGGCGCGTCGCGGGCGGATCGAGCTTGACGGGCAGCACGCTCGCGGTGTCGGAGTCGATCCAGCCGCCCGCGCCAAAGCTCTGGTCGCCGCCGAGCATGAGCAGTCCGCCGCCGAGGTCGTGCACATACGCCTTGAGCAGGCGGTCGGTCTCGCCGTCGATCGACCAGCGCGGGACGTTCGCGAGCACGATCGCGTCGAACCCGCTCAGGAAGTCGCCGCCCTGCGTGAGCGCATCGGGCGTGACGAGGACGGGCTCGATCGAGGTCTTCGCGAGCGCGTCGACAAAGCTGCGCGTGTCGTTGCCGCTGGTCGGGTCGACCACGAGCACGCGGCCGCTGCCGTCGACGAATGTCACGGCCATCGCGCGGTTGTTCTCGAGGATCGCGTCCTGCGTCTGGTCGGCGGGCTCGAACACCGCCTCGAACCGCCGCGTGCCCGCGCCTTCAAGCGGGTACGGCACGGTGATCGTGCGCGGTCCCGCCTCGAGGTCGACGGCGAGTCCCGCGCCTGGCGCATCGGGATCGAGGTCGACGGGCCGGCCGCCCTCCTTGAGAAACACGGTGCCCTTCGCGGCGCGCTGGCTGCGGAGCAGCAGGCGAAGTTCTGCCGTCTGCCCAGGTCGCGCGCGCGGCGGCGCCTTGATCGACTCGAACACGACTTCGTTCGGTGACTCGTACTCGATCGGCACGACGTCGATCGGGATGCCGTTGGACTTGGCGACATCGGCCTCGGCGAGCGCGTTGCCGATGTTCTCGTTGCCGTCGGAGAGGATCACGATGCGCTTGGCGGTGTCGGGCGGCAGGATCGAGAGCGCCTGGCGGATGCCGCCCGCGAGGTTGGTCGCGTCGCGGTCGCCCGAGTGCTCTTCGTCCGCGATGATCGAGCGCGCGTCGGGCTGCGCGGAGATCTCCGCCTCGCGGCCAACGGTGACGGCGGCGACGCGGTCCTCGGGCTTCTTCTTGTTGGTGACGAGCGTCTTGGCAAAGTCGCGCGCGCGCTGCAGCAGCGGCGCGGGGATCGAGCGGCTGCGGTCGAGCACGAACGCCGTCGTGAGCGCCTCGCCGCGGCGCACGAACATCGGCTGCGCGAGCGCGAGCACGAGCGCGAGGACGACGAGCGTGCGGAGCGCGAGGCTGGTCCACCACTTCCACGGTTCCTCGCTGCGACGGCTGCGCCACGCGAGCACGAGCACGGGCACGAGCAGCGCGAGGAGCAGGAGGAATGCGGGGCGTTCGAAGTGCATGCTGTGGCGAATCCCACCCAGTCTCACCAGCCGCGCCAACTACTTGCGCGAACCATCCGGAAGCGTGAAGAACACGATGCGCGAATTGCCGTTGTCGCAGACCGCGTAGCGCTGCGAGCCGTCGGCCGCGAGCCCTGCCGGCTCGAGAGCCCAAGGATACTTGAGCCTGCCCTGCTCGTTGCCCAGTCCGCCGGCGATCGCGAGGACTTCGCCCGTGTTCGCGTCGAGGCGCTGGACGCGGTGATTGGCGTGCTCGGCGACGACGATCGTGCGGCGGCCGTCGCGGGCGAGCGCGGGGTCGGAGCACTCGCCAGCCGCACGGCTGTCGATGGCGCGGCCGCCGATCTCGAGGACGAGGCCGAACGGGTAGGAGAACTCGCCCGGCGCCGAGCCCGGCCCTGATCCGAGGCGCCCGATGTTCCGACGGTGCTCGCCGTCGGCCGTGAACACCTGAATGCGGTGGTTGCCCGCGTCGGCGACGTAGAGCTCGTCGCGCTCGGCATCGAAGGCGATCGACTGCGGGCGGAGGAACTCGCCGTCGCCGATGCCGCACCGCCCGAACGCGTAGAGGAACCTTCGGTCGGGCCCGAACACCTGGATGCGGTCGTTGCCGCCGTACTCGGCGATGAACATCCGCCCATCGGGCGCGAAGGCGATGTCGGTCGGATACACGAACTGCCCAGGCTCGAGCCCGTAGCTGCCGAGCTCCCACAGCCGCTTGCCCTGCGCGTCGTAGCAGAGGATGCGATGCTCGTGCGTGTCGGCGACGACCAGCGAACCATCGGGCGCGATGCTCGCGCCGACCGGCTTGCCGCGATCCCACTTGGGCATGCGCCACTCGTTGCGGACCTCGCCGTCGCGCATGATGCGCTGGACGCGCGCGTCCTTGTCGATCACGAACGTCGACCCGTCGCCGTTGTCGAACGCGACGACGCGCGGCCCGACGAACTGCCCCTTGCCGCGGCCGACGCCTGCGAACTGCGACTCGACCGCGAGCGGCGTCGCGACCGAAGGCGCCGTGCGGCGGAGGGCGTCCATCTCGCGGTCGGTCTCGGAATCGCTGGCGGCGGCGGGCGCCGCGTCGCTGCATCCAGGGGCGAGCGTGAGAAGCGTGGCCGAAAGGGTCGCCGCAAGGGTCGCCGAAAGCGTCAACGCCGCGACGCGCGCGACCTGCATGCGCGACACGAACCGCCCCAGCGCGAGCACCGCGGGCAGCGCCGCGACCACCAGCGCCGACGCCGCGAGGATGACCGTGTCGGGTCGCTGGTAGTGGACGGAGTTCAGGATGTCGGTGGCGAGCCACGCCATTCCCGGCGGGACCACGCGGCCGCTCGCCGTGAGTTCACCAAGGCTCCATGCGAAGGCGAGCGCGCCCGACGCGGCGGCGGCGATCGCGAGTTCACCGCGGATGCCGCGCCAGATCGCGGCGACCGACGCGCCGTCGATCTCGCGGAGCCAGCGCGCAGTGCGATGTTCGCGCGCGTCGAGCGCCAGCGCGACGATCGCCGCAACGGGCGCCGCGCGCGCGACGAGAACGAGCACGACGACCATCGGCGTGTCGTAGATCCACGCGAAGAGCGCCGAGTTGTACGCGCTCTCCATCGAAAGCGCGGAGATCGTGCCGGGGATCAGTCCGCCAAATGCGCAGGCGAGCGCGGCAACGCGCGCGGCGCGACAAAGCCACAGCGCGCGCGCCGCAAGCAGTGCGCGGATCCCCGCGGCGAGGAGCGCGACGAGCGCCGCCGCCGACAGCGCAACGCCGAGCGTGCTCATGAACGCACGCCCATGCAGCGCGACAAAGTCCGACATGCGCGGAACCGACACGATCACGCGCGCAAGCGCGAGCAACACGCCGACGATCGGCAGCGCGCAAGCGACGAGGACGGCGTTGGCGGGAAGGCGTGAGGCAGCGGCGGCTGCGGCTGCGCTCGGTCCGCGACCTGACGCGCCACGCGCGCGCAGTGCGTCATCGCCCGCCGATCGCGCGATGCGCGGGACCAGCGCGATCGCGACCGCGACCAGCGCGACCACCGGCAGCGACGCGAGCACGATGTCGCGCGGCGTTCCGCCGATCGCGTCGAGGGTGCGGAGCTCGAATCCATACGTCGCGACCTGCGCGAGATCGAACACCGTCGTCTCGCCGAGCAGGAACACCGCGCACGCGACTCCCGCGACGAGCAGGCTCCGCGCGTCGCGCGCAAGCGCAGAACGGACGCGCGCAAGCACTCCCGCGCCGTCAAGCGCGAGAAGCCGAGCGTCCGTCGCGATCGCCCTCGGCGCAGCGCACGAAAGCACGGCGAACGACGCAGCCGCGCACCACACGAGGAGCGCGATCGCAAGCAGCACCACACGCAGCGCGCTCACGAGATCGCGCCGCTCGCAGAAGTCGCCGACCGCCGTGCCCGGGCCCATGGACATCCACAGCGCCGCATAGAGCAGCCACGGCGGCAGCGCGATCGGAAGCAGGATCAGCCCCGCGAGCGCGCGGTTGGCCGACGCGCGCATGCGCACCGCGCGCGACGCGGGCCACGCGACGGCGAGTCCCGCGAGCGCGGCGCACGCGGCGTACGCGACGCTGCGCGTGAACAGCGCGAGCGGCGTCGAGAGTTCGCCCGCGCCGAGCGTGAGGCCGACGCCACGGCCGTCGCGCGAGGCCGTCGCGGCGACCACGCCCGACGACTTCGCCACGAGCGCGAGCAACGGCCACGCGATGGCGGCGAGCACGATCAACGCGACGGCTGCCACCGCGGCGAGCGCGGCGATCTGCGATGCGGAAGCACTCCTGCGGCGAGTCGTCACGCGCGCTTGCCCTCGAGGCGGTTCTTGGCGGCAACGGCCACCTGCATCGCCCGCTCGCTCGCGCGCGCGACATCGAATCGCAGCGGATCGGGCTCGGCAAACGGCGCCGCCGCGACGCGCGCCTTCGGCCCGAGCGGGAGGTTGCGCGACGGCGAGCGCGCGATGAGCTCCTCGCACTCGGGCGAGACGAGCCACGCGACGACCTTCTCGGCGGCCGCGCGATTTCCGGGCGCGTTGGCGATGAGCGACACGGTGTTCGGCGTGAGCATCGTGCCGCCGCCCGCGCTGCCCGCGGCGAGCGTGCGCGGCACGAACATCTCAAGCGGGAGCCCGCGCTCGATCGCAGCGAGCGCGTCGTCGGAATCGGTGAGGCCGTACGTGCACTCGCCGCCCGCGACCGCGTCGACCGTCGCGGCGTTGCCGCCAGGAAGCACGCGCACGCCGTTCGCGCGCAGTCCGTCGAGCCACGCGTCGAGCGCCGCAGCGCCCCACGCCTGCTCGAGCGCCGCGAGATGTCCGTTGGTCGTGCCGAAGCGCGGGTCGGCGATGGCGATCGAGATCGACTGCGCAGCGCCCGATCCAGCAACCTTGCGATCGCTTGCAGCGAGATCGGACCACTGCGCGATCGGCGCGGGCGATGACGCCGAGGACGCCGACGCCGCCGACGCCTTCCGCGCCACCACCACCCGCGCGCGCGCCGCGAACGCGAGCCAGCGGCGCGCACCGTCGCGATGCGCCTCGGGCCACGCGCTCCAGAGCGGCTCGGGCAACTCCGCAAGCAAACCGTCGGCCGCAAGCCGCACCGCCGCGAAACCCTCCGAGCTCCAGAAGAAATCCGCGCGCGGCCGGTCGCGCTCGGCGCGAATGCGGTTCTCGAGCGCGGTCGTCTTGGTGGCCTCGGTGTCGTACACGGCGTCGACCTCGACGCCCGTCGCGCGCGCGCACGCGGCGAGCACCTCGCGCGCGAGCACATCGTCCGCAGAGATGTAGCCGACCACGCGCGTGCCGCGCGAGCCCGTGCCGCAGCCGGTCATCCAACGCGTGCATGCACCCGCAACTGCGAGTGCACCGATCGACTGACCGAGCGAACGGATCACCTCTCGACGCGACTGCACGCTGCTCCATCCTCCTGACGGACGCGACGACGCGCCCGCGATCGATTCACGGTTTGCTGGGCGTTGCGGGAGACGCAGGAGGCGCAGGAGCCGCCGCGGGCGCGGCGGGCGCGGCGCCGCTCGGCTTCTTCGCGAGTTCGCGCTTGAGCGTGCCAAAGTAGTGCTTGTGCGCGTCCTTGAGATGCGCGGGCACCTGCTCCTCGTTGACCGCCGAACCAGAGCCGCCCGCAGCGGCCTCGCCCGTCGACTCGGACGGCATCACGCTCGCGCCGACCTCGGGGTTGGGGTTCTCGATCAACTGGCGCGCGATCACATCGCCGCCGGCGTTCTTCGACTTGGCCTTCTGGGTCTTGGTGCCGGTGGGGGTCTTGGACTTGCCGGTGTTGCCGCCCTGCGCCGGTCCGCCTTGCGGACCGCGCTGCTGACCAGGAGTCATCTGCTGGCCCTGCTGCTGCGATGGCGTCTGGCCGGGCTGTCCGCCCTTCGCCATGCCTTCACCAAGCGACTGGCTCTCTTGGTCGGTCATGTTCGAAAGCGCTTCGGCCTCCTCCATCATCTGCTGGGTGGCCTCGAGATCGCTGAGCGTGTCGCCGAGCTCGGACATGCCTTGCTGGCCTTGCTCGCCGTCTTGGCCTTGCTCGCCCTTCTCGCCTTCCTTGCCTTGCTGGCCCTGCTGGCCTTGCTGTCCTTGCTGGCCCTGCTGGCTTTGTTGACCCTGTTGGCCCTGCTGGCCTTGCTGCTGCTGACCTTGCTGGTCCTGCTGCTGGCCCTGCTGCTGCTGGCCCTGCTGCTGCTGACCTTGTTGCTGCTGACCTTGTTGACCCTGCTGCTGCTGGCCCTGTTGCTGCTGGCCC
This sequence comes from uncultured bacterium, assembly GCA_903891095.1. Classification (GTDB taxonomy): domain Bacteria; phylum Planctomycetota; class Phycisphaerae; order Phycisphaerales; family SM1A02; genus QWPT01. The sequence continues at coordinate 44,027 of CAITDI010000011.1, read as the reverse complement.
TTCTGCTGCTGCTGCTGCTTCTTCTCGCCTTGCTTCTTCTGCGCGGCCTTCTTGGCGGCGGAGGCGAGCTTCTTGAGCGTCTCTTGGCTGACCTTGGCGGCCTTGGCGGTCTTCATGAGTTCCGCGCGCTGCTGCTCGCTCAGGTTCTGCGCCTGTTCGATCGCGCGCTGCAGCGCTTCGGGGTTGTTCGCGAGCTGCGCGTCGAGGCCGGCCTGCTCGAGCGCGTCCTTCATCGACTGCTGGTTCTTGGCGAGGTTCTCGAGCGACTTCGCCATCTTCTCGAGCGCTTCCTTGGTCGCGGCCTTCTCGGCCTCGCTCATCTCGCCCGACTCCATCTTCTTGTTGAGGTCGCCGAGTTCCTGCTTGGCGGCGCTGAACTCGCCCTTGGAGAGCGCCTCGGTGAGCTTGGAGAGTTCGCCGTCGGACTGCTGCAGGTCGGCGAGATCGCGCTTGAGCGCCTCGGCCGCGCGCGCCTGGTCGGACTTGCGCACCTCGTCGAGCTTTTTCTGCAGCTCGCTCATGCGTCGGATCGCCTCGCGGCGCTCGTCGCTTTCGCTGGCCTCGCCGCCGACCTTGGGCTCGGCGTTCTTCGCGAGGCCGTTCATCGCGTCGCGGACATCCTGCGGAAGCGCCTTCGAACTCTCGGCCTCCTGCTTGAGGCGCTCGATCGCTTCTTCGGCGGGCTTCTTGGCGGCGAGGCCGACGGGCTCGGCCTTCTTCTCGTCCTGCGGCCAGGCGCGCGCGGGGACGAACATCTGCGCGACGATCGCCAGCGCGAGGACAGCCGCAGACCACAGACCGCGCGCGGGCACCTTGACGGGGAACGCCGCGCGCACGCGCGCAGGCAGCGCCGGGTCGGACGCCTTCTCGACGGCGTCGGCGACGGCGGCGCGCGCGTACGAATCGGTCGAGCGCTCGAGCGCGAGCGCGGTGGTCAATCGTTCCTCAAGCTTGAGGCGCTCGTCGACGCGGATCGCGAGGCTCGCTTCGGACGGCATCGCGCGACGGCGCAGCGCGAACGCAACCGCGGTGCCGATCACGAGCGCCGCCGCGACCAGCGCGTACACCGAACTCGGCTGCTGCGCGATCGCGGGCAGGCGATCGCCGCCGATCTTGACGAACGCAACGGCGAGCAACGCGACGATCGACGCGGAGACGAGTCCCCATGCGATGGCGTCGGCAAGCGCGGCGATCACAAGCTGCCGGCGCGCGAGGGCGATGATGCTTCGGATGCGATCCATGCGAGTCCAGCCATCATACCTCTCACCCCGCGCGCTCCCTGATTTCCGACGGATTTCCGTGACGAATGCGGCGCGATCCGAAGCGCCCGCCGCGTACCCTGCGGCGATGGACCCGGACGACCATGTCTGCCTGTGCTTTCACGTGTCGCTTCGCAAGATCGCGAACTTTGTCGCGCGCGAGAAGCCGACCGTCGCGAGCCAGATCTCCGAGTGCCTCGGGGCGGGCACGGGCTGCCAGTGGTGCGTGCCGTTCCTCAAGAAGCTCCACCAGCTGCACCTCGACGGGAAGCCGATGGACCTGCCGGTTTCGCCCGAGGAATACGCCAGCCGCCGCTCGCGCTACCGCAAGACGGGCGACCGCGACGGCGCGGCGACCGAGTGACTTGCAGTCATGTCAAGCCGCAGCGCGTGGTGTTCAAGCCGCAGCGCTTGGTCTTCAAGCCGCGGCGCCGGGCCGGTTGACCCGCCGCAGTTCCAGCGCGCGGATCGCGCGGCCGAGGTCCTGCTGGGTCTCGTCGAACCGCAGGCCAAGCTCGGAGTGACCAGGCTTGCGCGCGTCCATCACGTGGGCGACGGTCATGCGCGTGTGGATCGGCGGGAGGATCGCGGGGAACTCCGCCTTGACGATGATCTGCTCGTCGGGGCGCACGAGCGTCTTGAGTTCGGCGCGCACGCAGAGGCCACCCTCGGAGATGTCGACCACGATGCCTTCGCCGACTTCAGCGAGCGTGATCGGCCGCAGCAGGACCGCCTTGGGCGAGAGGTCGAACGCGACAGGAATGCGATGGAGGCCGCGACGCTCCTCGTGCAGGAGAACGCGGGGCAGGCTCACGCGGTAGCCGTATCGCCGTTCGGCGCCTGCGCCAGCGACCCAGCGGCCGAGCACCTCGACCTCGCCGTGGTGAAAGCCCTTCTCGGCGGCGATCGAGAGGCGGAGCTTCTCGCCCATCACGAGCTCGCGACGGGCTGCGCCTTCAAAGGGACGGCTGATGACGAGCGCGCTCGGCTCGAGTTCGACGACATGGCCCGAGAGCGGGCTCGGGAGCTCCGCGCCATCGAGCGTGCCGCTCCCCATGACAACGCCAATCGACGACGATCGCGCTGCTGCGAGCGCGAGGATCGAGCGGACCGAGTCTTCCTCGCCGCGGTCGGCGCCGATCAGCGCCGCAATGCTCCTGAACCAGAGCCTCATACGCCGACCCATCGGCAGGTTTGAGGGCGGTCTTCAGCGGCGTTTCGGACCAGGACCGACATCGCGGCTCCGGCGTGCGCTGTCCCCGCACTCCGCGAGGGCGAATTCGCAAAGGAACCCGCAAGCAATCCGCTCCAGCCGTTGCTGTTGCGACTCGGTCGCAATATCCTCCGAAGGACCGATGCCCCCCACCATGACCGAGCCCGAACCAGTTCGCGAACCCGTGCGCCTGCCGCTGACGCAGCTCAAGCGCGGCGACCGCGCGATGGTCGCGGGGTCGAGCCTGTCGGAGGAGGACCGCGCGGTGCTCCACGCGATGGGCCTCGACGAGCGCTGCACCTTCACGGTCTGCCGCGCGGGGTCCTCGGGGCCGTGCATCATCCAGCTCGACGCGACGCGGCTCGGCCTTTCGCCCGATCTCGCCAAGCGCATCCTGACCCGTCCGTGCGACTGCCCTGAATCGGGCTGCTGCGCACAGGACACGCCGAAGGCGTGAGCCCCGGCATGAGCGCCGCCAACGCCCCCGCTTCCCCGCCGACCCGCGTCGCGATGGTCGGCAATCCGAACGTCGGCAAGACTTCGCTGTTCAACCGCCTCTGCGGCGTGCGCGCCAAGACCGCGAACTTCGCGGGCTCCACCGTCGAGGCGCGCATCGGTTCGTGCGTGGCCGACGGCGCGGGCAGCGATTCCATCATCGAGTTTGTCGACCTCCCCGGCGTGTACGCGATCGACCTCGAGCTGCCCGAGTCGAGGCTCTGCCGCGACTGCCTGGCGGGGCGGCTCGCCGGCTGCATGCCCGACGCGATGCTCGTCGTGATCGACGCGACCAACATGTCGCGCGGGCTCAAGCTGTTTCGTTCGGTGGCGTCGAGCGGTCGCCCGGTCGCGGTCGCGCTCACGATGACCGACCTCGCGCGCGCGCGCGGGCTTTCGGTGGACGCGCAGCGGCTGTCGGTTGCGCTCGGCGTTCCGTGCGTGATCGCCAACGGCCGCGAAGGCACGGGCATCGAGCCGCTCATCGCCGCGATCCACGCGTCGCGCGAGCCGTCGCCGCAGGTCGTGGCCGCGAGCCTCGCGCCCGAGTGGATCGACCAGACCGCGACCGCGATCGTCGGCGGACCGAACACGCTCGGCAGCGACGCGGACCGGCTCACCGATCGCCTTGACGCCGCGTTCACGCATCCCGTCCTCGGCGGCATCGTGTTCGTCGCCGCGATGGCGCTGATGTTCTTCACGATCTTCCGGCTTGCGCGCGTGCCGATGGAGCTGATCGAATCCGCGTCGGCATGGATCGGCACGACGCTCGCGGGCGCGCTGCCTGCGGGCGCGCTCACGAGCCTGCTCGTCGACGGCATCATCGGCGGCGTGTCGGGCACGGTCGTGTTCCTGCCGCAGATCTGCCTGCTGTTCTTCCTGCTCGCGCTGCTCGAGGACACGGGCTATCTCGCGCGCGCCGCGTTCGTGATGGACCGCATCATGTGCCGCTTCGGCCTGCCTGGCCAGGCGTTCGTGCCGCTGCTCTCGAGCCACGCGTGCGCGCTGCCCGGCATCATGAGCACGCGGCTGATCCCCGACCCCAAGGACCGGCTCACGACGATCCTCGTCGCGCCGTTCATGAGCTGCTCGGCGCGCGTGGGCGTGTACGTGCTGCTGGTGTCGATCCTGTTCCCGCACTCGGGGCTGCTCGCGGGGCTCGCGTTCGCGGGCTGCTACGCGCTGGGCGCGATCGCGGCGCTGCTGACGGCGCTGTTGTTCCGCCGGACGATCCTGCGCGGAAAGAGCCGCCCGATGGTGCTCGAGCTGCCGCCCTACCGCGTGCCCGATCTCCGCAGCGCGCTGCTCACGACCTACGACCGCGCGGTGGTGTTCCTCAAGAACGCGGGCACGGTGATCCTCGCGATCTGCGTGGTGATGTGGTGGATCAGCGCGTATCCCAAGGCGCAGACGCCCGCGGAAGCCGTGCGCATCGAGGCGCGTGCGACCGAGGCTGCGACCGCGGGCAAGACGGATGAAGCGAGCGCGCTGCGCGCCGAGGCCGCGAACCTCGAGCATCGCGCGCAGCAGGAGTATTCGTTCGCAGGCCGAATCGGCGGCGCGATGCAGCCGGTGTTCGCGCCGCTCGGCCTCGACGACCGCCTGACGGTCGCGGTGATGACGAGCTTCCTCGCGCGCGAGGTGTTCCGCAGCACGGTCACGGTGCTGGTCGCGAGCGGCGATTCCGACGACGACCGCAAGGTCGCGGACCAGCTCGCGCAGGCCAGGCGCGCCGACGGAACGCTGCTCTTCGACGCACCGACGAGTGCGGCGCTGCTTGTGTTCTACGTGCTCGCGATGCAGTGCCTGCCCACGCTCGCGGTCACGCGCCGCGAGACGGGCTCGTGGAAATGGGCCGCGCTGCAGTTCGGCTGGATGTCGGGCGTGGCGTATGTGCTCGCTTGGATCACGCACGCGGCGGTGATCGCCGCAGGAGCCGCATGATGATGATTGCGAGTCTTCCGGTCGACGACTGGCAGTTCTGGGTGGCGACCGCGCTGATGCTGGCGGCGATCTACGCGGTGGCGAAGCCGTTCATCCCGAAGCGCGGGAAGAAGTCGGCGAGCTGCCCGGGCTGCCCGAGCGGCGAAGCGGCGAACAAGCCGCCGAGGCCGAAGCACGTCGATCTGACGATCGGCGGCAAGCGGGTGAAGCCGTAGGCGTGTGCGGCGAGAGCCGAGGGATCGCGACCACGAGTGACCGGCGACCGGTGACAGACAACCGGTGACAGACAACCAGTGACATGAATGCCCGTGGGCGGAAGCCCGCGGAACGTTGGATGTGGGAGTCGGGTCATCGAAGGCTCACGGTGGCCGGCTCACGACCACCAGCTTCCGACGACCAGTGACATGAATGCCCGTGGGCGGAAGCCCGCGGAACGTTGGACGTCGGAGTCGGATCATCGAAGGCTCACGCAACCCGTGCCGCAGGCTTACGCCTGACGGGCATTCATGGCTTTCGTGGCATTCATGTCCCTCGAAGGCTCACGGTGGCCGGCTCACGACCACCAGTTGCCGAATACCAGTGACATGAATGCCCGTGGGCGGAAGCCCGCGGAACGCAGGACGTCAGAACCGCAGATGCGCCGCGCGGTCCGCCGGCGGCGCGATGTTCATGATCGCGCGCGCGAGCGCGAGGTCGTCGACGGACGTGATCTTGATGTTCCGCGGATCGCCCTCGACCACGAGCACCGGCTCGCCCATCCGCTCGATCACGCTCGCGTCGTCGGTCGTGCCCGACAGCTCCACCGTCTTGTAGGCCTTCCGCAAGAGCGCCGCGTCGAACACCTGCGGAGTCTGCACGGCCTGCAGGTTCGCGCGCGAGACCGTCTCGGTCACGCGCCGCCCGCTGGTCGCGGACTTGCCCACGTCGCCGAGGATCATGTCCGCAACCGCGTCGTCCTCGCTCGCGCTGAACGACTCCTCGGTCACGCGCTTGAGCGTGTCGCGCACGGGGACGCCCGGCACGACCGCAGGCACCACGCGCGCCGCCGCGAACACGCGGTCGAGCAGCTCGTTGCCGATGCACGGCCGCGCGCCGTCGTGGACCGCGATGTGCGTCACGTCGTCGGGCATCGCGTCGAGCGCGAGCTTGATCGACTCCCAGCGCTCGATGCGGCCGCCTTCGACGATGCGCGCACCGTTGAACCCGAGCGCAGGCCCGAAGCGCTGGCGGAAACCCTCGATGTCGTCCGGCGGACCCGCGACGATGATCGTGGTGACCTCGTCACGCTTGGTGAACGCCTCCGCGGTGCGCAGCAGCACGGGCCGACCGCCGAGATCCTGCGAGAGTTTGTCGCCCTCGCCGAAACGCGTGCTCTTGCCTGCCGCCGCGATGATGACTCCGATGCGCATGGGCGGCGATGATAGCGAACGCGCCCCTTCCTACGCCGCCACTTCGCGCACGCTCGCCACGTCGCGCAGCTCCTGCACGCGCCCGCCCGCGAGGCGGAACTGCAGGTTGCGGTTCTCGTCCCAGCCGAGCGTGAGCGGGCCCTTGAGCGTGCTCGTGAATTTCGCCTCGCGGTTGCCGACGAGGATCGTCGTGCCCGCATGGATCGCCTTCGAGACGTCGACCTTGACCACGCGCGACGCGCCCGCCTCGACGAGGAGCGCGATGCGCTTCTCCTCGAGCAGGCGCAGGCGGCGGCGGACTTCGGCGATCTCGAACGCGAGCTCGGTCAGGCTCTCCTTCTCGGCGGCGGTCGCCTTCTCGCCGCTTGAGGTGATCGCGAACTGCCGTTCTTCGAGGGGCGCCACGCGCGTCGCGAGCTCCTTTGCGAGCTGGGAAATGCGGGCCGCCTTCGCGAGCTGGATCGGCATGCCGCCGATGCGGATGACGGTCTTCGCGCCGCCCTCGGTGCCGATCGACGCAGCGCGCAGCGCGCCGCCGACGACCAGCGTTCCGCCCACGATCGAGCCGCGCTCGACGCGGACGTCGCCGCCCACGAGGAGCTCGCAGCCGACGATCTCGCGCGCGACCGTCACCGAACCGCGCACGCGTCCGCAGACGCCGTTGAGGTACGCGCCTTCGAGCGCGCCGTCGACGAGCAGATGCCCGCGCCCGCGCGCAGCGACGCCGCGCTCGCACACGCAGTCGCCGCCGACGATGAGATCGGACGCCTCGACCATGCCGCGCACGGTCACGTCGCCGGTCGCGCGCAGCGTGAAGTTGTCGCGGATGCCGTCGGAAACCTTGACGCTGCCGACGAAGTCGATGTTGCCCGTCGAGAAGTCGACCGCGCCCTCGACCTCCATCGTGTCGACGATCGCGAGCTTGAGCCGCGCGAGCGAGAGCACGCCGTCCTTGAGCGCGCGGATCGAGCCGTCGGCCTCGACCTGCACGCTTCCGTCGGGCTGGAGCGCGAGCTTGTGCCCGCGGTTGGCGGCGATCGAGCGGCCGCTGACATCGCGTCCGTCGACGCCTTCGCCGGGCGGCACGAGCTTGCCGAGCACCTCGCCCGCCGCGACCTTGACGCGCTTGACGCGGTTGTAGTGGTCGACGGGCGTGGCGGTGTCGGCGTCGCCGTCGGCGCCGTCGCTGGTTGCCGCGTCCGGACGGAATCGCTCGACCCAATCGATGCGCGCGTCCTCGCCGTGGGCGGGTGGAACCCACTCGGCGATGGCGCTCTCGATGTCGGTGGCGTCTCCGGCCGGCCGCGACTTGTGTCGTGCCGCGAGTGCGCGAATGGCTTGTTCGACCGCGCGATCGACAAGGACTCCGCGTTCACGGACGAGACCCAGGAGCGCGTCCTCAGTTACGAGCTCCGGGGCCGAATTCGATGGAATCTCGAGGACGGCCTTTCGGCCGTTGTCGAGGAGCCTGACAAAGGGAAGGCGTTCAGTTGCGATTTCGGGCATTGGCGAACCTCCCGCCGTCTTCATGCTGCGCGCGGGCCTGGCTCACGCCGCTTTCGTGCGCGACAGCGTCTCGTTGATGCGCTGCGAAAGCGAGTCGGGCGTGAACGGCTTGACGACGTAGTTGTTGACGCCCGCCTTGATCGCCTCGACCACGCGGGTCTTCTCGGCTTCGGTGGTGACCATCACGATCGGGCTCTTGCCGCCCTGCGCGCGATAGGTCTTGACGAACGTGATGCCGTCCATGTTGGGCATGTTCCAGTCGACGAGGAGCAGCTCGGGGCCGAAGCCCGCGACCTTCGACAGCGCGTCCTGGCCGTCGCACGCCTCCTCGATCTCCTTGTAGCCAAGCTGCATCAGGATGTTGCGCTGGATGGTGCGCATGGTCTTCGAATCGTCGACAAGCATGACTTTCATGATGGGCTCCTGTGGTGCAGGCGTGGATCACGCGGCCTTGGCCGCGGCGCCGTGCTGATTGGAATTTGCGGGATTGGCGGCGCTCTTCGCGCTCTTGATCGCGACCTCGACGGAGAACGCGCCGGCCGGACACTCGAACGGGATCGTGATGCACACCGCGTCGCTCGGCTGCTGGACCTTGTGGCCCTTGCCGATCACGACCGACGGGCACGAGATCGAGACGTTCTTGCCCTCGAACTTGGCCTTCGCCGCGCCCGAGATCATGTTGACGAGCTCGCCGACGGCGTCGGCGAAGTCGGGCGATGACGGCTCCATGTCCATGCCGGTGAAGGCGCGGATGACGTTCTTCGCGGTCGACGTGGGGAACGAGAGGACGACCATGCCCTGCATGTCGCCTGACATGCCGATGATGCCGCTGACCTCGTTCTCGAACTTGGGAACCGCGCAGCAGGTGTACGGCTTTCCCGCCGTCACGGCGAGCGAGAGCATCGTCGAGAAGACTTGGTGCGTGCTGACGACGAACGAGGTGATTTGCTGTGCGTCCATGGGCCTCCCTAGAGCCGACTTCGGGCCAACGTCGAGATTGCTGCGGGCAGGGCCATTCCTGCACGATGCGCGTGTCCGATTGATGGGACACGCAGGGATCGGCGGACGGCGCGAGCGACTTCGCGCGTGGTGTGGCGATGGGGGCAAAGAGGGGAGGATGCCCTATGTGCTGCGCGAGATTGGGCGGCGCGGCTTTGGGCGGCGCGATTCTGGGCGGCGCGACTTCGTGTCGCGCTACTTCGTAGGCGCCGCTGGGACGAGTGCCTCCCCCGCCTCCATCAACGCCAGCACGCTCATCGCCGTACCAAAGCTCGCGCTGCGCGCAAACACGCGGTCGTTCCATGTCCCATCCGCGTCGCGCGACTTGAACAGCGTCTCGCGGAACTTCGCGCGCAGCGCAGGCCGGTCCGCCTCCGGCAACATCTCGATCGCCGCGGCCGCGTGCTCGAACGCGTAGTAGAAGTAGTACGGCGCGACGTTGTACGGCGGCAGGTGCGTGCCCGACTTCTTGCGGCGCTTCTCGAGCTCGGGCCAGAACTCGAAGAACCGGTCGACCGCGAAGCGCAGCCGCTTCTCGTCCTTCTTGCCCGCGTGCGCGAGCGCGACCTCGACGGCGCACATGCGGCCGATCGCGCCTGGGATCTGCCTGGTGTCGTCGCGCGTCTGCTTCTGCGCGTTGTAGGCGACGTAGCCCGACTCGCCGCGCGTGAGCTCGAGCGCATGCACGGTGCGCGCGATGAGTTCGGGGCTCACCGCGAGCCCCGCGTCCTTCGCCTCGACGAGCGCCATCAGGCACGGCGCGGTCATGAACGGCGAGGTCGCGCACGGCGCATCGAGCGCGGGACCGCGCGCGTACTGCCAGCCGCCGACCTGCGGGATCTCGGTCTTCGCGAGCGCGTCGAGGTAGAACGCGATCGCCGCGTCGACCGCGGGCTTCTGCGCGTCGCTCACGGCGTTCGCCTTCTTGGCGGCGATGAGAAAACGCAGGCCGTAGCAATGCGCCCAGCCGCGCACGTCGTAGCCGCCGTCGTACGCGGGCGAGAGCAGCGGCTCGTCCTTCGATTTCGCGACGAAGTCGATCGCGCGCGCGACCGCGTCCTTGCGCGCGGCGTCGCTCGCGAAGCCCGGCGCCTTCATCAGCGCGAGACACGCGATCGAAGTGCCGCCGACGCGATATCCGTACGGAATGTTGCCGCCCACGCGGTAGACGCCTTCGTAGGGCCACTCGGCGGCGACATCGGCGCCCGGGCCCTTCTCCTGCAGCGCGACGATGCGCGCGATGCCCGCGGTGATCGCCTCGGCGTCGGTTGGGAGCGCGGGCTTCGCGGCGACTTCCGTGGGCGGAGCGATCGAGATGAGCAGCGCAGCGAGCGGGATCAGCATCGGGTCACTGTACCTGCGACGCGCGTCCGGCCAAAGCGTTCGCAGGCGAGGATTCGCCAAGCGCCTCGCGCATCGCCTGCGCGAGCGTGTCAGGCGCGGAGCCCGACCAGTCGTCGGGGTGGAGCACCGCGACGGGCTCGCGTTCGTGCACCGACGAGACTTCGAGGTACGCGGCGCCGTGCTTCATGCGGACATCGATCGAGCGCACGGCCTGCGGCGAGAAACGCTTGGTTTCGCGGCGCTTGAAGAGGTAGCGGCGGAGGTTCGTCTCGATCACGAGGCCGTCGCGCGAGCAGGTCCAGGTGGCGCGGCTCGAGCGCTTCTCACGCGCGACGCTGCGGAGGTGCGCGACCATCCAGAACGTCAGCAGGAACCCACCCAACGCGATCATCATCGGAAGCAATTGCCCGCCGGCTCGCGCGCCCAATCCCGTCATCACACCGAAGAAGAACACCATTCCGAGCGCCGGACCCGCGAAGCGAACGGCCGTGCCCTTCCACCCGCGCAACGGCGACGGCACCTCGCCCACATCCATCGGTTCGAACGGCACGCCGCGGACCACGATCGGCTGGCCCGCAAGAATCGGCGCGGCCTCGCGCGCGCGAAGCTCCTCGGCGCGCATCTCGCGCCGCACGCTCGCGAGCAGGCTCGTCGCGAGTTCGTCGGCGATGCATTGCGCGGAAACGTGGATCACGTGCGGCGTGTCCTTCTCGGAATCGCGATAGACCGCGAGTTGGATCGGCAGCCTCGTGGCCGACGCAACGCGCGGCAGCTCGACCGCGCGGATGGTGCGAATCTCGCCTGCAGACAGCACCGCCACCTGCTCGGCCGCTTCGCCGATCTTGGCCGCACGCAGCACGCGCAGCGCGCCTGGCTCGATGATCCACGCGGCATTCGACTCGACGCCGGCTTTCGGCTCGTACTTCGCTGAGAACAGCATGCGATACAGCCAGCGCGCGATGAACGCGAATCCCACGATGAACAGCAACTGCACGGGATCGCGCCACGAGAAGCTCCAGTCGCCCGTCGCGCCGAACACCTTGGCCTTGGCGTACAGACCCTGGATGCTCCAGTTGAGCGTGAACAGGATGCCGACCAGCGCGCCCGCGAGTTGCGACCACCTCATCCGCGCGCCGACCGCCGCAGCCACGGTGCTGCCGACCACGACCCGCTGGCCCTTGCGAATCACAAAGCCGCACTCGGGGCACGCGACATCGTGGTTGAACTCGCCGAACTGCACGCGCGGCACGCCGGGAAGCGCGTCGAGGCGGTAGCTGCAGGCGGGACATTGGTGCATCGCCCTAACCTAGCGAAATTCACGCATCGACCACAAGCCCGCGCGCACAACGGTGCGAAAATCGCGGACGCTGCGCGCCTCATGCACGCCACGCTCATCGCCGCCCTCGCGCTTGGTTCGCCCGCACCGCTCGCCGACGACTACGCCGCGTGGCAGCACCACGGCACGATCAACATCCTCACGACGCCCGATGGCGCGAACCTCCCCGCTTCGGCGTCGATCGACGGGTTTCCGCTGCTCGTGCGTCTGAACGGCGACTTCCTCGACTTCGCGCAGTGCAAGGCGAACGGCGACGACATCCGCTTCTCCGCCGCCGACGGCGCGCCGCTCGCGTATCGCATCGAGGAGTGGAACGCCACGGTCGGAAGCGCGACGATTTGGGTTCGGATTCCCCACATCGCCGGCAACGCGCGCCAGGAACTGCGCATCCACTGGGGCAACGCGGGCGCCGCGCCAGCGTCCGACGGCAAGGCGGTGTTCAACGAAAGCAACGGCTTCTGCAGCGTGTGGCACATGAACGAGCCCGTCGCCGACGACACGGGCAGCGTCGAGTCCAAGGACGAGCGCACGACCTCGACGCGCGGCATCGTGGGCGACGCGCGCCATCTCGCGGGCGGCCAGGGCGTGTTCGCGGGCAGCGACATCACGACCTATCCGAAGGGCATGGGGCCGATGTCGACGAGCGCGTGGTTCCGCGCCGAGCGCGTGAACGGCACCGTCGTCGCGTGGGGCCAGGAGAAGCGCCCCGCGAAGGTGATGATGAACTTCCTCAGTCCGCCGCGCATCGCGATCCAGTGCTACTTCGCCGATGTCGACGCCGAGAGCAAGCTCGCGACGGGCGAGTGGTACCACGTGGTGCACACGTATTCGGCCAAGGATTCGCGCGTGTACATCAACGGCGTTCTCGACGGCGCGTCGACGCCCGAGGTCAAGATCCCCGACACCTCCGCGCTCTGGATCGGCGGCTGGCACGGCAACTACAACTTCGTCGGCGATGTCGACGAGGTGCGCATCGCGAGCGTCGCGCGCTCGGCCGACTGGATCAAGCTCGAGTACGAGAACCAGAAGCCGATGCAGACGGCGGTCGGGCCGATCGTCGCGATGGATGCGCGTGCGGATGCGCGTGCGGGCGCGAGTGCACGCGATGCGTTCACGCTTTCCGACGCGAAGCTCACGATCAAGGAAGGCGCGAAGGCCACCGTGACCGCACGCGCGAACGGCGCGCAGAAGATCACCTGGACGCTCAAGCGTGGCGGCCGCGAGACGGTGGTCGCGACCGATCGGCTCTCGTGTTCGGTCGACGCAGGCCGCGTGAGCGGCGATGAACTCGCGACGCTCGAGTGCAAGGCCGTGTTCGCGGATGGCGTCAGGACCAAGTCGGCGGCGATCAAGATCGCGGAGGCCGTCGCCGATCCGCAGTTCGAGCTCGTCGCGCCGGCATCGTGGGACGGACGCAAGCCGATCAAGATCGAGCCGCGCGTGCGCAATCTCGCGGCGCTCAAGGGCCAGTCCGCGGGCGAACTCCGCGTGGCGTGGACGACGGGCCCGATGTCCGTGCGCAAGGAGATCGACGCGGCAAGCGGCGATTCGGCGGGCGCGCTGCGGCTCTCGCGCGCGCTCAACAGCGGCACGCTCACGGTCACCGCGACGATCGACAACGGCGGCACGCCGATCACGAGGAGCGCGACGATCGCGGTGCGCGAGCCTTCGCAGGACGCCACTCGAGAAGCATGGGTGCATCGCACGCCTGGCCCCGACGAGAAGCCCGAGGAGAACGCCTTCTACGCGCGCGACGACGAGAACGAAGCGACGCTCGCCTACAACGGCGTGCTTGCGGAATCGGCAGGCGCGGTGCCTGGTGCGATCGACGGCGTGTTCCTGCGCGTGCTCGCCGACGGCAAGCCGTTTGCCGAGAAGCGCGCGACGCTCGCCGCCGATCGCCGCTACGCGCTCAGCGCGACGCTCAAGCCTGGGCTCGTTCACTACACCGTCGAGTTCGGAACGACTTCGACCGCCAAGTACGGCGCGCACGACACGGTGATCGACACCGTCCGCAACATCGTCTGCGGCGACGCGTACATCATCGAAGGCCAGTCGAACGCCGTCTCGACCGACTGGGGCGAGGGCAAGTTCGACGACTCGAACGAGTGGATCCGCAGCTTCGGCGCGACCGGCGGAAATCCCGGCAGCGTGCGCTGGGGCAACGCCGTGCGCCGCGGCAAGGACGACCAGCTCTCGATCGGCTACTGGGGCTACGACCTCGCGCAGCATCTCGTCGACACGCAGCATGTCCCGATCTGCATCATCAACGGCGCGGTCGGCGGCACGCGCGTCGACCAGCACCAGCGCGACGAGGCGAACCCCGAGAACCGCGACACGATCCACGGCCGCCTGCTCTGGCGCGTGCATCAGGCGCGGCTCGAGGACGGCATCCGCGGCGTGCTCTGGCACCAGGGCGAGAACGACCAGGGTTCCGACGGCCCGACGGGCGGCTTCGGATTCGAGACCTACCGAGCGTACTTCCTCGACATGGTCGCGGCGTGGAAGCTCGCGTTCCCCAACGTGCAGCACTACTACATGTTCCAGATCTGGCCGAAGTCGTGCGCGATGGGCCGCGACGATTCCGACGACCGGCTGCGCGAGGTGCAGCGCACGCTGCCCGCGGCGTTCTCGAACATGAGCGTGATGTCGACGCTCGGCATCGAGCCGCCGGGCGGCTGCCACTACCCCGCCGCGGGATATGCGCAGTTCGCGAAGCTCATCGCGCCGCTCGTCGACCGCGACAACTACGGCGTCAAGCCGCAGGGATCGATCACGCCGCCGAACATCCTGCGCGCGCGCTTCGCGAGCGCCGCGTGCGACGAGATCGTGCTCGAGTTCGACCAGCCCGTCGTGTGGCGGCCGGAGTGCGCGGAGGAGTTCCACCTCGGCGGCAAGAAGGCCGAGGTTGCGGCGAGCTCGGGCGACGGAAGCACGGTGCGCCTCAAGCTCAAGTCGAAGACCGACGCGCGCACGATCAAGTATGTCGACAGCGACCGCTGGGAGCAGAAGCGCCTCATCCGCGGCGCAAACGGCATCGCCGCGCTGACCTTCTGCGACGTGGAGATCGAGCCAGCGAAGTAGCGGCGCGCGGGCGCAACACCACGCCTGTCCCAAAGCCGTGAGTTACCCAAAGCCGTGAATGCCCGCAGGCGGAAGCCTGCGGAACACAAGACGCAAAAGTCACCACCGACCCCCACGTCAACCGTGCCGCAGGCTCACGCCTGCGGGCATTCACGGCTGCGTACGTTCAAGGCCTTGAATCATCAACCACGAATCATCAACCACGGATCATCGATCACGAGTCATCAATCACGGCTCATCAACCACGCGTCATCAGTCCCCGCCCACCGCTACGCGCGCAGATGCTTCACGAGAAAGTTCGTCTGCCGGTCCTTCGCGTCGCTCGCGAACCGGCCGAACCCCGAGTGCTCGTACGGCGCGCCCGTCTCGCCGTACTCGTGCATCTCGACGTCCTTCGCAAGCCCGCGCGCCCTCAGCGACTCGACGAACTCACGCTGGCCATCCACCGCGACCCACGCATCCAGCTCGTTGTGCAGGACAAGCAGCGGGATCGCCCGCCAGCCGTCGAGATGCTGGATCGGATCGAGCCGCGTCGCGCGCTGCGCGTCGTACATCGCGCGGTTCCGCTGCCACGCGAACGAACCCGTCGTGCACTCGACGCACGCCGCGCGAAACGAATGCGCGCTGCACAGCCGGATCAGCGTCGACATGCCGCCCGCGCTCATGCCGCCGATCGCCATGCGCGTGTCGTCGAACCAGCCGGTCGCGAGCATCGCCTCGACCACCGCGTCGATCTCGCGCGCCATCTGCTCGACGAACTCCAGCGTGCGCTCGGGCTGCTGCAGCGCGTCGTCGTGCCGCGCGCCGTGACCGGGGAGATCGACCGACACCGTCGCGATGCCCGCGCGCATCAGCCGCAGGAACCGCCCGGGATCGAGCTCCTTGTTCGCCGTGCGTCCGTGCATCCACAGCAGGACCGGCGCGCGCTCGCCGTGCAGCGCGCCGTCCGACGCGAAGCCAGGATGCACGACCAGCGCAGGCACTCCCGCAAAGCTCTCGAACCTCGCGCGCTCGCGCACGCTTGCGGGCAGGCCGCCGCCGAGCTCAGGCATCCGCCTTCTCCGCGTCGACCCTCTCCGGCATGTAGAGATAGACCCACATGTCGTCCTTGTAGCGGTGGCTCTCGGGGCCGACGAACCCGGGGATCGAGCGCTCGGGCTCGACGAGATCGACCGGCGTGCGCAGCACGAGGAAGCCCTTGTCGGCGAACAGCGTGCGCGTGCGCGCGGCCTGCGCGAGGACGAGCTTGCGCGTCGCCTCCTCGACCATGAGCGCGTACGGAGGATCCATGAACACCAGGTCGACGGGCTTCGGGCTGCGCGCGAGCGCGGTCGGGCCGAGCGCGTCGGCCTGCAGCGCGGTCACGCGCTCGCCCGCCTTGAGCGCGGCGATGTTGTGCTCGAGGTAGCGGAACACGTCGCGGTCGCGCTCGATGCAGACGACTTCCTTCGCGCCGCGGCTCGCGCACTCGAGGCCGACGGTCCCGACGCCCGCGAACAGGTCGAGGACGCGCGCGTCCTTGAACCAGCCATGCAGCATCGCGAACACCGACTCCTTCACACGCGCCGTCATCGGGCGCGTGCGGTCCTCGCCGTCGGGCGTGAGGAGGACGCGTGAGCGATAGTCACCAGAGAGAATCTTGAGCACGGCGCGAGTGTACAGCGTGACGGCGTCACTTCGCGGGCGCGGGAGGCAGCGGATTGAGCGGGTTCTCGCCACGCCAGATGCGCTCGCCGTTGCCGCGCTGGACGAGCGCGCGGCAGAACCGCTGGTATTCCTCGCCCATCCGCTTGATGTCCTCGTCGAAGTACTCGCGCATGACCGCGGGGCCGATCTGCCGTCCGATGGCGATGCGTCGGTCGTTGCGGGTTCCCGCCTTGTTCGACTCCCAGATCGTGCCCGAGATGCGGCCGTCGACCGCGTCGGCGAGCAGCCGGTCGAGTCCCTTGCGGTAGCGGCCGCCCTCGCCCTCGTCGAGGAAATGCACGAGCGCCCACGCCTGCGCGTAGTACGCGAGCAGCGTGCGGCGCCCGTCGCGGAGGTAGTCCTGCGGCGTGCCCTGCACGAATTCCTCGAGCGGCACGAAGCGATCTTCGTTGACCACATCGCGCAGCTCGCCAAACCGCTCGGTGTTGCGCCACGGCATGAACTTCGGCGGCCCGCCGTCGACGCCCGCGCGCACGCCTTCCATGTAGCAGGCGATGCCCTCCTCCATCCACACCGGCAGCGGATGGCGGAACACGCGCTGCGAATACGCGTGCCAGCCCTCATGCGCGGCGATGGTGAAGGTGTCCCAGCGGCCGATGTCGTAGAGGACCGCGTCGCCCTCGATGGTGTAGCCGCCGCGGCCGATCTTCTCGTACATCGCGGCTTCCTGCGGCAGACGCTCGCGGGTGTAGGCCATCCAGTCGCTGCGCGTACCGAAGAGGAAGAAGTCGATCGGCCCGTCGGGCGCGGGCAGCGGAACGAGCGCGCTGCGGTAGTGGTCGAGCGCCGTCGGCAGGAAGATCTGCATGCGCTCGCGGATGATCGGATCGCGCAGCGTCGAGTGGATGCGGTGCGTGCCCGTGTCGATGCACTCGCCGTTGCTCGCGCCAAAGCGCCACGGCTCGATGAGCGGCTCCGCGCGACGCGCGCCGGGGCTGACTGCGGCGGGCGAGGCGGATGAGGCGGACGTCGCAGAACCCGACGTCGCAGAACCCGACATCGCGGAACCCGACGAGCGACACCCCCCGATGCTGCACCCGATCGTCGTGATCGCGGCGAGGGTCAGCAAGGTGATGTGCGTGCGCTCGATCAAGGGCGGTCCCGCAGTCTACTCCGTCATCGGACGAAGGCACGCGGAACTCGCCTGTAAATCGAGCGAAGCCGCCCTGTTCGCCACCGCTCACCCCAGCGCTGCGAGCGCACTCTGGGCCGCCGCGATGTCCGCCTCGATCTCCGCGAGCTTCTTGCGCGTCTCCTCGACGAGCTCGGGCTTGGCCTTCGCGATGTAGCCCTCGTTGGAGAGCTTGCCGCGCATGCCGGACGCCTGCTTCTCGCGCTCGGCGATGAGCTTGGTCAGGCGCGCCTTCTCGGCGCCCGCGTCGACCGCGTCGACGAGGCCGTCGAGCAGCACCTCGCTGCCTTCGAACGGAAGCGCGACCGCAGTCATCGGCCGCGAAGCCGGGCTCGCGTCGACCTTCTCGATGCCAGCGAGCGTCTCGACCACGCCGCCCGATGCGGCGACGAGCGCGCGCACCGAGTCGCCTGCGAGCAGCACGACCTTGCGCTTGGGCGAGACCTGGCGTTCGCCGCGCACCCGGCGGATGCTGTCGACGAGCGCCTGCACGCGCGCGAACTCGGCGATCGCGCGCTCATCGCGCAGCTTCGCGTCGAACGCGGGCCACGCAGCGGTCGCGCAGAGCGCGCTCGGCCTGAGCGCGATCCCGTCGACTGCGCCGCTCGCTCCCAGCGCCTGCACGCTCGGCCACAGCGTCTCGGTCACGAACGGACACACGGGGTGCAGCATGCGCAGGATCGAGTCGAGCACCGCCGCGAGGACGCGCTGCTGCGTGGCGTTCGTGCGCACCGTCGGCTTGACGCCCTCGAGGTACCAGTCGCAGAAGTCGCGCCACACGAGGTCGTACAGCGCCTCGGCCACGCGGTGGAACTCGTAGTCGGCGATCGCCGCGTCGATCGCGCGCGATGCGTGCTCGAGGCGCGCGAGCATCCAGCGGTCGAGCAGGGTGAGCGGCTCGGGCTTGGAGTCAGGCGACGCCTGCGCGAGATTCGACAGCGCGAACCGCGTGGCGTTCCACAGCTTGTTGGCAAAGTTGCGGCCAAGGTCGAAGCGCGCGCTGGTGTTGCGCGCGAGCGGCATCTCCGCGGTCGGAGTCGCGGTGCCGGTCGCGGCGCCGTAGCCCGAGACCATCTTCTTCGACGGGTCCTTGGGCGAGGTCTGGATCGCGTCGGCCACGGTGTAGCCGCCGCTCGCGGTCGTCCACTTGGGGCCGAACGTCTCGCCCGAGTGCGGATCGACGAGATCGACCGGCAGGCGCACGTCCTGCGTGTTGGTCGCCATCTGCACGAGCGTGAAGCGCATCGCGTCGGAGCCGTGCGAGTGGATGATGTCGCGCGGATCGACGCCGTTGCCGAGCGACTTCGACATCTTCTGCCCGTGGCCGTCCTGGATCATCGCGTGGATGAACACATGCTTGAACGGCACGCGCCCGAGGAAGTAGCGGTTGAACATCACCATGCGCGAGACCCACAGCGTGATGATCTCGCGCGCGGTGCAGAGGACCGAGCTCGGGTTGTAGCGGTCGAGGAGCCCCGCCATCTCGCTCCACTTCGACGGATCGGGCCAGCCGAGGGTCGACAGCGGCCACAGCGCCGACGAGAACCACGTGTCGAGCACATCGGGATCGCGCTTGAAACCAGCGGTTTCGAGCGGCGCGCCGTCGGCGTCGTCGAGCAGGCACACATGCAGGTCGAAGTCGCCCTTCGATGAAGCGAGCGAGCCAATCGCGGCCTCCGCGCCATCGGCCACGCGCACCGCGCGCACGCTCGCGCGCGACGACGAGAGCGACGACAGCATGCCGAGGTGCGTCGCGAGCGACGCGCCTTCGCCGCGCTTGGTCCACACGGGAATGCGATGGCCCCACCACAGCTGGCGCGAGATGCACCAGTCGCGGATGTTCTCGTGCCACGACTGGAAGTTCTTCGCGTAGCGCGCGGGGAAGAAGCGCAGCTCGCCGTCGCCCGCCATCTTCGGGCCAGCGGCGACCTCGGCGGGCAGCGTGCCTTCGACCTGGTCCTTCGCCATCGAGCGCAGCGCGGTGCCGCGCAGGCGGTCGTCGGTCACGCGCACGTACCACTGGTCGCTCAGATACGGCTCGACCGGCACATGCGAGCGGTACGAGTGGCCGACGGAGTGGCGGTACGGCTTCACTTCCTCGAGCAGGTTGTTCTGCTTGAACCAGGCGACGATCTTCTTGCGCGCTTCCTCGCGCGAAAGCCCGACGAACTGCTTCGCGTCGGCGGAGACATCCATCCAGCCGTGGCGATCGGAGATCGAGCCATCGGGCGCCATGATGTTGATCGCGGCGAGCGCGTGGCGCTGGCCGATGTCCCAGTCGTTCTGATCGTGCGCGGGCGTGACCTTGAGGAAACCCGTGGCGAACTGCGCCTTCGGATCGGCGGGATCGCCGCCGAGCGACGCGGGCATGACCACGTAGTCGTCCTCGACGATCGGGATCTCGCGGCCCACGATCGGCAGGCGCAGCTTCTTGCCGCGCAGCGCCGCGGCGCGCGGATCCTTGGGATTCACGGCGACCGCGGTGTCGCCGAGCATCGTCTCGGGACGCGTGGTCGCGACGGTCACATGGCCCGAGCCGTCGGCGAGCGGGTACTTGAGGTACCAGAAGCTGCCGTCGACCTCCTCCATCTCGACCTCGTCGTCGGCGAGCGCGGTCTGCGAGACGGGATCCCAGTTCACGAGGCGCTTGCCGCGGTAGACCAGGCCGTCCTTGAACAGCGTGAAGAACGCATGGCGCACCGCCGTCGCGCACGGCTCGTCCATCGTGAAGCGCGTGCGCTTGAAGTCGCACGAGCAGCCCATGCCCTCGAGCTGCGAGAGGATCGTGGCCTCGTACTCGTCCTTCCACTCCTGGACCTTCTGCACGAACGCCTCGCGCGTGAAGTCGGTGCGCTTCTTGCCCTGCATGAGCAGGCGCTTCTCGACGACGGTCTGCGTGGCGATGCCCGCGTGGTCGGTGCCCGGCATCCACAGCGTGTTGAAGCCGCGCATGCGGTGGTAGCGCACGAGCAGGTCCTGCAGCGAGTTGTTGAACGCGTGGCCGAGGTGGAGCGCGGCCGTGACATTCGGCGGCGGGATGAAGATCGTGTACGCGTCGCCCGAGTTGCCGGGCTCGGCGTGGAAGCAGCCGCTGTTGTTCCAGCGCGAGCGCACGGCGCCCTCGGCCTCCGACGGGACATAGGCCTTGGGCAGTTCGGCGGGCGTCGCCTGCGCATTGCCTTGCGCATTGCCTTGCGGGTTCGTCGGGGCGGGCGATGCGGATCCGTGCGTCGTCTCTGATGACATAAGGGGGGCGATTCTACTTGCAACGCGAAGGGGCAAGTTGTGCAGTTCCCGCGGGATTTGTGCGATAGTGCGGCGATGCGCCTGCGCGAACGACTCGCCATCCTCCTGTGCCTGGCCGCCGCAGCCGGCTGCGACGGAAAGCCCAGCGCGCCCGCGACGACGCCGAACACCGAGACTGGCCCGACCGCGCGCGAGGTGATCGACGCGAGCGAGGCGATCGAGAAGTTCATGAACGCGGGCCGCATGCACGAGGCGGAGCTCGTCGCGCGCAAGCTGCTCGAGCGCGCGCCCGCTGGGTCGAGCGCGTACGCGACGGCGAACGAGATGATGGCGCGCGCCTTGTTTGCGCGCACGCAGGTGCCGGACGAACCGATCACGCGCTCCGAGCGACGCGCGCTGATCGCGGAGGCCGCGACCTGCGCGGATCGCGCCGCGAGCGCGGGCGCTGCGGCGGGAGCACCCGATGCGGCCAAGCTCGGCTTCGCCGCGCTGCTCGCGTCGAGCTCGGGCAACGCCGAGCGCGCGAAGCAGCTCTTCGACCAGGCCGTCGCCATTGCCCCGAACGACGCAGGCAACCTCATGCAGGCTGCGCTCGCCGCGATCGGCCGCGCCGACCTCGCCCGCGCCAAGGAACTCGTCGCGATGCGCAAGCTCGCTTCGCCCGGCGAAGCGTGGAACGCGGGCCTCGACGCCGAGATCGCGCTCGCCGAGAGCCGCTTCGACGCGTCGGTCGAAGCCGCACGCGCGGCCGTCGCCGCGGATCGCGAGCGGCTCGAGTTCCGCCTGCTGCTTGCGCGCACGCTTCGCAAGGCGGGCCGCGCCGCCGAAGCCGCGCGCGGTCTCTCCGCGCTCGAGCCCGCCGAACGCGCGAAGCCCGCGATCGCCGAGCAGTTCGCGCTCGCGCTCGCCGAGAGCGGCGACCTTCGCGCCGCGGCCTTCGCGTGGGACGAAGCCCGCCGCGCGAACCTCAACGATCCGTATGTCCGCGCGCAGTCGGCGCTCGCGTTCCATCGCGCGGGCGACACCGCGCGCGCCGCCGCGGAACTCGCCGCGCTCGACGCGATCAAGGGCGGCGCCGAAGAACGCGCGCGCATCGAGGCGCTCCTGCGCGCGGAACCCGCGACCAAGTAGCGGCTCCCGCTATCGCAGCGAACGCCCGCCGTCGATCGCGATCGTCTCGCCGGTCATGTACGGCGCCTCGAGCACGAGGAAACGCACGAGCTTCGCGGCTTCCTCAGGCGTACCCGCGCGGCCAAGCGGCGTGCGCGCGAGGATCGCCTGCCTGGTGTCGTCGGGAAATCCCTCGGGCCACATGATCACGCCGGGCGCAACGCAGTGGACGCGCACCTTCGGCGCGAGTTCGACCGCGAGCTGCTGCGCGAGCGTCTGCACCGCGGCCTTCGCGAGGAGATACGCCGTGAACCCAGGCCGCGCGCGGCCGAGCGCATGGATGTCGCTGAAGAACACCACCGCCCCGCCGCCGTCGAGCCTCGAGCGCGCGAGCTCCGCGCGCAGCGCGTGCGTCAACACCAGCGGCGACACGACCTCGATGCGATGCATCGACTCGACCTGCGCCGCAGCGAGCGTGTCGATCGGCGTCGGCTCGTACGCGGACGCGTTGTGCACGATGCAGTCCAGCGCGCCGCCTGCGCAGCCTGCGCGCACGCTCTCGGCAAACCGCGCGACCGCGGCCGCGTCCTCGAGATCGAGCTGCCGCACCGCCGCCGTCACCGCATGCCCCGCCGCGCGCGCATCCGCGATGGCCAGCCGAGCGGTCTCGTGGCATTCGTCGCTGCGCGTGCGGTAGGTCAGCAGCACGCCGAGGCCGTGCCGCGCGAGTTCGCGGGCGATCGCCCGGCCAACTCGGTGCGACGCGCCGGTGACCAGCGCGACGCCACGCGGACCGCTGGGAAAGTCGCGGTGATTTCCGTCTGGAAAATCGTTGCTCGAATGGTCCATTGGCGGCCGCGCGTACTCTGCAGGTCCGCGGCGGATCGCGCGATCCGAATCCGCTGTCCGAGCAGGAGAAACGGCGATCATACGCCATCGAACGTCGACCGATTTCCGTAGAATCCTCGACTCGGAATCCGCCCCCATGGTCCTCACGCCCGCACAGCATCGACGACGCGCCAAGAGGTGGCGGATCCTCGGTGCGTTCCTGGCGCTCGGGTTCGTGGCGACGCTCATCTACTTCACGCGGCCGTCGACGCTCGCGGGGATCATCCTCCCCCGCGCGACGCGCGCGATCGGCGGCGAAGTCAGCGCCTCGCGCGTCGCCCTCGGCGGCATCAACAAGCTCGTGATCGAGGACCTCCGCGTGCGCGCGCCCGGCTGGGACGGCGAGTCGGGCGAGATCCTGTACGCCGACCGCATCGAGATCAAGTTCTCGCTGCTGCGCCTCCTCATCGGCGACCTCCGCGTGAACTCGGTCAAGGCCGATCGACTCGACCTGCGTCTCACCGAGCGCGCCGACTCGCCTGGCGAGTTCTCGCTGCTCTCGCTCAAGCCGCACGAGACGGAGCCCGACGCGAAGTCCTCGCCGCCGCGGCCATCGGAGATCTCGATCGACGAGCTCATCGTCGAGAACGGCATCGTCACCCGCGAGGGCTACCGCAAGCTCGGCGACCTGCGCTTCCAGGGCCGGCTCACGCCCAAGGACGACGGCCGCTCCGAGTTCGATTTCCGCCTGAGCGGCCGGCCCGACGCCGACGGGCGCCTCTCGATCGGCTCGATCAGCGGCTCCTTCGACGGCGAGAAGAAGGCCGTCGCGGTCGACGTGGACGGCTTCGACATCGACGGCACGCAGCTCGCGGTCGCGCCGATCGCGGTGCGCGCGTGGACCACGCGGCTCGGCGTCGCCGGCCGCATCCCGCACGCCAAGTTCCGCTACGCGCCGGGCACCGAGCCGACCGCGGAGCTCGACCTCGAGGGCGTCGCGACCAACATCCCCGTCGACGCGCTCGGCGGCGAGGCGCTCGCAGGCGAGTGGGCCGGATTCGCCAACGGCAAGAAGGTCGACCTCAAGGCCACGCCGCGCATGACGCTGCGCCACGGCTCGCTGCGGCTCAACAACAACGAGGTGCGCTTCGACGACGTGTCGGGCGAGCTCGGCGCCGATGGCGGCGACCGCCGCGTGATCCCCGTGCCGTTCACGGGCGCGTTCTCGCTCAAGCTTCCGACCGACGCGCTGCCCGCGTTCGAGTGGGAATCGCGCGACACCTGGTTCGCCGCCGCCGCGCGCGCGGCGCCGTTCTCGATCGCGCTCGCGATCCACGACTTCAGCTCGCCGACGCCCGCGCCGGGCGCAGCGGACACGCTGCAGCTGCCGACCGCGGTGACCAAGATCCTCTCCGACTTCAACATCACCAAGTGGACGCTCGACATCGAGACCAAGATCTCGCGCGGCGAACCGAGCGAGGACGGCGAGCCCGCGCCGATCCGCTCGAGCGGACTGCTCAAGCTCGCGCACGCCGCGGGCTCGTACAGCGAGTTCCCCTACAACCTCGACGAGGTCAGCGGCACGATCAGCTACGCCGACGACAACCTCGTGATCGACGAGATGGTGGCGACCGGCGCCGAAGGCTCGCACGTCTCGCTCACGGGCCGACTCGACGGACTCTCGAAGGGCGCGGAGATCGACCTCAACATCACCTGCGCCGATGCGCCGATCGACGAGCGGCTCTTCGCCGCGTTCGACTCGTCGGCGCGCGAGGCGCTCGAGCTGCTCTTCGACGCGCGCGCCGCGCGCTCGCTCGGCGACGCAGGGCTCCTGCCCGACGCTGGCGCGCTGGTGACGCAGCGGCAGGAACTCGCGCGCCTGCCCGACGCAGACGCCACGCGGCTCACGCGCGCGCGCCTCGAGCGCAGCATCGCGGCAGGAGCGTTCGCGCTCGGCGGCCGCTGCGGGTTCACCATCCGCGTGTACTCGCCCGAGGGCTTCGGCCAGCCCGTGTTCGTCACGGGCGATGTGCGCGTGCGCGACGCGGGCCTCGTGTTCGGGAACTTCCCGTATCCGCTGCGCCTCAAGTACGGCGAGATCCGCGTGCTCGACGAGGCGATCGAGATCGTCGGCGGCGGCATCAAGGCGATCACCCCTGCAGGCGGCGAGTTCGTCGTCGCAGGAAAGGTCGAGATCCCGCGGCAGAAGTCGATGGACGGCAAGACCGAACGCGGCATGAGGCCGCTCATCCGCATCACCGACACCAACGACGCGATCAACGGCACGCTCCTCGCGGCGATCCCGCACGACGGCGACGAGATCCCCGCGGGCTGGCCGGGCAAGACGCTCTCGGCCGCGGGCGAGTTCCTCGAGTCGCTCGGGCTCTCGGGCCGCGTGCAGCTCGAGGGCACCGTCGACTCGACGCCGGACAACCGCGAGAACTTCACCTTCAAGATCGCCTTCGACGAAGGCACCGCGGCGCCGAGCGACGCAGGCCGCGCGCGGCTCGAGGAGAAGGGCCTCCCCTGGCCGCCCGAGTTCACGCTCAAGGACTGCAAGGCCGCGCTCACGATCACGCCCGAGCGCGTCGTCCTCGAGGATTGCGAAGGCCGCGCCGGCGCGGGACTCATCACCTCGAAGGGCTTTGTCGAGATCAAGGGTCCCGCGAGCCAGGTCGAGCTGACGCTGAAGTCGGTGCCGGTCGGCCGCGCGTTCCAGGGCTATCTCGCCGAGGACTCGAAGGAAGCCGCCGCGCGCTTTGACAAGTACAAGCCGACGGGCTCGATCGACGGCACGCTGCGCCGCGAGGTCACCGCGGCTTCGGCCGAGACCAAGGGCTCGCTCACGCCGCAGTTCATCGAGCTCGAGCTCGACGGCAGCCGCGTGCGCGCGGACCGGATCGCGGGACGCGTCGCGATCGAGGACGACGACATCCGCGCCGAAAGCATGGAGTTCCGCCTGAGCGAAGGCACGCAGGACGACGGACTGCTGCGCATCTCGGGGCCGCTCTCGACCAACAGCCGCGCGCCGTCGCTCAATCCGCCCGCGACGCTCGACATCGCGATCACGGGCGGGCGCTTCGAGTCGCCCGCGCTGCGCGGCGCGCTCGCGGGCCGCGCCGACGGCGTGATCGAGCTGCTGCGCGCGCGCGCCGTCAAGGGCCTCTACGACGCGCGCTACACGCAGTCGGTCGACGAGCACATCGAGATCACCCCGCGGCAGATGACCGTCGGACAGCCCGACGCGCGCGTCGAGATGTCGTTCGCACCGACCGACAAGATCGAGGGCGACTCGAAGCACATGCGCTTCGACCTCCACGGCGCGCTCACCGGCGCGCATGCGGGCACGATCGCCGCGCGCGGGTCGTTCGACGCGGGCACCGACAACCGCATCACCGCCTCGCTCGCGATCGACTCCGCCGCGCTCACGCCCGCGCTCCGCAAGCAGCTCCCGCCGCCGCTCGACGACGCGACCGAGGCGATCGACATGGTCACCGCGGGCCGCTTCAAGCTCGATCTCCCCGACATCGAGCTGCGTTGGCCGAGCTCAGGCAGCGCGGACAAGCCCGACGTCTACCAGCTGCGCGGCGAGGCGCGGCTCGAGGGCGCGGCGTTCAACGCGGGCACGCGCATCTCGGCGATCGACGGCACGATGCCGATCTACCTGCACTACGAGCCGCGCGCGGCCAAGCCGACCGATCTCCGCAGCACGCTGCGCATGACGGGCGCGCGGATCTTCGACCGCGCCATCGGCGAGTCGACGATCGACCTCACCACCGACCAGACCGGCGACATCCTCCACATCAGCGCCAACGGCGACGTCGCGTTCGGCCGCTTCGACGTGGTGGGCGACGTGAACTTCAACACCGAGACGTTCACCTCGCGCGTGCGCATCGCCGACGCCGACTACGACATCCTCGGCGCGGGCAAGCCCGCGAAGCCCGGCGAGCCGCGCAGCAAGGGACGCATGGCGGGAGTGGTGTCGTTCGCGGGCTCGACGACGGGCTCGGTCGACTCGCGCACGGGCAGCGGGCGCGTGGGCATCCGCAACGCGTCGCTGGCGTCGATGCCGGTGGCGCTGCGCGTCCTGCAGATCACGCAGCTCATGCTGCCAACATCGAGCGCGATCTCCGACACCGACGCCGAGCTCAAGATCCGCGGCAACACCGCCGAGATCACCCAGTGCGAACTCACCAGCGGCACGATCCGCCTCGCGGGCACGGGCACCATCGACATCCCGACCCTGCGCATCGGCATGCGGCTCTTCCCGCGCGGAACCGTGCCGATCGTGAGCGACGTCATCGGCGGCGTGACCAACCAGTTCTTCGCGATCGACCTGTCGGGCACGCTCAGCGAACCCAAGGCGACCCTCACGGCGCTGCCGGGAATGACCGAAAAACCAACGGCTCCATCGGAGCCCCCGCCGACAACGCCGGCGACAAGCCCGGCGCCCCCCGCAACGCCTTCAACGCCCCCTGCAACGACCCCTGCAACAACCCCTGCAACAACCTCGCCCGCGCCGGTTTCCGCAAGCAAGGCGCCATCCGCCGACGAAACCAAGCGGCCCTGACCGATGATGCATGACCGGTCATGCATGACCACGATGGCCGGCCCGACTCCCTCAGACTGCACGCGCCCATGAGCACGCCAAACCCCAATCCCTCCGGCCGTCCCGCGCTCGATCTCTCGCACATCGAGTCTGCGGTCGACTCGTTCTTCACCGCGACCGGCGTCGAGCCTTCGGAAGAAGCGCGCGAACTCGTCGCCGAGATCATGCTCTCCGGCCTCAAGCTCGTCGCCGACGGCGCGGACCTCGGGCAGCTCAAGCTCGTGCGCACCGCGCTCAAGGAGATGCGCCACGCGTACCGGATCTTCAGCCCGTACAAGGGCACGCGCAAGATCTCGATCTTCGGCAGCGCGCGCACGCCGCCGACCGACCCCGACTATGTGATGGCGCGCGTGTTCAGCCGCATCATCTCCGACTCGGGGATGATGGTCATCACCGGCGCGGGCGACGGCATCATGAAGGCCGGCCACGAGGGCCCCGACGTCGAGAAGTGCTTCGGCCTGCGCATCCGCCTGCCGTTCGAGGCCGGCGCGAACAGCGTGATCGACGGCGATCCGAAGCTCGTCAACTTCCGCTACTTCTTCACGCGCAAGCTGATGTTCATGGCGCACAGCGACGCGGTCGCGGTGTTCCCCGGCGGCTTCGGCACGCAGGACGAGCTCTTCGAGGCGCTCACGCTCATCCAGACCGGCAAGTCGAACCTCGTGCCCGTGATCCTGCTCGAGCACGAAGGCGGCGACTACTGGAAGAACTGGGAGGACGGCTGCGTGCTCCCGCTCGCGCGCCGCCGCCTGATCTCGCCCGAGGACCGCGGCCTCTACTCGATCCACACCGATCCGCACAAGGCGGTCGAGGAGGTCGTCGGCTTCTACCGCCGCTACCACTCGATGCGCTTCGTGGGCAAGGAACTCGTGCTCCGCCTGCAGACGCCGCTCACCGATCACGAGCTCGCGCTCTTCGAGGGCGAGTTCCGCAAGGATCTCTGCGAGCGCGACGGCACGTTCCGCCGCGTCGATGCGTTCGAGGAGGAAGAGGACCACCGCGACCTGCCGCGCGTGGCGTTCCAGTTCAACCGCCGCGCGTGGAGCCGCCTGCGCGCGTTCATCGACGCCATCAACGGCATGCCCGCGAGGCCGATCCACTGATGCGTGCCCCGCGCGCCGCGCTCGCCGCCGCGTGGTGCCTCGCGACCGCCGCGGCCTGCTGCGCGACGATCGCAGCGTGCTCGTCGACGCGCACCGCGACCGGTCCGCTCGCGAACAAGCAAGTCGGCGTCGGCCTCGAGCTCCAGCGCTGGTTCGTGCCGATCGACCCCGAGGCGCGCCGCGACGGCCTGGCCAAGGCCGTCGACGAAGGCCTCGCGACCGCCGTCGACACGCGCCTGCGCTCGAGCGGCTTCTCGATCTACCGCGTTCGCATGGAGAAGATTCCCGCGTTTGCGGCGGCGCTCGGCGGCAGCCCGCAGGTGCAGCGCGAACTTCTCGGCAACGTGACCTCGTGGAGCGAGGTCGAATGGTCCCGCGTCGAGGACGGCGCGACCGTGATCGTCTCGGGCAAGCCCGCGCGCACGGGCGACACGATCTACCGCCTCGCGCTCCGCGGCTGGAGCTTTCCGACCGTCGACTCGGCGCGCGCGCGCGTCGAGCTGCGGATCTGCCGCGATTCGTCGACGGGAACGCGCGCCGTGCTCGACGCAACCGCGGGAACCACGCGGCTCGAGGACGTCGGCGACGGCCGCGAGACCGTCGAGATCGCGCCCGACGAGGCGCTCGTCGTGCTCGAGACGCCCGTGCTTGCCTCGCGCTCATCCCGCGGTGCAGGCGCCGAAATGCAGGGACCGCCGACGGTCGCGGCGCTGCTCTTCGCCGAGAACCGCATCAAGACGAAGGCAAGCGTGCTCGTCGTGACCGCGGGGTTCGAGGATATGCTGCCCGTCCCCGCGGCCAAGCAGCCGCCGGCCCGCTGAGACCCGACATGCCGACCGACGACCGCGAGCAGCAAACCCGCAGCGACCAACGCCCCCGCCGGCGCCGACGCGCCGCGAGCGTGCTGCCCACGCTGATGACGCTCGGCAACGTGATCTGCGGCTTCGCGGCGATCCACTACGCGGCCAAGCCCATCGAGGACAGCGCGTTCGGCTACTCGACGCTCTCGTTCGCGGGCGGGCTGATCTTCCTTGGGATGTTCTTCGACGCGATCGACGGAACCGTCGCGCGCCTCACGCGCTCGACCTCCGACATCGGCGCGCAGCTCGACAGCCTCGCCGACGTGATCACCTTCGGCGTCGCGCCCGCGTTCATGACGCTGCGGCTCGTGAGCCACTACTACGGTCCCGAAGGCGCCCCTGGCGGCGACCACGCGCTGCTCGGTCCCGCCGACAACGCGTACGCGAAGATCCTGTGGGCGATCGCCGCGTTCTACGTCTGCTGCACGGCGCTGCGGCTCGCGCGCTTCAACGCCGAGGTGCGCAGCGACAAGGCGGAGGACCACCTGTACTTCAAGGGCCTGCCGTCGCCCGGCGCCGGCGGAACGGTCGCGAGCCTGATCGTGCTGCACCAGTACCTGCTGCACCAGCACGCGGGCATCGAGGACGGGCTCGCGTTCGCGCGCGCGGCGGCGCTCGGCATTCCGCTGGTCACGGCGATCGTCGCGTTCGCGATGGTCTCGAACATCCGCTACTCGCACTTCGTGAACAAGGTGCTGCGCTCGCGCCGCACGTTCCCCGGGCTGATCCGCGTGGTCCTGCCCGTGCTGATCGCGGTCTGGTGGCCGCGCGAGGCGCTGGCCGCGGGATTCGTGTTCTACGCGCTGTCGGGACCGGTCATGGCGCTGCTCAAGCCCGCGCGGCCGACGCAGCAGCAGAGTTCAACGCCTAGCACGACGACATCCGCATGAGCACGCCGACGATCGACCATACGAAAGTCCCCGACATCCACGGCCGCTTCGGCCAGTTCGGCGGACGCTACGTGCCCGAGACGCTGTTCAACGCGCTTGAGGAACTCGACGCTGCCTACCGCGCTGCGAAGGCGGACCCCGCGTTCCTCGGCGAGGTCGACCGCTTGCTGCGCGAGTTCGTCGGCCGGCCGACGCAGCTCACGCCCGCGCCGCGCCTGACCGCGCACGCAGGCGGCGCGCAGATCTGGCTCAAGCGCGAGGACCTCGCGCACACGGGCGCGCACAAGATCAACAACGCGCTCGGGCAGGCGCTCCTCGCCAAGCGCATGGGCAAGACGCGCATCATCGCGGAGACGGGCGCGGGCCAGCACGGCGTCGCGACCGCGACCGCGTGCGCGCGCTTCGGCATCGAGTGCTGCGTGTACATGGGCGTCGAGGACGTGCGCCGGCAGAAGCTCAATGTCTTCCGCATGAAGCTCATGGGCGCGAAGGTCATCGAGGTCGACTCCGGCTCGAAGACGCTCAAGGACGCGACCAACGAGGCGATGCGCGACTGGATGGGCTCGGTCGGCAAGACGCACTACATCATCGGCTCGGTGGTCGGGCCGCATCCGTTCCCGATGATGGTGCGCGACTTCCAGAGCGTGATCGGCCGCGAGTGCCGCGCGCAGTGCCTCGAGAAGCTCGGGCAACTCCCCGAAGCGGTCGTGGCGTGCGTCGGCGGCGGCTCGAACGCGGCGGGCGTGTTCTATCCGTTCGTGCAGGACGCGGGCGTGCGGCTGATCGGCGTCGAGGCGGGTGGCCGCGGCGCGACGCCGGGCGACCACGCAGCGCCGCTCACGCTGGGAACGCCTGGCGTGCTGCACGGCTCGATGAGCTACGTGCTGCAGGACAAGTACGGGCAGACCGCGGATGTGCACTCGTGCAGCGCGGGCTTGGATTACCCCGGCGTCGGACCCGAGCACAGCTGGTGGAAGGACACGAAGCGCGTCGAGTACGTCGCGGCGACCGATGCAGAGGCGCTCGAGGCGTTCCAGCTGTTCGCGCGGCTGGAGGGCATCATCCCCGCGCTCGAGACGTCGCACGCGATCCACGGCGCGATCGTCGCGGCCCGCGCGATGAAGCGCGAGCAGAACCTCGTGATCAACGTGTCAGGCCGCGGCGACAAGGACGTGACGGAAGTCATGCGCCTGCTCGGCCAGTCCTGACGCGGTGCCCTGACCCAGTCCCCTGACGCGGTGCCAGGCACCGATTTCACTCGGGGCTGATGCCGCCGGCCTTCGAGCAGAGCCACTCCACGTAGCTCGGCGCGTTCGGCGAACCGCCGTCCTTCCACTTCGGCTTCGGCTCGCCGTCGCCCATGAAGCCGTCGGCCTCGGTCGGCTGCGTCGCGCTGGTCTTGCCGCTCGCGTTGTTCTTCCAGTAGCCCGGCCACCACGTCGTCTTGGGCGACTTGTTGCCCCACTTGGCCGCGTTGCTCTTCGGCTCGGGCATCACGTACTCCCAACCCGCCGCGAGCAGCTTGTTCGAGAGCGCGATGTCCGTATCCGACGCCTTCTTGCCGCCGTCGAGCTCGCGCAGTTTCGCCGGCGCTGCGGCTTCCGCGGGCTTCTCGTCCTTCGCCGCCTCTTCCTTCTTCGGCGCCGCAACCTTCGCGCCCTTCCCCGCGGGCGCAGCCTTGTCGGGCTTCGTCATCAGGTCGATCGCCACCGGGCAGTGATCGCTCGCGTAGCCGTCCGGCGGCGGGATCTGCTCCGCCTTGCGGAAATCCCAGTCGCTCGCCGGATGCAGCGTGCCCAGGACAAAGTACGAGCCATCCACGCAATCCGCCGCAAGCCCCGGCGTCATGATGATGTAGTCGATCGTGCGGCCGCTCGCGTGCGTCGTGTACGTGTCCTTCGACGCCTTCTTGTCGAAGCGCCAGTCGTACGCGCTCACCAGGCCCTCGTCGCTCTGGCGCAGCGCCTTGACCGCCATGTCGTTCGGCATCGCGTTGTAGTCGCCGACCACCGCGACGTTCGCGTTCGGATTCTTCGCCAGCATCTCGCCGACGAACGCCTCGGTCTGCAGCGCCTCGAGCTCGCGCTGCTGCGCGAAGTCCTTGCCGCCGGCCTTGAAGTGGCACACGAACACCGTGAGCTCGTAGCCGTCCTTCGTCTTGAGATCGACCTTGAGCGGCGAGCGCTGGAAGTGATCCTGCTGCGACGCGCCCTTCGCGGGCGCCGCCCATTCGCCGCCGAGCTTCTTCGCGCTCTCAGGCGTGCGGCGCGACTCCATGTCGGTCACGACCGCGTCCTTGTCCTTGAAGATCGTCGCGCTCACGATCGGCACGCGCGACAGCACCGACTGCTCGACGCCGCGGTAGTAGCCGACATCGATGCTCGCGCAGTAGTCATAGCCGAGCCCCTTGAGGTACTTGTCGCGGAACCACTCGAGGCATTCCTTCGACTCGACTTCCTCGAGGCACAGCACGTCGGCGTCGAGCTCCTTGATCATCCGCGCGACGCCGCGCAGGCGCGACTCGCTGGTCTGCATCTTGATGTCGTCGTACTCGCCCTGCAGCGACGGGTCGTCCTTGTCGTCGAAGAAGTTCTCGACGTTGTACGCCGCGAGGCGCAGTGCGCCCTTCTGCTTGGGACGCGCGTCCTTGATGCCGTACCAGATGCCCGCGGGGCGGACTTCCTTCTGCGACGAGCCCCCCTTCGCGTCGGCGGGCTTGGGCGACTCGTTCTGCGCGGCCGTCTGTGCGAGGAGTGAAGCGGTCAGCGTGAGCGCGGCAAGGGCCGCGAGAGCGTTGCGGAAGAGCATCCGCGGAGTCTACCCCGCTCACGGCTTCGGCTGTGCGACCGCATCGCGCATCGCCTCTGCAGACGCGCGGATTTGCTTGATCACCGAGCCGCCCGCGCCGCCGCCGTCATCGCCGTACTGCGGCACCACGACGACCTTGACGCCCAGCGCGTCGAGCCTCGCGCGCACGGCGCTGCCTGGGTCCGCCTCCCACAGCATCCACGCGGTCGGCATCGGCTGCGTGGCGCGCAAGCCGGACAGAAGGGCCGCGAACTTCGCCCACTCGTCCTCCGACGGCATCTCACCCGGTTCCCAGAGCACCGACGCGATCTCGATTCCCGCCGCCTGCCCGAGATAGCCGTAGACGGGATGCGACGCGAGCCAGCGATGCTCGTGCTTCGCGGCATCGGCGAGCGCCGCGCTGGTCGCGGCGAGTTCCGCGTCGATCTCCGCAAGCGTCACCTGAATCGCCGCTGCGCGCACGGGCACGAGCTTCTCCAACCGCGCCGCAACCTCATGCGCCTGCACGCGCGCCAACTCGGGCGACACCCACGTCGTGAACGCCGTCCCCGCGTGCGAGTGCTCGCCCTGCGGCCCGTGGCTGTGCGTCGGCCCCGCGACCTCGATCAACTTCGCCTTGAGCGACGCGGTCGTGTCGCACACGCGCGCACGCGGCAATGCCGCCTGGTCGGTCCAGTGCTCGAAGCCCGCGCCGTTGAGCACGATCAGGTCGCACGACTGGATGGCGCCGATCTCGTCGGCGGTCGGCTTCCAGAACGCGGGGTCGCCGTCGCCCTTCTTCCACGGCGCGACGACCTCGACCGAATCGCCCGCGAGCCGCTCGACGACCTCGACGAGAAACGGATGCGACGCGAAGACGCGGATCTTCGCGCGCGACGTGCCCTGCGCAGCCTGCGCCTCTTCCGTCGTCGGCCGCGCGTCGCAACCCGGGAGCGCCGAGACGATCGCCGAGATGATCCCCGCGACCATCAGCAACACGGTCGACACGAACAGCGTCACTCGGATCCACTTCGGCACGCGCGAGGAAACCAGCATCGACGCAGCATATCTGCATGCGCGATAGGCTGTCCGCCTACGCCTCGCGCCCATGACGGAACCTCGCTCCACAAGCCCCGCAAACTCCACGGCCAGCGCCGCCGTGGCGCCCGTGCTCGTGGCGCCCGTGCTCGCCGCGACCGAACTCGTGTTCCGCCGCAGCTCGGGCTTCACGCTGTCGACGCCCGCGTTCGCGCTCGACGCTGGCGAATCGCTCGCCGTGCGCGGCCCGTCGGGCTCGGGCAAGAGCACGCTGCTCGCGCTGCTCTCGGGCGAACTGCTGCCCGCGTCGGGCCGCGTCTTTGCGGCGGGCAGCGAGATCACCGCCGCAAGCGAATCCGAGCGCCGCGCCTATCGCGCCACGCGCTGCGGACAGGTGTTCCAGACCTTCGAGCTCGTCGCGTCGCTCGATGTCCTCGCGAACGTGCTGCTGCCGTTCCGCCTCCACGGTTCGCTCACGCTCGACGCAGCAGCCACGGCGCATGCGCGCGAACTCCTCGCGCGCGTCGGCCTCGCCGACAAGCAGCGTCGCGCGATCCACGCGCTCTCCCACGGCGAGCGCCAGCGCGTCGCGATCGCGCGCGCGCTCGTCACGCGCCCACGCATCGTGCTCGCC
The DNA here is from genome assembly GCA_903891095.1 of uncultured bacterium. Lineage (GTDB taxonomy): Bacteria > Planctomycetota > Phycisphaerae > Phycisphaerales > SM1A02 > QWPT01. The sequence continues at coordinate 9,494 of CAITDI010000011.1, read as the reverse complement.
GACGAACCCACGGGCAACCTCGACCCCGCGCTCAAGCGCGCGATCGCCGAGCTGCTCCTGCACGAAGCGCGCACCGCAGGCGCCGCGCTCGTCGTCGCGACGCACGACGAGTCGATCCTGCCGCTGTTCGACGGCATGCTCGCGATCGGCGGAGGCGCGCCGCAATGATCGCCCTCCTCCGCCACGCGAGCTACATCGCCGCGCGCTCGCTGCGCCATTCGTGGAAGCGCAGCGCGCTCCTCGCGATCGTCCTCGGCGTATCGCTCGGCCTCCCCGTCGCGCTCACCACGCTGCTCGCGCAGGCGTCGAGCGACATGCGCGCACGCGCGTCGGTCGCGCCGCTTCTCCTCGGCGCGCGCGGCAGCGAAGCAGACCTCGTCTTCGGCGCGCTGTTCTTTGCGGCGCAGCCCGCGCGCGGCCTCGCGATGCGCGACCTCGCGCGCGTCGAGAGCGAGTCGCTCGCGACCGCCGTCCCGATCGCCGTCGGCGCCACCGCACGCAAGACTCCCGTCGTCGGCACGACGATCGACTACTTCGCCGCCACCGCGCGGCCCGCGCACGGCCGCATGTTCGCCACGATCGGCGAGTGCGTCGTCGGCGCGAACGCCGCGCGCGCGCTCGGCGGCGTCAAGCCAGGCGACCGATTCTTCACCGACCCCGCGTCGCTCTCCGACCTCGCGGGCGTGTTCCCGCTCGAGCTCACGGTGACGGGCGTGCTCGCGCCCACGCAGAGCCCCGACGACGGCGCGATCTTCGTCGACCTCCGCACGATGTGGACGATCCGCGGCCTCGGTCACCGCCACGATGAACCCGCGCAGAGCGCGACGCCCGGCGCCGTGATCGGCACCGTCCCGACCGCGACCGGCGACAACAAGATCGCCGGCGAAGCGCTGCCGATCGCGCGCAGCGCCGCGGAAGGCGTCGCCGCCGACTTTCACTTCCACGGCTCGACGGACGATTTCCCGATCGACGGCGCGATCGTGCGCCCCGCCGACGCGAAGGCGCAGGCGATCCTCCTCGGACGATTCACGGGCAAGGACGAGCGGCTGCAGCTGATGCGGCCCGATGTGTTCACCGAGCGCGTGCTCGAGCGAATCTTCGGCGTCGGCCGCGTGCTCGGCGCGGTCGCGGGCGCGATCGCGCTGCTCGTCGCGCTGGTCGCGGCGAGCACGTTCGCGCTGTCGATCCGGCTGCGCGCGGATGAGCTGGCGTTGATGCGGAGGTTGGGGGCGAGTCGCGGGAGCGTGGCGGTGTTCATCGCAGCGGAGGCGGTGGCGCTGGTGTGCGCTGGACTCGCGATCGCAGTCGCAATCGCGGCATGCACGCCGCTCGCCGCACCGCTGGTTCTGCGCGCCGCCTCGGGCGGACTCTGAGTCGGCTAGGGATTACGCGGATTACCCCGCCGTTTTTCGTTACGGCGCGGCCAGGTGGACACCTCAACCTCTCACCTCGCCACGCGTCGAGCCCGCTGCTTTGAAGGCCGCTCCGGGCAGCCAACAACACTTCAATCGGCTGGAAACGAGGTGCAACATTTTGCTTGCCTCTCTATGACTTGCCTTTCATTTTTCAAACCCGCCTGGTACTGTTCCCTCATGCATCTTCGCCAAAGAACCTTGAGTTCACTTCTCGCATCCGTGCTGCTAACCGCGTGCACGATCACCGCCCCTGAGTTGCCTACCGATCGGGATGGCAAGCAGAATCTCACGGTTGGTGTCGTTCAGAAGTCGATCCACAGGGGAATGTCTGGATCTGAGGTCGCAGAAACCCTGGGCTCACCGAACATGGTGACCTCAGGCCCCAATGGGAGCGAAGTATGGGTGTACGACCGTACCTTTTCCCAAGTTGAGGCCAGCGCGGCAGGAGGCTGGACCTTCGCGTCGCAGGATGCCGGAGTTGGCATTCGCCGCTCAACACAATCCACGCTAACGGTGGTGGTCAAATTCGACGCCGAAAAGAAGGTGAGCGACGTCGCATATCACCAGTCCAAGTTCTAGTACGCGGAGCCTTTGATTGGCTCACCGAGAAGGCACCTACCCATGAATGATCGGTCCTACAAACTTCTATGCACCGCCTGCTGGACGCTCATCCTTGGCGCGAGCTGGCTTGGCTGCGGCCAAACCACCATTCCAAAGGACGCCCTACTGCTAAAGGAACCGGCGACGGAGATCCGAGCGCGCCAGTCGAAGCGCTACGCGACGACCGATGAAAAATCGGTGATGGTTGCGGCCAACCAACTGCTGCAAGACCTTGGATTCAACCTCGAAGATTCCAACAAAGACGTGGGGCTACTCGTCGCCTCAAAGGACAGGACCGCAGTGGATGGCGGCCAAGTCGCGGGACAGGTACTCGCTGCGGTGATTCTCGGTGTCCGCGTCCCCATTGACAAGGATCAGAAGATCCGTGCATCGGTCGTTACGTCGCCATCCTCGGACAATAACGCAATCGACGTGAGAGTCACATTCCAGAGGCTCGTATGGAATGACCAAGGGGTCCTCTACAAACTCGAGCGCCTGGACACGCCTGAGCTATACACCGAGTTCTACGAAAAACTGTCCAAGTCACTGTTCCTTGAAGCTCAGGAGATTGGCTAATGCAAACCATCAGTGATCTTTCGCGCACGGCACTGGTATGCGTGCTCGCGCTCTGCGGCATCGCAACCAGTCTTGCTGGCTGTGCATCTGCCCCCAAAGCCACTACCGGTGAAGTCGCCTTGAAACTGCGCGCAATTCAGACCCGTGCATACGAGACCACCGACCAAAACAAAGCTGTTCGCACCGCCATGGCGACGCTGCAAGATCTCGGATTCGTCATCGACAATGCGGATGCCGAACTGGGAAGCGTAACCGCGACAAAGCTTGCAAACTCTGCCACGAAGATGACCATTACCGTTCGCAAGCGCGGAACCACCCAGCTCTTGGTTCGAGCCAATGCCCAGTACAACGTGATTCCAGTCGAGGACGCCGAGTTCTACCAGCAGTTTTTTGCGGCCTACTCAAAGGCGATGTTCCTCGAAGCACAGCAGATCGACCCAGCGGCACCGGGCAACTGACTCGAAGTTCAATCTTACTGAGGCGGATAGCGCACGGGCGGGCTTGTCTTTATCCTTGCGCGCCTCATGCGCGTCGCCCTCTTCACCACCTGCCTCGCCGAAGCGCTCGCCCCGCGCGCGCTCAAGGCGACGGTGCTGGTGCTTGAGCATGTCGGCGTGACCGTCGAGCTCCCCGCCGCGCAGACCTGCTGCGGACAACCGATGCTCTCGAACGGCCTGCCCGCCGACGCCGCGGCGCTCGCGCGGCGCATGTGCGAGGTGTTCGCGCCGTACGACGCGGTCGTCACGCCGTCGGGCTCGTGCTGCTCGGTGGTGCGCGAGAAGTACGAGGCGCTGTTCGCGCACGGTTCCGCCGACCACAAGGCGGTGGTCGCGCTCGCGGGCAAGACCTTCGAACTCGTCGAGTTCCTCGAGACGCAGCTCAAGGTGGATCCGACAAAGCTCGCTCCGCGTGCGGCGAGCGGCGCGAGCGCACAGCGCCTCACCTGCCACGACGCGTGCCACCTGCGCGGGATCCATCGCCACGGCGCGACCGCGCCGTTCCTCATGCGCGCGTGCTGCGGCGATGATGTGCGCGAGCTGCCCGACATGGCGCAGTGCTGCGGCTTTGGCGGGATGTTCAGCACGCAGTTTCCCGAGGTCTCGACCGCGCTCGGCGAGGAAAAGCTCGCGCATGTCGCGTCGACCGGCGCCGCGACGCTCGTCGCAAGCGACACGGGCTGCGCGGCGCATCTCGCGGGGCTCGCGCATCGCAAGGGCGTCGCGCTGCGCGTAATCTCGCCCGCGGAAGCGCTCGCCGAATCGCTCGGGTTGCTCGAGACCGGGGCCCCGAATGGGGGGAATCACGCGGCCCCGAATGGGGGAACACAATGAACCCCCTCATCGCCCCACCGCTCCCCTTCGACATGAAGCCGCGCGCGCGCGAGGCCGTGCGCGACCTCAAGCTGCAGCAGTTCGTCGGCAACGCGACGCATCTCAAGGACACGCAGCGCGGCGGCATCTTCGGCCGCGACTTCGGGCCCGACTACGACGACCTCCGCACCGTCGCGCGCGACACCAAGCAGTACGCGCTCGATCACCTCGACGAGCTCCTCGAGCGCTTCATCGCGAGCGCCGAGAAATCAGGCGCGAAGGTCCACGCCGCGACCACCGGCCGCGAGGCCTGCGACATCGCGCTCGCGATCGCGCGCGCGCACAGCGCCCAAGATCGAGCCATGTCGTGCGTCAAGAGCAAGTCGATGGTCACCGAGGAGATCGGCCTCCTCCCCGCGTTCGAGGCCGCCGGCATCAAGACGCTCGAGACCGACCTCGGCGAGTTCATCCTGCAGATCGACGGCGACGCACCGTCGCACATCGTCACGCCGATGATCCACAAGGACCGCGTCGCGACCGCGAAGAGCTTCGTGCGCGAGCTCGGCGCGCGCTACACCGAGGATCCGACCGAGCTCACGATGATCGCCCGCGAGCACATGCGCGGGCTCTACCGCTCGGCCGACATCGGCGTCTCGGGCGCGAACTTCCTGCTCGCCGACGAAGGCGCGGCGGTCATCTGCACGAACGAAGGCAACTTCGACCTCTCGGTCGGCGGGCCGCCGGTGCACATCGTGTTCGTGGGGATCGAGAAGCTCATCCGCGGCGCGCGCGACCTCGCGCCGTTCCTCAAGCTGCTTGCGCGCAGCGGCACCGCGCAGCCGCTCACGGTCTACACCAGCTTCGTGCGCGGTCCGCGCCGCGCGGGCGAGCATGGCGGGCCGAAGGAAGTGCACTTCGTGCTCGTCGACGCGGGCCGCGTGGGCGTGCTCGCGAGCGAGAAGCGCGACCTCCTTCGCTGCATCCGCTGCGGCGCGTGCCTCAACGCCTGCCCCGTGTACCGCAAGGTCGGCGGACATTCCTACGGCTCGATGTACGCGGGCCCGATCGGCGCCGTGCTCACGCCCGAGCTCGAGCGCGCGCAGGGCAACGCGGATGCGGGCCTCGCCAACTACGCCGATCTCCCGCGCGCGAGCTCGCTCTGCGGCGCGTGCTACGAGGCGTGCCCGGTCAAGATCGACATACCCAAGTTCCTGATGCACGACCGCGCGCGCCTGCGCGAGCGTGGGCTGTCGCCGAAGTCGGAAGGTCACACGCTCAAGCTGTGGCGTTGGCTTGCGGAGCGGCCGGCGATGTTCCGGCTTGCGATCCGCGCGGTGCGGCTGCATGCGCGGATGCTCGGGCAGCGCGAGAAGACGGCCGATGGCGAGCGTTCGTGGCTCAAGTCGGCGCCAGGGCCTGGCGCGGGTTGGACGCAGTCGCGCGATCTTGGTGTCGCGACGGGCGAGAGTTTCCGTGAGTGGTTTGCGAATCGCGGCAAGACGGGAGGCGGTTCATGACTTCGCGCAGCCCCGCCGTCGACGCGCTGCTCGCGCGCGTGCGTGAGGCCGTGCGCGCGCAACCCGTGACGGTCGCGGCCGTGCCCGCGCACACGGTCGTGCGCCGCGTCGCGCGCGACCAGGCGGACCTCGTGTCGTTGTTCGCGGCCAAGGCGCAGTCGGTCGGCATGCGCGTGACGCGCGTTGCCGAAGGCGATCTCGACGCGGTGCTCGCGAAACTCCTCGAAACCCGCGGCAAGACCGTGGTCGCCGCGCGCGACACGAGCCTCGCAGCCCGCGCGAACGCAGCCGCAGGCGCGCGCCTCGCGCCCAACGACAACGACGACATCCTGTTTGACTGCGAAGTCGGCGTCACCGATGTGGACTGCGCGATCGCGGAGAGCGGGTCGCTGGTCATCTCGACCAACGGCCGCATCCGCAACGCGTGGATCACGCCGCCGATCCACATCGCGATCGTGCGCGCATCGCAGGTTGTCGCCGACCTGGTCGACCTGTTTGAATCGCGCGCCGACGCGCTCGACGCCGCGTCGACGACGGTCATCACAGGCCCGTCGAAGACCGCTGATATCGAAGGCGTGCTCGTGACGGGCGTGCATGGACCCGCGGCGGTTGAGATCGTCCTCGTCGACTGACCGCCGCTGCGCGGCGCACCCGCGCGAGACTCCGACGCACGGCGACCACTACCCCTCCGGGGAAGTGGCACCCGCCCTCCGGGCGGCGGTTGATGTGACGACCGCGGCGAACGACCGCGCCGGTCGCCGCGCCGCAGGCGCGGGTGCCACTTCCTGCGAAGCAGGTAGTGGTCGCGGAACACCACATCTCGGTTCTCCGCGGCGCGAAGCGCCGATCCCATCTCCACGCCCGCCAAATCTGCACCCAATCCCGAGTTCCCGCTTGCGCGGAGCTACGCCTGCAGACACAGTTGGCGCTCCTCCCCATGGCGCACCACAACACGACCGCAACCGCAACCGCAACCACGACCGCAACCACGACCATGAAGCCCACCCGCATCGGACCCCTCAGCTGGACCGCCGCGCTCTGCGTGGTCGCCTCAACCCTCGCATCCACGCCGGCGGCCCTGCTCGCCGCCGACATCAAGCCCGCGCACATCGCGCTCTCCGAACTCCGCTTCGCCGAGGTCCCAGGCGAGCGCGAATTCACCGGCCAGCTCATCGCCCGCCCGCGGCAGGATCTCTCGCGCTCGCAACGCGCGCAGGCACTCGTGCTCCTCGCCAGCTACAGCCCCAAGCGCAACCCCCGCACCGATGACTTCGTGATCACCGTCGGACTCGGCCCGGTCGCACCAGGCAGCGCCGAGCGCGCCGTCGCCTCGCGGCTCCTCGACTCCGGCCTCTTCCAGTACGTCTGCCCCAACTGGATGCTCTTCCCCTGCGGCGTTCCGAACGACCCGCGCTTCGGCGAGCAGTGGCACCACGCGACCATGAAGTCCGCCCTCGCGTGGGACATCACCCGCGCCGACGGCGCCAACGAGATCGTGATCGCCGTGACCGACACGGGCATCGTCGCGCACGAGGACCTGCAGAACCGCGTGCTCGGCTACAACAGCGCGAGCAACATCGCCGAGGCCGACGGCGCCGACATGCTCGACATCAACGGACACGGCACGCATGTCGCCGGCTGCGCCGCGGCGCGCGGCAACAACGGCGTCGGCGTGAGCGGCATGGGCTGGAACTTCCGCATCATGCCGATCCGCGTGAGCAACGCCGACAACGGCGGCGCCTCGATGGACGACCTCCTCGAAGGCATCCAGTGGGCCGCGGATCACGGCGCGAAGGTCATCAGCACCAGCTACTCGGGCATCGGCTACCCGCCGATCGAAACGACGGGCGAGTACGTCCGCTCGCGCGACGCGTCGATGCTCTGGGCCGCGGGCAATTCGGCGTCGAACCTCTCCGACTTCGACTTCGACCACGTGCTCGTGGTCGGCGCGAGCGCGCAAAACGACCAGCGCGCAGGCTTCAGCAGCTACGGACTCGGGCTCGACCTCTTCGCCCCTGGCGTGAGCATCCTCAGCTCGCTGCGCGATGGAACCTACGGCTTCGCCAGCGGCACCAGCATGGCCACGCCCGTTGCCAACGGCGCGCTCGCACTCGTGCGCTCGGCGAATCCGCTGCTTTCGGCGGCGCACGCGGAGTATGTGCTCCTCAACACGTGCGATTTCTGGGACACCGAGCCCAACAGCGAGACCAACGGCTGGGGCCGCATCAACCTGCAGCGCGCGGCGGAAACCGCGAAGTCTGCGCTGATTCCGCAGCCGCCCGTCGGCCGCAACGACCGCGCGCGCGGCGTCACGACGGCCGCTGTCGAGCTCGATGTGCTCGCCAACGACTTCGACCCGAACATGGACGCGCTCAGGATCCAGTCGTTCAGCGCCACGACGACCGCGGGCAGCGCCGTCACGCTCATCGCCGGAACAGCCGGCGCGCGCGATCGGCTTCTGGTGGCCAACACCGGCCCGACCGCGGGCACGCAGTCGCTGAGCTACACGCTCGTCGAGCCAAACAGCGGCGCAACCTCCACCGCGACGGCGTTCATCGACACCGCGACCCCGCGTCTCCCCGACAACCCCACGGGCGCGACGCCTGGACTTGTCGCGAAGTACTACGCGCTCAGCGCGCCGGCCGTGCTGCCCGACTTCTCGACGCTCACGAGCTACGCGTCCGAGACGGTCGCGAACATCAACTTCCCGTCGACGAACGGCAACTACGCCGGCAGCGGCCGCGCGGACGATGTCGGCGCGACGTACACGGGATGGATCGACGTTCCCGCGACTGGGTTCTGGAGCCTGAGCATCACCAGCGACGACGGCTCCAAGCTCTACATCGGCGGCGAACTCGTCGCGAACAACGACGGACTGCACGGCATGGCGACCGTCACCGGCACGCGCGCGCTCGCGGCGGGACTGCACGAGCTCCGAGTCGAGTTCTTCGAAGCAGGCGGCGGCGCTGGTCTCACGCTCGCGTGGTCTGGCCCAGGCACGGCGGGCGACTATGTGCCCGCGGGGCGGCTCTTCAACGGCGGCGTGGTGAACCGCGCCGACATCAACCGCGACGGCGCCGTCAACAGCATCGACCTCGCGTCGCTGCTCTCGGCCTGGGGCGACGCCGGCGGCGCCGCCGACATCAACCAGGACGGCAGCGTCGGCGCGCCCGATGTGGCGATGCTCCTGTCGGCGTGGACGGGCTGAGCGCGAACGGGCCGGGGCCCGAATGCCCCGAGCGGTTGCAGACGCGCGGACCTCAGGGTACGCCCCTCGTCGTCCTCGCGCGCGGGGCCTGCGCGCAGCGAGTCGCCGGCAGCACCGATGGCCCGACGAGCCTCACGATCCGCGCGACGTGCGCTTCCTCGCGCCCAGGCTGCGGCCGATCGCCGCGGTCGCCATCTGGTTGAACGGCTCGTGCGCCGACTTCAGCAGCAGCGCCATCGCGGGGTCGGCGTCCGCGCCCTCGGGCGTCCCGCTGCGGAACGGCGGCTTCGGGTCGTATTCGATGAACATCTGCACGGCCTTCGCATACGAGTCGCCGCGCCAGCGCTGCACGAGGTGCAGGCCGTAGTCGATGCCCGCGGTGACGCCGCCACCGGTGATCCGGTTGCGGTCGATCACGAAGCGCTCGTTCACCGGAGTCGCCCCCGCGCACGCCAGCACCTCGCGCGAGATCCAGTGGCTCGTGGCGCGGTGCCCCTCGAGCAGGCCGGCCGCGGCGAGCACGAGCGAACCCGTGCACACGCTTCCGACGATGCCGTCGCGCGCGCCGTGCGTGCGGAGGAACTCGAGCGTCTCCTCGTCCTCCATCGCGGCCAGCGTGCCCTCCATGCCTCCGGGAACCAGCAGGAGGTCGAGCCGATCCTTCGCCTCGGCGAAGGTCGCGTGCGGCGTGACCGCGGACTTGCCCTCGCACGGCACGGGTTCGCGCGTCTTCGCGATGAAGCGCACCTGCGCGCCCATCATGTTGAGGAACACGTGGTAGGGCCCGATCGCATCGAGGGAGACGAATCCCGGGTAGAGCAGGATGCCGATCTTCTCGCTGCCCTCGCGGAGCTGGAGATCCTGCATC
>CAITDI010000010.1 GCA_903891095.1 uncultured bacterium | reverse complement strand
TGTCCACTCGCAGCAGGTGGCGTTCCTCGACTGGCTGCCCGATGGCAGCGGCATCGTGTCGATGGGAAATCTCGGCGAAGTGCGCCTGCTCGACACGATTCCCCGCGCGCAGCGCATGACGACGCGGTGAGGGTGGGGCGTGAGAGAAAAAGTGAATCCCATCGAGTCCCACGTCCAGCGTTCCGCGGGCTTCCGCCCACGGGCATTCATGCAACGGACATTCAAGCAACGGGCATTCATGCAACAGGCACTCGTGAGCCTTCGAAAGCCACGAATGCCCGTCAGGCGTGAGCCTGCGGCACGGGTTGCATGAGCCTTCGCTCCCTCCCCAACGTCACGCTCACTCGACGCGATACCCGCGCCCCGCGTACGGCCAGTAGCCGCCGCGCATGTTGAACGCCGTGTAGCCCGCGCGCGCGAGGTACGCCGCGGCGCGCGCGCTGCGGTTGCCGCTGCGGCAGTAGCAGATCACGGGGCGCGTGCGGTCGATCTCGTCGGCGCGCGCGCGGAGGTGCGTGTACGGAATGTGCTTCGCGCCAGGCAGGTGACCCGCGCCGTACTCCGCGCACGTCCGCACGTCGACGACCGACGCTTCGCCGCGCTCGACCATCTCATGCGCGCGGACCGGCGAGATGTCGTCCACACCCGTGGTCGCGAACGAACCCGTCGCGAGCCGCGAAACCGCGCTCGGCTCGATGAACCCCTCGATCGCCTCGGGCGCGACGCCGACGCGCAGCAGCACGCGGACGATCTCCGAGACCTTCGCGCGCTCCGCGATGAGCACGACTCGGTCGTCCTCTTCGAGGTAGTTCGCGACCGTCGGGCCGAACGACCGTTCGAACGGCGCGCTGATCGCGTACGGGAGGCGGGTGTCGAGGTAGTCGTTCCACGGCCGCGTGTCGATGACGGTGAACTCAGGTCGCTCGCAGCGCGCGGTGAACTCCGCGCAGTCGAGCTCGCGCACATCGGGCGGCGCGGAGAGCATGCGCGCGCCCGCCTCGTTGAGCTTCTTCACGCGCGCGAAGTACGGCGGCGGCTCGGTCGCGCCCGAAAGCACCGCCGACTCGAAGCCCGCCGCGCTCGCATGCTCGCGCACCGCGCGGTTGATCACGCGCTCGATGCCGATCGTGGTCGCGGGCAGGTTGCAGATCGACTTGCCGCACTCGCTGCCCGCGCCGTGACCTGGGAGCACCTGCGTGCTGGCGGGCAGATCCTCGATCGACGCGATCGACTCGCGCAGGCGATCGACGGCGTCCTTGATCGACATGCCTTCGGTCGCGAACGCACCGAGGTCGGGCCGGCCGACATCGCCCGCGAAGAGGAAGTCGCCTGAGAACAGCAGCTTGGTGTCGCTCTTCGGGCTCGGCGTCTCGAACGAAAGGCTCTCGCGCGTGTGGCCCGGCGTGTGGCGCACGGCAAACGGAATGTTGCCGACCGCGAAGCCGTCGCCCGCGCGCACGCGCACGAGCTCGGAGCCTGCGGCCCAAGTGCCGTCGCCGCCGGCGTGCATCCACGGCGAGTCGGGACCCTCCGCGCTCACGTACGCGCGCACCGCGTGATGCGCGAGGAACCCGCACACGCCGCTCACGAAGTCCGCGTGCACATGCGTCTCGGCGACGGCGGTGATGCGCATGTTCTCGCTCGCCGCGAGCGCGATGTAGCGGTCGATGTCGCAGGTCGGGTCGATCACGATCGCCTCGCCGGTCGTGCGGCAACCCACGAGGTAGGAAGCCTGCGCGAGGTGCGTGTCGAAGATCCGGCGGAGGAGCATCCCGCGAGTCTATCTCAGGATCGGCTCCCTCGGAAACGGGCGGAAGCCCTACAGTTGCGCCCCGATGAGCGCCGCCCCCGACGTGACCGAATCCCAGCTCGCAGGCGATCGATTTCTCGCCAAGCTCGCGCGCATGCTGCACGAGGCGGGCACGCCCGCGCATCGCCTCGAGGGACTCGTGACCAGCTGCGCCGATCGCCTCGGGCTCAAGGTCTGCGTGTTCTCCCTGCCGACCTCGATCAACATCGGCATCGGCGAGGAAGGCGCGCAGCGGATCATGACCTTCCGCGTCGACCCTGGCTCGCCCAAGCTCGCGATGCTCGAGGAGGCGTACAAGGTCGCCGACCGCGTCGCGCGCGGCGACCTCGACGCGGCGGGCGGGATCACGGCGCTCGACCGCGCGCGCGCGCGGATCAGGCGACCCACGGCGCTGGTCAACTGCGCGGGCTACGCGCTGTTCTCCGCGGGCGCGGCGGTGTTCCTCGGCGGTTCGTGGGCCGACATGGCGGCGGCGCTGCCGGTCGGCTTCGTGGTCGGCGGTTCGATCGCGCTCTCGGTCGGCGCCCGCGAGCGCGAGCTGCTGGCGGAGTTCGCGGCGGCGGCGATCGGCACGATCATCGCGGCGCTGGTTGCGCATCTCTTCCGCAGCGCGGGGCTCGAGTCGTCGCCCGCGATCGTCTCGCTCGCGGGACTGGTCACGCTGCTCCCCGGGCTTTCACTGGCGACCGCGATGAGCGAGCTCTCGACGCGCAACCTCGCGTCGGGCAGCGCGCGACTGATCGGTGCGGTGACCACGCTCGTGGTCGTCGGCATGGGCGCGGCGATCGGCGACCGCATCGCGGTCTGGATGAATCTTCCGCAGCACACGGCGTTCGTCGTGCCGACCGCGCAGGTCGCGGAGATCACGCCGCGGCTCGTGTGCGCGCTGCTGGCGATCTCGATGGGTCTCGTGATCGCGTTCCAGGCGCGGCCGCGGCGCGCGCCGATCGTGATCCTGTCGTGCGTGGTGGGGTGGCTCGCGATCCGCACGGGCCGGCAGTGGCTTGGCGCGGATGTCGCGCCGGTGATCGCGGCCGCCGCGATCGGCATCACGGGCAACATCTACGCACGCGTGCGTCGTCGCCCGACGCTGGCGATCGTGCTGCCGGGCCTCGCGTTGCTGCTGCCGGGAAGCATCGGTTTCCGCGGCATGCAGGGCATCATCGCGAGCGACACGGTCGCGGGGCTGAATACCGCGATCGGCGCGATGATCGTCGCCGCATCGATCGCGGCAGGCCTGCTGATCGCGAACGCAGTGCTGCCGTCGCCACGGCATGTGTGAGCCGTGGAAGTCGTGGACCTTTGAAGTCGTGGGCCTTCGATTGGTCGACTCCCACGTCCAGCGTTCCGCGGGCTTCCGCCCACGGGCATTCATGCAAGTCGCAATCGTCAGCCTTCGAGAATCATGAATGCCCGTCAGGCGTGAGCCTTCGATTGGTCGACTCCCACGTCCAGCGTTCCGCGGGCTTCCGCCCACGGGCATTCATGCAAGTCGCAATCGTCAGCCTTCGAGAATCATGAATGCCCGTCAGGCGTGAGCCTGCGGAGCGGGTTGCGTGAGCCTTCGATTCGCTTCACTTCACTTCACTTCTGCAACTCACGCAAAGATCGCGCTCGCCACCTTGCCGCTCACGTCGGTCAGACGGTGGTCGCGCCCGCCGTAGCGGAAGGTGAGCTTCTCGTGATCGATGCCCATGAGCGCAAGGATCGTCGCGTGCAGGTCATGCACGTCGACCTTGTCGACCGCGGCGTAGTAGCCGTAGTCGTCGGTCTCGCCGTAGCTAAAGCCGGGCTTCACGCCGCCGCCCGCCATGAACATCGTGAATCCGTGCGGGTTGTGGTCGCGCCCGTCGCCGCCTTGCGCGGTCGGCGTGCGGCCGAACTCGCCGCCCCAGAGGACGAGCGTGTCCTCGAGCATGCCGTGGCTCTTGAGGTCGCGGATCAGGCCCGCGATCGGCTTGTCGACCTCGGCCGCGTTGGTCGAGTGGCCGTTGCGGAGATCGCCGTGCTGGTCCCACTTGTAGCTGTGCGTGCACTGGATGAAGCGCACGCCCGCCTGCGCGAACCGCCGCGCGAGCAGGCACTGGCGGCCGAAGTTCTCCGTCTTCTTCTCGTCGATGCCGTAGAGCTTGAGCGTGGCCTCGCTCTCGTCCGTGAGGTCCATCACCGCGGGCGCGGACGCCTGCATGCGGAACGCGAGCTCGAAGCTCTCGATGCGGCCCTCGAGCGCCGCGTCGGTGCCGTTGTTCATCGAGTGCTGCTCGTTGAGCGACTTGAGGAAGTCGAGCTCCTGGCGCTGTACGTCGATCGGAAGACCCGCGGTCATGTGCTCGAACTGCGCCTTCGACGCGGGCACGCCCGCATGTCCGATCGGCGTGCCGTGCGTCCACGCCGGCAGGAACGAGCTCGAGAAGTTGTTCACGCCGCCGTGGCCGAGCGTCGGGCAGATCGTGATGAACGCGGGGAGATTCGAGTTCTCCGTGCCGAGTCCGTACGAGACCCACGAGCCCATCGACGGACGGATGAACGTGTCGCTGCCCGTGTGGATCTTGAGCAGCGCGCCGCCGTGCGCGGGGTTCGACCCGTGCAGGCTCTTGATGAAGCAGAGGTCGTCGACGAGCTCGGCGATGTTCGGGAAGAGGTCGCTCACCCACGCGCCCGACTGCCCGTACTGGCGGAACTTCCACGGGCTCGCGAGCAGGTTGCCGGTCTCGGCGAACTGCACGCGCGGCTTGGCGAACGGCAGCGGCTTGCCCGCGTCGCGCGCGAGCAGCGGCTTGTAGTCGAACGTGTCGACCTGCGACGGCCCGCCGTGCATGAAGCAGAAGATCACGCGCTTGGCGCGCGGCTTGAAGTGCGGCGCTGCGAGCACGCCGCCGTTGGCCTCGGCGAGCTGCGCCAGCAGGCCCGCGAGCGCGATCGAGCCGAAGCCCGCGCAGAGGCCGGTGAGCGCGTCGCGGCGGGAGATCGGGTCGTGTCGGTGCGAGCAGAGCATGCGTGGCCTTTGCGGGTGGCGCTCATTCGAGCGTGACGAACTCGTTCGTAGAGAGAAGCGCGTGGCACAGGCGCGTGAGCGCGTCCTTGTCGTCCATGCCGTTGCGCTGGAGCTGCGCGAGGAAGTCGCGCGATTCGTCGCGTTCGCGCGCATCGGGATCGCGCGCGAGCGCCGCGCGGAACGCACCGCGCACGCGCTCGTCGGAATCCTGCGTGCTCGCCGCGAGTCCGTCGGCCACGCGCTTGGCCGCGGCCTCGACAAACGGCGCGTTCATGAAGAACAGCGCCTGCGGCGCGACCACCGTGCGCGGACGGCACTCGATCGGCGCACTCGAATCGGGATAGTCGAACGCGGTGAACAGCCCGAACATCGCGTTGCGGATCACCGGCAGGTAGATGCTGCGGCGGTTGGTGTCGTAGTGCGCGGCGTTGCCCGACTGGTCGTTGGTCACGTAGTCGTGGTCGCCCGAGCCGAGCAGCGTGCCGCCCATCGCGTTGTCGAGCGCGCCCGATGCGGCGAGCACCGAGTCGCGGATGATCTCCGCCTCGACGCGGCGTCGCGGGAAGCGCGACAGCAGCCTGTTGTCGGGATCCGTGTCGGGCAGCGCCGTGAGTGCCGCGCTCGACTGACGGTAGGTCGCGCTGGTCATCACGAGGCGGTGCATCGCCTTCATGCTCCAGCCGTCGGACGAGAGGCGGCGCGCGAG
>CAITDI010000009.1 GCA_903891095.1 uncultured bacterium | reverse complement strand
TTCCGCTCGGCTTCCGAGTTGGGTCACGAAGTCGTTCTCCGAAAGGCTCGTGGGCGTCACAAGATGTGCGCCACGCTCCTCGCATGCGAGCTTCGCGGCCGTCCACGTGACGGGACCGCTGACGACGAGCTGATACCAATGCCCGTTGCCCCCGTCCACGACGCGCCATTGCAAGGGGTAGCTACCGACAGCACACGCACTTCCCTGCTCGCAGCAGTCGGGGATGTTGTTGCCGTTGAAGTCGGGGAGTTCGCCACGCTTGATCTGGCCGTAGTCGACCAGCCCATCGTTGTTGCAGTCGGCCTCGAACTCGACGATCGCGAAGCTCACCGGCCATCCCAAATCACCTGGACGATCCGACAAGTCGACCCAGAGACCGTTCGGATATGCGCCCATGATGTCTTCGCCCCAAGACCAGTAGTCGTTTGGCTCGCCGCCCTCCCAGTTCGACCACACGATCGGTTCGTTCGTGCACCAACGCCACCCACCAGCGGGCTCGACATAGTTGGGGGCTGTTCGGTCTTGAAACCCACCGATGATGCATCGCTGCCCTGCCATGACTGCGACCACCACGCTGCTCTCCGCAGCAGAGGTGATCGACACGAGATGCCCGCCCTGAGCTTCGCAACGCGCGCGAAGCGCGCTCCACGACTGATCGTTCCGATCAATGCGCCGGTACCAATGCCCATTCCCCCCATCCGCCACGCGCCACTGCACCGCTTGCGCGGGAGCGAGCTGGGTCGCCGCAAGCGACGACATCGCCGACACCACCGACACAACCGCCATCGCACCGTGCTTCATCTGGTTCTCCTCGCGACCGGCGAACTCACCGGCGCGTGGAGATAGGCGCACCGCCCCCGGCGCGGACGAAAGCAACATCGCAAAACCCGCGAAAAAGCAGGCCGCGGCGACCGTCACGCTTCCGCGCGCGAAGCGCGTGCGCGGCGCCGAACGCGCGTCGCGCACGGCACTTCCGAGCCTCGTCGCCTGGTCGCGGGAAATCGTCATCGCCGCGGGTGATAGCCGCACGCGGGGTATCCTGTCCACATGAATTCGCGCCAGGAATCTCGCGAGGAACCTCGCGAGAAACCTCGCATGGACACGCCCTCCACCACACAACTCGAGGCCTACAAGGCCCACTTGCGCGCGCAGGCGGCGGGGCATAAGGCGGTCGCGCGGATCGAGGATGCAGAGCTCGCGGCGACGCGCGACGACCCCGTTTGGCTTGCCTGGAGCGGACTCGCGGGCGTGTTGGATAGCCCCGTGGCCGACCAGCGCGACGACGACGAGAGCGCGCTCCAGCTGCGTGCCGCGCTCGACGCATGCCTCCGACGGAGCGGACGATGACCGAACTCTTCGCGTCCGCGCTCAAGATCCAGCGTGCGCTCGATGCGTCGGGAACCCGCAATTGCTTCATCGGCGGCCTCGCCGTGCTCCGCTGGGGAGAGCCGCGGTCCACGAAGGCGTCGACATCGCGGCGCTCGCGGGCCTTGGCCTCGAGGCGCCCGTGGTCGACCTCGTGCTCTCCACGTTCACTGCACGCACGCCCGATGCGCGGGCATTCGCGATCAGGCACCGAACGCTGCTCGCGAGAGACGCAGGAATCGCGATCGACATCTCCCTCGCCGCCCTCCCCTTCGAGGAACGGATGATGCAGCGCGCGAGCACCGCGGAGTACGCGCCGGGCGTCTCGCTGCGCACCGCATCGGCCGAGGATCTCGTGACGATGAAGGTCTTCGCGGGGCGCGCACGCGATCTCGACGATGTGCGCGGAATCCTCGTGCGCCAAGGCGACCGGCTCGACCGCGCGCTCGTGCGCCGCGAGCTCGCCGAGCTCGAGGCGCTTGCGGAGCGCGCGGAGTTCATCGAGCGCTTCGACGCGATCTGCGCGACGGTGCGGTAGATCCGCGCGATGCGCGCGGAACGATCGTTGCGCGTGATATCCAAACGGATATCGTCATCGAGTTCGAGCATCCCAGACCGGCGGTGCCTCTCGGCCCGTCACGAGGTTCCATGAGGCGATCTACATCCTCCGCGCGTTCGAAAAGAAGCCCCAAGCAACCGCGAAACACGACATCGACCCCGACCAGGACCTCGGCCGCGCGCGCTACCAAGCGCTCCTCCGCGAGCGAGAAGCGCGTGCTCGAGATCTCGACCGACCCCGCTGACTATGTGAACAGCGTGTGGTTCGACATCGAGCCGACGATGGCCGACGCGATGGCGATGAACGTGCGCTCGTACCTGATGATGCACCTCCAGAAGCTGCTTCGCGACCGCGGCTGGACCCAGCGCGGCGCCGCCGACGAACTCGGCGTGTCGCAGCCGCGCATCTGCCAGCTGGTGGGCGACCGCATCGACCGGTTCAGCACCGATTCGCTGATCGTGCTGCTCGCGCGCGCGGGAGTCGATGTGCAGATCCGCGCGAAGCCCAGGCACGCGGCGCGCGCTGCGAAGCGCGCTTCGTGACGCACGCGGCCGACGGCACCTCCCGTTTCGGCTGCTCCGCTCCAACCGCGCCCGCTGCGCGCGCTTTCGCAATCACCTGAAGTTCCGCAAACCCGCCGCTCGTAGCCGGGGAGGACCTGCCACACGCCGTAGTCTCGGCGCGCGGACGGAATGCGCTTGCCGAGCATACAAAAATGGATATAGTCCTCCACGGTCTCCCTGAAACGCCCCAGCCAAAGCCGATCGTGTGGATCGGCTCGAGCATCCACGACATGCGGCGCTGCGCCGCCAAGATCCAGGACCAAGCAGGCGCCGAACTGCGGACTCTCCAGAGCGGGGGCATGCCGTCCGACTGGAAGCCCATGCCGACCGTAGGCCCGGGCGTCGGCGAGATCCGGATTTCCACGCAGACCGAGCACCGCATCTTCTTCGTCACGAGGTTTCATGAGGCGATCTACATCCTCCACGTCTTCGAAAAACGCTCGCGCAAGACGGCAATCCGCGACATCGAGCTCGGCCGCACGAGATTCCGCGCGCTCGTCCGCTCGCGCAGCTGAGAAGCCCGTGCAGATGTTCCGCTCCTCCGGCAACATCTGGCGCGACCTCGGACGGCCCGAGTACGAGGCGCAGAACCTCCAGCTTCGCGCCGACCTGATGATCGCCCTGCGAACGCGCATCGGGAAACTGGGCTGGAACCAGACCGAAGCCGCGCGCTCTCTCGGCGTCACGCAGCCGCGCATCAGCGATCTCTACCGCAGCAAGATCGACCGCTTCAGCGTCGACACGCTGATCGACCTGCTCTTCAAGAGCGGCATCGAGGTTTCGCTGCGCCTGCGGACCGCGCGGTCCGCCTGACGCTACCTCCCCGAAACCTCCATCAGCCACGCGATCTCGTCGTCGAGCTCGCTCTCCGCCACGCCTTCGTCGGCGAGCAGCTTGCGGAGCGCGCGCTCGAAGCGGTAGCTCGCGCGGCGCGCGCGCGTGCGGGCCTCCGCCGCAGTGATGCGCAGCTGCAGACCGATGTCGGCGTACTCGATTCCATCGAGGAAATGCCTGCGGAACACCTCCCACGCGTCGGAGTCGCCCGCGCGCGCGAGCTCCTGCTCGGCGAGCGCGCAGGCGTCGCCGAGGAGCGCGCGCGACCACGAGCGCTCGAACTGCTCGAACGCGCTCGGCTCGAGGCCGATCTCGGCGCACGGCGAGCCGCAGCCGCAGTCGCCGCATGCGCCGCTGGCCTTCTTCCGCTCGCGGATGCGCTCGCGGCCGTGGAGGAGCAGGCCGTTCACGAGCCAGCGCCGCAGCGGTAGCCCGCTCGCGCGCCAGTGCTCGAGGTACTCGCGGCGCGCGAGGCGCGTGGCGAAGAAGCCGTTCACGAGCGCGTCGGCGTCGTCGAGCGCGCGCAGCGACGACCCCTGCACATACGCCCGCAGCGGCGCGGCGTAGCGCGTCATGAGATGCTCGTTCGCGCGCGCGATGCCCGCGTCTCCGTCCTTGATCTGCTCGTCGATCCAGGTCGCCTGCGTGGTCGGGAAGTCGTTGCTCGCGCTCATGTTCAGGCTCATGGTCAGGCTCCTGCTCCAACCGCGGCGCCCACCACCGCCGGCTGCGCGATGCGGATGTCCACCACGCGCGCCTGCGTCTCGGTGAGATTGCGGAAACTGTCGAGCCCCGCCTCGACCACCAGGTCGACGCGCGTCCCGCGCGCGAACAGCCCCGCGTGCTTCGCGCCGTCCCACCACTGCGCGCGGAGGAAACCCACCGGACCGCGCCCGGACTGCTGCCGCACCGTGATCTCGAGGTTCGTCGCGGTCTTGCCGAACATGCGCACCTGCGTGACCTCGACGTCCTCGAGCAGGAACAGCGGCTTGCGGTTGTCGCGGCCGAACGGCGCGAGGGTCTGGATCTCCTGCACGGTCGGGAGGTCGAGGTCGCCGACCGAGCACACGCAGTCGATCTCGATCGGGACCTTCTGCTCGTCGGCGGGCGGAAGCAGCTGGTCGACCTCGCGCTCGAACGCGGCGGCGAACGCCTCGATCTGCGCGGGATCGGTGGCCTTGACGCCCGCGGCCATCGCGTGGCCGCCGAATCCGGCGAGATGCGCGCTGCATGCGGCGAGCACCTTGTGCAGCTCGATGCCGGGCACGCTGCGGCCGGAACCCTTGTAGATGTCCTTGTTGCGCGTGAAGATCACGACGGGGCACGCGTGGATGTCGACGAGCTTCGAGCAGACGATGCCGACGATGCCGAGGTTCCACTCGTCGTGGTGCAGCACGATTCCGCGGGGTTTCGCGGTGCCGTAGCGCTCGGCGACCTGCGCCAGCGCCGACTTGAAGATCTCCTGCTCCTCTTCGCGACGCTTGTCGTTGAGCGTCTGGAGCATGCCCGCGATCTCGTCGGCGCGCTTGGGACCCGCGGTCGTGAAGAGCTCGACGGCATCCTCGGCATGGCCCATGCGGCCGCACGCGTTGATGCGCGGCGCGAGGCGGAAGGCGATCTTCTCGGCGTCCATGCCGCGCTGCTCGAGCCGCGCGGAGGCGAGCAGCGCGTCGAGGCCGACGATGCCGGTGTTGAAGACTTCGGTCAGTCCGCGCGAGACGATCACGCGGTTCTCATCGCGCAGCGGCACGACGTCGGCGATGGTGCCGATCGACGCGAGCGGCAGCAGCGACTTGAGGCGCTCGCGCAGCACATCGGGGAGCTTTCCCGGGCCGCACCAGGTCTCGGCCAGCATCCACGCGAGCTTCCACGCGACGCCCGCGCCGCAAAGGTCGCCGAAGCGCTGCGCGACGCCATCGCCCGTGCCCTGATTCTTGAGCCGCGGATGCACCGCCGCGCGCGCCTCAGGCACCTCGCCCGACGGCGAGAGCTCATGGTGATCGGTGATGATGAGCTCGAGCCCGATCTCGGCGGCGAGCTTCGCCTCCTCGATCGCGGCCACGCCGCAGTCGACGGTGATCACGACGTCGATGCCCTCGGCGCGCAGCGTGCGCAGCGCGTCGGCGTTCAACCCGTAGCCTTCCTCGATGCGGTGCGGGATGTAGGTGCGCACAGTCGCCTTGGGCGCGAGCACACGCAGCATGTGCCACACGATCGCCGTCGACATGATGCCGTCGACGTCGTAGTCGCCGTAGATCGCGATGCGGCGGCCCGCCTTGATCGCCTCGCAGATCGCCTGCGCGGCCTCGACCATCCCGTGCATCTCGCGCGGATGCTGCAGGTGCGCGAGCTGCGGTCGGCAGAACGCGTCGCGGGCCGCACCGGCGGGAACGCCGCGCGCGGTCAGCAGCCGGTCGACGATCGGCGACGGGCCGATGCCAAGGCGCATGCCCGAGCCCGCGGATCCGGTCGCAGTGTCTGCGACCTTTCCGAAGGCCCGTTGCGTGGCACTTTCCACGGCCCTTTCCACAATCTGGGGCCGGATCCATCGCTTGGCGGGGAACTGCATCCTGCGAGTGTAACGCCCGACGCATCCTCCGCGCCGCGCGACGCGGACATGCGGAAGCCGCCGCAATTTGCGGTTTTTGACTGGCGCTCAACCCACGCTTCTCGGCGGTCGATCTACCCTCCGCTCCCGCCCCAACGGGCGCATCCCGAGGCAAACACCATGTCGACTGTCACCGCGCGGCGATACAAGACCATCCTCCTCTTCGGCGCTCCCGGCGCCGGCAAGGGCACGCAAGGCAAGATCCTCGGGCAGGTTCCGGGCTTCTACCACCTCGCGTGCGGCGACGTGTTCCGCTCGCTCGACATGGCGTCGGACCTCGGGAAGAAGTTCATGGAGTTCTCCTCGCGCGGCGAGCTCGTCCCCGACGAGCTCACCATCGAGATGTGGCGCCAGAACATGCACGCGCAGACCGTGCTCTCGATCTACAAGCCGAACGTCGACCTGCTCGTCCTCGACGGCATCCCGCGCAATGTCAACCAGGCGCAGCATCTCGCCGAACACCTCGAGGTGCTCGCGGTGCTGCACCTCGTGTGCCCCGACATCGAGGCGATGGTCACGCGCATGCGTCGCCGCGCGCTCAAGGAAAACCGCGTCGACGATGCGGACGAGAAGGTCATCCGCCGCCGCTTCGAGGTGTACGCGCGCGAGACGCGGCCCGTGCTCGACTTCTATCCCAAGGCGATCGTGCACGAGGTCAACGCGATGGGCTCGCCTGCCGAGGTGCTGCAGCACGTGCTCGAGGTGGTCGTGCCGATCCAGAACGAGCACTTCCGGAATCCGCTGTCGTGATGTGACGGTGGGCGAGAGTCGACCGAAGGCTTACGGTTGAGGGCTCCCGATCACCAGTTGCATGAATGCCCGTGGGCGGAAGCCCGCGGAACGCAGGACGTCGAAGTCGAACGGCCTCTCACACAACCCGCGCCACGCATCAGAACGAACCGAGGATCTCAGTCTCCAGCGCCTCGAGCGATTGCTGCAGGCGCTTGCGGCTCTCTGGGGTGATGCTCGCGTTCTGAAACTGCTGCGCGAGCGCGTCGAGGCGCGTGCGATGCACGCGCACGAGGTCCGCGTCGCCGCCACCGAGCTGAAGCTCCATCAGCAGCTTGCGCACCGAGTCGATCGTCGGCGCAGGACGATCCGCGCGCACCGCAACGCGCTCGCTGAACGCAACCTGCTTGACCTTGGGGAGAAACCGCTTGGTCGCGGCGTCCGCCGTCGCGCTGCGCTCGGCGTTGATCTGCAGTCCTATCGCGACGCCGCCGCCGAGCACACCGGGCGCGAGCTGGGGATCGCCCTTCTCGGCGAGATCGTCGGTCGATCCGAGGCGGACGCTGACCTCGATCTCGTCGCGCGCCTGCTGCGCCTCAGGCACCGCCGCGGGCGCGAGCGCCGGCACCGCGGGAACCGCCTTGCCCGCCGCATCGCGCTTGACGCGCCGCACGACGAGCTTGACCTCGCCGCCCGGCGGAATCGCCTGCACCGCGTTGGTGAGGTCGATGTTGGTCCTGAGCGGCGTGCCGTTCACGCTGCGCACGATGTCGCCGACCTGGAGCACGCGCTCGGCGGGCATGCCGGGCACGAGGCCGGTGATGCGCACGCCGTCGCCAGCGGCGCCGCCGCCGATGCCCATGCCGATCGTCTCCATGCGGATGCCGAGCGCGCCGCGCGGCGCGGAAAGGATCCGGTCGCGCAGGATGCGGACCAGCGTGTGGCGCGCCTCGTCGCCGAGGTCCTTGCGGAGAAGCAGCGCCATGAGTTCTTCAGGCGTGGGCTTGCGCGCGATGATCGCGACGCGCGCGGCCTCGCGCTCGGCGAACGCGTCGCCATCGAGACTGCGCGCGAGCCTGACGAGCTCGGGCTCGAGCTTGATGCGCGCGAGCGCGTCGTCGCTGGGGAGATCCGCGGGCTTCGCGCGCACGGGCTGGAACTGCGCGTTGCCGTCGAGCACGACGAGGCCGTTCTGCGGCGCGGGCGTGGCCGCGGGCTTGGGCAAAGGCAGCGGCACGGCGATGACGGTTGCTGCGATGGCGAGCGCGATCAGCATCGGGGCTAGCCTAGCACGCGTTCCGCGCGGATGCGCGCGAACAGCTTCTCAGCCGCCGAACACCGACGAGATCGCGCGCGTGCGATCGGAGATCCAGTCGACGCAGCGCGAGGTCGCGCGCAGGAACGGAACCGCAGGAATCCCCGCGAAATCCCCGTCGCGCGCGATCGGACCCGCGGCCTCGGCGACGACCGCGGACATCATCAGCCACGGCAGCAGCGGCGCGAGCTGCGCATGCGGCACCGTCGCGGGAACCGAGCGGTATCCCGCGCTGAACGCATGCAGCCGGTCGATGTCGAGCCCGATCTGCCACGCGTCGGGGTTCTCGCCGACGCGGTGCTTGAGCGAGAACTGCAGCATCGCGTTCGCGACCTCGGCGGCGAGCGACTCGTAGCGCGCGCTGTCGAAGTCGATCACCGCGCCGAGCGTGACGCCGAACCACAGCGTGTTGCCGGGATGGAAGTCGCCGTGGCACACGGATACCTGCTGCAGGGGAAGGCCCTTCTCGACGAGCTTCTTCTCGATGCGCGCGAGGTGCTGCGCGAACGAACCGACGAATCCCGCGAGAAGCGCGCGCTCGTCGTCGCCCGTCGTGCGCGCAGCGGCCGCGGCGTGCGCCTGCGCGAGCGAGCGCTCGACGGCGCTCGTCTCGGAGAATCCACCCGTCGGCATGCCCGCCGCGAACTCGAGCCCCGCGAACGCGCGGTGCATGCGCGCGAGCGCGACGCCGGCCTCGCGCGCCTGCGCGGGATCGTGCTCGAAGCGCGCGCCCGGCACCCAGCGGTAGAGCTCGTAGAGCCGTCCATCAAGCTCGAGCAGCGTGCCTCCGCGCCGCAGCGGAAACAGCGCCGCGATCGGCACGCCGCCCTCGGCCGCGTGCGCCTGCAGCAGATGGCCGGCGTCGGCGCGCTCGCGCGTGTGCGTCGCGGCCTTGCGCTTGAGGAGGAACTCGCCGCGCTCGGTGTCGAGCTTGAGCTTGGCCGCGCGGCGCGAACCGCGGCGATACTCGCGGATCCGCGCGATCACGCCGAGGTCGTAGTGCGACAGCACCTGCGCGATCTCGCGCGGCTGGAGCTGCTCGCGCTGCGACTCGCTGCCGCCGCTGCTGCTGTCGTTGTTGGGATCGGCAGGCTGCTCCACGCGTCACTCCGCGTTGGCGGCCTGTTCCTTGATGCGGTCGATCGCGGTCTTCATCTCGACCACACGGCGCGCGATCTCGACGTCCTGCGACTTGGACGCGATGGTGTTCGCCTCGCGCAGCATCTCCTGCGAGAGGAAGTCGAGCGTGCGGCCCGCGGGCTCGGCATGCTTGGGCGAGATCACCTGCTCGTACTGATGGAGGTGGCCCGTGAGGCGCGCGACCTCCTCGGCGACGTCGGAACGCTCGGCGAACACCGCGACCTCACGCAGGAGGTCCTGCTCGGCCGCGGTCACGCCGACCTCGGCGAGCAGCGAGTTCATGCGCGTGCGGAGGCGCTCCTGATACGCAAGCGTCGCCTGCGGCGCGCGCTCGCCGACGGCCGCGAGCGCGGTGCGGATCGCCTCGCCGAACTTGTTCATCTCGCGCGCGATCGACTCGCCTTCCTTGGTGCGCATCGCGAGGACGCGCGTGCAGGCTTCGTCCGCGAGACGCAGCACGATCGGCCGCGCCATCTCGACGATCTGCTCGACGCCATCGGTGCGCAGCACGCCGGGCACCGCGAGAAGCGCGCCGAGATCGACGGTCGCGCGGTCGCGGAGCTCCGCGGGAAGCGCCGCAAGCAGCGCGGTGAGCGCGGTGCGCGCGGCATCGGGATTGACTTCGGCCGCCGCGACGGATCCACCGGGAACGAAGCGCACGAGCACCATCACGCTGCCGCGGCCGAGGCGCTTGGCGACGGCGGTCTCGATCTCGGTCTCGAGCGTCGAGAGTTCCTCGGGCACACGCACGGTGGCCTTGAAGAAGCGGTTGTTGACGCTCTTGATCTCAACCGAAAATCGGCAGCCTTCCGCGTCTGCGGTGGCTGCGCCGAAACCGGTCATTGAGCGAATCATGCGGTGTTTGCCTGCGGAAATGCGGGCGAATCAGACGCCGCCGGGCGCGGGAGCCGGCGTCGGCGTCGGCGTGGGCGCAGGCGCGGGAGCCGGCTCGGTCGCGGGCGCGGGGGCCGGCGCGGGGAGGTTCGCCGGATTCACAGGCACGCCGCTGCCGCTCGCCGGCATCGGCTTGTCACCGAGGAGCGCCTTCGCCTGCTCGGGCGTGAGCTGGATCGGCTTGACCGCGCCTTCGGGCGACTGGGTCGCGCCAGTGTCGGGAGCCTTCGTCGACGCGGTCTCGTTGGTCTTGTTCGCGGAAGTGTCGGCGGCTTGGCGGTTCATCACGTTGCCGGTGATGTTGAGCGCGATCGCGATGAGCAGGTAGATCGCGAAGGCCGTGATCGTCGCCACCGTGAGTGCGTCGCCCGTGCGACCACCGAAGGCCGTGTCGGTGCCGCCGCCGCCGCCGAACGCGCCGGAAAGGCCGCCGCCCTGCGGGCGCTGCACGAGCACGATCAGCACGAGTGCGATCGAGACGACGATGAAGAGGACAGTGAGAATGGAGAAGGTGATCTGCATGGTGGAACCGATCTGTCGGCCTGACGGACACTTGCGGGTACCAGGCTCAAGCCTGGCAACGCGCAGCTGCGGCAGCGATGATCGTCGCGAAGTCCGCCGCGTTGAGCGACGCACCCCCGACGAGCCCGCCATCGATCTCCTCGTGAGAGAAGAGATCGGCCGCGTTCTTCGCATTCACCGAGCCTCCGTAGATGACACGGGTGCGCTCGGCGAATCGCGCACTATACAGATCCGCGAGGGTTTGCCGCACGGTTCGGTGGGCTTCGGCTGCATCATCGGGAGTCGCGGTGCGGCCGGTGCCGATCGCCCAGACCGGTTCGTAGGCGATGACGAGGTTGGCGAGGCTGGCCTCGGGGTGACCGGCGAGGGAACCGCGGAGTTGCGCGTCGATGACGTCGTGGGCGCGGTTGGACTCGCGTTCGGCGAGGGTTTCGCCCACGCAGAGGACAGGCATGAGTCCGGCTTCGATCGCGCGCGCGAGCTTGCGGGTGAGGATGGCGTCGGTTTCGCCCAGGCCGTGGCGGCGCTCGGAGTGACCGATAAGCACGGATGAGCACGACGTATCTATGAGCATGCCGGCGGAGGTCTGGCCGGTGAACGCGCCGGAGGTCTCGGCGGAGCAGTCCTGCCCGCCGACGCGGAAGGCGCCCGCGGCGAGTTCGGCGATGGCGGCGAGGTACGGGAACGGCGGGTAGATGGCGACTTCGGCGGCGGGGTTCGCGCGCGCGGCGGCAGCGATCGCGCGCGAGAGCTCGAGGCCGGCGGCGCGGGTGGTGTTCATCTTCCAGTTGCCGCCGACGAGCGGGATGCGGGTGTGGGGTGATCGGGACGCCATCCGCGCAGCCTACCAACCGGTGCCTGGCACGTGCCATGAGGTGCCAGGCACCTCACGGCACGTGCCGAGCACTGCGGCTGGTACCGCAGCAAGCAGTCGGCACGCACGCATACGGCGTGAGGGGATTGGTACCTGGCACGTGCTAGGAGGTGCCAGGCACCTCATGGCACGTGCCAGGCACCGTTTCCCCTTTCCCCATACGCGCGGGCGCTCCCCTATCTTGCGCGTCCCCATGTCGCGCCCCACCACTGCCGCCGAGATCCGCAAGGCCTTCATCGACTTCTTCGTCGAGAAGGCTGGCCACACCTTCGCACCGTCGAGCCCCGTCGTTCCGCACGACGACCCGACGCTGCTGTTCACCAACGCGGGCATGAACCAGTTCAAGGATGTCTTCCTTGGACGCGGCAAGCGCGACTACACGCGCGCCGTCAACACGCAGAAATGCATTCGCGCAGGCGGCAAGCACAACGACCTCGAGGACGTGGGCAAGGACACCTATCACCACACCTTCTTCGAGATGCTCGGCAACTGGTCGTTCGGCGACTACTTCAAGCAGGAGTCGATCCGCTGGGGATTCGAGCTGCTCACCAAGGTCTACGGCCTCGACCCGAACCGCCTCTACGCGACATGGTTCGAAGGCAATCCCGCCGCGGGACTCGAGCCCGACCTCGAGGCGAAGGCGCTGTGGGAGACGCTTCTGCCCAAGGATCACGTGATCCCCGGCAACATGAAGGACAACTTCTGGGAGATGGGCGAGACGGGTCCGTGCGGTCCGTGCACCGAGATCCACTACGACCGCATCGGCGGCGGCCGCAACGCGGCGAAGCTCGTCAACTCGGGCGACCCCGACGTGCTCGAGATCTGGAACCACGTCTTCATCCAGTTCAACCGCGAGCCTGATCGCTCGCTCAAGCCGCTGCCCGCGAAGCATGTCGACACCGGCATGGGCCTCGAGCGACTCGTGTCCGTGATCCAGGACAAGCGCTCGAACTACGACACCGACCTGTGGGCGCCCGTCTTCGAGGCGATCCGCGTGCGCACCGGCGCGCGCGCGTACACCGGCAAGCTCGACGACCACACCGACATCGCCTACCGCGTGATCGCCGACCACATCCGCTGCCTCACGCTCGCGCTCACCGACGGCGCGACGCCGTCGAACGAAGGCCGCGGCTATGTGCTGCGCCGCATCCTCCGCCGCGCGGTGCGTCACGGCCACCAGACCCTCGGCGTGCGAGGGCCGTTCCTCAAGGACCTCGTGCCTGCGGTGGTCTCGAGCCTCGGCGGCGCGTTCCCCGAGCTCGCGTCCGCGGCCAAGCGCGTCGCGCAGCTGATCGAGGAAGAGGAAATCCAGTTCGGCAAGACGCTCGAGCGCGGCCTCGCGCTGTTTGCCGACGCCGCCGCGCGCGTGAAGAAGGCCGGCGGCAGGCAGATCGCCGCCGAAGATGCGTTCCGCCTGCACGACACGTCGGGCTTCCCGATCGACCTCACGCAGGTGATGGCCGAGGAAGCCGGCATGACCGTCGACGTCGCCGGCTACGAGGCGCTCATGGAGGCCGCGCGCGAGCGCAGCCGCAGCGCGGGCGGAAGCGACGCGGGCATGCACTTCCCGCCCGACGCGATCGCGAAGCTCGAGGAGCTCACGGTCAAGCCGACCGACGACCACGGCAAGTTCGCGGGCAAGCCCACGACCGCCACGCTGATGGCGATCTGGAACGGCAAGAACTTCGACGATCACGCCGACGCCGACGGCGCGCGCGTGATCGCGTGCGTGTTCGACCGCACGCCGATGTACGCGGAGATGGGCGGCCAGGTGGCCGACCACGGCGAGTTCCACATCGACGGCGGCGGAAGCTTCGCCGTCGAGGACGTGCAGCGCGCGGGCCAGTACGTGCTCCACATCGGGCGCGTGAGCCGCGGCCGCATCCACTGCGGCGCGGGCGGCCAGCTCATGCTCGCGCGCGACCGCCGCGAGGCGATCCGCGCGAACCACAGCGCGACCCACGCGCTCAACCTCGCGCTGCGCGCCGTCGCGGGCGACGAGGTCGAGCAGAAGGGCTCGCTCGTCGACGGCGAGAAGCTCCGCTTCGACTACGCCGCCAAGGCGCCGCTCACCGTCGAGCAGATCAAGGACGTCGAGCATCGCGTGAACGCGAGCATCAAGGCGAACCACGTGGTCGACGCGCGCGAGGTGCCGCTCGCGACCGCGCGCGGCATCAACGGCGTGCGCGCGGTGTTCGGCGAGCGCTATCCCGATCCCGTGCGCGTCGTGTCGATCGGCGCGACCGTGGCCGAGCTCGTCGCGAAGCCCGACAACCCGAAGTGGAAGGAACTCTCGATCGAGTTCTGCGGCGGCACGCACCTCGGCTACATGGGCGAGGCCAGGCAGTTCGTGCTCGTGAGCGAAGGCGGCCTCGCCGCCGGCGTGCGCCGCGTGTTCGCGCTCACCGGTCCGCGCGCGATGGCCGCGCAGATGGCCGCCGACGGACTCGCGCAGCGCATCAAGGACGCCGCCGCGAAGCTCGACGGCGACGCGCTCGCGCCTGAGATCGCCGACATCGCCAAGATGACCGAGTCGCTCGAGCTCGGCGCGGTCGCACGCGTCGAGATCGAGCGCGCGCTGGAGCCGCTGCGCGAGAAGGCGAAGGCCGCGCGCAAGCAGGCCGAGGGCGCCACGCGCGACGCGGCGATCGCGCAGGCGCGCACGCTCGTCGACCAGCACGCGGCGAACGCGGCGGAGAAGCACAAGCCGCTCGTCGCGATGATCAACGGCGCCGACGCGGGCGCGCTGCTCGCGGCGATCGACGCCGCGCGCGCGAAGCTCGCGGAGACGCCGGTGCTGTTCCTGTCGCCCGACTTCGACGGCGGCAAGGTCGCGATCGCGGCGACCTGCCCGAAGGGCGCGATCGACAAGGGGCTCAAGGCCGGCGACTGGGTGAAGGCCGCGGCGCAGGCGTGCGGCGGCGCCGGTGGCGGACGACCCGACACGGCGCAGGCCGGCGGCAAGGATCCGAGCAAGACGCGGGAGGCGTTGGAGGCGGCGAGTGGGTTTGCGGCGGGGAAGGTGTGAGGAAGGAAGATGGGCAGGCGAAAGGGCCGTAAGTCAGGCGCACCACCCGCTACCAAACTGCCATCTACAAAAATTCGGAAATCACAATCAGTGGCCGGGTGCGGGTTCCCCAGCTCAGCTTCCAATTCGAGGGACCGCCTGTGAGTTTGACGGTAACCGGAGTGCCATTGTCGCCCCAGTAGGCACTTTGCGTATCGCCATCACCCATTCCGCCTAGTTCCCAAACCACAACCATGTCATACGACGCCACTGGATGTCCATGGCGGAAGAGTGCCGGCAAGGCACGCTCAATCTCTACCAGCAATGGCTTCCCCGATGCGTCTTCGCAAAGTAAATCCGTGGCCTGATCGATGTAACTACCAAACTTTGAGATCGGCTTGAGCTGATCCACGTAGAGCCCGCTCTGCACGAGCATGGCAAGCAAATGACTTACGTCCGCCTCATTTTGGGGTGACTTGGCAAACTGGAGACTTGCCCCGTCTCGCCTTACTACCAGCGCCTCTCGACGAATGTACTCCGTCTTCAGCCTGGTCGACTGCTGCGTCTTCTCTATGGCTGCAATCTCGCGCTCCTCTGCCTCCCGCATCAGCTTCAGCGCGCGGTATTTCTGATCAATCTGCGGCCAGACATGGTCCCTGAAGTCCCGAAGAATCCAAGCGACTTCATCGCTCTCTTGGTTGGTCACGCTGTTTCGGTCGGCGTTTAACGTGAACCACTGACAGTTCAAGAACACCTTGAACTCGTAGTAGTACTCGGGATCGAGCAGTTCACGTGAGAGCACACCGTCTGCGCGCAGCGGGATGAAATCGCGGCACAGGTGCAAGCCCATTTGAGATTTGTGAGTCCACCCTTGCTTGAGTTCGTCTCTGAGCATTCTGCCGCGAACGCTCGCGCCCGCGATAATCGCGAGGCCGTCATAGAAGACGGTTACATTCTCACCTCGGACAGAGATCGTCCGCTCTCGACTGAAGGTGTGCGTGTCACAGAACTCGTCGGAGTTTCTCGGCACGCCCGTCGTCCGATCCGGCTGGCCGGTCGTGGGATTCACGTTCGAATCGGGGATCTCGTACGCACCTGACATACGCTCAAGCCGCACAGGCCGTTGGCCGCTGATGTTGACTTCGATCGTTAGATCCGGGATCGCCGCCACGTTCAGCACCAAGTCCTTCACATGCTTTCGCCCAGCGAATAGGTTTTTGACCGTGCCAGTCGCACAACTTGTTCTGAGATAGTGCATGAGGCGATCAGCCACCTCCTTCGCCTCGCTACAGACCTTTCCATTAAACGTCGGAATCCGAACTCCGCGCAGTTCGATACGCGTTCCTCTTCGCTGCAACTCAAAGCGGTCGCCGATTGAAGGCTCCTCGACTTCAAAGGTGGGGACTTCTCCACGGCGGAGCGCATCCATCGCGCCGCTCATTTTGCCGACCAACCGCTTTCCAGTGCTACTGCGGCAGGACTCCAGCCGTATCTCCTCAGCAACGAACGCAGTCTTTGAACCAAGGCCCTTCTCGCCGATGGAGAGCGTCGGCTTGAGCTCGGAGCCCGCGCCGCGGGACTCGAAATCCTTCACGGACTCTCCCATATTGAAGAACGCGCACATGTGCGCCTCTTCCATTCCATGCCCATCGTCTTGGATGACGACATCCCAAACGTCGCCTCCCGAGCGGTCGAGTAAGATGTTGATCTCTCGACAATCGGCATCGATGCTATTACTTACAGCCTCACGGAATAGCTCCAAGGAGTTACTCGTGTTCAGTACCATCTGCTTGAGTACCGCTGCTTGCGAAACTCCGCATTTGCGCGTCACCATCACATTCCTCCGAAGGGCTCGAGTTTATTCACTTGAACTACCGCGCTGTCATTGCTGATTGTCGGTGAAATACACCCTTCTACGAATTGACTCCGCCATCTTTTTCGCAATATCGACCGCGTCGCGTGCATAGTGCGCTGCTCGATGGCAATTCGGACAAACCGCCACCGCGTTCTCCACCGTGTCCGCCCCACCCTCGGCAAGTGGCTTCACGTGGTGCACCTCGAGATACGCCGTCCCATCCTTGGTTACGAAAGGTGCCGGCGCGGAGCAGTGCTCACACACGCCCTTTGCGTACTTCAGCACCCATTCCGCGACCTCAGCGGACCGCTTGAACGACATAGTCGTGCCAACGACGCGCTCTGGCTGATCCGCACCCGTCGGCTTCTGTCGTGGCAACTGCTCCCGGGCCATTCGTGCGCCCAATCGGAGCTCGAACCGTTGATCCTCCGAGGCACCCCGCTGCTGCAATCCGCGAAGAATGCGAGAAAGCCCTTCCGCGGTAACGGTGCCGCCGCCCGATGCGGCCTCGTTCCTGGAATCGCAACTTGAATCCCAATCCTGACCGAGCCGCCGAGCGATCGCCTCCGCGAGCAGTTGCTTGCTCGTGTACTCCCGTGGATCGACACCGACCGCCGTCGCCACCGCATCGAAGAACGTACGTGGCTCAGTCGAACCCCTGCTGACAGGAAACTGCGGCAGCGACAGCAAGTCGCACGCCTGATTCATGATCTCTTGCTTGGTGAGCGCCGTCGCCATGCGAGTTCCCCGAGTTGAGCCTGCGAAAATCGCCGAACCGATTGACACGGTTATACCGCACGCTAAGCTGCCCGAACAAACTCCGAGCTTCGCATGGCGAAATTCACCTTCATCGATCTCTTCGCGGGAATTGGCGGCTTCCACCATGCACTCCATGGCCTCGGCGGCGAATGCGTCATGGCATGCGAGCTCGACCGCGAGTGCCGCGAGGTCTACGCGAGCACGTTCCCCGAGCTCCCGGCCGACCGCCTGATCGACAACATCCGCCGACTCACGCGCGCGGACATCGACGACGAGTCCTCGACCCGAACTGCCCGTCAGATCGCACGCCTCGTACCCGACCACGAGGTCCTCTGCGCCGGCTTCCCCTGCCAGCCGTTCTCGAAGAGCGGCGCGCAGAAGGGCGTGCACGACACCACGCGCGGCACGCTCTTCTTCGACATCATGGAGATCGCGCGCGCGAAGAAGCCGCGCTACATGGTGCTCGAGAACGTGCGCAATCTCGTCGGCCCCCGCCACACCGAGACCTGGCGCACGATCATCGAGTCGATCCGCGACGCCGGGTACCGCGTGTGCGACACGCCGCTGATCATGTCGCCGCATCTCGTACCGGCCGAAGCCGGCGGCGCGCCGCAGGTTCGTGACCGCGTGTTCATCCTCTGTGAGTACGTCGGCGCGCGTGGCAACAAGATCCAGAAGCACAACGTGCTCTCGCGCACGACCTTCAGCGACTGGAATCCCGACAAGTGGCGCATCGCCGACTACCTCGAACCGGATGCGGAAATCGAGGGCGTGGAGCGGTATCGCCTGAAGCCATCCGAGCTCGCGTGGCTCGAGGCGTGGGACTACTTCGTCGCGAACATCGCCACCGACCAACTGCCGGGCCACCCGATCTGGGTAGACGCGTTCAAGAAGCGCCCGACGATCGCAAACACGATGCCCGAGTGGGAAGCCGACTTCCGTCGGAAGAACAGCGCGTTCTACAACGCGCATCAGGAGTTCATCGACTCTTGGCTGAAGATGACGTGGGGCAAGTCCGGCGAGACCGTGCGTGACTTCCCCGCGTCGCGGCAAAAGTTCGAGTGGCAGGCGCGCAAGGCGCACCCGACGCGCAAGGGTCGAACGATCCAGAACCTCGTGATCCAGATGCGCCCGAGCGGAATCCGCGTGAAGCCCGCGAGCTACTTGCCCGCGCTGGTGGCGATCACGCAGACTTCGATCATCGGCCCGAAGGTCGGACGCGCGAAGCAGTACCGCACGCTCACCCCACGCGAGGCCTCGAAGCTGCAAGGCGTGCCCGAGGACGTGTTCGCGAATGCGGGCGTGTCGGACAAGGCGGCGTACAAGCAGCTCGGCAACGCGGTGAATGTCGGCGTGGTCAGGCTCGTGACGCAGGCGTTGATGACGGGGGAAGTGCCGACGCGCGGCACGCCGCTTCCGCTGTTCGCGCGCTGAGACGCGGCAACGCTTCTGGCGGGCTGGACTTTCTAGCAACCCCCGCGCGCCCTTCTCGCCTCCAGGCTGCTTGAAGCGCCACCGACCCCGCTACACGACGATTTCCACGCGAAATCCGTTCGGTAGAAATTTGCGGCGATTGACGCGTTTACAATTTCGCGCCAGTCGCTCTGTTGCACACGGCAATCACAGACCGCGAACGAAAGGCCCAAATGCCAGACTCAGCCCCAAGCACCCCCGAGGAACTGGAAGAAGCAATGCGTCAGATCGGCGAGTTGCTGGAGGAACTCTCCAACCTTGAGCAAACTCCGTCCTCGTTCAGCCGCCGACGCAATCCGCGTAACAAAGCGGAGCTTTCCGCGAACGACAGTGCGAAGTGGCTTGACGCTGCGCTGCATGAGCAAGGCTGGCTCTGCCTCGATGACGAGATCCCAACCTCACTGTTTCGCGATGACCCATTCGCTGCGGCTTTGAGATTGTTTGAGTTGCTTGGCGTTCAAGGGCGCGAGGCAGATTTCTGCCTCTCACGCGGAGATTTTGGCCCGATGCTGACAGCCGCAGGCGCAGAAAGACTCGTTGACCGGATCGAAGCTGCTACACGGCACGCGGAGACATTCACAGAACAACTCGAAGATTCGGGGCGACAAGCAGCATCAGAGGCCTGGGCAGATGCATGGGACGCCGAAACTGCGATCACGGAACAGCCGAGTCCCATCGTTGCGCAAACGACCACTCGCCCAATCCTAAACCTCGCGTTCCTCGCCGCACAAGGGCGGCTCATTTTGAGCCCCTCTTATCAGCGCGACGATGTCTGGCCATTGCGAAACTCACAAGAACTCATCGAATCGATTCTTCGCGGGATTCCGCTTCCTTCCATCGTGCTCCTGAACGTGCCCGCGAGGCGCGGGGAACCAGAGCGATACGAAGTCGTCGATGGCAAGCAGCGGCTCACTTCCATCTTGCGGTTCATTGGCAAGCACCCAAAGGCCCTTGAACGAGTTGACCAATTGGAGAGGCAGTTCCCCCAAGCCGGATTTAGATTCGCGTTTGAGCACGACTATCCAAAGTTCCGAAGACTCTGGAATCGAC
Organism: uncultured bacterium; assembly: GCA_903891095.1. Classification (GTDB taxonomy): domain Bacteria; phylum Planctomycetota; class Phycisphaerae; order Phycisphaerales; family SM1A02; genus QWPT01. The sequence continues at coordinate 6,528 of CAITDI010000009.1, read as the reverse complement.
AGTTCCCGAACGACAAACTGTGCGCGGAGACAGAACGGCGAAACATGCTGCCGTTTAAGCTCCGAACGGGATCAAAACTTGGACGCATCGCGCTTCTCAAAGACTGCGAAGGCAAGTACTACAGTCAAATCCGACAGACCGAAATCGCAGCAAACCGGCGCAACGCCTCCGAGATCTTTGAGCACGGAACCGACTACACGCTAGCAGTCATCATCTTCAACGGATCTACTCCGCGCCAAATCCACGAAGTCTTCAACCTATACAACCGCCAGGGCAAACATCTCAACGCAGAAGAGATTCGCAACGCGGTCTACCACGAGATCGATCTGACACGCGCGCTACTCGCGGCAACCGAATCCAATCGGGATACGGAGACACTTCTACCATCGGCGAGCGCTGCGCTTAAGGCCGACCTCAAGTCCATCTGCGCTGCGCTAGCCGATCCATCGATTCCGACAATTCGATATCGCAAGGCGAAGTTGCTGGGCTGGATGTTTGCAACAGTGTTCGCCTTGGAGAAGACAACCGCGGGACTCCGGGTGACTTCAACAGCCGGCCAGATCAACAACCTGCTTGACCGATGCATGCTTGCGGCCGGGCGGAGCGCCGACACTACGGCGGGCTCTCCTCTCGACTGCCTGGTTAGTAGAGCAGGACTAGAAGCCAGCTTCGCTGCGTTGCGCTCCGCCGCCGACATCCTGATCGAGCAGCCAATCTGGGCCCCAAGATTCAAAGACGATGGGAGCGGGACCCGTTGGCAAGATCTGCAATTTGTGGCGGCACTCACCGCAATGTTCATAGCTCGGGTGACGCTGGGGGACTTGCTCGACGATCGAGTCAAACAGCGCGCCCGTCAGATCTTCGAAGCAACTGAGCAACTTTTCAGACCGGCAAAGTCACAAAACAAGACGCAATGGGCATTCATCGGAAACGCCGTGGTCCAGATTCTCTACGCGCTCGACCTAAAGCCTGAGCTCTGCACCAGGGCATTCGAGGAGCAGTTTCAATGCGATCCCATGGCCGCACTGCTCGCCGCGCAAGCACTTTGGAGCCCTGAATCTACTGCCCACCGCGGAGGTCGCTCGACGTGACCGGCGGGATGATTCGAATTGAGCAGCCCGGGCCAACCGGTGCGGAGGGATGGCTCGCAAGTCTACTGGCGCGAAAATCGCAACTCGCTCCCGCCAGCGTAAACGCGCTTCGTGTCGACACGCAGCACATTCTTGCGTGTATCGAACGCCATTTGGCGACTGAGACTAGCCGTGTGATTTCCGGCCTAGTGATTGGTGCCGTTCAGAGCGGAAAGACCGCCTCCATGCTTGCCGTCGCGGCAGCGGCAGTGGACGCAAAGTTTGATTTGATCGTGCTGCTATCGGGAACGAGAACGTCGCTATGGAAGCAGACGGCCCTCCGCGCAGCCCACGAACTCGATGGCTGGGCGCCTGCCGTGGACTTCGAGCGCGGCCTTGCGAGGTTTTGGAGGCCCCTGACGCGCGTGATCGGCGGCGACGCGCCGAACCCGCGCGATCTCTATGAAATTGGCACGCCGGAGGGGAAGCGCCACCTTCGCGATGGCAAGCCCGCGTTCTTCGTCGTGATGAAGCATGGTGATCATCTATCAGCCGCGTCGCGCGCGATCCGAAAGATCACAGAATCTATGGATCGCCCGCTACAAATGCTCGTGATCGACGATGAGGCGGACGATGGGTCCATCCTGAACGACACGACCAGCGATTCGGCCGAACTCAAGGCTATGCCGCGGCAGATTGTGGGGCTCTGGGAGAATCCGGGCGGCGCGTCGATGCCGTTCCATCCAAAACTACGCGTCGCGTATCTCGCGTACACCGCGACTCCGCAGGCGAACCTTCTTCAAAGCGACCACAATCCGCTCAGCCCCCGCCATTTCGTTACTGCAATTCGAACCCCTGGTAGCAAGGGCGATCCTGATGAGCGCTTGCTGCCAACGTATGAGGCGAGCGGATCCCTTGCCGACTGGCATACGGGAGGACAGGAGTTTTACCCGAGCCCAAGAAACTCCTTTCAGCCTTGCCGCATCGTCACGGATCCAGTTGCAACCGACGGTCCGGCTTGGAACCGATTCGTGGCAGACACGACCACGGACGCCATTCGGGCGTTCATAGTGGCTTCCGCCTGCCGCCTATGCGAGAGCAAGCTGTCATTCATGCAAGCACGTACGGCGCTGTACGAAACACGGGACGCCGCTAAACGAGCCACGCCACCAATATGCTCAATGCTCCTCAATCCTGCGAGCGATATTGATTCGCACTTCGAATGCGCAGCCATTGTCCGCGGTTGGGTGCACGGCTCAACGGCCAGTTCCTCAGAGGACAGAGAGCAGGGCCTACCTTCTGGCAAACTCGACTGGCACCGTCTCGAGCTCGACTTGGAACAATTTGAATCCGAGTGGAAAGACTGGCTCGAGGACTATCGGGTCGCCACTGCAGCACTCAGAGCCCGCCCTGAAGCGATCGCGCTCAAGCCGCCTCCGACTTGGGCAATCGTGAGGCAAATGATCGTCGAAGAAGTGCTACCAGCGATCCGACTAAAGATCGTCAACAGCGATGAGGCAGCGGAGGACGCGCCAAACTTCGATCCGACCCTGGGAGAGGACGGCGCATGGCGGGTCACACCCGACCTTTGCACCCTGTTCATCGCAGGAAATGTGATGTCGAGGGGGCTCACCCTAGAGGGCCTTTCGACAACGGTGTTCTTGCGAAATCCAAAACTAGCGAACGCAGACACTCAATCCCAGATGCAACGCTGGTTTGGGTACCGCGGGCTGCATTTGCAGTACTGCCGTGTGTTCATGCTCCACGGTCAGCATGAGCGATTCAAGCGTTACAAGTTTGACGACGACGCCTTGCGGCAAGAGATCTTCAATCGACTCCGCTCGGACCCAGACGCGGGAGTCCAACCGCAAGTCCTTCAGGGCTATACCTATGACGCAACCGCGAAGGTTCAGAACATCCGAGCGCTCCCACTCTGCCCCGGAGCCCATCCCTTCGTATCACTGATTTCAAGTGAGCTTGGTCGAGACCCCAATGTCGAGACGGCGATCAAATTTGCAAACCAGATCTCGTGGGACAAGGTTGCCGCGCGCGGCCGCCCGCGCGGCGTCGTTTCGCAAATCCCAATGGACCTCTGCCAAGTCGCTGACTTCCTAGACAGTTTGACCTATCCGAATCATGACCCTTCGCCGGATGCCGAGGAGCATCTGCGGTGGGCCAAGCTGCAGACGGCAATCACACCGCCGAACTCGAACAACCGTCTTTTCCGCCCTGATTCCGTATTGCAATCTGGCGCTACTTCGCTGCTACCCCAGCAGTGTCCGTTTACCTTGGCCGCTTACTTCCGCCTCTGGTCGCAGTGTGCCAAGTTGTCCGGCCCAGGACTGCTAGCGAATGATCATGTCGACTTGCCATGGCCACATCTTTCAGTAGCAGAGCGCCTTCGACGCATCCCAAAGATTTGGGTCGGCATCAGATTCGGAAGCCTCGACGCACCTCCCTCTGACCCACTCAATTCGATCGCAGCGCCCCTGGGTGCCGAGTACCGCCCAAAGTTGATGTACAGAAAGATTGACGAGGCGACTTCAAAGCTGATCTCCACTTGGGGATCTCGAAATCCGAGCGACGAAGCCGACGCATATCGAGGCGATCAGTTCTTCGACTACCACCGACCGGGCGAAACGCGTCAAACACCGGCGATTCTGATCCATGACACCTGGTGGAGAAGTCCCGGGGAGTTCGGACTGATGCTTCTGCACTTCGTAGTGCCGTCGGGCGACCAACCAGCCCCCGTCCATTCAAATCACATTCGACTAGCGGTTGGCTTCTCGCTGCCTGCAGGTGGTCCGGATCAAATCTGTGCACTTCGGATTGCCCCGCCCGGAGCTGCCCAATGATGAGTTTCGAACAGCTGCGTGATCGAATCAGCCAACTCGAGCCGGCACGATTCGCTGACGCCCGAATGCCTTGGTGGTTCACATCCCACCGCAAGATGGGTGCGGCAAGGGACGCACTTGGAAGGCTGGAGATCTTTCTCGTAGCAGAGAACCTGCACGCTAGAAGCACAGTGGTGACCCAGCACATGGTGCAGAACGTATGGAAGGACGATGCCGGGGGGCGCTTCGCCGCAACGCGGATCGTACTGCCGTCGGATTCCCACTTCGTTGGCGTCGCCGCGCTCATTCTAGATGAGTTAGCCCGAAATCAATTCGAAACTGAACCGCACACAGCCTTTCGGCAGGCTGAGCCGCTCATCGAGCTCGCGCTGCTCAAGTGCGGCATCAGTCACCAGGCTGCGATTGGATTGCTCGGTGAGTTGATGTTTCTGCAGCAGATTCTGACCCTCGTGCCTCAAGGCCAGGAGCGGGTCGCGGCACTCCAAACATGGCGCGGCTACACCGATTCTGGTCGAGATTTCGTTGGACGAAAGGCAGATGTCGAAGTCAAGGCCACAAGCCGCACGAGTTCTCATCACCACATCGCAAACCTTGAGCAAGTCTCAGCAGGCCTCGGCCAACTCCACCTTCTCAGTATCGGGTTCGCGCCGACGGAGGAAGGTGGCCGAAGTATCGCTGCGCAGGTTGATGAGATCCTGGGGCTACTTGAATCCGGCAACACCTGCGAGGCATACGCCCGAGCCAAAGATGAATTCCTCCACAACGTGAGTCGCTACGGCACGCGGCCAGGAAGCGCGTCGTCCGGATATGACCATGCAACGATGCGAGAGTGGCCGCTATACGCGATGCGCTGGCAACAGAAGTTCGCGCGGCTCTACGACATGTCCGACCCCGCAATTCAAGTTCCTCGCACCAGTGATCTGGAGCCCTTCGCTCATGTTGCCCTCGCAAGTGTGACCTTCGAGATCCATCTGCCCGAGAGGCTGGATAGCGACCTGAATCCCACCGATGATTTTCACGCGGTGATCGACGACCTGGTCAGGTGAGAATCGGGACCTGGCTGAGTGCAACTCGCGGCGTCCGCAAGCACGTTTCTCCGAAAACCTAGCGACTGGCCCTGCAGCTACGACATGCGAGCCATAACCCTCTCCAGAACTAAGAAAGATGAAGACCTGCTGCCCTACCCCCGGGCTATTGCTGGAGCTGGGCAGCCCACTGCAGAATCTATGCCGCGATGGTCAACGCCCTCGCAAGCATACAAGGTCCCTTTGGGGCTTCTACTTGGGTTCGTATTCGGCCCGGAGTTGCCATTCGCCCGTTCACCAAACAACGCTCGGGGAGTAGCGCGTACAGCCATTCCTGACTGCATGCGAGTTGCCCTCTGGTAGCCTTTCTGGCATGGCGCAATTCACGCTGAAACTGACTTCCAAGACCGATGCGGCGACCACGCCTTGCCGTGTGAGTTTCTGGAGCGATGACGACCTCGTACAGCAAGCGACGCAAGTAAGCGGCGCGTCTCGCGAAGCTCTGCGGCGCACGACACTCCTGCGAGTAGCTTCGGGCTCCCGCGGCGAAGTTACTCCGGAGTACAGGCGGCTTCGGAAACTCCTACTGCAGTACATCGAGCGCTCGTTAACACAACGCGGCGACGCCGCCTTCTGCCGGGCCGTACTGACTTGGACTACGAAGGCCGACGCCTTCACCGGCGAGGGTCTCGGCCAGCTGTCCCCAGCACAGCTGAAGGATCGATTCGGATGCGGCACGCCGCTCAGGGACCTGGAACTCTCAGCGGACAATTTCGCCCAGTACGCCGTTTTGGCAATACCGCTGGATGCACTCGCCCGCGTGCGAACCAACGTCGCATCTTTTGCTGGGGACAATGGGACTAACGCATATCTCGAGGTTGACGAGGCCCCCGAGGCCCTCCATTCCGCAGCGCAGAAACTGCTTTGCGCGATCCCCGAGATCACTGAGCTACTACAGCGTGCTCCGTGCCAGCTTCCCGAGTCGAGCCCGACCGCATCTTGTAGTGCTTTAGGGGTTCTGATGGACTCCAATCCCAACCTCATCGTCGAAGGCGTCCCCGGCACCGGCAAGAGCCACGCGATCCTCGATCTCAAGAACTCTACCTACGGCGGGCGCCTCACAACGATCGTCATGCACCCCGCGACGGGGTACGAGGACCTGATCGAAGGTGTGCGACCCGCAAACGGCGAGCTCGGCGGCGCGTGGAACCTCAAGCCGCGCAAAGACGCTCGCTACTTCCATGAGTGCTACGGCCAGTCGGTGGCTGCCTCAACGAGCAACGGTCAAGGTCCCTTCGTCGTCCGCGGAGGACACTTCCTCATTGCCTGCGCGAACGCCTGCGCGAGTCCAAAGCAGAAGTTCCTCCTCGTGCTCGACGAGATCAACCGCTGCAACGTGCCCCGCGCGTTTGGCGAACTGCTTCTTCTCATCGAGTCTTCGAAGCGCTGGAAGTGGAACGAGCAAATCAACGAATGGGAAGGCGAACACGGCGCCACCCTCCCCTACTCCGGCCTCACCTTCTTCGTCCCCGACAACCTTCATGTCCTCGGCACGATGAATACGACGGACCGCTCCGT
>CAITDI010000008.1 GCA_903891095.1 uncultured bacterium | reverse complement strand
GTGCTTCACCGCGCCCGTGCGCGACAGCGTCAACGGCGTGCTCCAGTACAACACGCCCACCGTCTACAACGGCCAGAGCTTCGAGAACATCCGCTTCGTCTTCAGGAACGGCAAGATCGTCGAGGCCACCTGCCAGGGCGACAGCAAGAAGCTCAACGAGATCCTCGACACCGACGAGGGCGCGCGCTACATCGGCGAGTTCGCCATCGGCTTCAACCCGCACATCACCCACGCGATGAAGGACATCCTCTTCGACGAGAAGGTCGCGGGATCGTTCCACTTCACGCCCGGACGCTGCTACGAGACCACCGAGAACCACAACCGCAGCGAGATCCACTGGGACCTCGTGTGCATCCAGCGCGCGGAGTTCGGCGGCGGCACCATCAGCTTCGACGGCGAGGTCATCCGCAAGGACGGCATCTTCGTAGCCGACGACCTGAAGGGCCTGAACCCCGACCGGCTGGGCTGATACGCGCGGAGTCCAAGCGGTGCGCGGCACTACCTCGCACGTGCCGTGCACGCGGCGTCTCAAAGCCCCACAGCACCGCACTCCGGGCAGCGCGCGAGCCCTGCAAGCGAATGACCGCACGCGCAGCACGCGCCGCGGCGCGCGCGGATAGAGGTACGCGTCCGCAAGACTCCGAGTCGGAGCGCGAGAAGCGCCACGGCGATGGCGATTGCGAACACCCCCGTGTTCACTCCGAATCCGATCGGAATCATCCGTGTAGGAAACAGCGGGCCTGGCCGGTTCCGGAAGGAGGGTGCCGACGCCAGGATCTCCTCCACTGGACGCGGGTCCGACATGAATCCGCTGGTGAACCACGGCGGCGCGAACCAGTCCCGAGCAGTCATGTGGCCCCGCGAGTTCGGCGGAATAGCTGCACCAACGATTGCAAAGCGGGGCTCATTCGGAGATCCCGTGGTTGCTAGCCTCGCGACTTCGACGACCATCGATCTCATCGGCCATCCGTACGCGATTTCGACGAGAGAGACGAGGCAACGAGCATCCTCGCTCCGCGGCGTGCTCACGCGGCTCCACGAGGGAACATCCGCTGTCGCCGGCGGCACCTCGGGGATACCCCATGAATGCACCATGAAAGTCGAGCCGCCATCGGCGCGGCGGTATGCGACCACGGTCCAGCCGTTCCGCACGAACATGTCGAAGTCGGGGGAAGAGGGGCTGAAATGCCAGCGCGACGTCTGTCGCTCGCCCGTCTCCCTGTCACGCAAGAACTCGAAGTGCGTCGATCCCTCGGGAATGGCCTCCAGCCGAGCAGTCACGAGCGCCGCCAAGAAACCACCTGCCAGGCTCACAAGGCCCAGCAAACCCCACGGTATCCACGCGACAGGTCGCCACTCGATGTCGCGAGAACTCACGGGTCGAGCCATGGCCCCACCGTTGTACCGCCTGAGGGCTGGCAGGTGGGAATCTCGCCCTCCGCAAACATCGGAGTCGAAGGGCAGCTCGCCAGATAGTCGCAGCTCCCCTGCAACTGAATGGGACTCGTGGCGCCAGAGACATCGGTCGCGGCCGTCTGCCTCCCAGTCTCATACTGCGTCTGCAAGTAGGAACCGAGCAAGGTGCCGGTGTAGCAGTTGCGCTCCGTAATCTTCCGAAACCGATGGCGCGAGACCTCGCGCGTGTAGTTGCACTGTGTCCGGCAGTTGGTCAGAGGGGTTGGCGACGCGAGAGTCCACGGCCCACAGTCCCATCCGATGCTGGGGATCCACGGGCCCGCAGGACCTTCCGAGACACAAGTTGGGTAGGCAGCGGCGAGACATTCGGATTGCTCGATCAAGAGCGTGGTTGGGGCGTCGGATTCGACACGCATGACGGTCTGTTCAAGCGCCGCCAGTACCACCGCCTGCGAACACGCGACAGCGTCGGGCTCCGCCGTCGCGAGAGCCACGCCCTCGAGCGGGCCGATCCACGCGGCCTGCCATCCCGCGTCCTCGAGCATCTCGACGATCGGCTGCGGGTCCTCGAGCTCCGCGACCAACGGC
>CAITDI010000007.1 GCA_903891095.1 uncultured bacterium | reverse complement strand
GTGCACGGTCACGTGCTCGTGAACGGCAAGAAGGTCGACCGCCCGTCGTACTCCATCTCGGTCGGTGACGTCGTCACCGTCCGCGAGGGCATCCAGAAGCTCTGCCGCGAGCAGATGGAATCGATCCCGGGCCACCAGGTCCCGGGTTGGATCGCCGTCAATCCGGCCGAACTCTCGGCGAAGTGCGTCTCCCGTCCGACCTCGGACCAGATCCCCTTCGACGTGAACACGAACCTGATCGTCGAGTTCTACCGCTAAAGGTCGCGCCGACTTTCGGCACCCCTCCGGAACACAACCGTGAGGCCGGAGCGCAAGCTCCGGCCTCATTTCTTTCCTACATCAATATTTCCGTTGCTTCCCGTCGTTTCTTTGTATCGCGACGACCACGGCTTTCCGATACCTTCCCGAACGACCATGCTCAAGCTGCTCCGACAGTACAACCAGTGGATCCTCGTGGTGGGCGGCACCCTGCTGCTCATCGCGTTCCTTATGCCGTCCGCAATCCAGAGCTGCGCGCAGCAAAACGCTGTAAGCGGCTCGCTGTGGGCGACCTACGCCGGAGGCGGCGAGGTCACTGGCGGACAACTCGAGGAGGCGCAGAAGGAACTGCGCGTCGTCGAGCTGCTCCGCGACCAGATGATGGTTGGCCTCGGCGCCGACAAGGAGCCCGCGTACTGGTGGCTCCTCGTGCACGAAGCGCAGCTCGCTGGCTTCGTCGGCGGCCAGGGCGACGGCGAGGCGTATGCCGCGCAGATCGCGGGCAGCGCGAAGCTCTCACCGAATGACGTGGTGAAGCAGCTCGCGAGCATGAGCGGCACCAACCCCGACGTCGTGCTCACCACGCTCGGCAAGCTCCAGGGCGTGCATCGCCTCCTCTCGCTTGCGATGTCCGTGGACCGCGTCAGCGACCTTCGCCTCAAGCACTCCATCGCCTCGACGCTTCTCGGCGTGAGCGGCGACATGTTCGTGATCGACGCGCGCACCAACACTGCTGTTGCCGCCGCCGCTCCGACCGACGAGAAGCTCAACGAGCAGCTCAAGAAGTTCGCCGACGTCGCGCGCCCCATGGCCACCGCGATCGGCAAGGACAAGTTTGGCTACAAGGTCGCCGACCGCGTCAAGCTCGAGTGGCTCGCGATCTCCAAGGCAGCCGTCGCGGCCAGCGTCGCGAACTCGCCGGAACTCACCACGCTCGCGCTCAAGAAGCGCTTCGCGCAGGACCCGACCAAGTTCGGCGGCACCGCGATCGACGTGGCCAACTTCCCCGCTTTCGAAGCCGCGGTTCGCACCAAGGCCACCGATGAACTCGTCAAGGCGCGCCTCGACGAGATCGCGAAGTTCACGTCCGACCAGCTCGGCCTCGTGCAGCGCTCGCTCAAGAAGTCGGACGGCTACTTCGTGCTGCCCGCCGACTGGACCTCGCAGATGCCGTCGCTCCAGGCGCTCGCGCAGACGATCGCTGCGGACTTCAGCATCACCGCGCCGGCCTACAAGTCGAGCGGCGATGCGTGGCTTTCCGCGAGCGACCTCGAGGCCCTCGAAGGTCTCGGCAAGTCGACCACCGAGAAGTTCGGCACCAAGATGCGCATGACGCAGCTCGTTGCCGGCGTGAAGGAACTTTCGACCCCGAACGGCATTGCGCCGCTTCAGGTGAACATCCCCAGCCCGGCGATGACCGCCGACACTGGCGACGTCTACTTCTTCCGCGTGATCGCGGCAGAGCCGTCGAAGGCCGCCACCGACCTCGCCGCCGTGCGCGAGCAGGTCGAGAAGGATGTCCTCGCGCTCGAGCGCTTCGAGTGGCTCGACGCCAACAAGGATGCGATCGCCGCTGCCGTTGCCGCCGAGGGCATCCGCCCCGTCGCTGAGAAGTACGGCGTTGCGGTCGAGTTCCCGAAGGAGCCGATCCGCCAGGCGAATCCGCAGTTCATTGGCTACGGCATCCGCATGGGTACGCAGCTTCCGACTCTGGGCGACAGCCCGAAGGCCGTTGCCGCGATCATCGAGAAGGCTGCGAAGCTCCCGATGATCGGCGACATCGCGGCGCTTCCCGCGGCGCAGCGCACGATCGCCGTCGCCGTGCCGGAGCAGCTCGCGCTCGTCGTGATCCAGGTCGCCGAAGTCCAGCCCGTCACGCAGGAACGCTTCGCCGAGCTCTCTGGCGGAATCGTGACCAGCAACGGCGCCGCGATCATGAACGTCACGCGCGATCCCGAGTTCGCCATCAACCCGCGCGAACTCTTCAGCTACGACGCGTTGGCCAAGCGCTACGACTTCAAGCTCACGCGCTCGGACAAGAAGAAGCCCGGCGCAGCTGACGCTCCCGCCGGCTCTGGCGCCTGATCTGCGCCCGTTCATCAACCGACAGACACGACACACCGCTGTGATCTCCAGATATGACCACCGAGCCGATCCCCACGATCAAGTTTGAGGATTTCGCCAAGCTTGACCTGCGCGTCGCGACGGTCCTGTCCGCGGAGCCGCATCCGAACGCAGACAAGCTGCTCAAGATCCGTCTCGACGACGGCACTCCCGAAGGCCGTCAGGTCTGCGCGGGTATCCGTGCGTGGTACGACCCTGCGAGCCTGGTCGGCAAGCAGGTCGTGATCGTCGCCAACCTCGAGCCGCGCCAGCTGCGTGGCGAAGTCAGCCAAGGCATGATCCTCGCCGCGAGCGACCTCAAGCCGCTCGCAGAGGGCGCTGCGCCATCCGGCGAAGCGAAGCCTGGCGCGGACGAGCGCGACGTCGTCGTGCTCAGCGTGCAGAAGCCGGTCAAGGCCGGCTCGCGCGTGTCGTAACGGCGTGACCCGCCTGCTGCTCCAAAGTCCTGCGGCCTAGAGCGTCCTAAGGCCTAGAGCTCTTCGTCTTCAGGTGCCGACGGCTTCTTCGTCGTTGGCGGCGGCGTTGTCGCGCCACCATCGACGCGCTCCTGGCGCGTGATTTCCGCGTCGTGGATGCGCCAGCCGTCGCCTTCGGCGGCGACGACGAAACGGCCGTCGTACTCATTGGTGCGGTCGTGCGTGTGACCCCAGTGCGTCACGCGGCCGTCGACCTGCCATGTCGACTCGATCACGAACGCGGGCGTCGCGCGACCGTTCACATCGATCTCGCCTTGCGAGGCGATCTTGGTGGAGAGCGGACGCACCGCGACGACGCGGCTCATCGCGCCGCCTTCGTCCTCGACGACGAGCGCGCGGCGCACGGAGAGATACGTTTCCTCGAGCAGCGGCCCTGCCACGCTGTGCGCAAGCGCGTCGTAGACCGCGCGCTCCTCGTCGTAGTCGAAGGCGCGATAGAGGTTCGCGTGCAGCGCCTCGAAGGCCTTCGACGCCTCGTCGTCGGTCAGCTTGGGCGCCGCGCGCGAGCCGAATGCGAGATACGGCGGACCCGCCGGACGCACGATCACCACGAGCGCTGCGCCGATCGCGCCGCGGACGAGTGCGTTCGTCCACGAGCGGCCGCGTGCCTTCGTGATCAGGACCGCCAGCACCAAGACCATCGCCGCGAGCGTCGCCCATGCGGGCACGAGCGGCTGCGGCGCGGGCGGAACAGGCACCGACTCAAGCCGCGCCGCGACGCCGCCCTTCGGCCGATGCCAGGTGTAGCCAGGTTCCGCGCGCGTGAACAGGATCTGCGAGCGAAGCCCGTCCGCGGTCCACTCCGCCGCGATGTCGAGCGGCGGCTTTGCGGCAAGCACGCTGAGGAGATCCGGCGGATACGCGGGCCACACGATCGAGATCTCGTTCGGCGCTGATTTCAGCGGGAACACGAGCTTGAACGAGACCTTGCGAAGCCCGCGCCAACCGCTCACGGGAAAGAGCGGCAGCAGCGCCTCATCCGGGTTGTTGATCGACACGTCGCGCAGCAGCGGCGCCACGCGCACGCCATCGATCGTCACGGGCATCTGCGCGCCGAAGTACTCCTTGAGCCGCGGCTCGAGCGCCGCGAGCTCGCTCGCGTCGATCCGCTCAGGATCCTCGCGCGGCACGACCATGAGCCAGTCGATCATCACGAGGTTCATCGCGATCTCGGCGACGAACTCGCTCTGCTCGACGCGAAAGCGCAGGTCGCAATGCGGGCCGTCCTGCGGATGGCGCGCCGAAAGCGGCGCAATCGCGGCGATTCCGCCGTGCGGGCGCGACCAGTCGGCGCGTGCCGTGGTAGACAATGCTCCCCCCGCCGCGATGACCGCGGCGAACGCAGGAGCCAACCATGCAGACGACCGCAGCCTCGATGTCCTCGCGCACGCTTCTCTCGGCCTTGGTCGCTGGGTCGTTGGCATGGACCGCCATTCTCGCAACTCCCGGCGCGCTTGCACAGGACACCGCCAAGCCCGCGACGCCGCCGGCCGCTCCCGCCGCTGCCAAGCCTCGGATCCACGAGATCCTCGCCCAGTCCGACGCCGACGTGCAGGCCTTCAACGACCACGTGACGATCCTGTCGAACCCGTGGATGGAAGGTCGCCTCCCAGGCACGCGCGGCATGGAGTACGCGATGAACTACATGGAGGACCAGTTCAAGAAGGCTGGCCTCGAGCCGGCGTTCCAGCCCTCCGACGGCAGCGCGAAGACCTACCGCCAGCCGTTCTCGCTCGGCGGCCAGCGTCAGGTCACGCAGGAGACGATCGTCGTCAAGTGCGGCGGCACCGAGAAGGCGCTCGTCGCGGGCAAGGACTTCAAGTTCACCTCGCTCGGCAAGAACGGCACCGTCGAAGGCCCGGTCGCGTTCGTCGGCTACGGCCTCGAGAACGCGGAGAAGAAGTACACGAGCTTCGCCGAAGGCCACTCGCTCGAGGGCAAGATCGCGCTCGTGCTGCGCTTCGAGCCCATGGACGCGAACGGCAAGAGCCTCTGGTCGGGCGGCGACGGCTGGTCGGGCCAGGCGGGATTCCAAGGCAAGATCGCGGCGGTCGCCAAGCGCAAGCCGGCGGCGATCATCGTGGTCAACACGCCCGGAGCGAATGACCCGCGCGTGAGCAGCCTCAACGCTGGCGGCGGTCGCGCGATGTGCGACGTGCCCGTGTTCATGATGTCCGCCGAAGCCGCGGGCGATCTCGTGAGCCGCTGCGACGGCAAACGCTCGCTGATGGATCTCCGCAAGATCGCCGACGCGCCCACCGCGGGTGTCGCGCAGAGCTTTGACCTGGATGGCTCCACGCTCGCGGTCGCGGGCGTTTCCGAAGAGAAGCCCGTGCGCGCGGAGAACGTCGTCGGCGTGCTCCCCGGCCAAGGCGCGCTCGCGAAGGAAGTCATCGTGATCGGCGGCCACCTCGATCACCTCGGCATGGGCGACTTCGGCAGCCGCGAAGGCCCGGGCAAGCTGCACCCAGGCGCCGACGACAACGCGTCGGGCGCGGCGGGCATCATGCTGCTCGCGAACAGCCTGACCAAGGCGTACAAGGATGCCCCGCTCGGCACCCCGCTGCGCTCGATCCTCTTCGTTGGCTTTAGCGCCGAGGAGAGCGGCCTCAACGGCAGCCGCCACTACGTCGACAACCCGATCTACCCCATCAAGGACACCGTCCTGATGATGAACTTCGACATGATCGGCCGCATCAAGAACAGCCGCCTGAGCGTCACCGCGTCGGACGGCGTGAAGGGCTTCAAGGAGTGGTACCAGCCGATCTACGCGCAGTCGGGGGTCAAGGTCGTCGAGGCCGTGAGCCGCGGCGGTGGCGGCGGCGGCAGCGATCACGCGAGCTTCCAGTCGGTGGGCGTGCCGATTCTGTTTGCGATCATCGCGGACTTCCACGACGACTACCACACCTCGCGCGACACCCTCGACAAGATCGACCGCGAGGAAGCCGTCAAGGCCGTGCGCCTCTGGCACGAGCTCGCGTGGAGCATGACGCAGCGCGCCGATCGTTTCGAGATCGACTCGACCAGCGGCCCGATGCGCGCGCAGCCGATGAAGGTGCGCGTCGGCCTCCGCACGCGCGACACCGATGACGCGAGCGGCATCGAGATCGTCGACGTCACCAAGGATGGCAGCGCCGACAAGGCAGGCCTCAAGAAGGGCGACAAGATCGTCAAGTGGAACAAGCACGAGCTCAAGGACCGCCAGGGCTTCGTGGATGACCTGCGCGCGCAGGAGCCGGGCGCGAAGATCCAGGCCGTCGTGCTGCGCGACGGCAAGGAAGTGACGGTCTACATCACGCTCGAGGCTGCGAAGGAAACGCCCTGACGCGTCGCGCGTCGCGCGTCTCGTCGCCCGCTACATCATCCGCAACTCGTCGCGCAGGATCGCGGCGAGCTCGAAGTTCTCCGCGAGCACCGCGGCGCGCAGTCGCGCCTCGAGCTCGGAGCGTTGCGCGGGCGGGAGCTGAGGCACCAGCGTGTCACGCAGCGCGCGCAATGCGGTGACGTCGCTGAGCGTTTCAAAGTGCTCGCCAATGCTGATTCGCTCGGCAGCCTCGCGGAGCATGCGGAGGCCTGACTCGATCGCGGCGCCGGCTTCGCGCTGACGCCCTGACGCGGCGAGCGCTGCAGCCGCGCATCGCGTTCGCAAGACAACGACCGAGAACCGCGCGCCCTCCGCCCACTCGCGATCGGCATCGGCGCCGTGCTCGATGATCATGCCTGTCCCATGCAGCACCGCGTCGGCATCGCGCAGCGCGCGCGCCGGGTCGCCGACCGCAAGGAACGCCACGGCGCGCTGTTGCAACTGAACCATCTCGAGTCGGATCTGCGCCGCCGTGGTCGGAGAAAGTCCCGCGCCACGCGCTGCGAATGCAGAACGCACCTCGGCTTCGGCCCGAGGCAGCACGCTCTCGAGGCCATCGGGGCGACCATCGCACTCCATCTGCAGCACGCCGAGTTCCACCCGCACCTGCACCAGCTGGCGGCCGTCGTCGGCGCGCGCGAGGCGCGCGTTGATGCGCCCGGCCTCGAACTTGAACTCGCATAGAAAGCTGGTCAGGTCAAAGGACATCACGGGTTCTCAATCGATTCATCGTCCTTCCCAAACCGAAAGTTCGGACCACTTGGGATGATCCACCGTCATCTCGTAGAAGTAGATGTGTATGCTTGCAGACGTCGGCAGGGCTGAGCCGACTGCAGCGTACGGAGGTTGTTTTCCGAGGTTAGCGCGCGGAGCTCGCGGCGCATCAGCGCCCAGAACTCCGGCGAGGGAGAGTCCCGCCCACACGGAAGTGCGGCGTCGAGGGAGTGAAAAAGGACGAAGCGCATGATGCGCCGCGTCCTGCGTCTTGCCGTGCACGTACGGCCCGACGACGCTTCCCCGTGCCAGTCACATCAGGAACAGGGCACGGTTCTCATCTCGACAAGTAGCGCGTTGACCCGGTCATGTGTTGTCCGCTCTCCGGTAGCGAGGTTGTCCATGGGTCGTTCGTCACTCCAGTCAGACCTACATCTCTACCTCAAGCAGATCAACGAGGTCCCCCTGCTCACGGCGGAGGAGGAGAAGGTTCTCGGTTGGCGCATCATCAATGACGCCGACGGCGGTGCGAAGGACCGGATGATCCGCGCGAACCTGCGCCTGGTGATCTCCATCTCCAAGAACTACGTCAACCGCGGCCTTTCGCTCGCGGACCTGATCGAGGAAGGCAACATCGGTCTCATCCGCGCGGTCGAGGGCTTCGACCCCGCGCAGGGTGCGCGTTTCTCGACGTACGCGTCGTGGTGGATCAAGCAGGCGATCAAGCGCACGCTGATCAACGCCGTGCAGCCGATCCATATCCCGGCCTACATGGTCGACCTGATCGCGCGATGGAAGGAAGCTTCCCGCCGCCTCGAGGAGAAGTTCGGCCGCCAGGCGACGACGCAGGAACTCGCCGACGATCTCAAGATCCCGGTCCGCAAGCTCAACGTCGTGCGCCGCGCGGTGCGCGCCTACAACGCGCCCAGCCAGTCGCCGAGCGGCGAGGGTGGCGAAGGCGTCGAGCTCCACGAGTTCTTCGAGGATCACCGCCACGGCAAGCCCGAGGAATCGGTCACGAACCGCGAGGAATTCCGCCTCGTGCTCCAGCTGCTGGAGGAGATCGACGAGCGCGACGCGCGCGTCATCCGCCTGCGCTACGGCCTCGAGGGCAAGGAACCGCTCACGCTCAAGCAGATCGGCCATGAGGTCGGCCTCACGCGCGAGCGCGTGCGCCAGATCGAGGTCGAGGCGCTGCGCCGCCTGCAGCAGAAGATCAACGACGAGCGTCCGCTGCGCTTCCTGCGCCAGATGATGCAGGAGCAGCTGGAGGAAGGCGAGCGTTCGATGCTTGCGCCGCGCCGCGACCCCGCGCCCGCCGCGAACGACGAAAGCCGGCCCCTGCCGCGCACGATTCCGATCCGCCGCCGCGACGCGCGCATCGGCTGACAAACTCCGGAAGCGGAGAAAGATGGACAACGCCCTGCGGTTGCGGGGCGTTGTCGTGTTTTCGTGATCGCGCCGTGCGCGCGCTCGCGTTGCGGGGACACGCGAAAGGGAGCCGAGTCGACGCGGCCAACGAGTCGCCGCACGCCCACCCTCAGTCTTCGGCCGTGACGGTGGGCGTGGGAAAGCACGACCCACGACTGGCCGGACTGAGGGCACCCCTGAATCAGGGCACTGAGGGAAACAGCCGCAGCTGCGACCGCTCGACTTCGGGCGCGCGCGTTGCGGAGACACGCGAAAGGGAGCCGAGTCGACTCGGCCAACGAGTCGCCGCACGCCCACCCTCAGTCTTCGGCCGTGACGGTGGGCGTGGGAAAGCACGACCCACGACTGGCCGGACTGAGGGCACCCCTGAATCAGGGCACTGAGGGAAGCAGCCGCAGCTGCGATCGCTCCAAGCAGGTCAGGTGTTGTTGAGGAACGGCAGCTTGGTCGCGACCGCGGGGGTCGTGCCCTTGCCGGCGAGATCGACTTCGAACGCAGCGCCCTCGACGGCCATCGCCGCGGGGACATACGCCATCGCAATGCCGCGATCGAGCGACGGCGAGATGCAGCCGCTGGTGAGTTCGCCGACTTCCTTGCCGCCCGAGAGGACCTTCATCCCCTGGCGCGGCGAACGGCGACCCTCGACAAAGAGCCCGACGAGCTTGCGCGCGGGGCCGTCGGCCTTGATCTTGCGGAGCGCTTCCTGCCCGATGAAGGTGCCGGTGCGCTCGTCATCCGGGCCGCCGGTCATGCCCTTGTCGAACTTGATGGCGAACTCGAGGCCCGCGGATACCGGATCGATGTCTTCGGTGATCTCGTGGCCGTAGAGCGGCATGCCGGCCTCCATGCGGAGGGTGTCGCGCGCGCCGAGGCCGACGGGCTTGACCACGCTGGTCTCGGAGCCCATGTCCTTGAGCACCATGCCAAGGGCGAGCTTGGCCATCGACGACGGTAGGATCACCTCGACGCCGTCCTCGCCCGTGTAGCCGGTGCGCGAGACGAGCAGCTTGATGACCACCAGGTTCTTGATCATGAAGCGGTAGCGCTTCATGGTCGGGATCGTGCTCGACATCTTGGAAACCAGGTCCATCGCCTTCGGACCCTGGATCGCGACCATGGCGGTCGAATCGGTCTCGTCCTCGAGCTTGAAGGCCATGTCGCCCTTGACCTCGGCAAAGTGGCCGAGCAGCTTGTGGCGGTTCGAGGCGTTGCAGACCATCAGGTACTCGTCTTCATCGACGCAGTAGACGAGCACGTCGTCGCGGCAGCCGCCGCGGGCGTTGCAGATGAGCGAGTAGCGGATCATCCCCGGCTGCATGCCGAAGATCTGGCGCGTGCAGACGCGGTCGAGGAATCGGCGCGCGTGGCGGCCGCTGAAGCGGAGCCGGCCCATGTGGGAGACGTCGAAGAATCCCGCCGACGCGCGGCACTGCTTGTGCTCCTCGATGATCGAGCCGTACGCGATCGGCATGTCGTAGCCGGCGAACTCCACCATCTTGGCCTTGTGCTCGAGGTGGAGGGCGTGGAACGGCGTGCGCTTGAGCGTCTCGGTGGCGGCGGTGGTCATAGATCCGAAAGAGTATCCGCACCCCGCGGCCGCCGCTACCGACCCAGCACCGCGTAGCCGAGCGCGCGCCGCGAAGCCGAGCGCGCGCCGCGATGCCGACCACGCGCCGCGAAGCCGACCACGCGCCGCGCAGCCGACGGGCGAACCGCTATCCTGCGCCGAATGTCCCCTGCTGGACGCGATTCGCAACTCCGACACCGCCCCGCTGGCGCGCTGACGCGTGCCGTCGCCGCTGCGGCGTTGGCCGCCGCGATCTGCGGTTCCGCATTCGCGCAGGTCGCGAGGTCGATCGACGACGAGACGCTCGCCGACCGTCCCATCGCCAAGCTGAACTTCAAGGGCCTGTCGCGCGTGACCGAGCGCGAGATCCTCAACAACATCCGCGTTGCCGCGGGTCAGCCGTTCGACCCGAAGTCGGTGCGCAACGACGTGTCGACGCTCTACCGGCTGGGTCAGTTCGGCACGATCAACGCGGTCGCCGCGGTGCTGCCCGACGGCACGGTCGACCTGACCTACGTCTTCATCGAGCAGCCGATCGTCAAGGACCTGCAGGTCGTCGGCAACAAGCTGATCTCCGACCAGGAGCTCCGCAAGGTCATCCCGCTGTACGCGGGCGGACCGCGCGACGACTTCCTGCTCGAGCAGTCGGTGTCGCGCATCAAGGACCTCTACCGCAAGCGCGGCAACTACCTCGCCGACGTCACCGTCGACGAGTCCCGCCTCAAGGACACGGGCATCCTGATCCTGCGCATCGCCGAGGGCCCGCGCGTCAAGATCAAGGAGATCGAGTTCATCGGCAACGCGTCGCTCAACGCGACCGAGCTGGCGGGCGAGATCAAGACCCGCACGTCCGTGCCGCTCTTCACCAAGGGCGAGCTCGACGAGGAGCTCCTGATCGACGACGTCGCGTCGCTCGACAAGTACTACAAGGACCGCGGCTTCGTCGACGTGCGCGTCGACCGCCGCGTCGAGATCTCGGCCGACTCCAAGGAGGCGAAGGTCTCCTTCGTGATCTCCGAGGGACGCCGCTACCGCCTGCGCTCGGTCGTCGTCGAGGGCATCGGCGCCGAAGGCGTCAAGCCCCTGCTCGTCCTCAATCCGACGCAGATCAGCGATCTCCTCTACATCCACGCGGGCGACATCTACTCGCGGCTCAAGCTCGACAAGTCGATCGCGAGCGTGCGCGACACGTACCTGCTGCTCGGCTACGTCGACGTCGAGGTCAACGACCGCACCGTGCGCGTGGGCGAGCAGGCCGAGGTCGACCTGCTGCTCGCCGTCCGCGAAGGACCGCGCACCGTCGCGGGCCTGTTGAACATCCAGGGCAACTTCCTCACCAAGGACAAGATCGTCCGCAGGCTCGTGCGCATCCAGCCGGGCCGCGTGCTCGACGGCCGCGAGCTCGATCGCGCGACCGAGCGCGTGAAGGCGACGCAGCTGTTCAACGACGTGCGCATCACCGTGCAGCGACCGCGCGCCGACGAGCAGGACGCGCTCGATACCGACACCGCACAGGCCGCTGCCGCGAAGTCGGGCGCGAAGCCCGATGCTTCGAAGACCGACGCCTCGAAGCCCGACGAGAAGAAGTCGGACGAAAAGACCGGCGAAACCCGCGCCGCGCTCGTCCGCAGCGAAGTGCGCGACATCCTCGTCGAGGTCAAGGAACGCAACACCGGCAGCGTGAACTTCGGTCTCGGACTCGGCACCGACTCGGGCGTCTTCGGCGAGCTCAGCGTCAACCAGAAGAACTTCGACATCGCCGACACGCCGGAGTCCTTCGACGAACTCGTGGCAGGTCGCGCGTTCCGCGGCGCAGGCCAGCAGTTCTCGATGACGCTCGCGCCCGGCGACCAGGTCTCGACCATCGGCGTCGACATCCTCGAGCCGCATCTGTTCGAGACCGACTACGCGCTGCGCTTTGCGCCGAGCTACCGCCTGCGCCTCTACCAGGACTACACCGAGTCCAAGGGCACGGTTCCGCTCACGCTGTCGCGCAGGCTCGGCGACTTCTGGACCGTCGGCCTCACCACGGCCGCGACCTGGGTCAAGCTCAGCGACTTCGACTCGAGCACGCCGATCGAGGACTACGAGGACCGCGGTCCCGCGACCTACGCGTCGGGCGGCTTCTTCGTCAAGCGCACCGACGTCGATCGCCCGATGCAGCCGAGCCGCGGTTCCAACGCGGAATTCTCGCTCACGCAGTGGGAGTCGATCAGCGGCGGCTCGCCGTTCACCGTGCTGCGCACGGGCTACACGCAGTTCTTCACGGTGGCCGAGGATTTCATCGGACGCCGCACCACGCTCAAGCTCAACAGCGACGTGGGCTACATCTTTGGCGGCGACGCGCCGGTGTACGAGAAGTTCTACCTCGGCGGACGCTCGTTCCGCGGCTTCGACTTCCGCACGATCAGCCCCAAGTCCACCGCGTCGATCGATCCGACCATTCCGCCCGCCAACGATCCGATCGGCGGCAACTGGCTGTTCTTCCTCGGCTCGCAGCTCGAGCAGCCGCTGTTCCAGAACACGTTCTCCGGCGTCGTGTTCATCGACTCGGGCACGGTGACCGAGGACGTCACGCTCGGTCAGTACCGCGTGTCGATCGGCGCGGGCATCCGCCTGCACATCCCGCAGTTCGGGCCCGCTCCCCTCGCGTTCGACTTCGCGATCCCGCTGCTGAAGGAAGACACCGACGAGACGCAGGTCTTCAGCTTCTCCGCGGAAATCCCCTTCTGAGCGGATTTCCTCGCGGGAGGCAGGAATACTGACGCGCCGCGCGGGTGTCCGTACAATCCGCCCCTTCCTCGGAGGTCGCCGCTGCGCCTCTCGGGACCTCGATGTTGCCCTACACGGATCGCTCACGCATGAACCGCTCCACCCTCGCTGCCCTCGCCATCGGCGCCGCCATCGCTTCGATCGGCTTCTTCGCCGGAAACGCGGAAGCCCGTCGCCCCGTCATCCTCGCCGCACCGCCGACCGCGGTCGGCACCGTCAACATGGCGGTCGTGTTCGACAAGCTCGCCGAGGCGGCCGAGTGGGACGTCAAGATCAAGGGCCTCGAGGCCCGCGTGGGCGAGGAGCTCAAGGCGCGCAAGCGCGAACTCGAGGACCTCTCGAAGGAAGTCAAGGACATGCCCGAGGGCGCCGCGAAGGAGGCGAAGATCGACTCCGCACGCCTCAAGCAGCTGCAGGCCGAGCAATGGGGCGTGATGAAGGAGCTCGAGCTCGACCGCGAGCGCAGCCTCAAGTGGCAGGCGGTCTACCGCTCGGTGCGCGAAGGCGCCGCCAAGCTCGCCGAGAGCGAGAAGTACGACCTGATCGTGATCGACGACTCGAAGATCGAGATCCAGGTCCAGCGCGACAAGAACGCGCCGCCGCTCGAGGCGCAGGCCAAGGGCCAGATTTCGCAGCTCCGCGTGCTGTACGCGGGCCGCATGCTCGACGTGACGGAGAAGCTCGTCGTCCAGATCAACAACGCGCACACCGCGAACATGGCCCCCGCCGCCGCCACTCCGAAGCGCTGACCGAGACCGGGAGACCACATGACCACCACCAATTCGATGATTTCCCGCGTGCTTCGCCCGGAGTTCCTGCTTGTGGCGCTGTTTGCGGCGATGTTCGGCGCGTACACGCTGCGCCATGACACGCGCGGTCTTCCCCCCCGGGAGGCCGCCGCCGAGGCCACCCCGTCCCGCGTCGGCACGATCGACCTCGAGAAGACGTTCAACTCGATCGAGCGCTACACCGCGGCGCAGGCCAAGATCAAGACGCTCGCCGAAGACCTCGAGAAGCAGGTCAAGACCGCCGACGCCAAGGTCCGCGACCTCCAGAGCGAACTCGACAGCTTCCAGGCCGGCTCCGATGCACAGGCTGCCGCCATCGCCAAGCTCCAGGCCGCGGTCGGCGAGCTGCGCGCGATCCAGCAGTACGTCGGCGCCAAGCGCGAGGTCGAGGCCGCGCGCGCGCTGCGCGACACCTATCTCGCCATCAAGGACGCCGCGCGTCGCTTTGCCGAGAAGGAAGGCTACGACTACATCATGCTCGACGACTCGGTTCCCGAGATGGATCCGGCCAACGCGCAGAAGACGATGGCGCAGATCTCGGCGCGACGGTTCATCTTCGCGAGCAACAAGCGCGACGTGACCATGCAGCTTGTCGGAATGATGAACGAGGAGTGGAAGGCTGGCAAGGGTGGCTGATCGCGGCACTGCCAACGCAGGCCGCTCGATCGCAGCACTCGCGGAACTCGTCGGCGCGACCGTCGAGGCCCCTGCTGGGTTCGACACGTCGGCCATCGTCGAGTCGCTTGAGATGGTCGACCGTGCGGGAGCCCGCGCGCTGACCTTCGTGGGCAACGGCAAGTACGCCAAGCTGCTCGAGTCGAGCCAGGCGCTTGCCGCCGTGGTCAACGCCGACATCGAGCTCGGCGCGGGCGCGCGAAACCGCGCGATCCTGCGCGTGAAGAACGCCGACCACGCGATGATCGCGATCCTCGAGCGCTTTGCCGCGCCCGAGGCGCTGCCCGCGGTGGGCGTCGATCCAACCGCGCGCGTGCATCCGACCGCGAAGATCGGCGAGGGCGCGCGCATCGGTCCGTTCGTGACCGTCGCGGCCGGCGCGAGCGTCGGCGCGCGTACGGCGCTGTTCGAAGGCGCCCGCCTGTACGGCGACGCGCGCGTGGGCGACGACTGCGTGATCCACGCCAACGTCGTGATCCGCGAACGCTGCTCGGTGGGCAACCGCGTGATCCTCGCTTCGGGCGTGGCGATCGGCACCGACGGCTTTGGCTACCGCCCGAGCCCGGACGGACGCGGCATCGCCAAGATCCCGCACATCGGCACGGTCGTGATCGAGGACGATGTCGAGATCGGCGCGAACTCGTGCGTCGACCGCGGCAAGTTCGGCGCCACGCGCATCGGCGCGGGCACCAAGATCGACAACGTCTGCCAGATCGGCCACAACGTCGAGATCGGGCGCTGCGTGGTGATCAGCGGCCTGACGGGCGTCGCAGGCAGCACCAAGATCGGCGACGGCTCGCGCATCGGCGGCGGTTGCGGCATCGCAGACCACCTCACGATCGGCCGCGGCGTCTCGCTCGCGGCTCGCTCGGGAGTTATGAGCGACATCCCCGACGGCTCGACTTGGGGCGGGTTCCCTGCTCAAGACATCCGAATGGCTTTGCGGGAGATCGCGTTGATCCGTAAACTCCCCGAGTGGCATCGCCAACTGAAGCACTTTCTCGAGGCGCCGAAGGCGCCGTGAACGGACGAAGCGCCGATGGCGCGCTGACTCCTACCGCCCGCGCGCCGCAAGGCGATGCGAGCTCCCTCGCAGCAGCTCCGCGTCAGCGCACGCTTGCTCGGCCCGTCACGGTCCGTGGCAAGGGCCTGATGCTCGGCGCCGATGCCACGGTTGTCATCCAACCTGCGCCCCCGCACAGCGGCGTGGCGTTCGTGCGGACCGACCTGAATCCGCCGGTGCGCATCCCCGCCACCGCCGACCATGTCGCGCCGCGCCCGCGCCGCACGACGCTCAAGGCCGGCGACGTGACGATCGACACCGTCGAGCACTGCCTGTCCGCGATCGCGGGCCTGCGCATCGACAACGCGACCATCGAGATCAACGGACCCGAACTCCCCTGCGGCGATGGTTCTGCTGCGCTCTTCGCAGAGCCGATCCTCGAGGCGGGCATCGTCGAGCAGGACGCGCCGCGCAAGGTGTTCAAGATCCGCGAGCCGATCGTGATCGAGGAGCCCGACGGCATGATCGCCGCCATGCCCTACGACCAGGAAGGCATGCGCGTGGTCTACGACCTCGACTACGGCCAGCGCGGTCATCGCATTCGCCACCAGACCTTCTCGTACAACGTTGCCGAGGGCAACTACATCAGCGAGATCGCCCCCGCGCGCACCTACAGCCTGCGCGAGGAGGCCGAGGCGCTCCAGGCCGCCGGCCTGTGCAAGCACCTCACGCCGCGCGACATCCTCGTGATCGGCGACGACGGCAACCCGATCGACAACGCCTACCGCTTTGACGACGAACCCGTGCGCCACAAGGTGCTCGACGTGATCGGCGACCTTTCGCTGATCGGCGCGCCGATTCAGGGCCGCGTGCTTGCCGTGCGCTCGGGCCACGGCCTCAACCGCAAGCTCGCGCTGCGCATCCGCGAGCAGATGCTTGCCGCAGACCTTCGCAAGACGGTCGTCGACGGCAAGGTGATGGACATCCGCGCCATCCAGAAGCTGATGCCCCACCGCTACCCGATGCTGCTCGTCGACCGCGTGGTCGAGGTCGACGGCGCCAGGCGCGCGGTCGGCATCAAGAACGTCACGATCAACGAGCCGTTCTTCCAGGGCCACTACCCGGGAACCCCGATCATGCCGGGCGTCCTGCTGGTCGAGGCGATGGCGCAGCTCGGCGGTCTCCTGCTCTCGAACGTGCTCGAGCACACGGGCAAGATCGCGATCCTGCTCTCGATCGACCGCGTGAAGCTCCGCAAGCCGGTCGTCCCTGGCGATCAGGTCGTGCTCGAGGCGGAGAACGTGCGCGCCACGGCCCGCACCGGTCACCTGAAGTGTCGCGCCCTTGTCGGCGACAAGGTTGCAGCCGAGGCTGAGCTCAGGTTTATGATGGTCGACCCCGACATCGAGTAAAGATCGCGAGTAAAGATCGCGAGTAACGAACGCGAGCAACGAAGTAAGGCACCCGACGCGAATGGCCTCCATCCACCCCACTGCCGTCATCGACCCCTCCGCGGAAATCGCGGAAGGTGTTGTGATTGGCCCGTGGTGCGTGGTCGGCCCGAAGGTCACGATCGGCGCAGGCACGATCCTCAAGAGCCACGTCGTGATCGAGAGCCACACGCGGCTCGGCGTGGACAACGTGCTGCATCCGTTTAGCGTGGTCGGCGGCACGCCGCAGGACCGCAAGTACCGCGGCGAGGAAACCTGGTGCGAGATCGGCGACCGGAACCACATCCGCGAGCAGGTCAGCATCCATCGCGGCACTTCCACCGGCGGCGGCGCGACGCGCCTCGGCAACGGCAACCTGCTGATGGTCGGCGCGCACGTCGCGCATGACTGCCAGCTCGGCAACGAGATCACCGTGGCAAACGCGGTGCTCTTCGCGGGACACGTCCACGTCGGCGACTTCGCCACGATCGGCGGCAATGCGGCGTTCCATCACTTTGTCACCATCGGCGCGTACTCGCTCGTGGGCGGACTCGCCCGCGTCGCGAAGGACGTGCCGCCGTACCTGATCGTCGAGGGTTCGCCCGCGCGCATCCGTGGCCACAACCACATCCAGATGACGCGGCGCGGGATGAGCGAGGACGCGATCGACGCGGTCCGTACCGCGTACCGCCGGCTCTTCTGCGAGCGTCAGAGCGCGATGCAGGTGCGCATCGACGAACTCCGCGCGGAGTTCCCCGAGATCCCGCAGGTTCATGAACTGTGCGACTCGCTCGCGGCAAGCGCGCTGGGCGTGCACGGCCGCGCGCTCGAGTCGCAGCGCGTCGACGACAAGCGCTCCGTGCCCAAGATGTGGCAGCCTCAGGACGCCAAGGCCTGACGGGCAAGGCCTGAAGAGCAAGGGCCTAACCCCACGCCGGTTCTCGGCTCCGCCCGCGCAAATCCGACAATTCGCTCAATCGGGCCCCTCAGGAGGCCGATAGCATCCCGCGGCCCGATCCAACCGGCCGTTGAAAGGCTCGGATCCCGATGCGAATCCTGCTCGATGACCGCGAAACCACGCTCCGCGCTGAGACGGTCGGTGTCGCGCTGCAAGAGGCTGCGACGCTGGTCGAGCGCACAGGGCGCATGATCGTGGAGATCGAGGTCGACGGCATCGCCTGGGGCGAGGAAGACCTCGCGAGCCCCGAGCATTCCAAGCGCGGCGCGAGCGAGATCCGGCTGCAGACCGCGCACCCCGCGGAACTGCTGCGCGACACCTTCACCCATGCGACCGAAGCCGTGCTGAACGCCGAGGAAATCCAGCGTGCGGCGGCGAAGCTCATGCAGGCCAACCGCGAGGGCGAGGGGCTGCAGCAGCTCCTCGAGGCGCTCGCGATCTGGGGCTCGGTGCAGACCGCGGTTTCGCGCGGGCTCGAGCTTGGCGTGGTCTCGCGCGAGAAGCTCGCGGCCGAGGGCATCGACCTCGATGGCGCGATCCTGGCGCTCGATGGACAGCTCCGCAGCCTGCGGGCCGCCATGACCTCGCAGGACACCGCGGCGGTCTGCGACTGCCTGCTTTACGAATTCCCAACCACGACGAGGCGATTTGCCGAGACCCTTGCGGGCATCGCAGCGTCCTTGGCCAAGATCGCGGCGAAATCGACCGCGTCCGACAACGGCCCGAAGTGAACGACCCGATCGACCGATCTAGGACCGACCATGGCCACCGTGAAGAGCACATCCGTCAACAGCCTGATGACCAAGGCGCAGCAGGCGCTGACCCGGAACCATTGGTTCGAGGCGGAGCGGCTCTGCGCGCGCGCGCTCGACATGGCGCGTGGCGAAGGCGACTTCAACCTCATGGCCCGCGTGCTGCTTCCGCTGCAGGAGGCGCGCCGCCAGCGCATGCAGATCGCGCTCGACTCCAAGAAGATCGTGATCGTGCAGGAGCACCTCCCCGAGGAGCGCCAGCTCGAGCCGAAGTGCTACCTGATCGAGCCACCGCTCGTCGGTGCCGATGCGCGCCGCCTGAGGCTGCTCGCGCTTGAGCGCGAGATCCCTGCGATGTTCCTCTGCCGTGAGCCGAAGACGCAGCTCGGGCTCTGCCCCGTGGTCGCGATCGGCCAGGTGACCGTGCGCACGCGCATCGATCCGCCCAAGAAGTGGGAGACGCCCGACCTCGCGTGGTACGTCGCCGCGTGCGAACAGCTTGGCGACGCCGCGATCGACACGATCGACCGCACCGCCGAGCCCGCGCGTCAGGTCGATGCGCTGCTCGAACGGCTCGACACCATGCCCGATCACGAGAAGCTGCACCAGGCGCTCGCCGAGATCTGCAAGGAAGCCGCGCGTCACTACGCCGGCGGCGCAGTGCCAGCGCGCGCGGCGGTCAAGATCCGCACGGGCGAGCAGGCTGCTGCGATCGGTCCAGAAGACGACGAGTGATCCGAGGATGAGGAAACCGCGGCGGGCTTACGCCCAGACCAGCGATTCCTGCAGCGTGTTGAAACTCTCGCAGCCGGTGGCCGTGACGGCGACCATGTCCTCGACGCGGACGCCGCCGATGCCGATCGCGTAGAGACCGGGCTCGATCGTGAGCACATCGCCGACGACGAGCGCGGGACCCTTCATCGCGAGGAGCGGCGGCTCGTGCACTTCGAGGCCGATGCCGTGGCCGGTGCCATGCGCAAGCACGGCGACGCCCTGCTGCGTCGGCTGACCGAACTCGTAGCCGTGGCGACGCAGCCCCGCGAGCGTTGCTTCATGCACGGACTGACCTGTCACGCCTGCGCGCACTGCGGCGGTTGCCTCGCGCTTGGCATCGACGACGGCGGCGTGCATCTTGGCGACGGCGGGCGGGATCGCGCCGTGCACGACGGTGCGCGTCATGTCGCCGTTGTAGAGCGTGGTGCGATTGCGCGGGAAGATGTCGACGATCACCGGCTCGCCGGTGCGGAGCGTTCCATGGCCGTGCTCGTGGCAATCCCAGCCCTGCGGGCCGCACGCGACGATCGACTGCGGGTTGTCGTAGCCGTTGGTCAGAAGATGGATGTCGATGATCGCGCGCAGACGGTCGGCGGTGAGCGCGGCGCCGTCGTGCATCAGCGTGCCGTCGGCGGCGGCCTTGGCGCGGGCGACGGTCTCGCAGGCGAGCTGCATCGCGCCTTCGGTCGCGCGCTGCGCGTCGCGGAGCCACGCGAGCTCCTGCGCGTCCTTGGCGCGGCGCTCGAGGACGCCGAGCTCGGTATCGCACTCAAGCGCGATGCCCGCCTTCTGGATGAAGTGCGCGAAGATCAGCGGCAGCGTGCGGTCGGCGCGGACGCTCTTGATGCCGCGTGCAACGAGGCACTGCGCGACCGACTGGGCCGTCGCGGTCTCGCGGTCGCCGGAGAGGCCACCCGCGGGCTCGAAGTCGGCCGGGCAGTGCACGGCGTCGGCGCGCGCGTGCTTCTTGGCGCGGTCCATCTCGATGTCGCGGATGATCAGCAGTCGCTCGGTCCCGCCCGCTGCCGTGGGCAGCGTGAGCAACGCCGCGGGGTCGCCGACCTTGAAGCGGATGGCGCGGTAGAGCGAGAGATTCACGGCGGGGATGCCCGCCATCACGGTTGCGGTGTTCGAGCTGGAGTGCGACATGGGCGGCGCAGTCTACTTGCGCGTGCCGAGAAGCGACTTCTGCTCGGGATGCTCGCCGAGCCAGTGGACGCGGCCGTCGCGGTCGTCGGCGATCGCGCCGACGATGCGCGCCTTGCCGGTTCGCACCGCCGCGGCTGTCGCCCCACCTCCGCCGAGCAGCGCCGCGACGATGTCGAAGCAGCGGCGCTCCTCGCGCAGGAACTCGAGTTCCGTGCCGCCAAAGCGGCTCTTCATGCGTCCGAGCACGACGACCAGGCCGCAGCCCGCGGAC
Organism: uncultured bacterium; assembly: GCA_903891095.1. Lineage (GTDB taxonomy): Bacteria > Planctomycetota > Phycisphaerae > Phycisphaerales > SM1A02 > QWPT01. The sequence continues at coordinate 25,956 of CAITDI010000007.1, read as the reverse complement.
TCGATCGCGGCGGTGACCTCCGCGGTCACCTCAGCCGTGGATTCGCGCCAGGCGACCAGCACGATCCAGCCCGGCGCGATGTCGAAGAGCTCCGACGGTGCAACGAGCGGCGCAACGAGCGGCGCGTCGACCTCGACCACCACCACGAACGGCTGCGGAGGCTCCTGCACGGGCGCAGGCTGCGGCGAACGGCCGGCGGCAAGTCGATCGACGTGACGTTGGTTGCCGGAGATGAGTGCGGCAAGCACTGCAGTTGGGTCGAGGGGCGTGTACATCGTGACCCGGGGACGACCGGGTCGGGAATCATGACGCCACTTTGCCCGACCACGGGCGGGGAATTCACCCCATTCCCCGCAGTCGGCCCGACCACGCGCTCAGGAACGCGTCAGCTTCCGATACTTCAGGCGATGCGGCTGCGTGCCGTCCTCGCCGAAGCGCTTGCGACGCTCTTCCTCGTAGCTCGACCAGTTGCCGTTGTGGAAGTGGATCTTGGCGTCGCCCTCGAAGGCGATGATGTGCGTCGCGAGACGGTCGAGGAACCAGCGGTCGTGGCTGATGATGACCGCGGTGCCGGCGAAGTTCTCGAGCGCTTCCTCGAGGCCGCGCATGACGTTCACGTCGAGGTCGTTGGTCGGCTCGTCGAGCAGGATGACGTTCGCGTGGCTCTTGAGGAGGCGCGCGAGGTGGACGCGGTTGCGCTCACCGCCCGAGAGCGTGTCGACCATCTTCTGCTGGTCGGTGCCCGAGAAGCCGAAGCGCGCGACATACGCGCGGCTGTTGACCTTGGCGTTGCCGAGCTTGATCTCCTCGCTGCCGTCGGAGATGACCTCCCAGACGTTCTTGCCCGCGGGGAGCGAGTCGCGCGTCTGCTCGACATACGCGAGCTGCACGGTCTCGCCGACCTTGAAGCTGCCCGCGTCGGGCTTCTCCAGGCCGACGATCATCTTGAAGAGCGTCGTCTTGCCGGCGCCGTTGGGGCCGATGATGCCGACGATCGCGCCCGGCGGAATCGAGAACTCGACGTTCTCGAGGAGCAGCGTGTCGCCGAAGGCCTTCGAGAGCTGCTTCGCCTCGATGACGAGGTTGCCGAGGCGCGGACCCGGCGGAATGTAGATCTCGATCTCGCGGGCGCGCTTCTCGCTGTCCTCGCTGAGGAGCTTCTCGTACGCGGCGACGCGCGCCTTGGACTTGGCCTGGCGGCCCTTCGGGTTCTGGCGCACCCAGTCGAGCTCGCGGGCGAGCGTCTTCTGGCGGACGGACTCCTGCTTCTCCTCGATGGCGAGGCGCTTGTGCTTCTGCTCGAGCCAGCCGGTGTAGTTGCCCTTGTAGGGAATGCCGATGCCGCGGTCGAGCTCGAGGATCCAGCCCGCGACGTTGTCGAGGAAGTAGCGATCGTGGGTGACCGCGATGACCGTGCCGGGGTAGCGCGCGAGGTACTGCTCGAGCCAATACACCGACTCGGGGTCGAGGTGGTTGGTGGGCTCGTCGAGGAGGAGGACGTCGGGCTTGGAGAGGAGCAGACGGCAGAGCGCGACGCGGCGGCGTTCACCGCCGGAGAGCTTGTCGCAGGTCGCTTCCTTGGGCGGGCAGCGGAGCGCGTCCATCGCCATCTCGAGCTGGCTGTCGAGCGTCCATGCGTCGATGAGGTCGAGCTTTTCCTGCAGGTCGCCGACGCGCGCGAGCGTCTTGTCCATGTCGTCGGGCGTGATGTTCGGGTCGCAGAGCTTCTCGTTGAGGCGATCGAACTCCTCGAGGAGCTTGGTGACTTCGGTGCAGCCTTCGCGGATGACTTCCTCGACGGTGCGCTTCTCGTGCTTGAGCGGCTCCTGCTCGAGGTAGCCGACGCGGAAGCCGGGCGCGGCCTCGACCTTGCCCTCGAACTCCTTGTCGACGCCCGCGAGGATCTTGAGCAGCGTCGACTTGCCCGAGCCGTTGAGGCCGAGCACGCCGATCTTGGCGCCGTAGAAGTAGGACAGGTAGATGTCCTTGAGGATCTGCTTCTGGTTGATCGTCTTCGAGACGCCGAGCATCGAGTAGATGACGCGCTGCGTGTCGGTGGCGTTGTTGCTCATGGGGCTTCCTTCGGGCTTCCTTGCTCTTCCTGTCTGTCGTGCTGCCGAAATCGGGAAGGGAATCCTACGGAGCGGCGCGCGAGTTTTCGCTGTGTTTCCCGCGGTTGCGCGCGCATCGTCCATGCGTTTGCCTTTTGGCGCGGTCTCTGCTAACCTCGCAGTCTGCGGGGTAGAGCAGTTGGTAGCTCGTCGGGCTCATAACCCGGAGGTCACAGGTTCAAGTCCTGTCCCCGCTATTTCAGAACGAACCCCCGAGTCGCGAGACTCGGGGGTTTTTGTTTGGCGTCTTTGTTTAGGGTCTTTGTGTGGGGTCTTTGTCTTTGGACCGCCCGGTTCGATGGACGACCCACTGGTCGCTTACCAGATGACGGCCAGCGTCACCGCGTGCACCAAGCTGATGCCGAGATTGCTCAAGACGACTGGGTTCCGCAAGGTGCCGACCAGCAGCAGGGTCGCCAGTTTGTAGACCACCTGCACCAGCAGCAAGGTCGCAACCATTCGAGGATCCGGCCGGATCAGCAGCAACACCGACATCAGCGCGATCGAGAGGTAGACGGACAACAGGATCTGCCTGGCTGCGGACGGTCCTCCGTACGCGCTGTCGGTCCACGCGGCTTTCGCTAGCAGCCCGCCGCAGACGGGGATGAGTACCGCGAGGTTGAGAGCCAGCGAGATGTAGATCATTGCATGCATCAGGACGCCTTCCGCGGGAGTCTACTCACCCCTTGCGCGCGACAACCGCCAGGACGTGCACGGCACGTGCCGCCCTGTGCCTGGCACTGGCTGGCACGTGCCGTGCGGACGGCTTGGGAGCCGCGCGGGCCGGAATCGCGCGATGCGCGGGGGTCGCGACCGAGTGCACGGCACGTGCCGCGCTGTGCCTGGCACTGCGTGGCACGTGCCAGGCACTCGTAGGATGTGCGTCCATGCCGCGTGCCGCTGCCGATCCTTCGCGACGACTTCCCAAGCTGGCGGCGCAGCCGCGGCTCGTGATCGTGTTCGGCGACCAGCTGGATCTCGACTCCGCGCTCGTTCGTACGATCGGCCCCGAAGACACGGTCCTCATGATGGAGGTCGCGGGCGAATCGCGGCATGTCCCGAGCCATGTGCAGCGCACGGCGATGTTCCTCACGGCGATGCGGCACTTTGCCGCGGAGCTCACGCGGCGCAAGATCCGCGTGCGCTACATCGCGCTCGACGACGCCGCCAACACCGGCGCGTTCGAGTCGGAGATCGCCCGCGCGATCGCGGCGGTCAATCCAAACGAGATCGCGTGCATCCTTCCCGGCGAGTGGCGCGTGCTGAAGATGCTCGAGCGCATCCGCGACGCGACCGGCATCCCGCTCACGGTGATGCCCGACGAGCATTTCATCACCACGCCTGAGGAGTTCGCCGCGTGGGCCGATGGCCGCAGCGCGCTGACGATGGAGTTCTTCTATCGCGAGCAACGGCGCAAGACCGGCTACCTGATGGAAGGCGCGGGCAAGAAGGCAACACCCGTCGGCGGCGAGTGGAACCTCGACAAGGAGAACCGCCTGCCGTTTGGCAAGAAGGGCCCCGATCCGCGGCCGCGCGCCCCGCTTTCGTTCGCGCCCGACGAGACGACCAACAGCGTTCTCGCGGCGATGCGGCGCGTCCTGCCCGAGCTGCCCGGGCGCGCCGAGTCGTTCGCCTGGCCGGTCACGCGCGCGCAGGCGCTCGCGGCACTCGACGACTTCGTGACGCACCGGCTGGCAGCGTTCGGACCGTACGAGGACGCGATGTGGACCGGCGAGCCGACGCTGTACCACTCGACGCTTTCGGGCGCGCTCAACCTCAAGCTGCTCCATCCGCGCGAGTGCTGCGAGCGCGCGGTCGCGGCGTATCACGCGGGCACCGCCCCGCTCCAGTCGGCCGAGGCGTTCGTGCGCCAGATCATCGGCTGGCGCGAGTTCATCCGCGGCGTGTACTGGCTCGAGGGCGCCGCGTACGCGGAGCGCAACGGGCTCGACCAGCGCGGCGCGCTGCCGGGCTTCTACTGGAACGCCGACACCGACATGGCGTGCATGAAGGCGTGCATCGGGCAGGTCATCGAGACGGGCTTTGGCCATCACATCCAGCGGCTGATGGTCACGGGCAACTTCGCGCTCATCAGCGGCGTCCATCCGCGCGCGGTGAGCGATTGGTATCTCGGGATGTTCATCGACGGCATCGACTGGGTCACGCTGCCCAACGCGCTCGGCATGGTCATGCACGCGGATCAGCGCGTCGACGCGGCGAAGGGCGTCACGGGGCTCGTCGGCACGAAGCCCTACGCCGCGAGCGGCAAGTACATCGAGCGCATGAGCAACTACTGCACGCAGTGCCGCTACGACCCCGCGGAGCGCAGCGGCGCGTCGGCGTGTCCGTTCACCGTGTTCTACTGGGATTTCCTGATCCGCATGCGCGAACGGCTCGCGAGCAACCAGCGCATGGCGATGATCCTCAAGAACGTCGATCGGCTGGCGCCGCAGGCACGCGTGCAGATCACGCTCGACGCAGACCTGCTCCGCAAGAAGTTCGGCATCAGCGCGGCGCCGTGATCCGTGCGATACTCGCCGCATGCCCCACATCGCGACCGCCGCACTGCTCCCGCTGACCTTCACGCTCGCCGCAGCCGCGCAAGCTGACGCGGCGAAACCCGCACCCACGCAACCGCAAGCCGCCGAAATGTCGGGCTACATGCTCGTCGGCTGCGACAAGGTGCCGAAGGAGTTCAACGCGGGCTTCTCGCTGTATGCGGCGGCGTGGCCGCTGCTCGAGCACTATCCGGGGCATCGCTTCCAGACGGGGCTCTTTGGCACGTGGATGCACGCCCAGTACGAGGGCGAGGCGCCGAAGGACCTCTACTCCGACATCGAGGGCGGGCTCGGCTGGTGGCGCGACACGCGCTTTCCGACGGAGACGCCGAAGTTCATCATGGGTGGCGTCGCGGTCAACTTCAAGGAGATCGCGAATGGTCCCGCGCACGGTGCGGGCAACTGGAAGAAGCCCGCAGGCCTCTACGGCGTCGCGCAGCTGTCGCCGTGGCTGCTGTTCCCGATCGACGGGCTGAACATCGCGCAGGGAACGCGCGGCGATCTGTTCGGCTACGGCTACCTGCCGCTGCCGCTGGTTTCGGCCAAGGCGACGACGGGCGGCAAGGACGTCCCCACCGGCGACAACTGCTGGACGCTGTTCCTCAACACGCGCAACTTCAAGGGGCCGGTGTGCTTCTTCACGCCGTACTTCTGGTCGCATTCGGCGGAGCTCGACGCGAAGTACGCGGGGCTGCTGCTCGATTCGCGGCCGTCGGATCCGAACAAGGCGTTCCAGATGGAGACGCAGTACGTGCCCGCGATGATCGCGAGCGACGCGAAGGGCGACACGTTCGCGCGCGTGGCGCCGACGCGGTTTCCCGTGGGCGCGGACGGCAAGACCGTGGTGCTGCATCGGCTCACGAGCTACAAGAAGTCGGCGATGTGGGACGCGGTCAAGGCGTGGTTCGACGGCGGCGCGCCCGCGAGCGGCGCAGTGAATCCCGAGGGCGCGTTCGTGCAGAAGTTCCGCTCCGAGGGCGGCTCGACGTGGCGGATCTTTGTCGACGGCACGCCGAAGGAGAAGAAGGACGGCATCGCGTGGAAGTCGTTCGGCAAGCCGATCGCGCTTGATCCGACGACCTACGGCTACGAGTGGGACGCGAAGTCGGTGCAGCGCGTGGAGTCGCATGCTGGCGATTCCACGGGCGATCTCGTGCTGCTCCCCGAGTACTTCAAGCTCCAGAAGGGCGAGAAGAAGTCGCAGTGGGTCGTTGCTGCTGCGAGCGAGGTTCCGACTGAAACCGCGCTGGCGGGCGCGCACTTCGGCCGTCCGCGCGAGGCGAACGAGCCTGCGTACGACACGCCTGAGGACCCGACGAGCGCGTGGAAGGTGCCTGGCCCCGCGGCGGGTCCGTTCCAAGTGCAGCTCGGCGATGGAAGCGTCGTGACCTACTCCTGGTATCGCTTTGCCGATCAGCCCGCGCTGCAGCACGCGGATCTCTCGAAGGAAGAGCGCGAGCGCATGCAGCTCCTCGTCGAGAAGATGCACCGCGAGTGGAAGAAGGACCGCGAGTATCTCGCGCCGCCGACGGTGGGCACGCTTGCCAACCTCGACCCCGCGCAGATCGTCGAGCCGCCGAAGGGTCTTGAGATCGGCTACGTGCCGATCGCGACGCGGCAGGAGCTCGCGACCGTTCCTTCTTCGAACACGCCCTCACCGAACAAGCCCGCGTCCAAGAAATGACTCCGCTCAGTCCCAACTCGCCGCGGTCGGTCCCGAAGCCTGCACCACGGGCTTGGTGACCGAAACCGCGAGAATGCGGCTGATTTCATCGATGCAGCGCTGGCGCGCGTCGGCGCTGCCGTTGATCCTGACCTGAAGTCGCTTGAGATCCGCCTCGGGATCGTGGATCGAGAAGCTGCGCACCTTGCGATCGGTGCTGGTCACCTTGAGCGCGATCTGGCTCATGATTCCGAAGACCGTGGCGGCCTCGATGTGCGAGATCTTCTCGCGCGGCACGAGCAGCAGCGCTGCGCCGCGTTCGCGGATGGTGACGCCGGAGGGCGTGACTTCCCACACGGTGCTTTCGGCGGAGAGATCCTCGCGCGCGCGCCACGACTTGACGAGCAGCGAACTCGACCCGACGCACGCGATGAACGACAGCGTGAGCACGGGCATGTAGAACGGCGCGATGGTGTCGCGCCACTTGGCGATCATCGGGCTCGCGAAGCTGAGGAGGAGCGGCACGAGCAGCAGCGCGAACACGACGAATGTGATGAGCACGAATCGCCGCACGAACGCGCGGTTGACGCCCGTGAGGATCGTGCCCATGCCGCTGAGCACGAAATCGCCGTCAAAACCGCGCGCGCCGCACTCGGGGCACCTGTCGCGGTGGTTCACGCCGCGACGGAGATAGCCGCAGTCGGGGCATGGAAGTTCGCCGTGCGAGGGAATGGGAGCGGGCTGCTCGGACATTCGGGCAAGGTACCGAGCGGGCGCGACGCCCGCCGCAACCGCCCCGCTATCGCGCGGTCCACTGCGCCTTCATGCGCGCAAGGACATGCGGCAGGTCGCGCTCGAGGAGAAGGCCGTCGGCGATCAGCGCGGAGGCCGCATCGCGCGCGCGGATGAGGTACGCGGTCTCGTTCGTGTAGCGCTCTTCGATGGATCGACGGGGATCGCGTCGGCGTTCGCGCGCGCCAGCGTCGGGCGGGAGCGGAATGCGCGAACCGAGCAAGGGCGCGAACGCGCGCTCGGCGCCGGTCGCGGGATTGCGGAAGTTCCAGCCGGTGTAGGTCGCGAGCGGGACGCTGGATTCAGGCGTGCGGACGCCCGCGCGCTCGTTGCCGTCGGCGTCGACGGCGGGGACGAGGAAGGGCAACGCGCGCTCGCCGGAGGGGGCGCCGAGCATGACGGCCTGCGCGATCACAGGCGAACGCACGCCTGGAATCGCGGGAAACACCAGCGATTCGAGCGGCACGAGCGTGCCGTCGTCGAGGCGCGGCACGCGGCTCGCGGGCGGCGCGATGTCGTTGGTGATCCACGCGTCCATCGCAACGGCGAGCGCGCGCATGGACCAGCGTGTCTCGAGCGGATTGTCGGGCTGCGCCCCGCTGCTGCGCTTGGCGGGAAACGCGCCCGCGCCATGCTGCGCGCCCGCGAGAAAGTAGATGCGCGCGTCGGGCGGCGTCGCGAGATCCGCACTGCCGTCGGCCGCAACATGCACAAGCGCCGCGCTGCGCCCACCGCACCAGTATTCGCAGGCGGTGTTGGTGAAGCACATCTTGGGGCGGAACGCCCGATCGCCCGCGAGCATCGCGTCGATCGCAAACGGAGGACGCGTCGCGATGAACGAACTCAGCGAAGTCGGCGTCGCGCCGCGCTCGTTGATGCTCAGGTACGCGGCACCCGCGATGTGCGCCCAGACGCCGTCGAACACCTTGCGCGCGTGCTCGTCCTGGTTGAAGCCGTCGCGCAGGAACGTGCGCAGGAAACGCCCGCTTTGCGACGAGCCGAACGCGAGCGTGCGCTGCGCGTGAAGCGGCGCGTCGGGTGCGTTCTTGAGCCAGCTGGCGACGTCACGCACGGCGGCGAGGCCGATGCCTGCGATCGGCAGCGATTTCGCGCGGTACGCGAGGGTGTAGATGCGGCCGGGCTCGAACTGCGAGTCAGACGCATCGTTGAACACCACCTCGTTGCCCGCAAGATGCCAGCGCGCACGGTCGATCGCCTGCGGCTCGCCGTACTGGCCGTCGCGCACGGTGAGCGTGCAGTCGGCGGCGGCGGAAGCGTCGACGCTCGGCTCGTACCCCGCGAGATCGCCGAAAGTCGCCTTCGCGGTGCGCTCGGACGGAATCATGTCGGCGCGCACGATTGCGGTGACGCCCTGCGCGGATGGCAGCGAGATGCCGAGCTTGTCGGGCCCGCGCGCAACATCGAACTCCCAGCCGATCCATGCGAGATCGAAGCCCTGCCCGTCCTTGCCGATGGCGAGCAGGAAGCGATCGCCTTGATCGGCGTCGCTCCTCGCGGCGGCGCCGAGGCTGAAGTTGCCGATCAGCGGCCTGCCTCCGCGGTTGGGGACTTCGATGAACGCCGTGCCGTTGGACTTCGCGGCGTCCTTGTGGCGCACGATGCACACATCGGACGCGAACTCGACGCGCGCCGACTTGTTGCGCGGCGCGTGCTCGATGTCGGCGATCAGCCTGTTGCGGGCGTCGGCAGGATCGATCTCGCCATGCGCGATGCCGACGATGCGCTCGAGACCGGTGTCGGCGATGTCCTCGCGCGAGATCTGCTCCCAGCGCACGACTTCGGCGGAAGCGTGGGAACAAGCCCACAAAGCACCCGCGCCGAGGAGCGAGCTGGCAAGGAACGAAATCGCACGAGCGGTCATGCGCGGAAGGTAGTGGACGCGGGCGCCGCGCGGCGCTCGATTCGGCAGCAGCGCCATCGGTTGCAGCGCGGACACGGGCGGAGCTTCCACGATGTGCCGCGTGCGCCGACTCGGATTCCGGGAAACGGAAACGCGAGGCCGCACGTGAGGCAGCGCGCGACCCAGTTGCGCTGGGTTGCATCGTGGAGTCGCTGCAGGAAGGCGGGTCGGGGCATGGGGCGATGGTAGACCATCGCTGAAAGGACAGGCATGTACGCCTGAAGGGACAGGCATGTACGCTGCGGGCCATGTCATCGGACGCAATCCAGCTCTCGCGGACCTTTCCCGCGCCCGTCGCGCAGGTCTTCGCCGCCTGGAGCGATCCCCTGCTGCTCGCGCGCTGGGCGTGGGGCTCGATCGGCGTGGACGCGCGCGCGCAGGTCGACTTTCGCGTTGGCGGCGGATTTCGCGTGACAACCGCGCGGCCGGATGGCGCGCGATGGGCGTACATCGGCGCGTACACCGCGATCGAGCCGTTGCGTCGCATCGAGCACGATGTGCGCTGGGACGCGCCGATGGGCTACGAATCCGAAGTGGAGCGCGTGCGCGTCGAGTTTCACGCGGAACCCGCGGGAACGCGCGTCGTGTTCACCCACACCGGCGTCCCGAGCGAAAGCGCGCGCGCCGAGCACGCGCGCGGCTGGGCCGACACGCTCGATGCGCTCGCACGCGTGCTTGCGTGAGCGGCGGTTCGCTCACTTCGCGGCGCCGCGGATCTTCCACTTGGTCTTGACCTTGGCGCGGCGCAGCACCGCGCCGAGCTGGCCCGCGTGATGCTGCACGTGGCGCATGCTGTAGATCGGAAGTTCCGCACGCGTGACGGGAACCCACGAGAACCCCGAAGGTCCCGCGAGCGTGCGCGAGGTCTCGCGCGCAAGCGAATCGCGCACGAGCGCGCGGGTGTGCTTGAGATACGCCAGCAGCTCGCGCTTGCTGAACTCGCGGCTCGGGTACTCGCCGACGAGTTCGTCGCGGCCCTTCGGATGGAAGCGCTTGTGCGGCGCCCACGCGTGCTCGGTCCTGGCGGTGTAGAGATCGGTGCAGTAGAGCGCGTGGTACGCGACATGCCAGAACTCGTACTTCGCGACCTTCGCGTTCCACTGCTTGGCGGGACAGTTGCGCAGGCATTCCTCGAGCATGTCGAGGGCGGCGTCGAACTGGCTCTGGGTGATCTCGATGTATCGCTTGGTGTTCATAGGAGGAATCGCGTTGTCTCAGGCGTGCGGCGAAAGCGGCGGAACCGATGGCGTGAAGCGGAACTGGACGCCGTCGAACAGCCCGCGGTCGCCGAGCTTGAGTTCGGGAATCACGAGCAGCGCCATGAAGCTGATCGTCATGAACGGCGCGCGCAGCGGCGAGCCGAGCGACTTGGCGGCGGCGGAAAGCGCGGCGTACTGCAGCGCGACTTCCTCGGCAGGTCGGTCGCTCATGAGCCCTGCGATCGGGAGCGCCAGCGTGCGGACGCCTTCGCCGCCAGCAACCGCGAGCCCACCCTGCGCAGCGAACACCGCGTTGACCGCATCCGCAAGCGCCGCGCGCGATGCGCCGACCGCGACGACATTGTGGCAATCGTGTGCAACGCTCGACGCAATCGCGCCATGCCCGAGGCCGATGCCGCGAATGAACGCGGTCGCGATCGGCGCGGCCGTGTAGCGGTTGACGACCGCGATGAGCAGCGTGTCGCTCGCGGGATCGGCCTCGAGCATGCCGTCGCGCGCGGTCATCGCGACCGTCGCCGACTTGGTGACGAGCTGGCCGTCCTCGGCGACGATCGCGCGCACCTCGCAACGCGGCGCGGGCGCGGCGACGGCGAAATCGCGCGCATCGAAACGCGCAGCGCGGAACGCGTTCGGCGTCGCGGAACGGCGCGCGGGCACAAGCGTGCGGCCGTTCTCGGCGACGAGCTCGCCGGCGATCCACACGCGCTGCGGGCGAAACGACACGAGATCGTCGACGAGCACGAAGTCCGCGCGATCGCCCTGCTGCAGCAAGCCGCACGGGAGGCCGTAGTGGCGCACGGGATGCAGCGTCGCGGCCCGCAGCGCGGACATCGCGGGAACGCCGTGCGCGACCGCGCGCGCGAGCACGCGGTCGAGGTGCCCCGCGAGCAGGTCGTCGGGATGCGCGTCGTCGGTCGAGAACATGCACGCGTCGGGACGCTCGAGGAGCAGCGGCCACAGCGCCTCGAAGTTGCGCGCGGCGCTGCCTTCGCGGATGAGGATGCGCACGCCGAGCGCGGCCTTGTCGCGCGCTTCGTCGAGCGTGAAGCACTCGTGGTCCGTGGTGATTCCGCGCGCAAAGTACGCGCGCGCCTGCTCGCCGCGCAGGCCGGGCGCGTGGCCGTCGACGGGCTTGCCACGCGCGTGCGCGGCGGCGATCTTGGCGAGGACTTCGGCGTCGCCCGCGATCGCGCCGGGCCAGTTCATCATCTCGGCGAGGTACGGGACGCGCGGATCGTCGAGGAGCCGCGCGCATGCCGCGGCGTCGATCGTCGCGCCCGCGCTCTCGAACGCGGTCGCGGGCACGCACGACGGACATCCGAACCAGCAGGTGAACGGCGAGCCCGCGATGTCGTCGAGCATGAAGCGCACGCCTTCTTCGCCGAGGACATTGGCGATCTCGTGCGGATCGCTCACGCTCGCGACGGTGCCGTGGCGCATCGCGACGCGCGCGAACTCCCACGGCGGAAGCATGCTGCTCTCGACATGCACGTGCGCATCGACGAAACCCGGGACGAGCACGCCTGCCGCAAGCGGCCCGCGCACAGGCTCGATCGACGCGATGCGCCCGTCATCTCCGACGACGACGGTCGCGGGCACGACGGTCCCGCTCACGACATCGGCAACGAGATGATGAAGCACGGCCTGCGCCATGCGCGGATGCTACAGCCCCCACTGCGCGAGCACGATCGAGAGATCCGATGCATCGACGAGGCCGTCGCGGTTGAGGTCGCTGCCGAGGTAGCCCGCGGTCGCGCTGGATTCGCCCCAATCGCCGAGCACGGCGGCGAGATCGGAGCCGCCGATCACGCCGTCGCCGTCGGCATCGCCGAGCAGACCGACATAGAGCGTCTTGTGCTGCACGCCGGCGATCGCGACGAGATTCGGCGCGAGGCCGGGATCGGCGCTTCCCGCGGCGAGGGGCGGAAGCCACTGGTTCGACACCGCGCCCGTCGTGCGCTGCACGAACGCGGCGATCGCGACGGCGCCCTTGAAGTCGGACGGCAGGCCGAGCTCCGCGAACGGCACGCGCATCTCGACGCCCGTCGTCGCGGTCGCGGCGGGCTTGACGCTCGACGCGGTGATGCCCGCGGTGTTCGTGTCGTCGAACGCGACCTCGAGATTGCTGGGATTCGCGCCGCCCGCGAGCGTGCCGCGGCCGGAGTTGAGCGTGCCGTTGCCGCGGTAGTCCTTGGTCGCGAGCGCGGGCGACGACGGCAGCGCGACGCGGTCGACGTACACGAGGGAGCTCACGGTGTTGATGTAGTACAGCGCGTCGGGCGCGAAACCCGCGTCGAACTGCATCCCGTCGAGCGGCGCGAGTCCGCCGGGCGGCGACGGCAGATGCGCGGTCGCGAGCCGGTTCTGGCCGTTCGCGGCGCCTGGGTCGACGTCGATGAACACATCGAGCGAAGTGCCGTCCTGCGGAAGATTGCCGCTGATCGAGATGCGCAGCGCGTCGCCGTCGGCGCGCGCGAAGAGCTGGTCGAGCTCGCCTGCGTTGTCGCCGAAGCTCGAAGTGCACGCCTGCGTTGCGCGCAGCGCGAGCGAGCCCGCGTCGAACGCGATGTTGCGGCCGTCGATGTCGGCGTGCGTGACGACGACGGGCGGCGTGAGCGACGCGCGCGCGATGAACCAGCCGCGCGCGCCGATCGAGATCGGATACGCCGCGCGATTCGCCGCGGTGATCGCGGCGAGCGTCGCGCCGTTCTCGAGGCTCACGGGCGTCGTGCCCGCCGCGGGCAGCGTGAAACCACTGAGATCGAGCGTGCTCGCCGTCGTGGTCGAGTTGAGGTTGATCGCGACGAGCACGGTCTCGGCCGCATCGTGGCGCACGAACGCGTAGACGCCCGCATTCGGGCACGACACCGGGATGTACGCGCCGCGCCGCAGCGCGATCGAGTTCCTGCGCACGGCGATGAGCGACTTGTATGTCTCGAGGATCGAGCCCGCGACGCCCTTCTGCTCCTCGACGCTGCGGCCGTCGTTGTTGGCCGCGTAGGTCGGCGGCGCGGTGCCCGCGACGATCGCGGGATAGTTCGACATCGGCGCGCCCGCGACGGCCTTCCACTTGAACGGCTCGCGCATGGGGATGTCGTCGGCGTCGGTGCCGGTCGCGGCCTTCGTGCCCTTCATGCCGATCTCGTCGCCGAAGTAGATGTTGGGCGGGAACGGCTGCGTGAACAGCACCGCGGCGGCGACCTTGTGCCGCGCGTTGTTGCTGGCGAAGTCGCTCGCGAGGCGGTTCGAGTCGTGGTCGCTCGTCTGCGCGACGGCGAGCTTGCCCGCGGGAATCGCGGCGTAGGTCGTGGCCATCGTGCTGTAGAGGCCCGACGCGTTGCGGTTGCTCACCGCGGCGCGCGCGGCGAATTCCCACGGCTTGGTGATCACCGCGTCGAAGGCGTTCGCCGTGAGCAGGTCGCTGCCGTAGTTCCCCCAGTCGGACGGCTCGCAGAAGATGAAGACATCGGGCCGCAGCGCGCGCAGCGACGCGCACCAGGATTCCCAGAAGTGAATGTCCGCGCCCCAGCCTTCGCCGCCCGAGGCCCAGGCGTGATCGAGGCGGAAGCCGTCGACGCCGTCGGACACGTCGCCGTCGCCGTTCGGGTCGAGCCACTTGCGCGCCCAGTTGGTGACGGTGTTCGCAGCGGCGGGATTGGCGAGGTTCCAGTGGATGAAGCCGACCTGCGCGCCGTTCCACGTGTTGTAGACCGAGCCGACGTAGGTCGTGTTCGTGGCGTTGGTGAACGCGAGCCACGCGTCGTACGGGCTCGCGGGATTGTTGTAGGCGGAGAGGTAGTACGGCGCGTTCTGGCTCACGCCGTAGGCGACGAAGTCGAGGATGACCTTGATGCCGCGCGCGTGCGCGGCGCTGACGAACGCGAGGAACTGCGCCTCGGTGCCGAAGCGCGGATTGAGCGTGTCGGCGGGACCGTGCTGGTAGCCGTGGTACGCGGCCGACGGAAAGATCGGCTGCAGGTAGACCATCGTCACGCCGAGGTACTGCAGGTAGTCGAGGCTCTCCGTCGCGGCGAGCCCGCCGAAATCGCCGAAGCGCGACTGCACCGCGCCCGTCGTGTCGAGGTTCGAGTCGCGCCAGGCGATCGGCATGATCTGGTAGATGACCTCGTCGGCGGGCGCACGGACGATCGGCGGCTGCGCGGCGCACAGCGCGGAGGCGACCAGGACCGTGGGAAAGATCGGCATTCCCCGAGACTAATGGACGGACGCGCGGACACAACCCGCGGCGCGCGCGGATTGGCATATTTCAACGGGAAATCGGACGCAATTCAGCAGCAGCCCGAGGGACCGCAGCAGCACGCGCCGGGCTTGGACGCGGTCACATCGAGACTTGTGATGTAGTCGCTCGGCTTGCTGCCCGCGGGAAGCGCCTCGACGATCTTGCGATAGAGCGGGTCTTCCCAGTTGGTCATCGCGTCGATGTACTCGGGCTTGGACTTGAGCTCGATGCCGGCGAGGCCCGCGGCCGCGGCCTGCGCGCGCGTCTCGCTGACGAGCACGGCGCCCGCGACGCAGCCGACGAGCGCCTCGAGATCCGCCGAGACCGCCTCAGGCAGCGGCTTGAGCAGCGCGAGATCGGACACCGCGACGCGGCCGCCCGGCTTGAGCACGCGCGCGATCTCCTGCCAGACCTGCTGCTTGTCGGGCGAGAGGTTGAGCACGCAGTTCGAGATCACGACATCGACGCTCGCGTCGGCGACGGGAAGATGCTCGATCTCGCCGAGACGGAACTCGACGTTCGCGAGCCGCGTGCGCGACGAGTACGACGCGATGTTGCGGCGCGCCTTGCTGATCATCTCGGGCGTCATGTCGACGCCGATCACCTTGCCGGTCGCGCCGACCTTGGCGCCCGCGATGAAGCAGTCGAAACCGCCGCCCGCGCCGAGGTCGAGCACGACCTCGCCTGGACGCAGCGACGCGATCGCCGTGGGATTGCCGCAGGAAAGGCCCATGTTCGCGCCTTCGGGCGTGAGCGCGATCTCGCCCTGCGAGTAGCCGATCGCGGTCGCGAGCTGCTCGGGCGTGAAGGTCGCGGGACCGCAGCAGCCGCCGCCTGCGCAGGCGGAAGAGGACGAACTCGAAGCGGAGGAACTCGAACCGGACGAACTCGAAGATGAGGCGTCCTGCTGCAACGCCGACCACGAGCCAGTCTGCGCGATGCGCGCGTAGCCCTCGCGGACTTGCCCGCGGATCGCGTCGAGCGCAGCGGCGGAATCGGGAGCAGCGATGGTGTCGGTCTTGGTGTTCATGTGGTGGTCCTACGCGGGAATCGCGCGATCTTGATCTATCTTGCCCTGACCGCGTCCGGAAGTCGCTCGACAAACTGCCTGATTTCGTCACGAACCCGGCGATAGTGCGGCATCGCCTCATCGTCGCTGGCGGCGCCCTTGGCGAGCCGCGGCGGATCGTCGAAACCGACGTGCACCACGCGCGCGCCCGCGAAATACGGGCAGGATTCATGCGCGGAATCGCACACCGTCACCACCACATCGAACTCCACGCCGATCTGCTCGGGCCGCTTGGACGAGTGCATCGAGATGTCGACGCCCGCCTCGGCCATCGCGCGGATCGCGAGGCGGTTCATGCCATGCGGATCGGTTCCCGCGGAATACGCCTCGATGCAGTCGGACCTGAGCGCGCGCGCCCAGCCTTCGGCCATCTGGCTGCGGCACGAGTTGCCGGTGCAGAGGAAGAGGACGCGGAGCTTGTCGTTGCGATCAGCGTGCATGATTTCCTTGCGGTTGCGGTCGGCCGATTACGGCGCCTTCTGGCTCCAGCTCGAGCGTTCCGCACCGAGCTTGCGGCCGAGGTCGGCGAGGTTGTTCATGGTTTCCTTCTTGAACACACCCTCGACCGGCGGGCGCCAGTCGTTGGGGATCGCGATCCAGTTGACCTCGATGTCGGCGTCGCCGCGCAGGGTGACGAGTTCAGTGAATGTGAAGAGATGGCGAAGAGAGGTGATCGTCGACGTGCGGATCGCGACCTCGACGCTGCGTCCGACCACCGAGATCCAGCCTGGCTGCGACGTCTTGGCGGGAGTCTGCGCCTGGTTGTTGAGGATCACCCAGTAGCGGACGCGCGGCTTGGGGATGCTGGGAAATCGCTTGCGGAACTGGAAGGCGAACGAATCCTCGCGCGTTCCCCACGCGCCGAAGAGGATGTTCGAGCTCACGCCGCCGTCGACGTAGAGCACGCCGTCGATCTCGCGCGACGGGAACGCGCCGGGAATTCCCGCGGACGCGAGCAGGATGTTGTGCAGACGATCGGAGCTGCCCGACTTCGTCGCCTGTTCAGCCGCGGCGGTGAGTTCGAAAGGATGCGATGCGCCGAGATCGAGGTCGGTGGCGTTGACGAAGAAGCGGCGCCCCTTCGGACCTTCCGCGGCGATGCGGCGGACGCGGTCTTCGTTGATCGCGGTCTTGAGCTCGCGCTCGAGGCCGGGCAGCTCGGCGAGGCTCTCGTTGTCGGGGAGGAACGCGATCAGCCCGCGCGGCTTGATCCAGTCGGGCTTGGGATTGCGGAAGAGCGTCTCGAGCTCCGCGAGGTCCTGCTTCTCGCCGAGGAATGCGAACGGCGCGATCAGCGCGCCAGCGCTCACGCCCGTCACGACGTCGAACTGCGGCATCGCGCCTTCGCCCGTGACCTCGGACCAGCCAGCGAGCACGCCCGCGCCGAACGCGCCGTAGTCGCCGCCGCCGGAGAGGACGAGCACATCGAGCGTGCCGTCGGCTTGGGCGCCCAGCGCGGTGCGCTGCATGAGACCCATGAGCGAGGCCTTCGCATCGGCGCGCGCCTCCACCAGGCGCTCCTCGCGCACCTTGGCCAGTTCGGCGTCGGTGGCCGCCTTGCGGGATCGCCCGCAGGAGGCGAGCAGCGCGGTGGACGCGACGAGCGCGAGGACGACGAACGATCGGATCTGGATCATTCGCCAAGTCTAACGAAACGCACGCAGCAACGGGTTCCTTACGGACACGCGCCCCACGCGCTCAGCAACGCGGCGATATCGGCGGCGTTGACCGTGTGGTCGCCCGTGAGATCCGCGGGCGTGTCGAGGCCCCAGTCGCTGAGGAGCGCGGCCATGTCGGGCGCGCTGACGAGCCCGTCGTGATTGATGTCGGCGGCGCAGTTCGCGCCGATGCGCAGGTCGAGCACGAACGGCGACATGCCGAAGTCCCCGCGCGCGGTGCCGACGATGGTGAGGCCGTCCTCGCTCATGTTGAGCGGCAGCGCGAGATGCACGCCAGCTGGGATCACGACGCCGCGCTCGGTCGCGAAGCTCTCGAGCGTGAGCCAGCCGCGGTTGGCGAGCCACACATAGCCTTCGCCGAGCGCGGCGCCCGCGCCGAAGAACGCGATCAGCATCGAGCCGTCGTGGTTGGCCGCGGTGACTGCGCCGATCGCGGAACCCATCGGATTGGGCAGGATCGGCTGGTAGCCGGTGGCCACGCTCCAGCGCCACGGCGCGCCCGAGTCGACGACATCGCGGCCGATGCCGTACACCCACGCGCCGTCGCCGCTCACCGCCATCGCCTCGCGGAGCTTGACGGTGGCGCCGCTCACGATCGTCGTGAGATTCTGCTGCGTGTACGCGCCCTTCGCGTTGCGGCGCCAGACGGCGCCTTGGCGGAAGCCGCTGTAGTCGTCGTTCCACCCGACGATCACGCTCGCGTCGTCGTTGACGGCGTTCGCGCGCGACGGCTTGTAGAAGTAGAGCGTGCCGAGATTTCGAGGGCTCGCCGCGGGCGCGCTCCAGCCGAACGCATACGAGCCGCCGTTGCCGCTGCCGAGACCGACGACGGTGCTCGCGTCGCGCGTCATGTCCCACGCGGTGCTCGGGCGGATGTCGCAGTTGACGCCGCAGCTGCCGACGGGGCTCACCGAAAGCGTCGGGATGTCGAGGAGCATGACCTCGGTGCGCGCGGTGCCGGGATCGAACGCCTGGCAGAGCAGCGTGTGTCCATCGGCGGTCACGCGCGCCTGTCCGCCCGCGGGAATCGCGACGGAATTGAGCGGCACGACCCACGACTCGCGCGTCCAGTACCACGGCCCGCTGAGATCGCGGCCGACGACCACGGTGCCATCGGAGCTGCAGTCCTCGCCCCACGACTGCGGCACGGCGCCGAGGAGGAAGAGTTCCGAGGCGTGCGCGGAATCGGCGGCGAGCGCAGCCATCGAAGTGGCTGCGGCGAGCGAGCAAAGAAGCCGTGTGCGAGGGCGATGCATGAGAGCCGTGATCGTAGTGGACAACGGATCCTACTTGCGAACGCGACGGAATCGAACGGATGGCCGCGGCTTTCGAGAATCGCCGCGCGCGCGGCGCGCTTATAGGCGGCACGCGCTCGGTCCGCGCCTTGCAGGCGCAGGCGAAGGCGCAGGCGCAGGCACAGGCACAGCGGTCACGGATCGCCGCGCCGCCAGCTCGACGGATCCGCGCCGAGCTTGCGCCCGAGGTCGACGAGATCGTTCATCGTTTCCTTGACGAAGACGCCTTCCACCGGCGGACGCCATTCCTCGGGGATCGCGATCCAGCGGACCTCGACATCGGCGTCGCCCCGCAGCGAGATCGTCTGCGCAAACGACAGCAGGTGACGCAGCGATGTGACCGTCGAAGCCCGGATCGCGACCTCGACGCTGCGCTGCACCACGCTGATCCAGCCGGGCTGCACGGTCCGCGCGGGCGTCTGCACCTGGTTGTTGACGATCACCCAGTAGCGGATGCGCGGCGTGGGCAGCTTGGGATAGCGCGCGCGAAACAGCGCGGGGAACGAGTTCTCGCGCGAGTTCCACGCGCCGTAGATGATGTTCGAGCTCACGCCGCCGTCGACATAGAGCGCGCCGTCGATCTCGCGCGACGGAAACGCCCCGGGAATCCCCGCGGATGCGAGCAGGATGTTGTGGAACCGCCCCGCTTCGCCGGTGTCGATCGCGAGCCGCGCGGCGCTGGTCATCTCGAACGGACGCGCGGCGCCGAGATCGAGGTCGGTGGTGTTCACATAGAGGCGGCGGCCCTTCACGCCTTCGGCGGCGATGCGGCGGATGTGATCGGCATCCAGCGCGTTGCGCAGCTCGCGCTCGAGCCCTGGGATCTCCGCGAGGCTCTCGTTGTCGGGCAGAAATCCAAGCACGCCGCGCGAGCGGATCCAGTCGGGCTTCGGGTTGCGGAAGAGCGCCTCGAGCTGGCCGAGATCGTCGGCCGTCGCGGCAACGCCCGGACCAGCAGCCGCCGTACCGAGGAACGCGAACGGCGCGATCAACGCGCCCGCGCTCACGCCGCTGATCGCGTCGAACTCGGGCAGCGCGAATTCTCCCGTCGCGCTGCGCCAGCCGTTGAGCACGCCCGCGCCGAACGCGCCGTAGTCGCCGCCGCCCGAGAGCACGAGGATGTCGAGCGGGCGGCCCGACTCCGCGTGCTTGGCCATGCGCTCGAGCAGGCCTTCGAAGGATTCCTTCGTTTCGCTGCGGAACTCCACGGCGCGCGTCTTGCGCTGCTGCGCGAGTTCGGCTTCGTCGGCGGTCGCGCGCACGCGTCCGCACGCTTGCGGGAGCGTCGCGACGGCCAGCGTCGACGCGAGGAGAACGCATGCACGGAATCTGCTCATCGCCGAGTCTAGAGCGACGCGTCGATCGGTTCGAGGCCGCAAGATTCCGCGGATGCGCACGCACGCGCGCGCCCGCACACCGCGGCTACTTCCCCGACACGATGGTGAACTCCACGCGCTGCGGCGCGCGCGAGTGCCACCAGGTCTGGAAGTTCGCGGGCCTTTCCACGGGCAAATCGATGATGCGCGCGGGCATCGCGACCGGCAGCGGATCGACATCGAACGGATACGGATCGAACTTCACGCGGCGTCCGCCGAGCGGCGTGACGGTGATCGTGCAGCGGTCGGTCCACGCGCGGAGCGGCACATCGCGGAGCTCGATCGCGTCCTCGCCGATGCCGCGCGCGGCGCCGGCGACCGGCGCAATCAGCGAACTGCACATCCACAGCGAGATGCCGTCGCACAGCTGGATGAGCCGCTTGAGCGGCGCGAGCGTCGCTGGCTCGACCCACGCGGCCGTCGCGGGATCGGCGCGGAGCTGGCCGATCCAGCCCTGCTGCTGCTGCTCGAGGTCGGCCATGAACGCGAGCGGGCCCTCGACGGTGCCGGGGTAGAGCTTTTCCGGCGCGCCCTTCCAGAAGAGCGGATGCGTGAACGCAGGATCGGGTTGCGCGAGCGCGCGCGCGGCGTAGAGCGCGTACGCGTGGCTCGAGATGAGCAGGTTCACCATCGGATTGCGCGGGAAGCGCCGCAGTCCGTTGCGCCAGCGGTCCATGCCCGCCTGCTGGTTCTTGAGCACCTCGCTCAGGCTCGCGGGAAATCCATCGTCGACGGAGAGATCGGGAATCGCCTCCCACTCCCACCAGCCGTCGTCGTGCTCGGCGATCGCGAGCACGGCCTCGTCGCGCAGGCGCGCGGGATCGACGACGGGCACGGGCGTGGCGAACGACCCAGGCTGCGCGAACGCGCCGTTGCCCCAGTGCGCGGCGAAGTACCCCGCGAGCTGGCTGTGATCGGGCTGGCTGACCATCCAGAGCTTGTTGGCTTGCGTGGTCTTGAGCATGGGGACCTTCGTGCGTGGTTCGTTGCGAAAGGCGGATGCTACCCCATGCCACGCCGCGCGAATCCGCGGCGCGGCGCACTAGGATTGCCGCGTGACACTGCAAGCCGACTCCCCCGCTGCATCCGCCGAGTTGCGCGCGATGCGGGCGCTGCCGATCCGCGGCGAAACCGCCAACACCGCGGCTACGCTCGGGCACTTCGCCCTCTCGCTCGCGACCGCGTGGACCTGGGCGCACGGCTGGTGGCCCGCGACCGCGCTCGCGTGGTGCGCACTCGCGTGGCTCGACCACGCCGCGCTCGCGCGCCTGCATGAAGCCGCGCACGGCACGCTCGCGCGGCGCCGCTGGCTCAACGAACTCCACGGCATCGTGATCGGAACGCTCGCGCTCACGCCGCTCAGCGTCTACCGCTTTGTCCACGCGCGGCACCACGCGTGCCTCGGCCGCGAGGGCGATCCCGAGTTCTGGCCGTACAACGATGTTCGCGCGCGGCGCGCGTGGCGCGTCGCGTATGCGTGGGCGGAGCTCGCCTTCGGCTGGATCCTCACGCCCGCGCTCTACTCGCTGCGCACCGCCGCGTCGTGGCGCGTGATCGCGCGCGCGCAGCGCCGGCGGCTGGTCGCGGAATGGCTCGGATTTGCGGCGTTCTGGTGCGCACTGCTCGCGATCATCCACGCCAACGGCTGGTGGGAGTGGTTCATCGTGATCCATCTCGTGCCCGCGTGGCTCGCGGGCTCGATGCAGACGGTGCGCAAGTTCACCGAGCATCTCGGCATGTTCGGCGACACCATCGTGTCGATGACGCGCATGGTCATCTACCGCGGTCCGCTCGGGCGCGCTGCGTCGGCGAGCCAGCGGCATGTCGACCATCACGCGACGCATCACCGTCATGCGCGCATTCCGCACTACGCGCTGCCCGAGGCGACCGAGATCCTCTACGCCGAAGGAAGCGAGACCGCGCGCGGTGGCCGGGTGTTCCCGAACCACCTGCGCGCGGTCGTCGACATGGCGCCGTGGATGCTCGATCCGAAGGTGGGACCGCAGTGGATCGCTCCACCGCGGGATTACGCCTCGCTCACGCGCCCGCTTACGGGCACGCGCCCCACGACGAGAGCATGATCGCGAGATCGGATCCGTCGATCACGTCGTCGTGGGTGAGGTCCTTGGGCGACTGCGTGCCCCAGGCCGTGAGCAGCTGCGCGAGATCCGATCCGCCGACGACGCCGTCGCCGTCGAAATCTCCCGGGCAGTTGTCGTGGGGATGCGTCGGGTTCGTGCCCGCGTCGCCCGCTTCGGCGCGCAGATTGGTGATGAACACCGCGCTGTCGAGGATCTGATCGTTCACGTCGCCGACCTCGAACCACAGCTTGTGATCGCCTGCAGGCAGCGCGATCGTCGTGGTGGTCAGGCTCTGGATCATTCCGTGCGGATACGCGAAGGCGGTGTTGAGATCGCCCGTCGTGACGAGATCGGCAAACGACTGCCCGACCTGGATCGCGCTGCCCTGCGAGTCGAAGCAGATCTGGTTCTCCGGCTGCCGCACGTCGAGAAACACGAGGAACGCGTCGGTGTAGGAGTTCGTCCACACGGGAAACTCGACCGATCCGAAGATGTAGTCGAACTTGACATTGGAGTCGACGGCGAGCGTGATCGTCACCTCGAGCGACGCGACATCCTCGGCTGCGTTGAAGTTCGTGATCGCGCCCGTGGTGAGGCCGTAGGAGTTGAACTCGGGCGTGCGGCCCGAGTTCATCGCGTTGATGAGCCGCGACGGCGGCGACGAGGGCACATAGTCTGGGCTCTGCGCCTCGGGAATCGGACCGATCGACGAGATGTCGCCGGTGCCGAGCACGAGACCGTCTCCGATGGTCACGGGCGCGACGGAGAAGTTCGAGTAGGTGCCGAACTGAGCGTCGGCGCCGTTGCGGATCCGCACGTTCTTGATCGTGAGGCCCGTCGGGTGGAGCGCCGCGCCGAGCGACGTCGTGTTCGTGGTGGGAACGGTGGCGATGTCGCCCCGCGCGCTGGCGGTGCAAAGCGCGAACGGCAGCGCTGCAAGCGGGAGTGCGGGCAAAACAGCTGCGATCGACGCAGCCACGATCCGGTCGTGGTGAGAAATGTGCATGTCGTCCTCTGGTGGTCCAAGTTGCCGCACGGCACCGCGTGCGGCACGGGGCGTCACACCCCGCGACAGGCAAGAACCCGCAGAAAGTCCGCAAATACACATCGCCCGAGAAAAACCCCCACATCAGGCTGCTTGGGGCGTTGACCCCATCGGATCGGCGGCGGGCATCGCTTCCGACCGCACCCTCCGCTGCGGCTAGTCTGACCCGATGCCCCTCACCGTCCGCCCCATCGCAGCGCACGACCTCGACGAGATCCGCGCCGAGCTCGACACCCACTGGCATTCGAACGAGATCTGGTCGCTCGGCCGCTGCCACCAGGCCGACGCGCTGCCGGGGTTCATCGCGGAGATCGACGGCGCGTTCGCGGGGCTCGTCACCATCAACCTCGATCCAGGCGCGTGGCAGTGCGAGGTCATCACGCTCAGCAGCCGCTCGCCGCAGCATGGCGTGGGCGGCGCGCTGCTCGCGGCGGCCGAGGAGTTCGCGCGCGCGCACGACTGCGGGCGGATCTACCTCACGACGACCAACGACAACACGCACGCGATCCGCTTCTACCAGCGGCGCGGCTGGCAATTCGCGGCGCTGCACAAGGGCATCGTCGACCGCGTGCGCAAGGTGATCCCGGAGATCCCGCTGCTTGGGTTCGACGGCATCCAGGTGCGCGACGAGATCGAGTTCGAGCGCTGGCTGGCGTGAACGCGCGGGTGCGCGCGATCAGGCACGCGCAGCGAGTCGCGCGCGGCCGACCGCGTCGGCGCCGCGAATCGCCTCTGCCACCGCTGCCGCCGTCACCGCGAACGGCTCATGATGGATCGACTCGCCCGGAATCACCGCGCGATGCGCGATGCGCGAGATGAGTTCATCGCTCGCGCCCGCAAGTCCGATCTGTCCGAGCGTCACAGGCAGCCCCGTCGACACGCAGAAGTCGAGGACGCCGTCGAGCTCGGCCTTGGGCGCCTGCTCGAGCACGAGCTGCGCGAGCGTGCCGAACGCGACCTTCTCGCCGTGGAAGTACGCGTGCGAACCCTCGGCGACGGTGATGCCGTTGTGGATCGCGTGCGCGCCCGCGAGGCCTGCCGACTCGAAGCCGAGCCCTGAGATGAGCGTGTTGGTCTCGATGATGCGCTCGAGTTCCGGCGGCGGAACGGCCGCGGACGACTTCATCGCCGCGATCGCCGCGAGTCCGTCGTCCTGCAGCGAGCGCCAGCAGCACTCGGCGATCGCCATCGCGGTGCGCGTCGCGCGACCGCCGCGCACGTTCGGCGCGCCGCTGCGAAAGCACGCACGCGCTTCGAACCAGGTCGAGAGCGCGTCGCCCATGCCCGCGATCAGCAGCCGCAACGGCGCGCGCATGATCACGGCCGAGTCGACCAGCACGAGCTCGGGATTGTGGTGGTACTGCTGGATCGCCTCGACCACGCCGCCTTCGGTGTAGATGACCGAGAGCGCGCTGCACGGCGCGTCGGTCGACGCGATGGTCGGGCAGCACACGGCCGGAAGGCCGAGCTCATCCGCGATCGCGCGCCCCGCGTCGAGCGCCTTGCCGCCGCCTGCCGCGACGATCACGCGCGCGCCGAATGCCGCTGCCGCCGCACGACCGCGCGCGATCTCGGCGCGCGAGCACTCGCCGCCAAAGGCGTGCGTGGTGAACACCATGCCCGCTGCAGCGAACGTCTCGGACCAAGTCTGCGCCAACGCCGCGGTCGCCGCGCGCCCTGCGAGCACGAACACAGGCCCGCGCAGGCCGAGCCCCGCGATCTCCGCGCCGAGCACCTTGGTCGCATCAGGCCCCTGCGTGTAGCGAAGCGGGCAAGCAAAGACTTGATTTCGTGCGCCGTTGAGCATGCTCCGAACGGTACCCAAAGCAGGTCGCTCGTGGGAGGGCAGCCCACGGGAACGAAGGCCCACGCACAACTCACTTCGGCTGGTTCGTGTTCACCGTCGCGATGACCTTCGCCGCATCGCCGCTGCCCTGGAACACCACCATGAACGGCGCGGGATCCGCGGGCAGCGAGCTCCAACCGACCGACACCGCGAGCGCCATCGAGCACGTCACGACGGTCAGCCCGCCGCATGTGGTCGCACGAACTTCGGTAAACGCCGCCGGCGTCGGAGACTTCGTGTAGTGCGCGCCCTTGATGAGATCCGCGCGAACCTTCTGTCCCTTGAAGTTCACCGACTGCATGCCCTCGGCGAGCATCGCGTCGTACTTGTCGAAGTCCTTGGAGACCTGCGCAACGATGAACGGCTTGAGCAGCGCAAGTCCGCTCTCGTTGACCGCGCGCTCGCCTGCGAAGCCCGGCAAGCCCGACGCAGGCCGCGGCGAAGGCATGTTCATCGAGCCGAGCGCGGCCATGCGCCACGCGCCGTCGACCCACTGCCACACGCTCAGGCGCGGCGCGGCGGCGGTCGGCAGCGTGACGCCGCCGATCGTTTCCTTTGCGCTGACCTGGCAGCTCACGACCAGCGCGTCGCCCACGCGCGTGGCGACGAGGTCGCTCACGCTCGCCGATGCCGTGCTGCCCGCCTTGATCGCGGCGAGCGTCCCCGTGCGATCGAGCGCGCCTTGGTAGTTCATCCACTGAAAGCCGTCCTGCATCAGCGCCTTCGCGCCGTCGGCGTCCTGCGCGGTGACCTTCGCGTACCACGCGTTGACCAGCTTGGTGCCGAGCGCGGTCAGGCCGGCGCTGTCGCTCGGCCACGAAACCGCAGGCGCGGGCGCGGCGGGCGGCGTTTGCGCCCAGTTTGTCGAGAACGCGAGCGCCGCCGCCAGCGGCGAGAGTGCGAGCACGAATGCGACGATCGAGGCGCGGGTTGCGAGGTTCATGGCGGGGATCCTACAGGGCGCCTGACAAATCCATCGACTTTCAACCCGCCTTCGTGCACAGCCCCCTGCGTACCATGCGCGCCACGCGTCCTCTCGACACACCCCGAAGACTGAAGG
>CAITDI010000006.1 GCA_903891095.1 uncultured bacterium | reverse complement strand
CTTCTGGCGCACGGCGACCACTACCCCTCCGGGGAAGTGGCACCCGGCCTTCGGCCGGCGGGTTGTGTGACGACTACGCGCTCCGCGCGAAGCGCAGGTTGTGTGGTGATCACACGGTTCACCGCGCGGAGCCCAGGTTGTGTGGTGATCACGTGGACCGCCGCGCGGAGCGCGGGTGCCACTTCCTCTGCGAAGCAGAGGTAGTGGTCGCCCAACATCAGAGTTCACACGGGCGCGCCGCGCAGCGGCGATCCCTTCACCCCTTCACCCCTTCACCCCCTCACCCTCACCCTCAACCCCCGCCCGGCCCCGCGCCATGCTCCCTCTCCGCCGCTTCAAGCATCCGACACAGCACATCCACCGACCCGCGCTGATCCAGGAACTCCGCAAACTGCCGCAGCGCGACCGGGTTCGCCAGCGTCGACGCGAGCGGCGTGAAGAAGTGAATCGCCGCCGCCCCCAGCGTGTTCAGCGGCCGCGACATCTCGAGGAATGTGAGCGCGGGCCCCGTCATGCGCCGGCGCGCGACCTCGGCGCAGAGCTTCGCGAGCAGCGCGCGCTGCTCGTCGGTCGGCTCGCATGGCTTGTTCGCGTCGCCGAGCGCGAACGCATTGCGGAGGAATTCGCGCATATCGGCAGACTACACTTGCGCCCATGCACGCGCTCCTCGCTTCAATCTTGCTTCTCGCTCCCATCGACGGCATGCGCTGGATCCCCGCGGGCGACTTCGTCATGGGCTCGACCGATCCGCTCGCGCGCAAGGACGAATCCCCCAAGCACAAGGTGCATGTCGACGGCTTCTGGATCGACGCGACCGAGGTCACCAACGCGCAGTTCCGTGCGTTTGCCGACGCGACGGGCTACAAGACGATCGCCGAGCGGCCCGTCGACTGGGAGGAGCTCAAGAAGCAGGTCCCGCCCGGCACGCCCAAGCCGCCCGACGAGATGCTCGTGCCGGGTTCGCTCGTGTTCACGCCGCCCGCGGCCGATCAGCCCGCCGACGACTACTACAACTGGTGGTCGTGGACGCCGGGCGCCAGCTGGCGTCACCCGCAGGGACCGAAGAGCTCGATCGAGGGCAAGGACAACTTCCCCGTCGTGCAGATCGCCTACGACGACGCCGTCGCGTACTGCAAGTGGGCGGGCAAGCGTCTGCCGACCGAGGCCGAGTGGGAGTACGCCGCGCGCGGCGGCCTCGCCGAGAAGCGCAACGTCTGGGGCGACGAGCCTGTGGATCCCGAGGCGGGAAAGCCATGGCGCTGCAACACCTTCCAAGGCGACTTCCCGCGCAACAACACCAAGGCCGACGGCTTCGAGCGCGCGGCGCCGGTCAAGAGCTTCGCGCCCAACGGCTTCGGGCTCTACGACATGGCGGGCAACGTCTGGGAGTGGTGCGCGGACCTCTACTCCGACACGGCGTATCTCGAGATCGTGAAGGACATCGGCAAGGACGGCGTCGCCATCAATCCGAAGGGGCCGTCGAAGAGCCACGATCCGCGCAACCCCGACGCGCCCGTGTCGCACGTCCATCGCGGCGGGTCGTTCCTGTGCAACGACAGCTACTGCGCGAGCTACCGCCCGAGCGCGCGCATGGCGTCGCCGCCCGACACCGCGCTCGAGCACCTCGGGTTTCGCTGCGTGAAGGATGCGCCCGCGCCCGCAGCCGCGCCTGCGCCCGCGCCCGTGACCACGCCCGCCGCGAAGTGACGCGTTACGCTGCGCGGCATGAGTTCGTCTGCACCAGCCGCCGGCAAGCCCGCCATCGACATCTCGAAGCTTCGCTACATCCTCGCGACCGATTGCGGTTCGACGACGACCAAGGCAATTCTCGTGGAGAAGGTGGGTGATTCCTGGCGCCAGACGCAGCGCGCCGAGGCGCCGACGACCGTCGAGGAGCCGTTTGCGAATGTGACGATCGGCGTGTCGAACTCGCTCACCGAGATCGGCGAGCTCGCGGGCCGGCGCTTTATCGCCGACGACGGCACGATCATCCGCCGCAAGAACGACTCCGACCCCGACGGCTGCGACCTCTACATCTCGACCTCGTCGGCGGGCGGCGGCCTGCAGATGGTCGTCGCGGGCGTGGTCGCGCAGATGACCGCCGCGAGCGCCAAGCGAGCCGCCCTCGGCGCGGGCGCGATCGTGATGGACACGATTGCCTCGAACGACAAGCGCCGTCCGCACGAGCGCATCCAGCGCATCCGCGAGCTGCGGCCCGACATGGTGCTCATCTCGGGCGGCACCGACGGCGGCAACGTCCAGCAGGTCGTGCAGATCGCCGAGCAGATCGCGCCCGCCAAGCCGCGCCCGCGCTTTGGCGGCGAATACGAACTGCCCGTGATCTACGCAGGAAACAAGGACGCCGCGCCGCAGGTGCGCGTGATCTTCAGCAAGGGCTTTGATCTCGCGGTCGTCGACAACCTCCGCCCGACGCTCGAGCAGGAGAACCTCGGCCCCGCGCGCGACAAGATCCACGACGTGTTCCTCGAGCACGTGATGGCGCACGCGCCCGGCTACGACAAGCTCATGGCTTGGAGCGACGCGCCGATCATGCCGACGCCGGGCGCCGTCGGCGACATCCTGCAGCGCATCGCCGCGCGCGACGGGCTGAACGCGGTGTGCGTCGACATCGGCGGCGCGACCACCGACGTGTTCAGCGTGTTCGGCGGGACCTTCAACCGCACGGTCAGCGCGAACCTCGGGATGAGCTACTCGATCTCGAACGTCTGCGCCGAAGCGGGCATGCAGAACGTCCTGCGCTGGGTCCACATCGACATGGACGAGCGCGAACTGCGCAACCGCGTGAAGAACAAGATGATCCGCCCGACGACGATCCCGCAGTCGGCCGAGGCGCTCGTGTTCGAGCAGGCCGTGGCGCGCGAGGCGCTTCGGCTCGCGTATGTGCAGCACAAGGAGTTCGCGACCACGCTCAAGGGCGTGCAGCAGCAGCGCACGGTCGGCGACCTGTTCGCGCAGCAGGCGAGCGGCCAGACGATCGTCGACGACATGAAGCTCGACCTCCTCGTCGCGTCGGGCGGCGTGCTTAGCCACGCGCCCAAGATGGAGCAGACGGCGGCGATGCTCGTGGACAGCTTCGAGCCGCAGGGTTTCACGCAGCTGGCCAAGGACTCGATCTTCATGATGCCGCACCTCGGCGTGCTCGCGAGCGTGCACTCGGCGGCGGCGATGGAGGTGTTCGAGCGCGATTGCCTGGTGCGGCTGGGCTGGTCGGTGGCGGCGAAGGGCGAAGGCAAGTGGGGCAGGAAGTGCTTCAGCTATCGCGTGTCTGGCGCGGTGAGCGCGTCGGGCGAGCTCGCGTGCGGCGATGTCGCGCTCGTGCGCGTCGGGCCTGAGCAGGAGGTCGAGGTCGTGGTCGAGCCTGCGAAGGAGTTCGATCTCGGCGCGGGTGCGGGCAAGCCGGTCACGCGCCGCGTGAAGGGCGGCACCGTCGGAATCCTGTTTGATGCGCGCGGGCGACCGTTGACGCTGCCGGAGAACGAGGCCGACCGCAAGGCCGCCGTCGCGCGCTGGGCGCAGGTGTGGGAGACGCGGTAGGGGTGGGTGGACCGCGCCTTCGGCGCGCGCCCGCGTGACTTCTGATGCACGGCGACCACTACCTCTGCTCCGCAGAGGAAGTGGCACCCGCGCTTCGCGCGGCGACTTGTGTGATGTCCACATCCACGACCCTCCGCGCGGCAACTTGTGTGTTCGACACGACAACCGACCAGACCTCACAACGTGTAGCCCCGACGCGAACCGCCGGCCGAAGGCCGGGTGCCACTTCCCCGCAGGGGTAGTGGTCGCGGAACACCCGAACTCGGTTCTCCGCGGCGCGCAGCGCCGATCCTCCCCGCACATCTGCTAGTTTGCGCGGATGGCGAAGGCATACACGCCCGGTCTCAAGGTGTCGGCTCGCACGGTCTTTCGCGCGCGTCGACTGCTTCCCGTCCAGGGCGACGTCCTCGTCAAGCTCGGCGACCGCGTCAAGGCGCGCGACACCGTCGCACGCACCTTCATCGAAGGCGACGTCGTCCCCGTCGCGGTCGCATCACAACTCTCCGTCCCCGCGGGCGATCTCCCCGAGCTCCTCCTCGTCAAAATCGGCGACACGATCACCGTGGGCCAGCCGATCGCGCGATCCAAGGGCATCTTCGGCTTCGGCAAGAAGGAACTCGCCTCGCCCGCCGCGGGCACCGTCGAGAGCGTGAGCGCGACGACGGGGCAGATGATGCTTCGCGGTGCGCCGCTCGCGGTCGAGACCAAGGCGTACATCGACGGCACCGTCGTCGAGGTCCTCGCCGGCGAAGGCGCGGTGGTCGAGGCCGACGCGGTCTTCGTGCAAGGAATCTTCGGCGTCGGCGGCGAGACCGTCGGCGCGATCCGCATGGCGTGCTCGGCGCCGAACGCGCCGCTCGATGCCGCGCAGATCAAGCCCGACATGAAGGGCTGCGTCGTGATCGGCGGCGCGCGCGTGACGGCGTCCGCGGTCAAGGCTGCGCAGGATGCGGGCGTCGCGGCGATCGTCGCGGGAGGCATCGACGACTCCGATCTCAAGGCGATCCTCGGCTACGACCTCGGCGTCGCGATCACGGGCACCGAGAAGATCGGCCTGACCATCGTCATCACCGAAGGCTTCGGCGACATCGCCATGGCCGCGCGCACCTTCGCGCTGCTGAAGTCGTTCGAAGGCCGCGAGGCGAGCGTGAACGGCGCGACCCAGATCCGCGCGGGCGTGATGCGCCCCGAGATCGTGATCGCGCGCACCGCCGCCGACGCCGCGCCGTCGCAGGGCGCGCGCCCCGAGGAAGGCGCGCTCGAGATCGGCACGCAGGTGCGGCTGATCCGCGACCCGTACTTCGGAATGCTTGGAAGCGTGACCGCGCTGCCCAACGAGCCCGCCGTCCTCGGCTCGGGCTCGAAGGCGCGCGTCCTTGAAGTGGCGCTCGAGAACGGTTCCCGCGCGGTCGTGCCGCGCGCGAACGTCGAGCTGATCGAGACCTGACGCGCGGATCCGCGCGAGCAACAGGAGACCGCCGTGATGATGCGAGAGATCCGCGAACGCAGCCGGAGCACCATGCTCCTCGCTGCAACCGCCGCCGCCGCGATCGCGATTCCGTGCTGCATCGCGCTGGCCGAGGGCGCGGGCGACGCCGCCACGCCCGCCGGCGCCGCTGTCGCCGCAAGCGACTCCGTCGTCCGCACCGACCGCGGTCCGCTGGCGATCGCGATCGTCATCGTCTGCGGCGCGGTGATCGGCGGCATCATGCTCGCGCGCACGGGCCGGCC
Source organism: uncultured bacterium (assembly GCA_903891095.1). Taxonomy (GTDB): domain Bacteria; phylum Planctomycetota; class Phycisphaerae; order Phycisphaerales; family SM1A02; genus QWPT01. The sequence continues at coordinate 44,110 of CAITDI010000006.1, read as the reverse complement.
GCTCAAGATCCGCCGCCTCGCCGCGCTCGATGCGGTCGACGAAGCCATCGGCCGCGCGACCGAGATGGGCCGCTCGGTGCTCTTCGTCCCGGGCATCCAGGACATGACCGACATCCAGACCGTCGCGGGCATCACCATCCTCGGCCGCGTCGCCAAGACCGCCGCCGAATACGACGCCAAGCTCGAGGTCCCGACCTGCCGCTCGATCGTCATGGCCGCCGCGCGCGACGCCGTTCAGGCCGCGCACTTCGAGGCCGGCCGCCCCGAGACCTACAACGAAGGCAACATCAACTACCTCACCGACGAGCAGTTCGGCTATGTCGCCGCGGTCACCGGCTCGATGGTGCGCGACAAGCCCGCCGCGTGCTTCTACATGGGCGCGTTCTACGCAGAGAGCCTGCTGTTTGCGGAGAACGGCAATTCCATCGGCGCGATCCAGATCGCCGGTACCGCCGAGCCGTCGCAGCTGCCGTTCTTCGTCGCGGCGTGCGACTACACGCTGATCGGCGAGGAGTTCTTCGCAGCGAGCGCGTATCTCTCGGGCGAGCGCGACCAGCTCGGATCGATCAAGGGCCAGGACTTCGGCAAGCTCCTCGCGGTCGCCGCGATCCTGATCGGCTGCCTGCTCGCGACCGTCGGCGTGTTCGCGCCCGAGGGCGCCATCGCGCACGCCGCGGAAACCATCAAGACCACCTTCGGAGGCTGACCCGTGCTGCAGCGCACCATCCCCATCGCCATCCTCTGCCTGTCCGGCGTGATCATGATCGTCGCGTACTTCGTGTCGTTCGCGGTCAGCTGGAGCGAGACGGTCAACGTCTGGTTCAACATCCTGTCCGCCGTCGCGTTCGTGCTCGGCGCGGGCAACCTGCTCGCGGTCAACCTCGAGAAGATCTCCTCGCGCCGCCCGGGCTGGGCGTACGCGGCGATCACGCTCGTGTCGTTCTTCTTCATGCTGGTCGTCGGCCTGCTCAAGCTCGGCGCGGTGCCTGACCCGAAGAACCCGCTCATCCACTTCGCGGGCGACTACGAGACCTCGGCCTCGCCGTACGGCTGGATGTACGAGTATGTCTTCTCGCCGCTCACGTCGACGATGTTCGGCCTGCTTGCGTTCTACGTGGCGAGTGCGGCGTTCCGCGCGTTCCGCGCCAAGAACGTCGAGTCGATCCTGCTGCTCGGCACGGCCTTCATCATCCTGATCGCGCAGACGGCCGCGGGCATGTTCCTCACGGGCTGGATCCCGCAGGACAGCGTGTTCGCGGTGCTGCGCTTCGACTCGCTCAAGGTCGGAATCACCGAGCACATCCAGACCGCGGGCATGCGTGCGATCACGATCGGCATCGCGCTCGGCGTCGCAGCGACGAGCCTGCGCCTGATCCTCGGCATCGACAAGAGCTACCTCTCGAAGAACTGAACGGAGCCACGCATGACCACCACTCAACACAATGCAGGCGGTTCGGCAGGCGGCTCGTCGTTCCTCGCGCGGCTCGGCAACCTCGACCGGCGCTGGATCTTTCTCGCGATGGGCCTGTCGATCGCGGTGCCGACCCTGCTCAAGCTGCGCTTTCCCGAGTACCCGAGCCCGATGTCGAAGGCGACCTTCGATGCGGTCGAGTCGATCCCCGAGGGCGCGCCCGTGCTGCTCTCGTTCGACTACGACCCCGCGAGCGCGGCCGAGCTGCAGCCGATGGCGAGAGCGCTCGTCCACCACTGCGCGTCGCGCCACCAGAAGCTCGTCTTCATGGCGCTCTGGCCGCTCGGCAAGCAGCAGGCCGACAAGACGATCGAGACGGTGCTCAAGCCGTTCCACCCCGAGTACAAGGAAGGCGTCGACTATGTGCAGCTCGGCTACCAGTCGGGCAACGAAGGCGTCATCAAGCTCATGGCGACGAACATCCCCGCGCAGTACCCGACCGACGCGTCGGGCGCGGCGCTCAAGGACCTGCCGCTCGTCGCGGGCATGCGCGACCTGAGCAGCTTCAAGCTGATCGCGAGCATCTCCGCGGGCTACCCCGGCGCGAAGGAATGGGTGCAGTACGCCAACGGCCCGATGCCCGACGCGTTCAAGGTCGTCGGTGGTTCGACGGGCGTGCAGGTGAGCCAGCTGCTCCCGTACTACCCGCACCAGATGGAAGGCATGCTGGTCGCCGTCAAGGGCGCCGCCGAGTACGAGATGCTCGTCGAGGCGAAGTACCCGATCGCGCAGCCTGAGGTGATCGGCCAGGGCCGCGTACGCATGGGACCGCAGCTGGTCGCGCACCTGTTGATGATCGGATTGATCGTGCTCGGAAACATCGCCATGGTCGCGGGTCGCTCGCGCGGAGGTGCACGGTGAACGCATCGAACTCGAATCCGAACTCGGACCCGAACCCGAATTCTCCAGCGCCCGCGCCCAAGCCGCGCTACACGCTCCTCTGGATCTCGCTCGTCGTGCTCAGCGGATCGCTCCTCGTGCTGCGTGCGGCGATGGCCGCGCAGGGCGATGGCGGCGCGGCGGCCGCTGATCCCGCGGCGCAATCGCTGTGGACCACCGTCGGCATCTGGACCGCGGCGATCCTCACGATCGGCGTCTTCTCGTTCCTCTACCGCGACAACCCGCTCTACAAGGTGTGCGAGAGCGTGCTCATCGGCGTGTCGGCCGCGTACTGGATGGTCAACGGCTTCTGGACCTCGCTCGTGCCGCAGCTGTTCGGCAAGCTCATGCCTGGACTCGTGCGCGAGTACGCGCTGCCGGCGATGCCCGTGTCGACCACGCCGGGGCTCGACTTCGCGCTCGCGTGCGTGCCGCTCGTCCTCGGCATCATGCTCGTGTGGCGACTCGCGCCCAAGGGCGGATGGATCTCGGTGTGGCCGATCGCGATGATCATCGGCGTGACGGCGGGCCTCAAGCTCGTGTCGTCGATCGAGTCGGACTTCATGGCGCAGCTCGGCGCGACGATGCGCCCGCTGGTCGCGATGAACGGCGGCTTCGACTTCTGGGGAACCATCGCCGCGCTCGTCGGCGTCGTCGGCGTGCTGACGGTGCTCACATACTTCTTCTTCTCGGTGGAGCACAAGGGAGCCGTCGGCAAGACCGCGCGCGTGGGCGTGTGGTTCCTGATGATCACCTTCGGTTCGGCGTTCGGCCTGACCGTGATGGGCCGCATCACGCTGCTCGCGCAGCGCTTTGAGTTCCTGTTCAAGGACTGGCTCCACATTGGATGAGCGTGGGTTGAGCGTGGGATGAGCGTGGGATGATCGCGAGCCACATCCCGGCGGCCCGCCCGCGCGCGTGAACAGCGCGCGCGCACGGACGGACCACCGTCGGAGGTTTCGTCGATCGCTGGCTCCGCTCAACGCCTGCGTCGCTTCGCTCAACGCCTGCGTCGCGCCGCGCATCCCGCGAGGCCGATCAGCGCGAACGCTCCCGCCGGAGCCGGCACCGCGCTGCCCGACAGCGCGAAGTTGTCGAAGCGGATGCTGCCCGTCGATCCCGTCGCGCCGTCGATCACGATGCGCAGCGTCGCGAAGTTGTTCTCGAGCAAGCTCAGCGACGAGAGGTCGAATGTCTGCACCTCCCACGCCGTCGTGCTCGGATTGAACGAACCGATCGAGGTCCAGCCGAGGCCGCTCCAGTACTCGACGTGGTTGTTGCCGAAGCCCGTCGCCGAGCGCCGCGTGGCAAAGGTGAGCACGAGGTTCTGGTAGCCGAACGACTCGAAGTCGAGCCGGATCGCGGTGCCGTTCGCGACCGTGCCGACGACGGCGAGCGCGTCGCCGGCGAGCTCGCCGGTCTGCGCGCCGAGCGTCGTTCCCTGCAGCACGCTCGCGCCCGTGCCCACGCCGCTGAAGTCGACCGTCCCCGCGCCCGTCGTTGCCGCGAACGCCGTCGAGATCGTGGGATCCACGCCGTTCATGTTCCACGCGCCGATCACCGAGGCCTCCGCTCCGCCCGCCGCACCGCCCACCGCCACCAGCGCCGACAGGATCACCGCCGCGCCACGCATAGACAGACCGATATCGCCAAACGACATGTCGTCGTCCTTTCCCGGGACTCCGCCCGTTTCCGAATCGCTCCGCAGCGACATCGCCGCGTCGAGCGAGCGCGAAGATACGGGTCGTTTGCCGCGGTCCTCGAAAGCGCGACACTTTTGCGGAGACATTTTTCTACGCTTTCGCGCCGCGGGGCATCGCGCGATGAAAGCGCGCGCGACGCATGCGGAACCAACGCGCCCGCACGCGAAGCCGAAACAAAGGGAGCACGCCATGTCCGACACATCCAACAACTGGTTCTGGTCGCAAGCCGGCACGACGCTCGGCCCCGTCGACATCGACGAGATCCGTCGGCTCATCGCCGCGGGCTCGATCGACCGCAAGACCTGGGTGTTCGATCCCGCGCAAGGCGCGTGGGCCGCGGCGGAGATGGTGCCTGGGCTCGTGTTCCCCGCGGTTCCGCCGACCGCGCCGCCGGACGCGCCGCAGTCGGTCGTCTACTGCCGCTTCTGCGGCGCGTCGAACGCGCCGACCGCGCCGCGCTGCGTCTCGTGCGCGCGCGACATCACGATGCCGACGAGCGGCACCACGCTCGAGCCGCGCACCGGCGCGATCATCTGCCGCGCGTGCGTGCTGGCGCTGCCGTTCATCAACATCTTTGCCGTCATCGGGCCGCTGCTCGTGCTCGTGCTCGGCGGCAAGGACGCGCGCAACTCCGCCGAGGCGAAGGCCGCGTTCAACTGCATGCTGGTCTCGCTGCTGGTGTGCATCTTCGCCGGCTTCGTCGCGGTCTTCGGGCTGCTGTGCCTCGTCGGCCCGATCGTGGCCGGACTCATCGGCGCCGCGCTCGCGGTCTACCTCGTGGTCGCGGGCATCATGGGCCTCTTGGCCGCGGCGGACGACAAGCCGTTTGAGTACCCGCTGATCCCCAGGATCATTCGGTAGTCGTTGCGTGCGCCGTCGGCGCCGCGAGACGGATCGCCAGCTCGATCGCGGCCTTCATCGAGTTCTCGCTGGCCTGGTTGCGGCCGGCGATGTTGAACGCGGTTCCGTGATCGGGGCTCGTGCGCACGATCGGCAGTCCGAGCGTGACGTTCACGGCCTTGTCCCAGCCGAGCAGCTTGACGGGGATCAGCCCCTGGTCGTGGTACATCGCGACCACGAGATCCCAGTTGCCCGCCGCCGCGTCGATGAAGATCGTGTCGCCCGAGAACGGCCCGTGCACATCGATGCCCGTCGCCTTCGCCATGTCGATCGCGGGCTTGATGATGCGGATCTCCTCGTCGCCAAAGAGCCCGTTCTCGCCCGCGTGCGGATTGAGGCCGCAGACCGCGATCTTGGGTCGCGCGATGCCGAGCTGCTGGCAGAGCTCGTGACCGAGCGCGATCGGCTCGTGCACGCGGCCGATCGTGAGGAGATTGCGGATCTCCATCAGAGGCACATGCGTGGTCGCGAGCACGACCTTGAGCCGCGGCGAGACGAACGCCATCGCCTGGCGCTTGGCCTTGGTGCGCGCGCCGAGGAGTTCGGTGTGCCCCGGCCAGCGGAAGCCGCCGAGCGACCATGATTCCTTCGAGATCGGCGCGGTCACCAGCGCGTCGATGCGGCGCGGATCGCCGACGGGGCGCATCGCGTCCTGGATCGCGTCCTCGACAAAGTACTTCGACGCGATGCCGCCCATGCGCGTCGGCTCGCGGTCGCTGCCGATGTGCCGCGCGAAGCCGTAGTCGATGACGGTGAAGTCGCCGAGCACCATGCTGCCCTCGCGCGCGTGGTCGATCGACGCGCGGAACCACGCGGGGTGGATGCGCGCCTTGTCGGCCGCAGCGAGCATGACCTCGTTGTCGCCGTAGATCACGAAGCGCGCGGCGGCGTGCAGCCCCGCGTCGGCGAGCGCCTTGACGACGACCTCCGGCCCGATGCCGAGGGGATCGCCCATGGAGATGCCGATGAGAGGCCGGTTCACGGGCGCAGCATAGCGATGGGAGGACGCGGTTCGGAGCGTGCCGCCGTCCGCCGCTTACGGACGGATCTCGACATCCGCGCCGTCGGCCAGCGATTCCCACACGATCGCGACATCGTCCGCGAGCAGACGCACGCAGCCGAGGCTGCGGTTGTTGCCGATGGACTCGATGTCGATCGTTCCGTGGATGCCGTAGCCCGCGAGCTTGGAGTTCGCTTCATCCATGCCCTCGAGGCCGAGCCAGTGCTCGCCGATCGGGTTCTTCGGATCGTCGGCGTCGAAGTGCTGGCCGGTGACGGGGTGGACCCACTCGGGATTGAGCAGCTTGGAGCCAGGGCGCACGCGGAAGCGGCCGGTCGGCGTGCCATTCGTCGCGCCGAGGCCGACGGGCAGCGACGCGATCACGACGCGATCCGAACCCGCGCCGACGCAGAGGTCGATGCGGTAGTCGCGCTTGGTCACGACGGCGCTGAACGGACCCTTCGGCAGCTTGATGCGCTGGCCGGCGCGGATCGACTCGGGCTTCTTGATGTTGTTGAGGCGCGCGACGAGGCGCCAGTCGCAGCCGAGCTTCTGGCGGCGCACGATCTTCTCGAGGCTGTCGCCCGACTGGATCGTGTACTGGAAGCAGGTCGGATCGTTCGCATTGAACACGGGCGTGAAGAAGAGCTCCGTGCCGATGTGCGCGAGCGCGTCGGACGCGTGCTTGGCGTCGGGCTCGGAGAGCGAGCCGGAGAGCAGGGCGGTCGACAGCAGCGCGCGCGCCTTGACGGGCTCGGTTGCGGCGAGCGAGAGGCCTTCCTTGAGCGCGGTCTCGACGGCGGCGGTGGGCATCGCCTTGGGCGCGGCCTGGTTGTTGCCGGCGGCCTGGCCGTTGTTCGGACCGTTGAAGCCGTTGCCGAAGTACGGGCCGGTGGGCTTTGCGTCGGTGGACTTCGTGTCGTTGGCCTTCGTATCGGCGGCCTTCGTATCGGCGGCCTTCGTGTCACTCGCCTTCGCATCGCTCGGCGCCGTTGCGGGCGCGTCGGTCGGCGTGATCTTCGCGGGTGCGGCCTCTGGATTTGCTGCGGGAGTTGCCGCGGGCGTCGCCGCAGGTTCAGCGGTGGGCTTCGGTGCTGGCGGCGCAGTCGGCACGCCACCCGCGGGCGGCAGCGTGGTCGGCGGAATCGGCGCGGGGGTGCCAGGATTCGTCGTCGGGTTCGTCGTCGGCGCCGTCGTCGGCGTCGTGGTCGGGTTTGTCGTCGGGGCCGGGTTGACCGGAGGTTTGGCTGCCGAGTTCGTCGGCGCGCTCGGCGTCGGCTCCGCAACCACAGCGTTCTCCGCAGCAGGCTTCTCGGTGGAGAGCGCGATCGCGGTGTCGAGCGCGGTCTGCTTCGGCTCGCTCGGCTTCGCTTCAGGCGTCATCTCCGACGCACTCGCGGTGCGCGTGAGCGACGAGCTTTCGGTGCTGCCCGTGTCGCCGCTGCGCATGAGCCAGTACGCGCCCGCCAGCGCTGCCGCGGCGGCGATGCTCGAGATGAAGAGCGTCGAGTTGCCACGACCCTTCGAGTTGGATGCGTTGCGGTCGTTGCGGCTGGACTGGCTTGCGAGCGCCATGGGGTTCCCTTGTTCTCTTTGCGTGGGCTTCGTTGCGTGGGCTTTGTTGCTTGTGGGGACCGCCCAGCGGTTGAGGCCGAGCGGGGCGAACAGCGTACGCCTTCCCGCGGAATCTTCCACGGCGGCAGCGCTGCTTTCCTGCGGTTTGCCGCGGGAAACGCTATCGCGCCGCGCGGATCAGCCGTCCCTCGACGGCGACGAACGCGAGCCGCCTGTCGTGCTCGGCCTCGGGTACGCAATCGACAAGTTGTTCACGGAAGCCGACGCCCATCGTCGCGCGCCGCGCGTCGGGGCGGAGCTTGGCGATCAGGCGGTCGTAGAAGCCCTTGCCGCGCCCAAGTCGGGCGCCACGCGCGTCGAATGCGCGACCCGGCACGATCACCGCATCGAGGTCGCGTGCGAGCACGCGGCGCACGCCAGCCGCGTCGGTGCGCGGCGCGGCGATGCCGAAGCGGTCGGTCGTCCACAGCTCGCGGGCAAGCGGATCGCGCGCGGCGACCTCGAGGGCGTGCAGCTTGCCCGCATCATCGATCATCGGAAACGCCACCCGCACGCCGCGCGCCGCAAGCGTGCGGACGATCTCGTCGACATCGATCTCGTCGGCCATCGCGCGGTACGCAAGCACGAGCTTGGCGCCCGCGAGCGCGGGCGAGCGCACGACCGTGCCCGCGAGCCTGCTCGCGCGCCGCGTGCGCGCGAACGGCTTGATCGCGGCGACCGCATCACGCATCGCGTCGCGCATCGCGCGCTTGTCGTCGGACGCGGCGGCGGCGGTTTCGGCGCTCGGCTTCGTCGTCATCGTCGTCGGCTTGTTGGTCGTCGGCTTCTTCGTTGTCGGCTTCTTCTCTGTCAGCTTCTTCTCTGTGGGCTTCGCCTGCGTCTTCGCGTTCTGCTTCGTCTTCTTCGTCTGCTTCGTCACGACGTCGCCTCCTTCGCGCGCTGCCGCGTTGCGCGCACTTGCTCGAGGTGATCGCGAATCGCCTTCTCAAGCCCGCGATCGGTGGGGCGGTAGTACTGCTTGGCCACGCCGAGGTAGTCCTGCGTGCCGATGCCGTCGGCGCGATCGTGCGGATACTCGTATCGCCCCGCTCCCGACGGGAGAGGCGTTCCATCGTCCGCCGTGCGAATCGCGCGCCGCTTGGTCTGGTCGACGATCGTGAACGGCACCGGCACGGTGCGCGCCTCGCGTGCGTCGTCCATCGCCTCCCAGATCGCGCACGCGGCGGCGTTGGACTTCGGCGCGACCGCGAGGAATGTCACGCACTGCGACAGAATCAGCTGCGATTCAGGCATTCCCACGCGTTCGACCGCTTGCCAGCACGCCATCGCCGTCTGCAGCGCGCGCGGATCGGCGTTGCCGATGTCCTCGCTCGCGAAGATCGCAAGACGCCTGCAAATGAAGCGCGGATCCTCGCCCGACACCAGCATGCGCGCGAGCCAGTACACCGCGGCGTCGGGATCGCTGCCGCGCATCGACTTGATGAGCGCGCTCGCGAGGTCGTAGTGCTCGTCGCCATCGCGGTCGAACACGGGCACCTTGCCGTCGAGCGCCGCGCGCGCGAGCGCGAGATCGATGCGCGGGCTCGCGTTGCCACGCACCGCGCTGGCCGCGGTCTCGAGCGCACTCAGCGCGCGTCGCACATCGCCGTCGCACGCGCGGGCAAAGTGCGCGCACGCGTCGTCGTCGATCGTGAGTCCCGCGATGCCGACGCCGTCCTCATGCGCGATCGCGCGGCGGATCACGCGCGCGACATCGTCCTCGCCGAGCGGCTGGAACTTGAACACCACCGAGCGCGAAAGCAACGCAGGCGCGACGGCCCACGTGGGATTCTCCGTCGTCGCGCCGAAGAGCACGACGCTGCCAGCCTCGACGCCCTCGAGCAGCGCATCCTGCTGGTTGCGCGCAAGCCGATGGATTTCGTCGACAAAGAGCAGCGTGCGGCGCGCCGACTCGCCGAGCCGTCGCGCGGCCGAGTCGATCTTCTCGCGCAGTTCCTTGACGCCCGTCGTCGCGCCGTGCGCGCGGTCGGTGTACGCGCCCGTGCGCGCGGCGATGACCTCGGCAAGCGTGGTCTTGCCCGTGCCCGGCGGTCCCGCGACGATCATCGACTGCAGCGCATCCTGCTCGATCAGTCTCCGCAGAAGCGACCCCTGCGCGAGGCAGTGCTGCTGCCCCGCCATGTCGTCCAGCGTGCGCGGACGCACGCGCACCGCGAGCGGCGCGGCTTTCGCGCGTCGTTCGGTGCGGATCGGTGACCAGAGGTCGTCGGCCATCCGCGCATACTAGAGAACGATGCGCGAAAAAATCCGAGGTTCGCTCGGCACGCGCCTTCCCGCCGCACGCATCTTCGCGAAGATGCGGAGATGAATCGCAGCGTCGCCATCGGCATCGTCGGCTCCGGAGTTGTCTTCGCGGGTCTCGTTCTTGGAATCGCGCTCTCGACGGTCATCACGACCTCCACGCCCGGCACGCAAGCCGTCGCCGACGCGAAGGAAAGCATGAAGTCCGCGATCGACGCGCCGAGCGCCGGCGCGGTCCCGACCAAGAAGCCCGTCGCCGCAGCAAAGCTCGCGACTCCCTCGTGGATCTGGGCACGCAAGGAGACGACGCCCACCGACGCCGCCACGCTCGTGCGCGAGTTCACGCTCGACGGCGCGGCGCGCGCGGTCAAGGTCGTCGCGAGCATCGACAACCTCGGCCGCGTGCTGCTCGACGACCAAGAGATCGCCAAGACCACCGATTGGGCTGCACCTGCGGAAATCGATATCGCCACGCTCGCCGCAGGCAAGCACACGCTCACCATCCAGGGTCGCAACGACGGCGGACCTGCGGGCGCGATCGGCATGATCGAGTGGACCAACGCGGCCGGCGCGCGCATGCGCATCGTGACCGATGAATCCTGGAAGTCGACGAGCGGCACGACCGGCGCGAGCGCGCCCGCGGTCGTCATGGCCAAGCTCGGCGACATGCCGTGGGGCGATGGAGTGTCCGCGTCGTTCGGCGCCGCGACCGTCGCGGGCGACATCGATCGCGCGATCACCGTGCCGCCCGGATTCATCTGCGAGCTGGTCTACGCCGCGCCCAAGTCGCGCGGCTCGATCGTCGCGATGACGCCCGATGTGCGCGGCAAGCGCATCATCGTGAGCGCGCAGTACGGCCGCACCTTTGCGATCAAGCCGTGCGCCGACGGCGGCGAACCCTCGGAGTCGACCATCGAGCTCATCGAGCCCGAGATCGGCCGCGCGCACGGACTTCTCGCGGTGGACAACGATCTCTTCGCGATCGTCAACGAAGGCTCGACGGAAACGCGCGGCGTGTGGCGCCTGCGCGACACGAACAACGACGGCACCTACGACGACAAGAAGATGCTCGCGTCGGTCGCCCGCGACGGCGGCGAGCACGGGCCGCACCAGGTCGTGCTCGCGCCCGATGGCTCGATCTGGATCGTCGGCGGCAACCACTGCGCGCCGCCGGAGCAGGCGCTCGAGCACTCGCGCCTGCCCAAGATCTGGCAGGAAGACATCATCTTCTCGCGCCTCTGGGATCCGAACGGCCACGCCGTCGGCGTGATGGCGCCGGGCGGATGGGTCGTGCGCACCGATCGCGAGGGCGCGAAGTGGGAGCTGATGACCGCGGGCTTCCGCAACAGCTACGACCTCGCGTTCGACGAGCTCGGCCGCGCGTACACCTACGACAGCGACATGGAGTGGGACATGGGTCTTCCGTGGTATCGCCCGACGCGCGTGTGCGAGCTCGCGAGCGGCGTCGACTACGGCTGGCGCTCGGGCAGCGGCAAGTGGCCCGCGTGGAGCCCCGACTCGATGCCCGCTGCGGTCGATGTCGGCCCCGCGTCGCCGACGGGCGTGCTTTCGTCGCAAGGCCTGCAGTTCCCCGCGCCGTGGAACCAGTGCATGTTCTTCCTCGACTGGACCTACGGCACGATGTGGGCCGGCTGGCCGACCGACGACTCGAAGGACGCGTCGACGCCCAAGCTGCGCATCGAGCCGTTCCTCGCGGGCCGTCCGCTGCCGCTCACCGATGCGGTGGTGATGGACGGCGCGATGTACTTCAGCGTCGGCGGCCGCAATCTGCCGAGCGCGGTGTACCGCGTGCGCGCGGAGAATCCCATCGCGGTCAAGCGCGCGCCGATGGCCGTGCCCGCCGCGCTCACCGAGCGCCGCGAGATCGAGAAGTTCCACGAGCGCCTCACGGGCGACGCCGCGACCGCCGCGGTTGCGCGCGCGTTCACTGCGCTCACCTCGAAGGACGCCGGCGTGCGCAGCGCCGCGCGCATCGCGATCGAGCACCAGGATCCGTCGCTCTGGCGCGCCCGCGCGCTCGCCGAGAAGGACCCGCAGGCCGCGATCCTCGCGCTCGTCGCGCTCGCGCGCGCGGGTGAACCGTCGGTCGACGGCACGCCGCTCGCGCAGCGCCTGATCGCGCTCGCGCCCGCGATGCGCGGCACGCCGCTCGAGAAGGAATGGCTCCGCGCCTGCGAACTGTGGTTCCTCCGCTGCGGCAAGGTCGACGCGAAGATGACCGGCTTCAACGAGATGCGCGAGGCGTTGCTCGTGCACTTCCCCGCCGAGAGCACCAACGCCGACGCGTACGAACTCGACATGCACCGCGCGGCGATCCTCGCCAAGCTCGGCGCGCCCGAGGCCGTGCAGGTCGGCGTCGCGATCCTGCAGAAGGACGATGTCCGCACCCCGCCCAAGATCGACGCGGCGCTCCTCGCGCGCGGCGGACCCTACGGCAAGGCCGTCGCCGACATCATCGCCAACGCACCCGCCACGCAGAAGATCGGCATGGTCCACGCCATGCGCGACGCGAAGAACGGCTGGAATCCCGATCTCCGCGAGCGTTTCGCGCGCGCGATCGCGGCCATCCGCAAGGGCAGCGGCGGCAACTCGTTCGCTGGCTTCCTCAACCACATGACCGAGGAGTTCGTCGCCAACGCGCCCGAAGGCGAGCGTGAGAAGCTCGCGGCGACCGCGTCGGGCAAGAGCGACAAGGACAACGTGATCGTCACGCCGCGAGGTCCGGGCAACGTGTGGATGGCCAAGGACATCGCGAACCTCACGACCAAGCTCGTGGCCGGCCGCGACTACAACGAAGGCATGCGCGCCTTCCGCGCGGCGCAGTGCGCGCAGTGCCACCGCGTCGGCGGCATCGGCGGCAGCGGCGGGCCCGAGCTCACCGCGGTGTCGCGTCGCTTCTCGCCCGAGGACATGGCGTCGTCGCTCGTCGACCCCAGCAAGACCGTGAGCGACCAGTACCAGAACACCGACATCAAGCTCACGAACGGCAAGACCGTCACGGGGCGCATCGTGTCGGATTCGGCCGATGCGATCGAGGTCCGCACCAGCCTCCTCAGCGAGGCGCGCGACACGATCAAGAAGTCCGACATCGCCTCGCGCGCGCCGAGCAAGGTCTCGCCGATGCCCGAGCATCTCCTCGACGGCCTGAACGAAGGCGAGGTCCTCGACCTGCTCGCGTTCCTCCGCTCGGGCGGCGACGCGGCCGATCCCGCGTTCGCGCGTCCGGACGACGACGGCTATCTCGAGATCTACTCGTCGGTCAAGGCCGCGACCAAGACCGCTGACTCCGCGCTCGCGCCGTTCACCTACGACCCGCGCTTCTGGTCGGTCGAGAACGGCGAGGTCGTCGGCCGCACGACCGCGGACAATCCCGTGCCGCGCAACACGTTCCTCATCTGGAACGGCGAGGTGCGCGACTTCGAGCTCGAGGTCGAGTTCAAGGTCACCGGCAACAACTCGGGCGTGCAGTACCGCAGCGTGGTGTTCGACGGCGACCGCATGCGCGGCCCGCAGATGGACGCGCACCCGAACCCGCCGTACGTCGGCATGCAGTACGAAGAGGGCGGCCGCGGCATCATGGTCGAGCGCCTCAACAAGCTCACGATCGACGCCGACGGCAAGCGCACCATCACGCCGTTCGCCGACGAGCCGACACCGGCCGCGGACATTTCCCAGTGGCACACCTACCGCATCCGCGCCAAGGGCAACAAGATGACCCACTACATCGATGGCGAGGCCACCGTGCAGGTCGTCGACGACTCCAAGGAGCGCGCGACCGGCGGCAACATCGGTCTCCAGATCCACGCTGGCGAACCGATGGAGGTCCGCATGCGGAAGATGCGCCTTCATCGCCTCGACGGCTGACGGTTATGGGCGACATCGAAGCCTCACACGACTTTCGCAGTTTGGCGAAGGCTCGGTGCCGTTCGGTCGATATTGTCGCGCACCCCAAATCGGGGCGTGATAAGGAAATGCAACATGTGCGGAATCGTCGCCTACATCGGACGCCGTCAGGCAACAGACATCCTTCTTGAAGGCCTCAAGCGCCTTGAGTACCGCGGATACGACTCCGCGGGCGTCGCCGTGATGAACGGCGGCCTGCATCTCGCGCGCGCCGTCGGCCGCGTTGCGAATGTCGAGAAGACCATCCAGGACCGCGGCGGCTTCACCGGCACGCTCGGCATCGCGCACACGCGCTGGGCCACGCACGGCGGCGTCACCGAGAAGAACGCGCACCCGCACCGCGACGACGCGAAGCTCGGTCACGGCATCGCGATCATCCACAACGGCATCATCGAGAACTACTCGGCGCTCAAGAAGTACCTCGAGGAGAAGGGTCACGTCTTCACCAGCGAGACCGACACCGAGGTCCTCGCGCACCTGATCGGCGAGCTCTACACCGGCGACCTGGAGAAGGCCGTGCAGTCGGCGCTCCGCGAGGTCACCGGCGCGTACGCCATCGCGGTCGTGTGCGAGAAGGAGCCCGATGTGCTCGTCGTCGCACGCAAGGGTTCGCCGCTCATGGTCGGCGTCGGCAACGGCGAGTATGTCGTCGCGTCCGACGCGAGCGCCATCGTGTCGCACACCACGCAGGCGATCGCGCTCGGCGACTACTCGGTCGCGCGCATCACCCGCGACGGATTCCGCACCACCACCGTCGACAACATCGAGATCACCGCGGAAATCCGCGAGCTGGAGTTCGACCTCGAGCAGATCGAACTCGGTCACTACGACCACTTCATGCTCAAGGAGATCTTCGAGCAGCCGCGCGCGCTGCGCATGACGCTGCAGGGCCGCGTCGATGTCGCGAAGGGCCAGATCATCCTCGGCGGCGTGGGCGACCATGCGCGCCGCATGGCGAATGCCAAGCGCGTCGTGTTCGTCGGCCAGGGCACCGCGCTCCACGCGTGCATGATCGGCAAGTACCTCTTCGAGGACCTCGCGAAGGTCCACGCCGAGCATGACTTCGCCAGCGAGTTCCGCTACCGCAATCCGATCGTCGAGGACGGCACCGTCGTCGTCGCGGTCAGCCAGTCGGGCGAGACCGCCGACACGCTCGCCGCGCTCCAGGAAGCCAAGCAGCGCGGCGCGCTCGCGCTCGGCGTCGTCAATGTCGTCGGCTCGTCGATCGCACGCGAGACCGACGCAGGCGTGTATCTCCGCGTCGGTCCCGAGATCGGCGTCGCCAGCACGAAGGCCTTCACCGGCCAGGTGATGGTGAACTCGATGCTCGCGACCTTCATGGGTCGCCGTCGCTTCCTTTCGCAGGACTACGTGTCGCACCTCCTGCGCGAGCTCGAGGCGATCCCCGGCAAGATCGAGCGCGCGCTCGAGTGGTCGGGCCGCATCCGCACGGCGACCGCGAAGTACATCCATCGCGAGAACTGGCTCTTCCTCGGCCGCGGCGTGAACTACCCCGTCGCCCTCGAAGGCGCGCTCAAGCTCAAGGAAATCTCCTACATCCACGCCGAGGGCATGCCCGCGGCCGAGATGAAGCACGGCCCGATCGCGCTGATCGACAACGGCATGCCCGTGGTCTTCGTCGCGACGCGCAACTCGCAGTACGAGAAGGTCCTCTCGAACATCGAGGAAGTCCGCTCGCGCGGCGGCCACGTGATCGCGGTCGCGACCGAAGGCGACGAGGACATCAAGCGCCTGGCGCAGGAAGTCTTCTACGTCCCCGACTGCATCGAGATGTTCCAGCCGCTGCTCACCGTCATTCCGCTCCAGCTGCTCGCGTACCACGCGGCGGTCATGCGCGGCAAGGACGTCGACAAGCCGCGCAACCTCGCGAAGTCCGTCACGGTGGAGTGAGCGGGGGAGAGTCGAGATCGAGTGTTCCGCGGCCATTTCCCCTTCGGGGGAAGTGGCCGCTGTCTTTCGGTGGGCGTGATGACCGCGAAAGTCCGTGGTTGCCGCGCCAAGCGCGGGTCCCACTTCCTCCGCAACGCAGAGTCGTGTTAGGCGCGCCGCAGGCGCGATCTCAATCCCACTTGAACACGCCCTTCTTCCACGCATAGACGTACGCGATGATCGACGTCAGCAGGAAGAAGAGAATGCGGCCGAGATACAGCTTGGCCTCGGGGCTGCCCGGGTCGAGCTGCGAGTAGCTCACGGCCCACGGGTAGAGGAAGATGATCTCGACGTCGAACAGCAGGAACGTCACGGCCATCATGTAGAAGCGCACGTTGAAGCGCTTGCGCGTGGTGCCGATCGGGTCCATGCCCGCTTCGTAGGTCAGGCCCTTGATGGCGCCCTCGGCGCGCGGGCCGAGGATCGTGCTGAGGACGAGGTTTGCGACCACGAAGCCGATCGCCATCGAGGCAATGACGGCGACGGGGAGGTAGTTGAGCAGGGCGGATTGAGCCAGCATCATCGGATCGGCAAGATAGCAGAGGGTCGGAGCGCGTACAGCCCGCTTACATCCACGGCATTTCGGGGCGGTTCTCGCTCACGCCCAGCTGCGCCTCGAGCGCGGCGCCCATGCCGATAAGCGCCCCTTCGTCAAACGGGTGGCCGATGAGCGTGATCGATCGCGGCGCGTTGGGCTTGCTGAAGCCGCCGCGCAAGCAGAGCGTCGGATGACCCGTCGCGTTGGTGACCACGAGCATGCCGCCTGCGTACGGCGGCAGGATCAGCGCGTCGACGCCCTCGAGCACCGTGCGCATCCACTGCATGAACACGCGGCGCAGGCGCTCGACCTGCACGACCTCGATCGCGGGCACGAACCAGGTGCGGCGGAACGAGTTCGGCCACGCCTCGTCGGCCTGCCACGAGAGCTGGTCGTCGGCGTTGGTGCGCGTCATGTCTTCGAACGCCGCGGCGGCCTCGGCCATCAGGCTCATCGCGAGGATCCCCGGATCGGCCGGCGGCGTGACCTTGCGCTCGACAAGCGTCGCGCCGCACGCGCGCGCGGCGTCGAGCGCGTCCTTGTGCGACGCGAACGGGCCTTCGAACCACGCGGGGTCGTAGGCGAGCTTCATCCCGCGCGCGTTCGGCAGGCGCGGCGCGGCAAACGGCACGCTCACGCTCGACGCGTCGAGGTTGTTGCCGCCGTTGATCGCGGCGAGCACGATGCCCGTGTCGATCGCGTGGCGCGTGATCGGGCCGACCTTGTCCCACGACCAGCAGAGCGCCATCGCGCCGTCGCGCGGCACGCGGCCGAATGTCGGGCGCAGGCCCGTCGTGCCGCAGACGGTCGACGGCGAGACGATCGAGCCGAGCGTCTCGGTGCCGATCGCGAACGGCACGCAGCCCGCGGCCACGCTCGCGGCGCTGCCCGCGCTCGAGCCGGACGAGCCTTGCGTGGGATTCCACGGGTTCTTGCAGGTGCCGCCGAACCAGATGTCGCCGTACGCGAGCGCGCCGACGGCGGTCTTGGCGACGCACACCGCGCCCGCGTTGCGGAGCCGCATGACGACGGTCGCGTCGGTCTTGGCCACGCGGTCGCGCCACGGCTCCGCGCCCCATGTGGTCTTGATGCCCGCGGTGTCGAAGAGGTCCTTGAGCCCGTACGGGATGCCGTGCAGCGGACCGCGCGGCTTGCCCATGCGCATTTCCTCGTCGCGCGCGTCGGCTTCGCGCAGCGCCTGCTCCTCGACGAGCGTGATCACGTTGAACAGCGTCGCGTTGGCCTTCTTGAGCCGCGCGAGCGAGCGCTCGACGAGCCGGCGCGACGTGACCTTGCGGAACTGCATCCACAGCGAGAGCTGCTCGACCGACGCGAAGTCGAGGTCGGCGTCGCTCTCGGGCGCGTCCTTCATCTTGCGCGAGAAGCTCTCCGCGACGGCGCTTGCGCGCACGCGCGGCTCCTCGCCGGGCAGCAGCACGCGGAACACCTGCGCGGGCGCGAGCTGGTTGTCGAGCGGTCCGAACGCAGCGCGCGCCTTGAACGACTCGATGTGCTCGCCGATGGTCTTGGCGATCTGCGCGCGCTCGGCGTCGGTGAAGGTGATGCCGGCGAGCTTCTCGGCTTCGGCGATGGTGCTCGGTGCGATGCCTGCGGCTGGGTCTGCCGACTGCGTCGCCGCGGCGGCCGCGTCCTGCGGCAGATCCGCGCGCAGAAGCGCGCTCGCCGATGCCGCCGCGCTCGTCGCTGCAAGCGTGACAAAGAAGTCGCGGCGGGAGAAATCAGCGGAAGCGTGGGCGATTTCGCTCATGGTCGCAGGGTACACGCAAGTACGATCCGCGAGCCTCAGGACCCAGATCGAAGGAGCCTCCATGCAGGACGACCACACCGACCCGAGCGACCACGAGCAGACCTCGCCGCCGCCTCCGCCGCCCGCGCCGGATGCGGTCCCGCCGCGATCTCCCGAGGCGGTCGCCGCGATGTCCTTCGAATCGACGACGGTCGAGCCCGAGCCGCGCAACACGCTGGGGATCGTCGCGTTCATCGCGTCGCTCGCGGGGTTCTGCGTGCCGGTGCTGCCGTCGGCGTTCGCGTTCGTGCTCGGGCTGTTTGCGTTGCGCCGCAGGCCGCGCGGGTTTGCGATCGCGGCGGTGGTGCTGGCGCTGATTCCTCTGGTGATGTGGGTCGTGCTGTTCGTCGCCCTGGGCCGGATTGGCGGCAGCCTCGTTCCCCGCTTCCAGACCCGCGGCATGGCGCAGATGGAGCTTCGCCGCCTCCTGCGATCCGACGATGTCGAGCTCGCGTTGCGCGACCCCGCGAATTTCGTCGCGCGGGACGAGTGGGGCACTCCGCTGCGCGTGGACGTGATCCACATCGACGGCGAGCGCACGATCCTGATCTGGAGCGCGGGCGCCGACGGCGCGTTTGATACGGATGACGACTTCGTCGCCGCGAGCGATCCGCGCGACGCGGGGCGCAAGATGGGCAAGAAATCGCTGCAAGAAGGCTTTGACGGCGACGACGGCGACGGCGGCGACGACGGCGACGACAACAACGGCTGATCGTTACGCCGCAGCAAACTGCACGAGCGGCTCCGCGCCCAGCGCGATCTCGAGGCCGCTCGGATCGACAAGCACCGCGTGCTTTCCGAGCACGCCATGCGTCCGTGGCGCGACGCCGATGCGCGCGCCGTTGCGGATCGCGCGATGGACCGCAGCATCGAAGAGATCGCCGCGCACCGTCGCGACGGGGAGCCACCGGCTGTGGCGCTCGCGCTCGTCCGCGCGCTGCATGCTCGCGACCGCGCGTCCGCCGTTGAGGAACACCACGCCGTTCGTCTCGCGCGCCCCGACGATCGGCGCCGCGCTCCAGCCGAACACCGCGCACCAGAAGCGCACGCTTTCCGCGGGCTCGTCGGAGCGCAGCTCGTCCCATCCGATCGCGCCCGCGCCGATCGTGCGGCGGTCGTCTCCGCCGGCGATGATCGTGAGTGCAGCGCCCGTCGGATCGGCGATGACTGCGCGTCGGTCGAGCCCGAGGATTCCCGTTGGATCGATGCGCACCGAACCGCCGCACGCGAGCGCGATGTCGCAGAGCACGTCGACGTTGGGCACGCGGACGAACGAGGTCCACGACGCCGCGCGTCCTGGCTCGGACGGCTTCGCGCCTGCGACGTGCAGGCCGCCGCACATCAGGGTCGTCGAGCGGTGGTCCGCGATCACCTCGTCGCCGAGGATCGACGCGAGGAACCGCGCGCTCCGCGCTGGGTCAGGCGAGTTCAGCTCGTGCCACGACATCGCGCCAGGATGGACGGCGGTCGAGCGCGCGGTGTGCGCGGAGCGGGTGAACGCCTGAGCGGTGGATTCTTGAGTTGCGGCTGCGGCCGGCTTGAGCTCGAGGTCGGTGACGGCCGCGATGCGCCGAGCGAGCAGGGGATCGCCGAGCTTTCCTGTGGTCTGCATGGAGGGTCCTTTGAAAGGCACCTCGCGAACAGCACGCGGAGGGTGACGGCGGGACAATCGTCCGCGGAACCATCTTCTTTCGTGCCGATTCGCAATCGAGGCTCCGTGAAGTCAGCCCGCCTGAAGTCCTCGTTACAATCTGCCCCTCGCGCGGGGCGTAGCTCAGCTTGGTAGAGCGCCTGCTTTGGGAGCAGGAAGTCGTCGGTTCAAATCCGGCCGCCCCGATTGGTCTGATGCCGTGAGGTCCGAAGGACTTCCGTGTAGCCGCCTCCTCGCCGCCGCCGCGCGCGAAACACGCCATACTGCCCCAATGCACGACGCGACCCGCCCGGGACCACTTGTCGCCGCTCGCGACGCCATCCGCCGCATCAAGCGCGGATTGAAGCGCGCCAAGCCGCGGACGAGCTACGCCCAGTACGCCGAGGATCTGGTGATCTGCGACATCCTCGGCGCGTTCAAGCGCGACGCGAAGCCGGGCGTCTACGTCGATGTCGGTGCGAACGAGCCCAAGCGCTTCTCGAACACCTGGCGCCTGTACGAGCTCGGCTGGAGCGGCATCGCCGTCGAGCCGGATCGCGACCTCTGCCGACGGTTCGCGCGGGTGCGTTCGCGCGACGCGGTCGTCTGCGCCGCGCTGGGCGAGCGCGAGGAGGACCTCGTGTTCCACCGCTTCTACGAGAGCGCGCTCAACACGCTCGATCCCGCGATGGCCGCGCGCGCCGAGTCGCAGGGCTGGCCGATGATGTCGCGCGAACCGCTGCGCCTGCGCACGCTCAACTCGGTGCTCGAGGAGCACGCGGCGCGCGTGCGCGGTGGCATCGATCTCCTTTCGATCGACGCCGAGGGTCTCGACGCTGCGATCCTGCGCGGGCTTGATTTCAAGCGATTCCAGCCCAGGCTGATCGTGTTCGAGGTGCAGCCCGACGCGGCGCCCGGCAAGGGCGAGTCGTCGGAACTGCTCGCGTCGCACGGCTACGCGCTGCGCGCGCGGCTCTTCAACAGCGAGATGTGGATGCGCTGAGCGCGCACGACCTGCTCCAACGCAACAGCTCCGCCGCATGCCCGATCTTCCGCCGGTCCTTCTCATCGCGTTCAATCGCACCGACACGCTCGCCGCGGTGATCCGTGCGCTTGCGCCTGTTGCGCCGCCGCGCATGTACGTCGCGGCCGACGGTCCGCGCGCGGGCCGAGCGGGCGAGGCGGAGCGCTGCGCACAGGTGCGCGCGATGCTCACGAGCCTTCCGTGGAAATGCGAGATCAAGACGCGCTTTCTCGACGCGAACGCAGGCTGCGCGCGCGGCGTGTCGGGCGCGGTCTCGTGGCTCTTCGAGCACGAGGAGTCGGGCGCGATCCTCGAGGACGACTGCGTTCCCGACGCGAGTTTCCTGCCGTATTGCGCCGAAGCGCTCGCGCGGCACGCCGCCGACGAGCGCGTGATGAGCGTGCTCGGCACGCGCTACGCGCCGCAGGATCGCGGGCAGCGCGCGTCGTATTCGTTCACGCGGATCTTCTCGCCGTGGGGCTGGGCGTCGTGGCGCCGCGCGTGGAAGCGCTACGAGCTCGACATCGGCGACTGGCGCGCGAAGCTGCCGACGCGCGGACAGCCAATGCCCGATTTCGGCGCGCCGAGCGCGCGCGCGTGGGCGCGCAAGTTCGATGGCGTCGTGCGGCCCTCGCCGCATACGTGGGATTACCAGTGGCATTTCGCGCACTTCCGCCATGGCGGTCTTTGCGCGGTTCCGAAGTCGAATCTCGTGAGCAACATCGGCGAGGGACCGAACGCGACGCACATCGGCAAGGGCTCGGTGTGGCTCGATCTTCCGCGCGTGGAGCTGGATTTCCCGCTGGTTCCGCCGACGGAGATCGCGGCCGACGCCGGCGTCGACACGCATCGCGAGCTGCAGCATCTCAACCATCGCGGATGGATCGCGCGCAAGTGGTGGCAGATCCGCAACCGTCATGCGATCGGATCGGTCGCGTCGCGCCGCGGGTGGAGCGGCTGATCAGTCGAGCGCCGCGAGCCGCGCGTGCATCCTGCGCGAGAGCCGCTTGCGGTCGAGGATCGCGCCATCGCGCGGATCGAACTCGACGAGCCCCATGCGCGCAATGCTCGGCCGCATCGCGCGGGTGATGCGCGGATTGAGAAACGCCGCCATGAACGAGAACGAGCTGTTCGCGATCGCAAGCCGGTCGGCGGCGCGCATCACCTCGAAGTCGAGCAGCCAGTCGAGCGCGGGCGGCATGTCCGAGACATCGCGCGCCGTCGCGGTATGGAACGGCTTGAAACGCCCGCGATATCGCTCGGGATCCTCCGAAGCGAGGTAGACGACGACGCGCGCGGGATCGAGCCCGCGTTCGGCGCACAGTGAAGCGAGCCACTGCTCGTACCACGCGCAAGGCGTGCGAAAGAAGTAGCCGCGCCCGTAGTCGCCGCGGCGAAGATGCACGGCGATGACCTCGCGCCCGCCCCTACTTCCGGCCTCGCTTCCGGCCTCACTTCCGCCCTCGCGCAGCTTGGCCAGCGCGCGGTCGAGCCGCGCCTGCACCTGCGGCGCGAGCGTGAAGACTTCGCGCGCGAACTCCTGATGCGGCGCGTAGTGGCGCGCATCGAATTGGAAATACCCTTGGAAATCGGCGTCCGCGACCTCGCCCTCGCCCCCGACCTCGCCCGCGAGCATCCGCTCGGGCGCGGTCTTTCGCAGGCTCGCGCGCCGACACGCGCGCGGGCGCGACTCGTCGTACTGCTCGAGCGCACGCAGCGGCGTCGGCTCGTCGAGCCCGTAGAGATGCGCGCCCGCCCAGTCCGAAACCTGCAGCACCGCGCCATGCTGCTTGGCCAGGATGCGCATGAACAGGTACTTGAAGAGCTGGTTCGCAAAGCGGCCCTTCTTGTCGAGCGACGACATCGCGACCAGCGGGCGACGGACATAGAGCGCGGTGCCGTGCGGCGCATCGGGCGCCGAGCAGTCCGCTGCGCGGTTGAATCCGCGGGCGGCGAGGGCGTCGTCGAGTTCGGCAAGCCGCGCGGGTGCAAACGTCGCAAGGATCGCGTCGCACTGCGGCAGCGCAGAGGAGTCTGTGCATGCTGCGCCAGTCGCGTCGATGCAATGCGGCGTTGTGCGCGGATCGATCCCGTATCGCGCAAGCACGCTCGAGACATCGAGCGGCTTCAGCCAGCGCGGCTTGACCGAGTCGTCGCCGAGAAGCGCCGCGAGATCCAGCGAAAGCTTGCGCTCAAACTCGAGCTTGGGCGCGGGCTGCCGCAGAAACCGCCGCAGCATGCGGACGACGATGCTGCGTGGCTGCGTGCTCGCTGCGGAACTCATCCGCGGGATGCTACCAGTGTCTTTCGCGGGTCACTGCGGCGGAGGTCCGCCGGGGCCTGGTTGTTGGCCTGGTTGTTGATCGGGTCGTTGATCGGGTCGTTGATCTGGTCGTTGATCCGGTCGCGGGCCCGGACCCGCACCGCGTCCACGCGCGCCGCGTCCGCCTCCACCTGCGCCTCCGCCTGGATTCGGATGATCGTTCTTCGAAAAGCTCTTGTCGGGCGTGCCGCGGAAGCTGCGCGAGATGAACGGGAACTCACCCGTGATCACGTAGTAGTACGTGCCCTGCGGGAACTCGGGCGTCACGCCCATGCGGCCGTTGCACTCGTCGAGATCGCCCGAGCCCGCGACGTATTCGAAGTCCTGCGTGTACGTGCCGTCGTACGCGCCGCCGGGACCAGCGTCGCCGCCGGGTCGTTCGCCCTTCTTGAGGCGCCAGCTCGAGTGCAGTTCCTTCAGCGGGCTCTTCGCGTCGTCGGCCTTGGAGTAGCAGTGGTGGTCGTAGATCGGGAAGCCGTCGGAACTCCAGCCGATGAGGAGCATCACTTCGCCGTCCTTCACGCCCTTCGCCTTGCAAAGGAGCTCGATGAGTCCCTCGGGCGCGGCGTGATAGTGGTACGCGCCGTTCGGCTGCACGTGCGCGTTGCTCGCGTCGAGGCCCATCTTCGCGCCCGCGATGGTCATGGGCGAGATCGCCTCCTGACGCCAGCCGGTGCGCGGATCGTTCTTCCACGCTTCGGCGGTGCCGGGGTCGAGCACGATGCCGTTGAGCGCGACGCCCGCGAGCAGGCCGCGATGCGGCGTCGGCTCGGCGTTGACCTTCGGATGCTCAGGCATGTGAAAGGTGTACGACTGCGCGGAGATCGCGTTGGGATTGCCGCGGCCGGGGAACTGCCCGGGCTTGTGATCGGGAATGCCGTTCGAGGTGATCGTGCGCACGCCGTCCTTGAGCTCGATCTTGGCCATGTGCGGCGGAAGCGGGGCGGCGGGAGTCTGCGCGCGGCCGCCGGGGCCGCCGCCAGGAAGACCACCGGGGAACATGCGCGGCGGCGCAAGGTCGAGCTTCTTCGCGGCTTCGTCGAGCTTCGCGCGCTGCGCGTCGTCGGCGAGCGATTCGCGCAGTTCCTTCATGAACGCGGCGTTGAGCGGATCGATCTTCGCGGCGAGCTTTTTCTCGTTGGCCGCGCGGAGTTCGGGCGAGGGGCGTTCGCCACCGGGACCGCCAGGAACGCCAGGACCGCCAGGACCAGTAGGCCCACCAGCACCACCGCGCATTTCCTTGCGGAACTCTTCGAGCACCTTGCGCTGTTCCGCGCGCCACTTGCCCACGCGTTCCTCGAGCGACTTGAGCTGCTCGGAGTTCGGCGCGAGCGCGTCCTTGAGCGCATCCTTGAGCGCGCTGAGCACGGGATCCTTCGCGATATCCGCAGGTTCCGCCGCGGGCGGCGGTCCGCCCGGACCCGCCTGCGCGAACGCGACGGAGCCGGTGAGCAGGATGGCGCTGAGGATCGGTGCGGCGAGTTTCTGGTGCTTCATGGTGGTCGCTCCTTGCATCGGCAAGACGAGCGAGGGACGAGGAACTTGCGCGTCGCTGGTTTTTCTGCGGCAATACGCCGCGCACAAGTCCATTCAGTGAGGCACACCATGAACCGCATCCGATCCGTCTTCCTCGTTCTCGGCGCATTGCTCGCATTCGTCGTCGCGCCGATCGCGCGCGCCGAAGGCCAGACCCGCAAGTGGACCGTCGACGGCGTCGAACGCGAGGCGATCGTGCATCTGCCCGCGAAGACCGCGGTCAAGTCGCCGCTGATCCTCGCGTTCCACGGCCACGGCGGCCGCGCGGCCAACGTCCAGCGCACGATGCTTCTCCAGGACGAATGGCCCGAGGCCGTCGTGGTGTATCCGCAGGGACTCGCGACCAAGACCACGCGCGATCCCGAGGGTACGAGGGCCGGCTGGCAGAACCGCGTGGGCGAGTTCGGCGACCGCGACATCAAGTTCGTCGACGCGATCACCGAGTCGCTGCGCAACGAGGGTTGGGTCGATGATTCGCGCGTGTTCGCCACGGGTCACTCCAACGGCGGCGGATTCACCTACGCGCTGTGGAACGCGCGGCCAGGCATGCTCACCGCCGTCGCGCCCGTCGCCGCAGGTTCGCTCGATGTGCTCAAGCTCACGCCGCTCGCGTGCATGCATGTCGCGGGCCGCACCGACAAGATCGTGCCGTTCGCGGGGCAGGAGCGCACGATGGCCGCGGTGCGTCGCATCAACGGATGCACCGACGACGACGGAAAGCCGTGGGCGAAGGACTGCACGCGCTGGGATTCGACAAAGCGCGCGCCGTTCGTGGCGATGATCGTCGACGGCGGACACGAGTATCCGCGCGAGGCGCCGCCGTTGATCGTGCGGTTCTTCAAGGAGCAATCGCCGCGCGGCACGGAGCCGAATCGCGACGCACCGCGCGCCGAAGGCCCGTCGGACAGAGGTCCATGGAACAACGACATCGGCGTCTTCAGGATCGACGGCCACACCGGCGAGGTCGCGCGCGTGCACACCTTCGCGCGCGCGGGCGCGTCGAGCGTCGTGCGGCTTGAGGATGGCGCGCTGCTCGCGGCGTTCCAGTGGTTTCCTGAAGGCGACGATCGCAAGCATTCGTTCGACCGCATCGCGCTGAGCCGCTCGACCGACGGCGGCAAGTCGTGGAGCGCGCCGAAGACCGCGGAAATCAAGGGCCTTTCCGACGACGAGCGCGCGCCGTTCGATCCGACGCTCGTCGCGCTCGACGACGGCCGCGTGCGCCTCTACATGACGCGCAACGCAAAGCCCGGCTCGGGACCGTCGTTCTCGCGCATCGGCAGCGCGATCTCGTCGGACGGCGAGCGCTTCAGGATCGAGGACGGCGTGCGCTTCGCAGTCGACGGCGAGCAGGTGATCGACTGCGCCGTCACGCGTTTCGGCCCAGCGTGGCATCTCATCTGCCCGATCCAGGGCGGCGGCGGCAAGGCGTATCGCGCGATCAGCGACGACGGAATCCACTTCAAGCGCGCGGCCGAGATCGTGCGCGAACCCAACGTGCGCTGGCTCGGCGCGCTCACCGCGGTCAACGGCGCGATGCGCTTCTACGGCACTTCAGACCGCGGCATCTGGTGCACGGAGTCGGTCGACGGCGTGATGTGGTCGTATGTCGACGGCGCGGACACCGCGATTTCAAAGGTGCCTGGCGCAGATCCCGGCGTGGCGTTCCTTCCGAACGGCGACGCGATCGTCACCGCGACGGTGATGAAGCCCATCATGAAGCCGACGCGCTAGCGCTCGCGCGCGCGCAATCACTCGTCGTCGTCGCCATCACCAACGAGCGACGCAACGGTCTGCGCCGTCGCCTCGTCCTGCAGATGGAGCAGCTCGCGCTCGCGGTCGGCGGCGTACTGGTTGGTGTAGAGCTCCCAGTAGCGGCCGCGCTTGGCGAGCAGCTCGCGATGCGTGCCTTGCTCGGCGATGCGGCCCTTCTCGATCACGAGGATGAGGTCCGCGCGGCGAATCGTCGACAACCGGTGCGCGACGACGAACGCGATGCGCCCGCCGGTCGATGAGCCTCGCAGCACTTCCTCGACGCCCGCCTGCACGAGCCGCTCGGTCGCGGTGTCGATCGAGCTCGTCGCCTCGTCCATGACGAGGATCTGCGGATCGCGCAGCACCGCGCGCGCGAGCGCGACCAGTTGGCGCTGGCCCGTCGAGAGCCGCTCGCCGCCTTCGCCGACCTCGGTTTCGTAGCCCTTCTCGAGCGCGACGATGAACTCATGCGCCTTCACGCGGCGCGCGGCGTCGTCGATCTCGGCGTCGGTCGCGTCGAGCCGGCCGTAGCGGATGTTCTCGCGCACCGTGCCCGCGAAGAGATGCGCGACCTGCGGCACGACGCCGATCTGCTCGGTGAACCACGCGAGCGGGACGCCGCGGATGTCGGCTCCGTCGATCGTGATGCGCCCCGCGCACGGCTCGTAGAAGCGCGTTGCGAGCGACACGATCGTGCTCTTGCCGCCGCCCGTCGAGCCGACGAGCGCGATCGTCTGTCCGCGCGCCGCGGTGAGCGAGAAGCCGTGCAGGACCGGCACGCCCTCGCGGTACCAGAAGTCGACGTTCTCGAAGCGCAGTTCGCCGATCCTGCGGCGTGCGTCGGCGATCGGTGCGACGCCCGGCGCGTCGCCGATCTTGGGCTCCGTCGCAAGCAGCGACGCGATGCGCTCCGCCGCGCTCGACGCGTTGAGGATGTCGGCAAAGCGCTGCGCGAGTTCCTGCACGGGCTGCGCGAACAGCGCCGCGAACTGCATGAAGGTGATCAGCCGGCCGAGCGTGATGCCGTTCGCCTCGAGCACGCCGCCCGCGCCTTGCCAAAGTACGAGCGCCGCGCCGAACGCGGCGATCGACGAGATCATCGGCATGTACACGCTTGAAAGCAGCGCGCTCCGCATGGCCCAGAGGTTCATCTCGGTCGAGAGCTTCTGGAACTCCGCGAGATTCGCCTCCTCGCGCACGAGCGTCTTGGTGGTGCGCGCGCCGAGCAGCATCTCGCCGTACGACGCGGTCATCGCGCTGCCGACGCGCCGCGCCTCGCGGCCCGAGCGGATGAGAAACCGCTGGAACACCGCGCTCGTGACCGCCATCGGCGGAACCGCCGCAAGCGCCCACAGCGCGAGCCGCGCGTCGAGCACGAACATCGTCACGATCACGCCGATGAGGATCGAGCTGCACCACGCGAAGTCGAGGATGACCCACGGCAGCATGCCCGAGACCTTCGAGCAGTCGCTCGTGAGCCGCGAGACGAGCCAGCCCGTCGGACGCACGTCGAAGTACGCGGGCTCGAGCGATTGCAGCTTGGCAAAACAGTCGCGGCGCAAGCGATCCGCGGTACGCGTCGCGACCGCGCCCGCACTCGCGATGAAGAGCCACACGCCCGCCGCGAAGAACACGAACACCGACGCGTACACCGAAAGCACGGGCAGCAGGTTCGCGTCGGCGCCCCTGCGCGCCTCGTCGATGATGCGCCCGACCATCACGGGCAGCGCGGTCTCGATGCCCGCGACCATGATGCCGCCGAACAGCAGCCCCGCGACCGCGTTTCGATTCGCGAGCGCGCGCGCAGCGATCGGCCGCCACACGCGAAGGCTGAACTTGGCCTTCGTGTCGTCCTGGCGTTCGACTTCAGACATCGAGCCTCGCTTCCGCCGTCGCTTCCGTCGTCGCTTCGCTCGCCTCATCGATCTCCGCCGCCAGCTCCGCCTCTCCAAGATGCTGGATCGACCACAGCGTGCGGTAGAGGCCGTCCTGCGCCGTGAGTTCCGCGTGCGTGCCGCGCTGGATCACGCGGCCGCCGTCGATCACGAGGATCAGGTCCGCGTCCATCACCGCGCTCAGGCGGTGCGCGACGATGACCTTGGTCTGCGCCGAGCCGCGTGCGCGCAGCGCGCCGAGGATCGCGGTCTCGGTGTGCGTGTCGACCGCCGAAAGCGCGTCGTCGAGCACGAGCAGCCGCGGCTCCTGCGCGAGCGCGCGCGCGATCGCCACGCGCTGGCGCTGTCCGCCGGAAAGCGTCATGCCCTTCTCGCCCACGACGGTCTCGTAGCCCTCGGGGAACGAGAGGATCGTGTCGTGCACGCACGCGATCTGCGCGGCGGCGTGCGTCGATTCATCACGGATCGCGCCGTTGCGCGCGCCTGCGACGATGTTCTCGCGCAGCTTCTTCGAATAGAGAAACGGCTGCTGCATCACGGTGCCGACCGCGCTGCGGATCGACGCGCGCGGCACACGCGCGAGCGCGAGGCCATCGACAGCAATCGCGCCGCTCGAAGGCTCGTGGAACCGCAGCAAAAGCTGGATGATCGTCGTCTTGCCCGCGCCCGACGGCCCGACGAGGCCGAGCGTCTGCCCAGGCTTGAGCTCGAAGCTCACGCCGTCGAGCACCTTTGGTCCGCCGCGATGCGCAAAGCTCACGTCGTCAAAGCGCACGGCGAGGCCAGCGCTTGAAGCAGCAAGCGGCGTCGCGTCGCCCGGCTTCGGATCGCGGTCGCGCTCCTCTTCCTTCGCGAGGATCTCCTCGAGCCGCGCGATCGCCGCGAGCGCCTTGCCCGCCTCGACCACCATGCGGCCGAGCATGCGCACCGGCCAGATGAACATGTTCACCACAGTGAGGAAGTAGAAGAACGCGCCGAGCTCAAGCGAGCCGCGCGAGAGCAGCCACGCGCCGAGCGCAACGACGATCACCTGCTGCAGGAAGCAGAAGAGATCCGACACCGACCAGAA
Organism: uncultured bacterium; assembly: GCA_903891095.1. Lineage (GTDB taxonomy): Bacteria > Planctomycetota > Phycisphaerae > Phycisphaerales > SM1A02 > QWPT01. Next base: position 14,830 of record CAITDI010000006.1, on the reverse strand, counting down.
CTTCGCGAACAGGCGGAAGAGATGCGCGTCCGCGTCGCGAAACGCGCCCGAAGTCGCGGCAAACCGCGCGTTCTCGTGCTCCCCGCGGCCGAACGCGCGCACCGTGCGGATGCCCGTGAGGTTCTCGGTGACGTTGGTCGTCATCCTGCCTTCGGCAGATTCCTTCGCGCCGAACGACGGGCCCATGCGCTTGAAGTGCACCGCGGTGTACGCGAGCATCACGGGCACGCACACGACCGACGCGAGCGCCATGCGCCAGTCGAGCGCGGCCATGATCGGCAGCGGGATCACGAGCATCAGCACCGCGCGGCCGATTTCGGGCGCCTGGTTCGCAAGGAACGCGCGCATCGTCTCGATGTCGGAGCTGCAGCGCTGGATCACGTCGCCCGAGGGAAGCTCATCGAGCGTGCCGACGGGCAGCCGCTGCACGTGGTCGTACATGCGGTCGCGCATGCGGCGTGCGACGCGTTCGGCGGCGCCCGTCGCGAGCCGCGCCTTGATGTGCACCGCGACGCCCGCGGCCACCGAGATCGCGACCATCGCAAGCGCGGGGATCCACAGCGCGTCGCGCACGCGGTCCGCGCCGCCCATCCAGCCGACGATCGTCTGCGAGAGCGACGAGGCCTTCGCGCTGTCGCCGAGCACCACGCTGAACACGCTCTGCGGCACGAGCGGCGCGATGTAGAGCGCGACCGCCGACGCGAGCACCGCTCCGACCGAAAGCACGAACGTCGCGCGCTCGCCTTCGATGAAGCGCCACACCGCGCGCAGTCCCTGCATGGGCGTGGGCTGCGTTTCGGCGTCCTTTGCGGAGGCGGGCTTGTTGGCGGGGGCCGACATCGAGGCGGCGAGTCTACGCAGGAAACCGCGGAAATGCGCGGCGTGCGTCTACTTCTTCGTCGTCGCGGCGGCGGCAGGCCGGACCGGCTCGGGTTCTGCAGGCAGTGCGCCGTCGCGCAGCATCTGCGGGATCGCGACATCCGCAGGCAAGCTCGATGGCTGGATCGATCCGCCGCGCCAGGTGCGTGCGACTCCGCGCGAGGTGATCATCGTCAGGTCGTCTGCCTCGTCGTCGAACCCGATCACGAGCGGAACGCCCGCGGGGGAGTCGAGGCGCATCAGCTCCTCGAGCGGCTCGAACGCAAGCACGCGCGTCGCGCCGTCGCGCGTTGACGCAAACAGACGCGTAAAGCCGCGGTCGGTGCACAGCGTCCCGCCGTTGCGCCCGATCGTCGTGTGGTCGAGCGTGCCGTCGGGATGCTCGACTTCCGCCGCGCCTGTGACACCGATCGTGTAGATCAGTCCATCGCTCGGCCTGAAGATCCCGTCTTCGGATTCGATCATGGAACGGGCGAATTGCTGCGGAAGCACGGCCCCGTCGGCGACGCGGAAGACCACGCGCGGAGATTCGCTCAGCATCGTCACGAACGTCACCTTGCTGCCGCCATCGAGAAAGATCGGGCCCGTCACGTGCCGTCGGTCCGGCGAAGACTTGCCGGTCGGGAGCTCCGCCTGCCAGGCGATTTGGCCGTCGGCTGCGTCGAGCATCACCGCCGACTGCATGTCGCGACCGCATGCGATGCGGGTTCCGTCAGGCGTAAAGCCGATGCCGCTGATCTTGCCGCCGAGCGTGGGAACCCTCCAGCGCTGCACGAATCCCGCGCCCTCGCGGTCTCCTGCGCGGTCTCTCTCGCGATCTCTCTCGCGCGCAAACAGCGCGACTGTTCCGTCGATGAAACCAACCGCGATCGCGCGCTCGCTGCGGGCGACGACGCTCACGCGCGCGTCGCCGTTCGGCACGCCGCCGATCGTCGCGAGATCCCGCACGCTTCCGCTGCGCGCGTCGAATTCGTGGATCCGGCCGTTGCCATCGACGGTGGTGAAGATGTTCGGCGCCGGTCCGTGCGCAGCAGCCAGCAGCGGCGTCCCGAACTCGGAGTCCTGGATCGCAGCGGTTCCCTGCACGCTCCACGCCGCGACGCAGTCGATGAACTTCGGCGCCGCACCCGCGAGGTTGACGCGTCGGACGATCCGGCCGAAGAGCCGCGTGCCATCGGCGCTGAACGCGATGTGCCAGACATGCGATTCCGTTCCGCCAAAGCGCCTGGTCAGGGCCAGGCTGTCCATCGCGATGATGCGCACGTCGTTCGACCAGCTGCTCCCGGCGATCATCGTGTTGTCCGGTGAAATCACGATGTCGAACACGCTTCCGCCGAGCACGTCGCGCTCCAGCTGCGTTGCGCCCGTCGCCGCGTCGATGCGCGCGATGCGGCCTTCGATCCACGCCACCGCCATCGTGCTCGCGTCGGGCGACACGGCGACCGCGCGCGTTCCTCCGACATGCGGCGCGGTGCACCATCGCTCCGTGACCGCGGGCTTGTCGATGTTGAAATCGACGCGCCGCAGCCGCCCATCGCGGAATCCGATCAGCGCCACGCGTCCGTCCGCACTGAACGACGCGTCGCGCGCCTCGCCGATCCCTGCGATTTCCGCGAGCGTCTCGCCCGAGACGATGTCGATCATCCCGCATCCGCCGCTGGAATCGATCAGGCAAGCCACCCGTTCGGTCGGAGCCGCGCAGCGGATGATTCCGCTGACGTCAAAGCGGCGGAGGCTCGACGGATCGCGCGCGATGGTGATGAACTCGCCGACGGTGGTGGTGCAAAGGATCGTGCGCCCGCTCGGCGTTGCCGCCATCGACGGGATCGAGATGTGCTCGGGATCCCTGCTGACGGCGCGGATATCGATGCACTCCGTCGGCCGCGCGTGCGAAGTGTCGATGACATACAGGAACCCGCCGGTGATGCCGCCGAGCACCTCGTGCGTCGCGGGAATCTCGGCGACCGAGAGCACCTCCGCGGTCGCGTTCGCGAAGAGCTCGAAGTTCGCGAGGCGCGCCTGGATGTGGCGCGACTCCCATGCGCGCTGATCCGCGGGCGCGAGCTCGAGGTAGTTGATCGAGTCGGCGGGCTGGCTCAGCGCGAGCGCCGCGCCCGCCGCGCGCAGGTTCGCGCGTGCGGCTGCGACGCGCAGCTGTTCCGCGGTCGCGGCCTCGCGCGCGGCGATCGCGAGCGAGATCGCCGTACCCGCGACGATCGCCGCCGCGGCGATCACGGCGAGCCCGCTCGCCAGCGGATTCCTGCGGACAAACCGCATCGCGGCATCGACAGGCCGCGGCTTGGCCGCGATCACGGGCTCGTCGTCGAGCCAGCGGCGGAGGTCGTCGGCGAGCTCCGACGCCGTGCCGTAGCGCCGGTCGCGGTCCTTCGCGATGGCCTTCATCACGATCGCGTCGAGGTCCGCGGCAATCGTGGAGTCGACGAGCCGCGGCGCGGTCGGCATCGATTCGCGCACCACGCGCGCGACGCGCGTGAACGGCTCGCCGCGCGTTTCATAGGGCAGGCGCTTGGTCAGCAGCTCGTACAGCACCAGTCCGAGCGCGTACACGTCGGAGCGCGAGTCGACGCTCGCGGCATCGCGCGCGAACTGCTCGGGGCTCATGTACTGCGGCGTTCCCGCGATCGGGCGCGACGCGTTGTCGATCGCGGCGCCGTCGCCCGCACTGCCGTCGCTCCCGCCGCCGTCTTTCGCATCGCCTCCGTTCGCCCCGAGCGACTTCGCGATGCCGTAGTCGATCACGCGCAATTCACCCGCGGCGGAGACGAGGATGTTGCTCGGCTTGAGGTCGAGATGCGCGATGCCGCGGCGGTGGCCCGAGCCGACCGCGTCGCACGCCGTCGCGAACAGCCGCACGATGTCGCGGCGCGGTGCACGCGATTCCTCGGCCCAGCGCGCGATCGCTCGGCCGCCTTCGACGAGCTCCATCGCGAAGTACGGATGCGGGCTGCCGTCGCTCGGCAGATGCAGCGTGCCCGCCGCGATCACGCGTGCGATGTTCGGGTGGTCGAGCCGCGCGAGGAACTCCGACTCCTTGCGAAAGCGCGCGAGCGTCGCCGGCCGCGCCGCCGCGGAATGCAGCACCTTTACGGCGATCTTGCGCGTCGGCAGCTCCTGCTCGGCCTCGAACACCGTGCCCATGCCGCCGACGCCGATCACGCGCCGCAGCGTGAATCCGCCGACGGAAAGCCCCATGCACGACTCGGAATCAAAGCGCCCGCTGCGACGCACGCCCTCCGTCGGCAGCGTCGAGCCGTCGAACTGCAGCAGCGACCGCACCTCCGCGCGCACCCACGGATCCTGCGATCCCGCGTCGATCGCGGCGTCGCGCTGCTCGGGCGGGAGCGCGCGGACGGCGTCGAACAGATCCTCCGCCACGCGCTGGCGGTCGGAGTTCGGCTCGGGCTGCGGTGCGTCGTATCGCTCCATCGGAACGCCATGCGTCAAGCGGCTTCCGCGATCGCACGCCTCAGCCACGCGCGCGCGAAATTCCACCGTTTGCTCACCGTGCGCGGAGCGATATCCAGCAGGATCGCGGTTTCCTCGATGGAGAAGCCCGAAATGAAGCGCAGCCGCGCGACCATCGCGCTCTCGGGGCTCTCGAGCTCGAGCCGGTCGAGCGCCTCGATCGCGGCGATCGACATCGGAGAGAGCGCACGCGAAACGTCCTCGATCTCGCCCGCGACGACCTCGATCGGGACGCGCATCCTGTCGCCGCCGCGGCGCAGGCGACCTTCATGCCGCGCGTGATCGATGAGAAACTGGCTGAGCGCCCGTCCGACCGAACCCCAGAAATGCCGGCGGTCGTCCCACACCGTCTTGGCAACTTCCGCGCCGAACATCTTGATGAACAGCTCGTTCACCAGCATCGTCGGCTGCAGCTGCGTGCGAATGCCCTCGGCGTTGCACGCGCGACGCGCCATGTCGTGGAGCTCGCCCTGGATCGCGCTCCAGAGTCGCTCGACCGCCGCGCGATCGCCGCTGTTCGCAGCGTTCAGCATCAGCGTGAGGTCCTCGGTGTATTCGCCAGTCGGCATCGGTGCATTCTGAAAGAACGCGCCGAGCCTCACAAGTGCATTTCAATCAAATCGGCGTCTTGAAGCCCATTGCGCGCACGCCGCACCAGCCGATCGCGCCCTCGACGATCACGAAGACTCCCGAGACCCAGATCGAGGCCGCGGGCCAGATCGTCCACGCAGGCGTCCAGCCCAGGAACCACAGCACGCCCAGCAGGAGGCCGACCGACTCGATGCAGGCGCCCAGGAGAATGCGGACCTTGCGGCCGCGCTGATCGATGTTGCAGGTGATTGCCATGGGCTGGATCTTAGAGAAAGTCCCCAGGCCGGGAAATCCGTCGAGATCCACGTGGACTTCCGCTTGTGTTGCAGGCTATCGATGCAAATCTCCGATCAATCAAGTCCGATCCAACGCAACCATGTCCATTCGCGCCGTCACCAGCCTCATGCTTCCTCTGCTCCTGCTCGCGCAGGCGTGGATCGGCGTGGTTCCTGGGCGGATGCTGTGCATCGGCACCGAGTCGTGCGCGCAGCACGCGGCCCATACGCACGGATGCGCCGAGCACCATCGCGAGGAGCCGTGCGGGCATGACCGGCTTGAAATCGAGCCCTGCGATGACTGTGGCCAACATCTGCACGTGGCGCTTCCCGACGGAGTCTCCGAGAGCCGCGTGCGGCTTGCGGACCGATATTCGGATCGACGCCTGATCGCCGCGGCGCTGCCGATCCTCGCTTCGCTCGACGTCGATCGAGCGGTGCGGGTCCAGCATCGCGCCAGCGCCGGACCGGAGCGAGTTGCATGGCACGCGACCGACCAATGTCGCGCGCGTGAGACCACGCGCCTCCTGATCTGAAGCACGCGCCCGGGCGACGCGCGCCGGACTTTCGTTCCGGCGTGCCGCTCGCAGTTCGCGCACTTCACGCATCCAGCGAGGCACAGTTCATCCATGCAGCAGATCCGCAAGCTCGCCGCGCCGATTGGCGCGGTGGGAATCACCCTCATCCTGTCCATCGGTTGCCGCTCGTACCAGCCGCGGCCGCTTGCCCTTGACGCGACGCAGCGCGATTTCCTCGCGCGCGCGGTCGATGGCCCCGCGCTTGCGGACTTCAGCGCACGGCTGCGCGATGTCGCGCCGGGCGCGATGGCATTCGAGCCTGCCGACGGCATCTCGCTGCGCGAGGCCGAGGCGATCGCGCTCGTCTTCAACCGCGAGCTGCGGCTCGCGCGCCTCGCCGCGGGCGTGACGCGCGCGAACGCTGAAAACGCAGGCCTCTGGCAGGATCCGCGGCTCGGCGTCGATCTCTCGCGCATCGTGTCGGGCGCGACGAGCGGCGGTGTCGAGGCCCTCGCGTCGATCGCGTTCACGCTGCCGCTTTCCGGCCGGCTCGAGCTCGAGAAGCAGCACGCGCAGGCCGAGCATCACGCCGAGCTCGCGCGCGTCGCGCGGGAAGAATGGCGCGTGATCGCCGAGCTTCGCCGCGCGTGGGCCGAGCAATCGTCGCTCGCGGCCGAAGCCGACGCTGCGCGCGACGTGCTCGAGCGCGTCGCGCAGGTGCTCGCGGTGGTCGACCGCATGGAGCAGTCGGGCGAGATCGCGCGCATCGAGGCGCGGCTCTTCCGCATCGAGGAGGCGAAGCTGCGCGCGCAGCTTGCGGAGATCGATGCGTCGCTCGCGCGCGCGACCCGCGAGATCGAGCAGCTCGTCGGCCTTCCGCCGCGAGCGGACCGCGGGTTTGAGCGGGGATTCGCGGTCTTCACCGAGCTCGCCGCGGAAGCCCAGGACGCGCTGCTCGCACGCGTCGCGCGGACGAGCCCCGCGATCGCCGTTGCGCGCACCGAGCATGAAGTGGCGGAGCGCCGCCTCGCGCAGGAGATCCGCGCGCAGTGGCCCGAGCTCGAGGTCGCTCCCGGTTTCGGCGAGCAGGACGGCGATACGCAGGCCGTGCTCGGTCTCGGCGTGACGCTGCCTGTCTTCAACGGAAACCGCCTCGGAATCGCCGAAGCCGACGCCGCGCGTGAACTCGCGCGCGGCCGCGCCGACGCGGAGGTCGAGCGCGCGCTCGGAGCGCTGCTCGCCGCCGAATCGCGCCGCGCCGCCGCGCAGGCCCGCACGGAATCGCTCGAGAAGACACTCGTCCCGCTCGTCGAGCTGCAGTACGCCGAGGCGCGCGAGGTCGCGCGGCTCGGCGAGGTCAACACGCTCGTCCTGTTCGAGACGCTCAAGCAGCAGCTCGACGCAAAGCACCAGCTGATCGTCGCGCGCCGCGACGCCGCGCTTGCCGCCATCGACATCGAAGAGATCGCAGGACCCGCGGAAATCGCGGCGAAGGAAGAGGTCAAGCCGTGAAATACGCCATGAATGACGCGAATCGAACCCGCTCGTCCCACATCGCCCGCGCGATCCTCTGCGCGTCGCTCGCCGTCGCGAGCGGCTGTTCGCACAAGGACGCGGCCGAGCAGGATCGCGATCACGATCACGCGGCAGCCGCCGCCGCTGCGCCGACCAACCGCGTCGACATCAACGACGCCGTGCGCCGCAATCTCGGCGTGACCTTTGCCAAGGTCGAGACGCGCAACGTCGCGCGCACGCTCCGCGTGCCCGGTCGATTCGAGCCGATGCCGACCGCACGCCGCGAATATCGCGCGCCGCTCGCGGGCCGCGTCGAGCTGCTCGTCGCGCAGTACCAGCGCGTCGAGCCCGGAACGCCGCTCTATCGCGTCGACGCACCCGCGTGGCGCGCGATCGCCGAGGAGATCGTCGCGACCGAGGCCAAGGTCGCCTCGATGGGCCCGCTGCGCGAGGCGCATCGCGTGCACGAGAAGAGCCTCGCCGACAAGGTCGAGCTGTGGAAGGCGCGCCTCAAGCAGCTCGAGGAGCTCCGCGCCGCCGGCGGCGGAAGCGCCGCGCAGTTCACCGAGGCGCGCGCGACGCTCAACGCGACGCAGGCCGATCTCGCCGATGTGATGGAGAAGGACGCCGCGCTCGAGGCCGAGGACAAGCAGGCGAACGCGCAGCTGCGCGCGCTGCGTTCGCGCCGCGACGCGCTCGCTGCGTCGGGCGGCGGCGAACAGCCCGCGGACGCGCCGTTCACGGTGCGCGCGGTCGCGGCAGGGGTCGTCGAGTCGCTCGAAGTGACGCAGGGCGGCCTGCTCGCCGAAGGCGCGGCAGTCCTCGCGATCGTGCAGCCGGAGCTCATCCGATTCCGCGCGCGCGCGCTGCAGGGCGATCTCGCGCGGCTGCGCGACGGTCTCGCGGTGCGCATCGTCGCGCCGAGCGCCGATGCATCGGCCGCGGGCACGCGCGCGGAAAGCATCGAAGGCACGCTCGCGATCGGCATCGCCGCCGATCCTGATGGTCGCACGATCGACCTGATCGTCACGCCGAACGCGACGGACAAGCCCGCCGCGTGGGCGCGCGCAGGCGTCGCCGCGTCGCTCGAAGTCACGCTCGAAGGCGGCACGCCCGAACTCGCGATCCCGCTCGCCGCCGTCGTGCGCGACGGCCTCGCGCCTGTGATCTTCCGCCGCGATCCCAAGAACGCCGACAAGGCGATCCGCCTCGATGCCGACCTCGGCACCGACGACGGCCGCTGGGTCGTGATCAAGAGCGGCGTGAAGGAAGGCGACGAGATCGTCGTCGCCGGCAACTACCAGCTCATGCTCGCCACCAGCGGAACCGCCGCAAAGGGCGGGCATTTCCACTCCGACGGCACCTTCCACGAAGGGAAGGACTGACGCATGCTCTCGCGCCTGATCGCGTTCTCGCTGCGGCAGTCGTCGCTCGTGCTCGCTGCTGCCGGACTGCTGGTGCTTCTCGCCGGCCTCAAGCTGCGCGAAATGCCTGTCGACGTCTTTCCCGAACTCAATGCGCCGACCGTCGTCGTGATGAGCGAAGCAGGCGGGCTCGCGGCCGACGAGGTCGAATCCAACGTCACCTTCCCCATTGAAACCGCGGTGAACGGCCTCGCGGGCGCGCGGCGCGTGCGTTCGTCGAGCGCGACGAGCCTCTCGATCGTGTGGGTCGAGTTCGACTGGGGCACCGACATCTATCGTGCGCGGCAACTGGTTTCGGAGCGGCTTGCGGCGGTGCGCGAGACGCTTCCGCCGAACGTGCACGCGGAGATCACGCCCGTCACCAGCATCACGGGCGAGGTCATGCTGCTTGCGTTGAGCTCGCCCAATGGCGCCGCGACGCCGCTCGAGGTGCGTGATTTCGCGGAGTTCACGCTGCGCAATCGCCTGCTCGCGGTGCCCGGCGTCGCGCAGGTCGTCGCGATCGGCGGAGAGCTCCCGCAGTACCAGGTCGAGGTTCGCCAGGATCGCCTCGCGCTGCATGGCATCTCGATCGACGAGGTCGTCGAGGCCGCGCGCGGCGCGCACAGCACCGCGACCGCGGGCTATCTCGCGAACGCGGGCAACCAGGAACTTCCGATCCGCCAGATGGCGCGCGTGCGTTCGACCGACGACATCGCGCGAACGCTCGTGCGCATGGACGAAGGCGCGCCGATCACGATCGGCGATGTCGCCGACGTCAGGATCGCCGCCGCGCCGCGCCGTGGAACTGCGTCCGACCGCGGCCTGCCCGCCGTCGTCGTGAGCGTGCAGAAGTCACCGGGCACCAACACGCTCGCGCTCACGCAGGCGCTCGACGCCGCGCTCGACGGCGTGGAGAAGGCCGCGCCGCCGGGCATCGTGATCAACCGCGATCCCTTCCGCGCGTCGCGGTTCATCGAGCGATCCGTGAACAACGTCGTGCGCGTGCTCGTCGAGGCGAGCCTGATCGTCGGCGTGATCCTGATCCTCTTCCTGCTCAATGTGCGCGCGACGCTGGTCACGCTCACGGCGCTGCCGCTGTCGCTGGCCGTCGCGCTGCTCGTGCTGTGGGCGCTCGGACTCTCGGTCAACGTGATGACGCTCGGCGGCCTCGCGGTCGCGATCGGCGAACTCGTCGACGACGCGATCATCGATGTCGAGAATGTGCTGCGCCGCCTTCGCGAGAACGCCGCGCTGCCGGCCGCTGCGCAGAAGTCCGCCGTCGACGTGATCTTCGCCGCGAGCAACGAGATTCGCTCGTCGGTGGTGTTCGCGACGATCATCATCTGCATGGTGTTCGTGCCGCTGCTGTTTCTGCAGGGGCTCGAGGGGCGGTTCTTCCAGCCGCTCGGCATCGCGTACATCGTGTCGATCCTCGCATCGCTGGTGGTGGCGCTTTCGGTCACGCCCGCGCTGTGCAGGCTGGCGTTCGCGCGCGCGTCGTCGTCTTCTTCTTCGTCGTCGTCAACATCAACGCCGTCCGGCGCGGGCCACGGCGACGGCGCCCTCGTGCGTTGGCTCAAGCGGCGGTACGAGCCGCTGCTGCGCGCGGCGATTGATCGTCGCCGTTCCGTGCTCGCGGGCGCGGGCGCGCTGACCGCCGCATCGCTCGTGCTCGCAGCGACCTTCGGAAGTTCGTTCCTCCCGTCCTTCAAGGAGGGAACCTTCACGGTGTTCCTCATGGCGCCGCCGGGAACCTCGCTCGGCGAAAGCGACCGACTCGCCAACGGCGTCGAGAAGCAGCTCGTCGCGATCGAAGGCGTCTCGAGCGTCACGCGCCGCACCGGCCGTGCCGAGCGCGACGAGCACGCGGAGCCGGTGAGCAGCTCGGAGATCGAGGTCACGATGCAGGAAGGCGCATCGCAAGCGGCGGTGCGCGCCGAGATCGACCGCATCCTCGCCAACATCCCCGGCATCACCACGATGGTGGGGCAGCCGATCGAGCATCGCCTCTCGCACATCCTCTCGGGCACGCCCGCGGCGATCGCGATCAATGTGTTCGGCGACGACCTCGACGTACTCCGCCGCGTGGCCAAGGAGATCGAGACGGAGCTCAAGGAGATTCCCGGCACGCGCGATGTGAACGCGAACCGCGAGGTCCTCGTGACTTCGCTGCCGATCCGCTATCGCGCGCAGGATCTCGCGTCCGCCGGCCTCACGCCCGCGGGCGCGGCGCAGCAGGTGCAGCGCGCGCTGTACGGCGAGACCGTTGCCGAAGTCAATCAGGGCACGCGCCGCCTCGAGCTCGTCGTGCGCCTGGCCGAAGAGGACCGCGCGCGGATCGAGCAGATCGGCGAACTCGTCCTCCGCGGCCAAGGCGGCGCCGCGGTGCGGCTGCGCGAGGTCGCGGACATCGGCCCCGAGCGCACGAGCAACCTGATCGCGCGCGAGAACGCGCAGCGCAAGGCGGTCGTGTCGACCAACGTCGCCGACGGCTACAACCTCGGCGACCTCGTCGCGTCGGTGCGCGCGCGCGTCGATCCCATCGTGGCGCGCGCGGGCTGCACCGTCCACTACGGCGGGCAGTTCGAGGCGCAGCAGTCGGCGAGCCGCACGATCCTCACGATGGGGATCGTGGTAGCGGTCGTCATGTTCCTGCTGCTGCAGCTCGCAACCGGCCGCGCGCGCACGGCGCTGCTGGTCATGCTGAATCTTCCGCTCGCGCTGATCGGCGGCATCGCGGCGATCTACCTCACCGAGTCGCCGGCGCTCGTCACAAACACGCTCGCGCTCTTCGGCATCGGAAGCGCGCGCTACATCGCGCCCGTCATCTCGATCGCGAGCATGGTGGGCTTCGTGACGCTCTTCGGCATCGCGGTGCGCAACGGCATCCTGCTCGTGAACCACTACGCGCATCTCGAGCAGCACGAAGGCTGCACGCGCGCCGAAGCGCTCGTGCGCGGCTCGATGGAACGGCTCGTGCCGATCCTGATGACCGCGCTCACCGCGGCGCTCGGACTGATTCCGCTCGCGTTCTCGGGCAGCAAGCCGGGAAGCGAGCTCCTCGCGCCGCTCGCCGTCGTCGTCCTCGGCGGACTCGTCTCGTCGACGGTCCTCAATCTCTTCGTCATCCCCGCGGGCTACGCGCTCGCGTTCCGAAACAGCAAGGAAACCACATGAAACGACTGATTCCCATCGCCGCCGTCTCGTTCTACGCCGTCGCCATGCTCCCGCTTGCGGGCTGCGGAGGCGACAAGCCTGCCGCGCCTGCTGCGGCGCACGACCATGACCACGACCACGATCACGGCGCCGCGGACCACGATCACGCGAAGCCCAACGATGGCCACGAGCATGGCGCCACGACCGAACTTGGCGAGCAGGAGTCGGGAGGCTTCAAGGTCAAGGCATCTCGCGACGGTGGCGTGAAGGCCGGCGCGGACGCTGCCATCGACGTGTGGGTCAACGGTGGCAAGGCCGGAAGCGCGGTGCGATTCTGGATCGGTACCGAGGACGCGAAGGGCTCGGTCAAGGCGAAGGCCGAGGTCGAGGTCGACCACTGGCACACGCACGCCGAGGTGCCGGATCCGCTGCCCGCCGGCTCGAAGCTGTGGGTCGAGGTCGACGGCGACGGCGGCGCGAAGGCCGTCGTGTCGTTCGACCTCAAGATGTGACGACTCGCCGCGCACGAACAAGGAACGAAACAAAGAGAAGAGCCCGGCGAGCGTTCGCCGGGCTCTTCTCGTTGGTTTGGTTCGGATTCAGAACGCCGCCGTCATGATCCGAACGACGCCGTCGTGATTAGAACGACGCCGTCATGACTAGAACGACGCCGCCGTGATTAGAACGACGCCGTCTTGGGCGCCCTCGGGAACGGAATCACATCCCGGATGTTCGCCATGCCCGTCGCGTAGATGATCGCGCGCTCGAACCCGAGCCCGAAGCCCGCGTGCGGCACCGTGCCGTAGCGCCGCAGGTCGCGGTACCACCAGTAGTCGGCCTTGTGCAGGCCCATCTCGTCCATGCGCGCGTCGAGCCGCTCAAGCCGCTCCTCGCGCTGCGAACCGCCGACGATCTCGCCGATGCCGGGCGCGAGGATGTCCATCGCGGCGACGGTCTTCCCGTCGTCGTTCTGGCGCATGTAGAACGCCTTGATGTCCTTCGGGTAGTTCATCACCGCGACGGGGCGGCCGATGTACGTCTCCGTCAGCCAGCGCTCGTGCTCGCTCTGCATGTCGATGCCCCACTTGACGGGGTACTCGAACTTCACGCCCTTCTTGACCGCGTCCTCGAGCGCCTTGATGGCGTCGGTGTAGTCCATCTTGGCAAAGTCCGCGCTCACGAACTTCTCGAGCCGCTCGATGCAGGTCTTGTCGATGCGCTCGGCGAAGAACTTCATGTCGTCGCCGCGCTCGGCGAGCAGCGCCTTGAACATGTACTTGAGCAGGTCCTCCGCGAGCTTCGCGTCGACATGGAGGTCGGCGAACGCGATCTCCGGCTCGATCATCCAGAACTCAGCGAGGTGCCGCGAGGTGTTCGAGTTCTCCGCGCGGAAGGTCGGGCCGAAGGTGTACACCTTCGACAGCGCCATCGCCCATGTCTCGACGTTCAGCTGGCCCGACACCGTGAGGTTCGTCTCGCGCCCGAAGAAGTCCTGCGCGTAGTCGACCTTGCCCTCGGGCGTCTTCGGCGGGTTGAGCGCATCGAGCGTCGACACGCGGAACATCTGCCCCGCGCCCTCGCAGTCGCTGCCGGTGATGATCGGCGTGTGCACCCACAGGAAGCCCTGCTCGTGGAAGAAGCGGTGGACCGCCATCGCCAGGCAGTGCCGCACGCGCGCGACCGCGCCGAAGGTGTTCGTGCGCGCGCGCAGGTGCGCGACATCGCGCAGGTACTCGAACGAGTGCTGCTTGGGCGAGATCGGATAGGTGTCCGGATCGTCGACGAAGCCATGCACCTTGATCTCGGTGGCCTGCAGCTCGACCGACTGTCCCTTGCCCTGGCTCGCGACGACCGTGCCGGTCACCTCGATCGAGCAACCCGCGGTCAGCTTGAGGACCTCCGACTCGTAGTTCGGGACGGTGTTCGGCACGACCGCCTGGACGGTGTCGAAGCACGATCCGTCGGTGATGGCGACGAAGGAGATGCCCGCCTTCGAGTCGCGGCGGGTGCGGACCCAACCTTGGACGGTGACCGTCGAACCGAGGTGCGAGGCGTGGTTGGCGAAGAGGTCGGCGATGCGGACGGCCATGGTGTCGTGTCGATCTGTTGGCGAGGCGTGAGGAGGGGCGAACACGGGCAACGGGGAACCGAGAACGGCCCGAAGGCGGGGAGGCTACGCGACCCCGCGCAGGACCGTGGTCATCGGACGAACCCGTGTGCCAACTTGGCAGACGGCGGCGGGGCCGAGCCGCAGGATGGCGAGATCGACTGATGGGACAGGCATGTGCACGTCGGCCGCCGGTCCGCCCCACGCGGCTCCCGAGAAGGGACAGGCATACTCAAACGGCTTCGGAGAATGGGTTTAGATCGCAGCGCCCGCGCAATCACACGCCGCGCCGCTGGCCTTGCCGTGCACATGCCTGTCCCGTCAGCGACCCGCGCAGACCTTGGCACGACCGTTGCATGGCGGGCGCTCCCCCAAAACGGGCCGTCTTCAGACTTCGCATCGCTCGCTCATCCCCATGCGCCTCCGCCTCCACACCCCCGACCACGACCAGACGCCGAATTTCGGCGGCGGTGGCCAGGCTGCGGGTGCCGGTGCCGGCGGGCAACCCAGCAAGCGCCTCAACCTGCTCCTCACCTACGGCGGGTGGCGCGAGCACGCCTTTGCCGACCAGCTCCCGCTGATCCTCGACCGGATCGGCATCAGCTGCTTCCGTGCCCAGAGCGGCGACGAGGCCTCGGACTTCATCCGCCGCGAGCACGTGCACATCGCCGTGATCGACCTGTCGATCCCGATGCATCCCGTCTCCCCAGCCCAACAGTCGACCGGTCGCGCCGTCCCCGCGGGCCCGCGCGTCCTCCAGCTCCTCAAGCGACTCGAGCAGCCGCCGCCGACGATCGTCGTGCGCCCGCGCCAGGTCGACCCCGCCGAGAGCGCGCGCAATCTCTCCGACGCCCTCCGCGACGGAGCGTTTACCGTGCTCGACGACCCGGTTCCCGT
>CAITDI010000005.1 GCA_903891095.1 uncultured bacterium | reverse complement strand
TGATACCCCGAGTTGGTTCGGATCCGCGCACCCGCGCGGGGACTTTGGGAGCAATTCCCTCTTCGCAGCCGAGCCCGCATGGTTAGCGGCGCTTGTGCGATTTCGTGCGAAAGCGTGGTGAGGCGGGGGGTTGCGGGTGCACAGCAAGGGCGTCGCCCACCAATGAAAACTCCCCCGGCATGCATGGCGCACGCCGGGGGAGCAAGATGTAGCAAGGTAAGAGTGGGGCGGGGTCAGCTCCAACTGCCGAGGAGCAGCGCCAGGTCCGTCGCATTCGTGACGCCGTCGTGGTTGATGTCGCCCACCGCGTTGGTCAGGCCCCAGTTGCCGAGCAGCAACGCCAGGTCGGTCGCATCCACGCGGCCGTCGTGGTTGAGGTCCGCCGGCGGGCCTTCGCAGAGGTCAGGCACGCCGTTGTGGTTGGTGTCGGCGAGCGTCGATACCGACTCGAGTGTCAGCGTGTGATACGTGCCCGCCGCGAGCATTCGATCGTTCGCAATGCCCGCAGGCGGCGTCGCCTGGCCATAGTCGTTGCGGCCCCACATGCGCACCGTGCCGTCGGTGCGCAGTGCGATTGTCACGTAGCCGCCGGCGAAGACCTTCTGCACGACACCGATGTCGGACGGCACCGTGCACTGTGTGAAGCTGTTGTTGCCCCAGCAGGTCATCGTTCCATCGCTACGAAGCGCGACCGAATGCACAGCACCGCTTGCGATCGTGGACACGTTTGTGAGTCCAGCCGGCGGCACCGATTGTCCGTACGCGTTGTTACCCCAGCCGACGATCGCACCGTTGCTCGTGAGGACCAACGTGTTGAGGAGCCCTGAAGTGACGCGCGAGACACCAGCCAGGCCAGCGGGCACCGCGGATTGCCCGCTGGCGTTCGAACCCCAGCATGCAACGGTCAGGTTGGCCTTGAGTGCCACGGTGTGCGTATTGCCTGCGGCGATTTCGATGACGGATCCAATCCCGGCGGGCACGTTGCACTGCCCGTCAGTGTTGAGACCCCAGCATGTGACCCATCCTTCGGCACTGAGCGCCACGGAGTGGTTGCCGCCGCCTGCGACAGCGACAGTGCGCTGCAGCCCGGCCGGGATCGAGACTTGCCCGAAGCTGTTCAGCCCCCAGCCCGCAACCGTGCCGTCGAACTGAACTGCGAGAGAGTGGCTCGATCCAGCAGCGATGAACTTCACCGGTCCCAGCGTGGCCGGCACGGTTGATTGTCCGAAGTTGGGAGAGCCGGTGAATCCCGGGCCGCCCGCGCCCCATGCGCGCACGGTCGTGGTGACTTGGCACGCGTCAGGCACGCCATTGCCATCGCAGTCTGCCGCGCCTTGAGCGATCTCGCACGAGTTGAGGACGCCGTCGCTGTTGCAGTCGAGCGCGGGGTTGCCGGCGATCTCGGTGGCATCGCTGACGCCGTTCGCGTTGCAATCCACGGAACTAAGCTGCGCGACCGTGTGCGTCAGGTCGCCGATCTGCAGCGTTGCAGAGCGGTTCGAAGACGTCGTGTTGGCCTGCACCGTGTAGGCAAAGGTTCCGTTGCCCGATGCCGGCCCGGGATTGGTGACGGTGATCCACGATGGAACCGACACCGGCGTCCATGCACAGCCTGGACCAACCGTGGTCACAGTGATGCTCTGGCTGCCACCGGTCGACGGGAAGTTCGCGCCAGCGGATGAGATCGTGAGCACGCAGGCGGGGTTGGAGGAGCAGATCACGCTCGGTGCGCATGAGGCACCCGACATGTAGTTCACGATCTCTGCGGCAGAAGACGGATGGAAGTTGAGCACGATGTTCGACATGCCGTTTCCGCATGTATGGCAGTAGCTCATCATCGTGCCGCTGGACGAGCAGACCTGCGCAGTCTGGCACGGGCCGTAGTAACCCGCGGGCGCGCACTGGTCGATCGGTGGACAGAACTCGTGCGTATGGATGCAGCCGCAGTTGTGGCCGAGTTCGTGGGGGAAGACGACGATGTCCCAGTTCTGGCTTGAGTGATCGACCAGCGGAGTCGGGAACGCTCCGTACAGGTCAGCGCAGACGCCGTATGCGTAGCTGGAGCAAACCGAATCGCCCCACGCGATTCCACCGCCGAGAAAGCGCCCGCTGAGCAGGTGCGCGACATCGCGGCCAACAGAGCCCATCTGCGAGATCCAGTAGTTCCTGAACTCGGTCAACTCATTGAAAGTGTCTGCCTGCGTCCACGGATCGGTCGTCGTCCAGAAGCGCGTGTACGACAGTCGAATCTGCACGCTCGTGTCTCGGCGGTAGATCTCGTCCGCGCCAGCGACAAGGGTCTGCACGTAGCCCAGCGCGGCGGTGGTGTTGTTAGCGAAGAGCCCGAGGAACTCCTGATCGGTGTCGATCGCAATGTCCACCGCACGGCAGTTGGGAAGCATCGAGCTCTGGTTGGCCGACGCATCGTGGTGTGGATGTTCGCCAGCCTCGGGCGACGGAAGGTAGCCGCACATGAACGGCGTCCACGCGATCTGACTGAACGCCTCGCTCGCCATGTCAAACACCGCGGGCGTATGCGGCGCAGTCATCGGCCCCGAGCTCACGATGAACCGCGCCTCCTCCGACTGCACCCATCCGAACACACCGGCGTCGGTCACCGACAGAAACGCGCTCGACCCCGGTACGCCCACGATCGAGCCGCCGAAGAAATGCATCTCGCCCGGCACGACCTCGCTCTCCCGGCCGCCCTTGCCGACGACGACGAACTGCGCCTTCGAAGTCACGGGCACGATGCGGTGCACGATCAGGTCCGCCGACATCTCCGGCGAGAGCGGGAAGCCCGCGATGAGCGCATCGCCCTGCGTCGGGATCGCGCGCAGCGACGGCAGGTCGATCGCAATCGCCTGCCCGCCTGCAAGAAAGACCTTCGGGTCGAACTCACGCGTGCAAGGGGCGAGAACCGGCAGCGCCTGCGCGCCAGCCGATGCCGTCACCGTGAGCGAAACCAAAGCCAACACCGCGCGCGCCGCAGCGCCAATCGATCGTGCCATCTCGTCGTCCTCAGAAGGGAGCTCTCCCCGTAGCGCGCCGGGACACCGGACGACCGCGAGGGGTTCGCTAGGACATACGAGCGAGTGTTGGAAATGCGCAGTCGAACGGCGCGTGGAACGCGCCAGTCAGCCCCACAAGCACAGCGATGGCGCATGCTTATACGTGGGAAATTCATGGGGGATGGCGCTGCCCGCGCGCCTCAAACCGCCAAAAACTCCGCCGCCGTCCCCGCGAGCATCCGCGCGCGATCCGCGTCGGAAACGCCGCGCATCCCGCGGATCAGCGTGCCCGGCACGCGCTCGCCGAGCGGGAACGGGTAGTCGCTCCCGAGCGCGAGCCGCGATGCGCCGACCGAGTCGATCAGGAACCGCAGCGCCGCCTCGTCGTGCACCAGCGTGTCGAAGTAGAACCGCCGCATCTGCTCGCGCGGGTTCTCCGCGCAGTCGATCGCGCACAGGTCAGGCCGCTCGCGGAAACCATGCTCGATGCGCCCGATCGTGAACGCGAGGCTTCCGCCGCCGTGCGCGAGGCAGACCTTGAGCTCGGGCAGCCGCGCGAGCACGCCGCCGAACATCAGCGAGCACGCGGCGCGCGCGGTCTCCGCGGGCATGCCCACGAGCCACGGCAGCCAGTACTTCTGCACGCTTGCCTGTCCCATCATGTTCCACGGGTGGATGAACACCGCCGCGCCGCGCCGCGCGCAATGCTCGAAGAACGGGAACAGCTCTGGCGCGTCGAGGTTGAGCTCGTGCACGCTTCCGTCGCTGCGCCAGGCGTTGATGTTCGAGCCGATCTCGACGCCGCGCATGCCGAGTTCGTCCATGCAGCGGTCGAGTTCGCGGCAGGCGAGCTCGGTGTCCTGCATCGGCACGGTGCCGAGCGCCGCAAAGCGCGTCGGATGCGCGCGCACGATCTCGGCGATGTGGTCGTTGAGATGCCGCCCGAGCTCGAGCGCCGCACGCGCGGGCTGGTGGTACGAGAACATCACCGGCACCGTCGACAGCACCTGCATGTCCACGCCGTGCGCGTCGCACTCGCGGATGCGCGTCGCGGGGTCCCAGCAGTTCGCCTCGATGTCGCGGAAGTGCCGGCCGTCGATCGTCAGCCGCGCGCAGGCGCAGCCCGACGAAGCCGTGTTCGCGGGCAGATGCGTGATCGCGGGCCACCCGCGCGTCCCCGCCTTGGCCGCGAGGTCGGGCCAGGAGGGCGGCAGGATGTGGGTGTGGAGGTCGATCGCGCGCATATATAAGGAGTGAAGCTGCCGGTGATCCGGCGGTGAGCCAGCTAGGTTATCCGCTCCTCGCCCCGCGAAGGGCGTCCGAAGGCAGTTCGTTTGCCGCGGGCACGGTTACACTCTCCGCTTCCACCCGTGTCGCACTCGCGCACACAGCATCTCTCGCCGAAGGCCTTCGCGGCCCTCTCCATCGGAGCCATCGGAGTCGTCTTCGGTGACATCGGAACGAGTCCGCTGTACGCGTTGAAGGAAGCGTTCCTCCACCTCCACGAGCAGGGAAGGCCAATCGACGAGCGACTCGTCCGCGGCATGCTGTCGCTGGCGTTCTGGATGCTCTTCTTCGTGGTCAACGTGAAGTACATCTTCACGATCACCCGCGCGGCCAATCGCGGCGAGGGCGGCATCTTCGCGCTGCTTTCGCTGATCCCGCGCGGCCTGTCGGCGCAGGCGCGCCGCGGGCGCTTCATCATGTCGATGCTCGCGATCGCGGGCGCGGGCCTGATGTTCGGCGACGGCATCATCACGCCGTCGATCTCGGTGCTCTCGGCGGTCGAAGGCGTGACAGTCTTCAACCCGAACCTCAACTTCATCGTCGTGCCCACGGTCGTGGTGCTGCTGATCGGGTTGTTCTACTTCCAGCAGTTCGGCACGGCCAAGATCGGCGTCGTGTTCGGGCCGATCATGATCGTGTGGTTCGTGGGCCTCGGCCTCGCGGGCCTCGGCGGCATCCTGCAGAAGCCTGAGATCCTCAGCTCGGTCAACCCCGCCTACGCGATCCACCTGATCTGGCACGACCCGGTCGAGGTGTTCCTGCTGCTCGGCGCGCTGGTCCTCGTGTGCACGGGCGCCGAGGCGCTGTACGCCGACATGGGCCACTTCGGCATCGGCCCGATCCGCGCAGGCTGGTACGCGCTGGTCGGTCCCGCGCTGGTGCTCAACTACTTCGGCCAGGGTGCGGCCGTGCTCTCGGGCATGGAGTCGGGCGCGCTCGATCCGACCAAGGCCGACACGTTCAACCCGTTCTACGCGCTGGTGCCTGAGCCGCTGCTCATCCCCGCCGTCGTGCTGTCGACCGCCGCGACCATCATCGCGAGCCAGGCCATGATCAGCGGCGTGTACTCGATGACGCGCCAGGCGATCCGCCTGAACATGCTGCCGCGGCTCGAGGTCGAGCACACCTCGGGCGAGCAGGAAGGCCAGATCTACATCCCGTATGTGAACGCGCTGATGCTCGTCGGCTGCCTGTTCACGGTGCTGCTGTTCCCGACCTCGACGAGCCTCGCGAGCGCGTACGGCATCGCGGTGACGGCGCTGATGGGCATCACGACGATCCTCTTCGCCGTGGTCGCGCGCCGGCTGTGGCGCTGGCGCCGCCGCTGGGTGTCGCTGCTGGTCGGTGCGTTCCTCGTCGTCGACTTCACGCTGTTCGCGGCGAACGCGCCCAAGGTCGCGACGGGCGGCTGGTTCGCGCTCGCGATCGCGTTCGGCGTGTTCATCGTCATGTCGACATGGGTGCAGGGTTCGTTCGTGATCGGCCGCAAGCTGGCGGAGGAGACGCAGTCGATCCACGACTTCCTCGCCGAGCTGTGGACCGATGCGATCCCGCGCGTGCCGGGCACCGCGGTGTTCCTGACCACGAACTACAACACGCCGCTCGCGCTCAGGCACTTTGTCGAGCATGCGCACGTGCTGCACGAGCAGGTCGTGCTGATGACGATCGTGTCGTCGAACCTCCCCGTCGTGCCCGCCGCGCGGCAGATCCGCGTCGAGTGGCTGCCGGACGGCGTGTGGAAGATCACGGCGTTGTGCGGCTTCATGGAGAGCCCGAACATCCCGCGCTTCCTCGAGCGCGCGAAGCAGCACGGCTTCAGCTTCAATCCCGAGCAGACGACGTACTTCGCGCGGCGCACCTCGGTGGTGCCGACGGGCACGTCGAAGATGGCCGGCTGGCGCAAGCGCCTGTACGCGACGCTCGCCCGCAACTCGGTGGACGCGACGCGTTCGTTCCACCTGCCGCCCGACCGCGTGGTCGACTTCGGCGCGCAGGTCGAGTTGTGACGGATCGCGCCTTCGGCGCGGCGACGAGCGTGGTTGTCACGCGGATCGGTGGTTGAAGGCGATGGTTGTGTGGTCGTCACACAGATCGCCGACCGAAGTCGACGGTTGTATGTGGTCGTCACGCCGATCGCCGCGCGGAGTCGACGGTTGTGTGCGGTCATCACGCCGATCGCCGGCCGAAGTCGACGGTCGTGTGTGGTAGTCACGCCGATCGCCGCGCGGAGCGCGGGTGCCACTTCCCCGAAGGGGTAGTGGTCGCGGAACCCCCGATCTCGGTTCTCCGCGGCGCGAAGCGCCGGTCCGACGACTGGACCGCCGCTGCGCGGCGCACCCTCGTGACTTCTCATGCACGGCGACCACTACCTCTGCTTCGCAGAGGAAGTG
>CAITDI010000004.1 GCA_903891095.1 uncultured bacterium | reverse complement strand
GCGCCTCGCGGCCGGCGACGAGCACCTCGCGGCCGGCGACGAGCGCCTCGTGCGTCTCGCGCTGCAACGCAAGCGCGTCGTCGTACGCGACGCGGCCGAGGTCGATCACGCGGAGGATGTCGGTTGACGCGAGCGTTCGCACTGTTGGTCCAAGAGGATCCGAAGCGTACGGCGGCGAGGCGAATCCGTACAATCGCCGCGTGCCGAAGATCCACCCCACTGCCGTGCTTGAAGGCGAGATCACGCTCGCGGACGATGTCGAGATCGGTCCGTTCTGCGTGCTGCGCGGCAGGATCTCGATCGGCGCGGGCACCGCGCTCGTGAGCGCCGTGCAACTGCAGGGACCGCTCGCGATCGGCGCGGGAAACACGTGCTATCCCGGCGTCTGCATCGGTTTCGCGCCGCAGGACAAGGGTTTCAAGCCCGACAAGGACGGCGCGGGCACGGTCGTCGGCGACGGCAACATCTTTCGCGAGGGCACTTCGATCCACCGCGCCACGCGCGACGATCGCCCGACGCGCATCGGCGACCGCAACTACTGGATGGCCAACACCCACGCCGCGCACGATGTGCAGGTCGGCAACGACTGCGTGTTCGCGAACAACACGCTCTTCGCGGGCCACGCCGAGATCGGCGACCGCGTGGTGACGGGCGGCGGCGCGGGCGTGCACCAGTTCACGCGCGTCGGCCGCGGCGCGATGGTCGGCGGCCTCTGCGGCGCGAGCAAGGACGTGTGTCCGTTCTTCACGGTCACGGCCACGAACTACGTCGGCAGCTACAACCGCATCGGCATGCGCCGCGGCGGCGCGAGCCCGTCGGACATCGACATGGCGCGCGAGATCTACGGCATCCTCGTGCGCGACCGGCGCCCGTTCTCCGCGCGCGTTGCGGCGCTCGAGGCGCTCGCGGGTCACCCGATCGCCGACGAGTACATCGCGTTCGTCAAGGGTTCGAAGCGCGGCATCACCACGCGACACGGCCGTGCGACGCACACGCGCGGCGCGGCGCGGGGCGAGGACGAGTGACGCCCATGACCGCAGGCGCCGCAGATCTGCCAGGACCGCTCTTCGCGAGCACGGCGCACGCGCAGGTCGGCGACGCGTCGCTCGACTTCGCGGTGATCGGCTCGAGTTCCGCAGGAAACACCGCGTTTCTCCGCGTGCAGACGCCGCGCGCGACGCGGCAGATCCTGATCGACGGCGGCATCTCGCCGCGCGCGACGAAGGGGTTCCTCTCCGCGCTCGGCTACGAACTCGCGGAGACGAGCGACCTGCTGTTCACGCACTTCGATCACGATCACGCGAAGGCGGGCTGGGCGCGCGCCGCGATGCGCGACGGCATCATGCTGCGCTGCTCGCACTCGCACCTGCGGCTCGCTCGCGAGCGCGGCTATCCCGATGTGTGCGTCGAGACCTTCGACGCGCGCGGAGACGGATTCACGCTGGGCGAGATGCGCGTGATCCCCCGCGAAAATCCCCACGACGACGGCGGCACGGTCGCGTTCCGCATCGAGACGCCCGCGGGCAGCCTCGGCTTCGCGACCGACCTCGGCCGCGCGTCGGGCGCGCTGATCGAGTCGCTGCGCGGCGTCGACATCCTCGCGATCGAGTCGAACTACGACCGCGCGATGCAGCTGTCGTCGAACCGCCCCGAGTTCCTCAAGGACCGCATCATGGGCGGCAAGGGACATCTCTCCAACGAGGAGTGCATCGACGCCGTGCGCGCGATCGCATGGCCGCGCGAACCCGAGCATGTCGTGCTGCTGCATCTCTCCCGAGACTGCAACTGCCCCGATCTCGTGCGAAACCTGTGGAAGCGCGCGCTGCCGTCGCTCGAGCCGCGGCTCACGATCGCGCGTCCGTACGAGCCCGTCGGCCCGCTTCGCATCGCGCGAAACGCCGCACGAAACACGGCGATGGCGGTCGAGGCGTGAGCGCGCTCGAGCCCATCGCATGGATGGCGCTGGTCGCGCGCTGGGTCGAGGTCGCGCGCGCGAGCCGCGCGATTCCTGCGGCGGACGCGCGGCTGCGCAACTCCATCGCCCCGCTCATCGCGATCGAGGCCAACACCTTCGCGTTGCGGGAAATCGCTGCAATTCCCGAGCACGAACGCATGCACGCGCGCGACCTCGCGGAGCTCTCGATCCGCAACGCCGCCGGCGAGCTCGACCGGATCTGGCGCGGCGAGGAATGGCCCGACGAACTGTTCGAGGCCTGCGCCGCCGCCGAGCGCGCGCTGCGCAACGCGATCTACGCGGGGCTCGAGGAACTCGTGGTCGTCGGCGACACGCCGCTCGAAGTCGCGGGCATCGACCTCGGTTTCGACGAGGCCGACGCCAGCACGCACCGCGGCTCGCTCGCGGCGATGCCGCCGGGCTCGATCGCGATGCCGGGCGAACCGGTCGCGTGGTGGTGCGGCCGCGCGGCGCCCGTGACCAGCGACCCACGGCTCGCGCGCCGCGAGGCAGCTGCGCCGCTCCAGGTCTACCGCGCGCTCGACGAGCGCGGGCGCTTCGAATCGGACCTGCTTGCTTCGATCGAGGACGACCTCGCTCCCGGGCTTCCGATGCTGACGCCGCTGCTCCTCGACGGGCACCGCATCGGACGATTTCTTCACTCCGCCGACGCGTGGCTCGCCATGCAGCGCGCGGCGCTCGACGGCCGCGCCGGCATCCCGGTCGAGCGGCGCGACGCTCCGGAACTGCGCTGATTTCCGACCCACGCGCGCGCCGCACCTCCGCTACCCTTCGCGCCTCGATGTCCGACGCGCTCACCCACGAATGCGGCCTTGCCTTCGTCCGACTCCGGAAGCCGATCTCCTGGTTTCAGAAGGAGCGTGGCGACGCGCTCTGGGGCCTCCGCAAGCTCTATCTCCTGATGGAGAAGCAGCACAACCGCGGCCAGGACGGCGCGGGCATCGCGTGCGTCAAGTTCGACATGCCGGCGGGCGACTCGTTCCTCGAGCGCGAGCGCACGGCCAAGCGCAATCCGATCGAACGCCTCTTTGACGAGGCGCTCTCGCCCGCGATCGAGCTCGGCGAGGCCGAGATGAACTCGCTCAGCGAGGTCGCGCTCAAGCGGAAATTCCCGCTGCTCGGCGAGGTCCTGCTCGGCCACCTGCGGTACGGAACGCACAGCGGCAACTCGAGCTCGATGTGCCACCCGTACGTGCGCCGATCGAACAGCGAGTCGCGTTCGATCGCGATGGCGGGCAACTTCAACCTCACGAATTCGCGCGAGCTGTTCGGCAAGCTGATCGAGTACGGCCTGCACCCGGTCGGCGACAGCGACACGGGCGTCGTGCTCGAGAAGATCGGCTACTTCGTCGACCGCGAGCACGCGCACCTCGAGGCGACGATGGGTGAAGGCTCGTTCGTCGGGCTCACGGGCAGCGCGCTGGCCGCGGAAATCTCGCGCCAGCTCGACCTCGCGCGCGTCCTCCGCAAGGCGACCGAGCAGTTCGACGGCGGCTACGTCTTTGCGGGAATCCTCGGCAATGGCGACAGTTTCGTCTGCCGCGACCCCGCGGGCATCCGTCCCGGCTTCTATCTCGTGACCGACGACTGCATCGCGGTCGCCAGCGAGCGCGCCGCGCTTTCGACGGTGTTCAACACCGATCCGCGCGACATCGAGGCGATCCCGCCGGGCCACGCGCTGGTGATGAAGAAGAGCGGCGAGTTCGCGATCGAGCGCTTCGCCGAGCCGCTTCCGCTGCGGCAGTGCACGTTCGAGCGCATCTACTTCTCGCGCGGCAACGATCCCGCGATCTACCGCGAGCGCAAGCAGCTCGGCCGCAACCTCGCGCCGCGCGTGGTGAGCGCGCTCGGCGGCGACCTCGACCACGCGGTGTTCGGATTCATCCCGAACACCTCGGAAACCTCGTATTACGGCCTCATCGAGGCCCTCGGCGAGGAACGCAACCGCATGGCGGCCGACCGCATCTGGGCCGATGTGCGCGCCGGCAAGGCGACGCAGGAATCGATCCGCGCGATGCTCGACGGCCGCATCCGCGCCGAGAAGGTCGCGCACAAGGACCAGCGCCTGCGCACGTTCATCACGCACGACGCCGCGCGGCGCGATCTCGTGAACCACATCTACGACATCACGCGCGGCACGGTGTTTCCCGACGACACGCTGGTCGTGGTCGACGACTCGATCGTGCGCGGCACCACCCTGCGCGAGTCGATCATCACGATGCTCGCGCGGCTCAACCCGAAGGCGATGCTGGTCGCGAGCGCGAGCCCGCCGATCATGTACCCCGACTGCTACGGCATCGACATGAGCCAGCTCGGGCGCTTCATTGCGTTCGAGGCCGCGGTCGGCCTGGCGCGCGAGCACGGCCACGCGGCGGTGCTCGACGAGATCGAGGCCAAGTGCACCGAGCAGTCCACCTGGGCGCCCGAGCGCATGAAGAACCACGTGCAGCTGCTCTACGGGCTGTTCACCCTCCACCAGATCGAGGACAAGGTCGCCGAGCTCATTCGGTCCAGGTCCCTCGACTGGTCCGGCGAGATCCGAGTGGTCTACCAGTCCGTCGAAGGGCTTCGCGAGTCGATGCCCGACCACTCCGGCGACTGGTACTTCACGGGTGAGTACCCGACTGTGGGCGGTTATCGGGTGCTCAACACGGCGTATCTCAACTGGCGACGGGGTGCTGAGGGTCGTCGGGCGTATTGACGCGTGTTTTAGCGGTCGGCGCTTTTTAGCGGTCGCCGCTGCGGCGGCTTCCTCTGGTGGGGATCACGCTGGGGTGGATCACGCTGGCGGGGATCACGCTGGTGTGGATCGCGCTGGCGGGGATCACGCTGGGGTGGATCGCGCTGGTGCGGACCACGCTGGCGAGACCACCGCTCCCGCCCGAACGTTTGGCGTGTTCTCTTGACGCGCGGCACCGTTTCCGTTCTACTCTCCCCTCCCCCCACGGCGCTCTGCGCTTGAAGGGACCGCCGGCGCATGGGCGTCGTCGAGTTCGAATGTCAAAGGCATGTTCCGTCGCACGATTGCGGCAGCGCATGCTCTCCACGCAGGAAACTGGAAGCAACATGTCGCGCTATCTCGGTCCGAAGGTCAAGCTCTCGCGCAAGGTCGGTGTCCCGGTTGCGGACATCCCAAAGCACACCACGAAGCGCCAGCTCACGACCCCGGGCATGCACGGTTTCCGTGGCCGTCGTCAGAAGGACTACGGCATCCGCAAGGACGAGAAGCAGAAGCTCCGCTTCCACTACAACGTCCTTGAGGCCCAGTTCCGCCGCTACCTCGAAGAGGCAGGCCGTCGCCAGGGCAACACCGGCGAAGTGCTCCTGCAGCTCCTCGAGCTCCGCCTCGACAACATGCTCCGCCGCGCCGGCTTCTCGCGCACCATCTGGGGCGCCCGCCAGCTCTGCGTGCACGGTCACGTGCTCGTGAACGGCAAGAAGGTCGACCGCCCGTCGTACTCCATCTCGGTCGGTGACGTCGTCACCGTCCGCGAGGGCATCCAGAAGCTCTGCCGCGAGCAGATGGAGT
>CAITDI010000003.1 GCA_903891095.1 uncultured bacterium | reverse complement strand
TCCCTTCGCGTCGTAGATCGTGATCAGGTCGAGGAAGAACGCGTGGTGGCAGTTGCCCGTCGGCAGCTTGGTGCCCGACATCGCGGCGCCGCCGAGCGCGCGGATCTCGACGATCGACATCGCGGCCTCGTCGAGCGGCGCTTCGGCGACCATCGTGTCGCACACGAACGCGAGGGTCGACTCCTCGGGAATCGCGTGCGTACCCATCGCGTGGTACATCGAGACGAGCGGATCGCCTTTCTGTCCTGCGATCACCGGCCACAGCGCGGCCGCGGTTTCGTACCACGATGTCCAGTGGCTCTGCGCGACGACGGGCAGCTTCATCTCAGCGGCGAGCGCTTCCCACGGCTTCACGAACTCGGCGATGCTGCCCGTGAAACCGTCGTAGAACACAAAGGTCGCGACGAGCACCTTCGTGCCCGCCACCACGAGCTCCATCGACACGGTCTCGTCGGGCAGGATGCGCTCCTTCATCAGCTTGAGCGCGCGGTGCGAGTACGCCACCGCCTGCGCGCGCGTCTCGAACGCCATCACGCGCTGCTCGCCACCGCGGACCACGGTCTCCGGCGCGACCCGCAGCGTGACATCGACCACGACTGCGAGCGCGCTGCCCGCGCCCAGCATCGCGGTGAACAGGGGGTCGCTCGGCGTGAGCACGCGGATCTCGCCCGTCGCCATGACCACCGTCATGCGCGTCGCGCGCTGCCCGAGCAGCCCGAGCCGCCGAGAGAAGTAGCCGCTCAGGCCGCCGTTCACGATGTAGCCGACCGCACCGACGCCGGGTCCCGTGCCGACAGGCAGCGCGCCGTGCTTCAACTTGACGGCCTCCACGAGCTCGCGAAAGCAGACGCCCGCGCCCACGGTCACGAGCATCCCATCGCCGTCGTTCGAGAACTCGATCGATTTCAAGTGCGCAAGGTCGAGGATGACCGCCTCGCTGCTCGCGTAGCCAGGCGCGTTGGCAGACTCGTGGCCTCCGCACACGCACGCGATCGGCGTCGTCGCTGGCAGCGACTTGACCACCGCCGCGATCTCCGCGGCCGAGCGCGGACGGTAGATCGTGCTCGCAAGGGTCGTGCGCGGAATCGCCTCGCCCGCCTTCGTGACGACCTTGTTGCCGCTGATCGCCCAGATGCGCTCAGAGAACCACGCTGCGTTCGCTTCGACGGTCTCGACCTGCATGGCTGCACTCCCAGTGGTTTGAGTTCCGAGGCTGCTCCGTCCGAACAGCGCGTCGCCGACGATGAGTCCGATCCCTCCAACGGCAGCGGTCTTCAACACCACTCTGCGGGGAATCTCCATCTCGCCGTGTGCTTCGTCGTCCTGCTGCATCGCGAGAACCTCCTCGAGTTCGATGCACGATACCCGCGCGGAGCGGGTCGGTAGACTTCGCCCCATGAAGAGCAGCGCCACCACCGTCAAGGACTACCTCGCATCGCTCCCCGCCGATCGCCGCGCGGGCATCGAGGCCGTGCGCAAGGTCATCCTCAAGAACCTCGACAAGGACTACGACGAGTGCATGCTCTACGGCATGATCGGCTACGCCGTGCCGCACCGCGTGTGGCCGCTCGGCTACCACTGCGATCCCAAGAAGCCGCTCATGATGGCCGCGCTCTCGAGCCAGAAGAACGTCCTGACGGTCTACCTCATGAGCGTCTACAACGACAAGGCCGAGCGCGCGTGGTTCCAGAACGCGTGGACGAAGGCGGGCAAGAAGCTCAACATGGGCGGCTGCTGCATTCGGTTCAAGACGGTGGAGGACGCCGCGCTCGATGTGATCGGCGAGGCGATCCGCCGCACGCCCGCGAAGAATTATGTCGACAAGTATGTTGCGATCCTCGCGAGCACGGGCCGCGGACCGGATGGGAAGAAGCTCGGCAAGAAGCCCGACATGAAGACTGACGGCGCGAAGCCCGCGACGAAGAAGGCCGCGACGAAGAAGGTCGCGACCAAGAAAGCCGCAGCCAAGAAGGCTGCGACGAAGAAGCCGACCACGAAGCAGCCGAGCACGAAGAAGCCCACGAAGCGCTGAGCCACGCTCCGCGCGATTCCACAGCAAGCACCAAGGTGGCCAGCCTCGCGCGAACATCGCGCGGACGCCTCGGCTCCCGCAGCCGAATTGAGCACCGCATGGCCGCCAGCGAGCGATCGATCCTGCATGCCGTCGAGAACAGCATGTTCGAGTTCCCCGAGATCAAGGGGCGCTGGGACATCGTGGACTTCCCGGGAGTTCGCGCGCATGCCACGCCCGACGTCTCGCATCCGTTCGGCAACATGGTCGGCGTCTCGACGCTCACCGAAGCGAACGCCGACGCGGTCATCGAGCAAGTGAAGGACTTCTTCGGCAAGCGTGGTCATGTGGTGGGCTGGTGGCTCAATCCGTCGTCGACGCCGATCGACCTCGTCGCGAGGCTCGAGGCCGCTGGGTTCTCGAGGATCGTCGAGCAGGCTGGTCTCGTCCTCACGGACCTCGCGCGCGAGATGCCGCGCCATCCCGAGGTGACCGTGCGCCGCGCGACCGACCGAGATCGCACCGACGTCGTTCGCCTCTACGAGCAGGGCTATCCGATCCCCGAGGCGCTGGCTTCGGTCTACTGCGATGTGCTGTCGCTCGTCGACTGCGGCCATCACTATCTCGCGTACCTCGACGGCGTCGAGGGACCCGTGGCGGTCTCAAGCATGTTCTCGCCGCGAGGGAGCAGCGTCATGGTGATGCAGGGCGCGGCCACGCTCGAACCGCACCGCGGGCACGGGACCTACACGGCGCTCATGGCGGCGCGGCTCGCCGATGCGCGCGCGATGGGCAAGGATGCGGCGGTGCTGCAAGGGGACCGCAAGACTTCCGCGCCGATCTGCGTCAAGCTCGGGTTTCGCGAGATCTGCAGCGTCGACTTCTACGCGTGGAGTCCGACGCCTGGAGCTACGCCTGACCTGCACGCGTGAGACGCACGTGCGCCGCGAGTCCGCGTGGACCTCAGGTTCATCGCGCTGCGCGCCCTCCGATGGCTTCGGAATCCGTCTCGTGCACGGCGTTTCCTCTCTCGAACGGCGCGTCGGACCAGGGCGATTTGCCTGGTTCGTTCGTTCCGTTGATCCATCGTTCCATTGATCCACGGCGAAGAGCACGCGCGTTTCCCTGCAGCCACTCCTAGTCCGTCTGCCAACCATGGAGTGACGGCATGCATCTGGGCGCTTCGCAGCCGTTCGCGAGCACACATCCACAAATCAAAGGGACACGCCATGAAGGTACAGACCATGCATCGAATGATCACGACCATCGCCCTCGCCCTGGCCTGCACGCTTGGAGCCTGCACGACCGCTCCCAAGACCGCGGCAGGAAAGGCAGACAAGCGTGAAGAGGCTGCCGTCGCGCTCAGCAAGGCCGAGCGCAACGACCCGACGCTTTCGCCGGTGCTCCGCGCCGCCAAGGGATACGCCGTCTTCCCGACCGTCGGCAAGGGCGCGGTGGGCGTCGGTGGCGCATACGGCAAGGGCGTCTTGTACGAAGACGGCGTCTTCACCGGGTACTGCGATCTGCTGCAGGGCTCGATCGGCTTCCAGCTCGGCGGACAGGCGTACTCGGAGATCGTCTGCTTCTCGACGGCCGACGCGCTGACCCGCTTCAAGAGCGGCAACTTCGCCTTCGATGCGCAGGCAACGGCCGTGGCGCTCAAGTCGGGAGCAGGCGCCAACGCGAAGTACGCCAACGGCGTCGCGGTCTTCACGATGGACGAGTCGGGCTTGATGTTCGAAGCGTCGATCGGCGGTCAGAAGTTCACCTACGAGGCCAAGTAGGCCTGTCGGCCGCGCGTCGTGCCGCGCCGAATCTCGTCGCAGTATTCCCAACACCCCACACAGGAGATGAGTCATGCTTCGCTGGGCACTCGCATTTCTGGTCCTCGCGCTGATTGCCGCGGTCCTGGGCTTCACCGGCATCGCCGGCGAGTCCATGTACATCGCGAAGGTTCTGTTCTTCGTGTTCATCGTGCTGTTCCTGATCGGGCTGGTCTACAGCCTGTTCACGGGCAGGCGGGTTGGTCACGCGTAGATCACGCGTAGATCACGCCCGCCGCGGTACAGGTCGGAGAGCTCTGCGGCGGTCGTTCCGCCGCAGAGCTTTCGCGTTTCCGCGCGGAAGTAGGGCGGGCGGAGCCGTGTTCGAACACCGATTTGGATCCGGTGTCGGATCCGTTGTCGGATCGAGTGTCGGATCCGTTGTCGGATCCAGTGTCGGATCCTGGGGGTTTAGCTCCTTCAACAGCGCTGGACGCCCTCGCATGTGGCGGTTCGGCCAGGCTTCCGGATCACTACCATCCGACGCATGATGCTCGCCACTGCGCTCATGCTGCCGTGTCTCATCGTTGCCGTCTTCGCCATGGTCGGTCTCGGGTTGCGCATGCGCCGTTCACGCGCAGCAGGAGCCTCGGACGCGAGGCCGTGCTGCGCGCGGTGCTGGTATCCCTTGGGCGGCTGGAGCGGATCGAACTGCCCTGAGTGCGGTGCGGACGCGCGCGCACTCGGCGTGGCGAACGGCCCGCGGCATGGACGGGCGCTCGCGCTGGTACTCGCGCTGTGCGCGGCGGTCGGCGTGCTTGCGCTGGGGCTCGCGCTGGCTCTCAGGTTCGATCCAGTGGGGGCCGGCGTGATCGACTGCGCGTGGATTTCAGAGTCGAGCGGCGTCAAGGTGCGCTACGAGGCGGAGTACGGCGGCCCATTGCACGGTGGACAGAATGGAGTGAACTGGGCGTGTGGAACTCTCGAGGTCCTTCCGCTGATGTCGACGCCCTCGCAGGCCGCGGATCCCGCGCTGGTCACGCTGCGGTTCGACGCTCGCGCGCATCCGCTGACCATCGACGACGTGCGCGGCGCGCTCATGCAGGCAGTGCAGCCTGCAGACCCATCGCTGATCGAGGCCGAGGCGGCTGCGCTCCATCAGATGGCCGCGGGGTTTGAGCGCGCAGCCGAGCGCGGGCAATTCGGCGTCGAGATAGAGAGACTTGCGCCGTGGAGCCCGGTGACCGGTCGCGGCGAGTTCGCCCTGGCACCTTCGGTGCGAGGGTGGCTGCTGGCATCGCTCGTGGCGGCGTTTGCGCTTGCCGTCGGCATCGTCGTGGCGGTTCGGTGCATTGGTTGGGGCAAGCGCGGCGTTCGCGACGGCGAGTGGGCGAGCGCGGGTCGCGGCAGCTGATGCCTGCACGACACGCACGACGGTCTCGAACCGACCCCTGCGCGAAAGCAGTTCGAAACCCTCAGTCCGCGCGACCGATGCCGGTGCGCCCATGCAGCATGCTCTGCGGGACGATGCCGTAACTTTTTCGCCGTGCCTTCTGCGCTCTACCTGCTGCGCTCTACCTTCTGCGCCGGGCCAGCGCTCCGACGAACACCGTGCCCAGGAGGATCGACGCGCCAGGCGCCGGAATGCAACTCGCGGTGATGATGTTGTTGTCCATGGTCACCGCGCCGTTGCGCGCCAGGGCGCGTCCCTCGATCAGGCTCGCACCTGTATTCAGCGTGATGCTGGTCAGCGCGAGGATGTTGCCCTGAAAGGCGGAATCGGTGCCGAGCGTCGCGGAGCTTCCGACTTGCGAGTAGACATCGCACGCGTCGATGCTGTTGATCATCACGACCGAGGAGCTGCTGGCCGAGGTGAGCGCGCTCGAGACCTGAAAGACGAACAAGGCATCCGGGTCACCCATCGCGTCGAGCGTGAGCGTGCCTGTCAGCATCGCCGAGCTCGAGAAGAAGTACACGCCCGGCTTGGAGCGTCAGGCCTCCGAGGTCCGTTCCCGAGAGATCCTGGGTCGGCGCCATGCCCGCCAGCGTGTTGTAGGCCGTGGTCACATCGCTCTGTGCCTGCTGCGCGACGGCATCGCTCGCGTGGATCGTGCCATTGACGATCCCGGGCGGAAAGCCAGTGATTGCCGTGCCGGGCCAGACTCCAAGGTCGCCGGTGACGACCGTCGCGCCGGTGTTGGTGACCGTCGAACCGCCGAGCACTGCGAAGTTCTGCGCGGTTCCCAACATGCTCGCCGCCGCCGGGACCGAGATCCCGCAGCAGGTAAGCAGCGCCATGACGATCGAGTTTCCATTTCGCATCTCTCGCTCCTTCGTTGTAGCTCACGTTTTTCCCCACCGCCGCGGCCTGCAGAGTTGCTTGACGACGGAAGGTTCGACTCAACGGGTTGAGGCTAGCCGCACGCCGTGATGGCGCGGCGGAGTAGATGTCCCTCATCCGATGTGCTGCGGAGCCGGCGACTGCAGGGGACATCGAGGCAACGATGCGATCGGATCGGAGTGGTGCGTCCATCCTTCGGTATGGCGCCGCGAGACAACTGAATCCATGATGGCGAACTTGCGACCTTGCGCCGCGGTTGAGTCCACGCTCTGCGCGGTCGTCGTCCGATCCCGAGGCAGCTGTCGCAAGGCGGTGCATCCCTGCCGAAACACGCCAACGCGACGGCTTCGAAGCCAGGGCGTTCACTCTCAACCTGCTGGCGCCGCGGTTTCGCACGCGGATTTCGAGCGCTGATGGGAAGTGGGGCGGGCCGGCCCGCGCCTCCGTTCCGATTTCGGACTTCGGACCAGATGCCCCATCTACGGCCAGTTCGCCCACGCCATGCATCACACCGCAGAGTCGCAAGCCGGCCGAGCCAGTCGGCGCGGGATCGCGATGGAAAGCCGTGGCGACCTCGCGCGCTGCAGCAAGGCGTGCGGCCACTCCCTGGCTTTCGGCATGTTGACGACCCATGAATGTTGACGACCCATGAATGTTGACCACCCATGAAGGGAGGGTCTTCAGGAGGAAGGCCTTGCAGGCCGCGAGCGCCAGCACGGAGTCACCGGATGGCGGCACGAGCGGGCCAAAACGCAAAGGCTCCACCCGCGAAGATGCCAATGACTCCGCCAATGGTCAGCCAGACCGCGCGGTCCGTTGGAGCGCCGGTGAAGAACTTGGAGACCTGGGAGCCGAAGGACTCCATCGCGGAGATGCCAAGGATCAACAGGACGATCCCAGCGATGAACACAAGGATTCCAACGATTCGTAGCGGTTGCATTGCGTTCCCTCTTGCGATTTCGTTGCTTCGGCTTGAATTGGGTGACCCGCCGATGGGGCGGCCTGATGTGGAGCATTCTGGTTGAGAGATCGGTGCTGGTCCTAGGGGACAGGTCCGTCAAAAAACCAAGACCAGTGCGCGAGGGATGTTTGCGGCTGCGGTCTGCATCCCGATTTGATGGCACTCCAGCTGCGAGAGGTGCCGGCCTTCAACGGCCTGGATTTCTCTGGCCGAGTTCAGCGCACCCCGGTCACAGGGCGTTCACTCTTAGCCGTCGGGCGCGCCAGTTTCGCGCGCGCGCGCAACAGTTTCACGCGGCCTTCGGCCGCTGATGGGAAGTAGGGCGGGCGAAACAGGTTTCGAACAGGCGAGTTGGCTTCCGATTCCCTGAGCGAGTGAGATACCCCTCTGGCGCCTCGGAAACGGGGTTCCGGATCGCCTGGAGCGAGCCGGATCGCAACCAGTGCCCCACGCCGCAGCGGCCGCCCTTCGGCGGCCAGCCCTTGACATATTCACGCTCGGCGTTACTATTGCGATGCGTGATTACTGGATTCGCCGATCGACGCACGAAGGACCTGTTCGCCCGGGAGCGGGTGAAGGGACTGTCCGTCGAGATCCAGCGTGCCGCGCTCCGCAAGCTCCTGATCATCGATGCGGCCGCCAGCATCGATGACCTGCGAGTCCCGCCGGGCAACCGGCTGGAGGCCTTGCGGGGCGACCTTCGGGGCTTCCACTCGATCCGCGTGAACGACCAGTGGCGCATCGTGTTCCGCTGGTCCGAAGGCAACGCCTCCGACGTCCGCATCATCGACTACCACTGAACGAGGTCACCATGCCCAGCACCCATGCCGCCCGCCACCGCCCCGTCCACCCCGGCGAGATCCTCCAAGAGGAGTTCCTGGTCCCGCTCGGGATCTCGATGTACCGCCTTGCCAAGGACACGGGCATGCCTGCGGACCGGGTCGGGCGCCTCGTACGCGGCACCCGCGCGTTCAGCGCCGACACCGCGCTGCGCCTGGCTGCCTACTTCAAGACGACCGCGGAGTTCTGGATGAACCTGCAGGCCCGCTATGACCTTGAGGTGGCCCGGGATGCCCGCGGCACCAAGGCGATCGCCAAGATCAGGCCGTACAAGGCTGCCTGACACGTTCGTCGAATCGCTCTCTGGTCGCGGTCATCGTGCCTCCTCTGGCGGCGCACTTCGCGCGCCGGGCACAGTGACGCTCGGTTCGGCCACGAGATCAAGGGATGTCGCGGCGGATTCCGCGACGATTCGCCGGTGGCGCATGTCGTCCATGCGCCGGATGCCGCGGGCGAGGAGGTCGCCGATCGCGCGCATGAGGGCGGCGTGGGGGATGGGGTCTTCGTCTGGGTGGGACATGCCGAGGGTCGGATGCGCACGCCTCCATCCCTCTATCTCCGCAGCCGAAACGAAAGTCCTCCGCTTTCTTGGCGGAGGGCGTCAGAATCTTCGATGGCAACCCATGAATGGGCAGTGGCGTCGCTCGGACGGCTACACGAGCTCACGCCCGACTCATCACCCGAGACTTCCGCCTTCTGCGGCCTCCGCGACTTCACCCGCCGCTTCAACAACTCCTGGATCATCGGGCGGACCGGCTGCCGAGCGCCCGCACCGCGCCGACGCATCCTCCTCGGGGAGGCCGCGTGAACACCGACTAAAGTTGTCGCAGAATCTATATGCGATAAACATGCGGGCAAGAGTATCTGATGGCAGTCGATGACAAATACTTGACGGAGGCGCGGGGGGTTATGCTAAAGCAGTTGCGCTGTAACGCAAACCGTCGGACCCGCCACATGTTTTCAAAGCGTCTGCCATGACTCGCATGAAAGCCGTTTTTCGCCTCTTCGCAGCTTCGTGCGGCTTTGGACTGACTCTCGTCAGCGGGTGCGCGAGGTCGCAAGTGCTCACGGAGGCGGCGGTGGCGGAGCGTTCACATCCGTCAGATTCCGAGGCCGGGTCTCGGCGAGCCGATCCGCCCTCGGGCTCGGTGCCCACCTCGGGGCTTGTCGCCGAAATCGCCGCGCAAGTCGCGGGCAATCTTGCATCGGCGACGACATTGACCATCCATTCGTCCCAGACCGTATCGTTCGCGAGGGAACCGCTCGACGGCGTTTCGAAGGAGGAGTCCGAACGCAGCCTTCGCGAACCTCGGCTGGCGATTGAGGCGCTTCCGCACATCCGACTCGACGTCGAGGTGGATGCGGAGATGACGCCAACATCGATGCGGGCTAGCTTTCGGAAGGTCGGTTCGCCACAGCCGGAGATGATCCTCGAGCTTTCGAGCGTAAACGGTCAACCCATGTTTCGGGAATCGCACTGGTACGCGGCGCTGAGGGGTTATCTTCGCGGCGAACCGTACGCGATCGAGGATCCATCGGGCGTTGAGGGCCTGCAGGTCGACCATGCATTTTGGAGCGAGATCCAGGCGCAGGGTGCGCCCGTGTGCGCGCTTGCCGAGTTTTACTGCACCTGGATCGGTAGCGAGAGCATCAGGGTGCGAAGTTACCGAGAGATCATCGGCGAATCGGTCGTCGTGTCGCGCGAGCGTCTGAACGGCGAGGACGTCTATGTGCTGTCGCGGCCGTGTTACGACATTCGCAACGACTCATCGCGATCCGTCCGAACCGACCGCTTCGTGGTCACCGACGGCTTCAAGCTCGTTGCTTGGAGCAGTCACTACACAAACCTTCGATTCGGCGCGCGGGTGGCGTACATGGTCGTCGACCGCGTCTACTCGTATCAGAATGGAGAATAGTTCATGAGAGTAAATTGCTGTCGACTCGTCGCTCTCAGCAGTGTGGCGATCGGGTTGGTTTCCGCGGTATCTGCTGCTGCTGCTGCGGATGACGGGATCGACCCGCATGTCCTGTACCAGTCACGAGCGGATTCCGTCGAGTTGCCCGAGCTTGGAGTCGTGTTTCGCATACGGAAGGGACCGTGTCCATCGTCCGATGCAAGGGGTGAATGACCGCCCTGTCGCGGTGCTGGAGGATGCGTTGTCAAGCTCGAGACAAGCCGACCAAGGCAGGAGGCAAGGTCAAGCTCTGATCTGGCTGTGGCGTGCTTTCAGCTATGCGGGGGTCTTGTCCTTCATCGCCGTGATGTGGATTCAGAGCTGGCATGCGGTTAGTTACGGCGTCATGTTGGCATCGGCAGCCTGGGCGGTGCTCGCTCTCTGGGTCCCGACCGTTCGCATGTTCTTGCGCAAGCATGAAAGATCGCGGGCGCTTCATGAAGGATTGGATGTGTGCATCGCATGTTGGTCGATTCGCGCACTCCGGCCCGATGACCAGCACTGCTCGGAATGCGGCGCACCGCGCGCGTGCCCCGCTTGCAAGCACCGCATCAAGTCGGACCAGTGTGCCTGCCCCGAGTGCGGTCGCGCGGTGTGGGGCCGTCTGCCAGGTGAGACGAACAAGTGATGCGTCCACGGCCGCGGAGCGCAGTGAAGTAGAAACGTGTTGGCGAGAGCGTCGGCGATCGTGCTGTGTGGCGTCACCTCTGTTGATGGCGGCCTCTGACGGGGATGCGCTGAACAAGTCCACCCCTGGTATGAGACTATCACGGCCCCGGGGGCCGAGAGGAGGCTCCGTTGAGGCGTTCAATCAGGAAGCGGCACCGTCCCGAGGAGATCTTCGCGGAGCTGAGGCGGGTTCGCTTCCAGATCGCCGCGACGTCGCTCACTCCGACTCATCACCCGAGACTTCCGCGTTACGCGCGCTCCGCGCCGTCCGGATTTCGCCCGAAGCGCCTCGGTTGCTTATGAGTTCGTGCATTTCGGCCTCGGGAACCGTGAACCAGAGACTTGTCGGGGCGCGAGGTCTCTCGATGCGCGGAGAGACAATCCGGCGAGACCTCGGCGGGGGTCGGCCAGGCACTCGGCCGCGCCACTCCGCTGGCCCACCCCGAGAGACCTTTGCGCACGCAACCCCTTGTCGCAAAACGGCGTACGCACGCCGCAAAACGCGAACGCCCCGGCCGTGGGGCCAGGGCGTTCACTCTGAACCGTTCGGCGCGCCAGTTTCGCGCGCGCCTTTTGAAGTAGGGCGGGCTGGATTCGAACCAGCGTCTTATCGATTATGAGTCGACGGCTCTAGACCGCTGAGCTACCGCCCCGACAACGCGAAGTGTACTTCGCGCGCGGGCGCACGGCTTCGAGAGCGAAGCAGCGGCAAGAGACACTGCGCAGCGGGAAAGGACGCCGCGTCACTTCCCGCCGATGGGCCCCACGGTCGGCGCATACCAAGTGCCCTTGCCCTTGCCGTGACGCACGAGCGAGCCGCGCTCGACGAGCTTCGTGAAGTGCGCCTTCAGCGTCGGGCGCTTCGCGTCGGTCAGCCGGATCGCATCGCCCATCGTGACGCGGCCACGCTCGCGCGCACACTGCAGGATTGCCTCGGAAAGCGGGGCGAGCGGGCCAAGCGCGAGGTCCTCGCGCGCGAGCCGGCGCTCGAGCTGCGCGCACTGCTCGGCCATCGCGCCGAGAAAGTACTCGAGCCACGGCTGCCAGTCCTGCTGCGGCGTGCGCAGCGACGCCTGGGTGCGGCGCAGCGCGAGGTAGTACTCCGGCTTCGTGCGCTCGATGACGGCCTCGAGCGAGCTGTACGGTGCAAAGGTGTATCCCGCGCGGAGCAGCAGCAAGGTGGTCAGGACGCGCGACAGCCGTCCGTTGCCGTCCTGGAACGGATGGATCGCGAGGAACACGACCGCAAACACGCCGATCGCGACCAGCGGATGCGCGTCGGGGTCCTCGATTGCGGCATTGGTCCAATCGACGAGTTCGGACATCAGCCGCGGCGTCTCGAACGGCGTCGCTGTCTCGAACACGACGCCGACCTGTTTGCCGTGCTCGTCGAAGGCCACGACATTGTTCGAGGCGGACTTGTAGTGTCCGCGGTGGCGCTCGTCCTTCTCGCTGTGGCGAAGAAGGTCCCGGTGCAGCTGGCGGATGTGGTTCTCGCTGAGCGGGATCGAACCGTGCGAGTTGATGATGAGATCGATGGCCTCGGCGTAGCCCGCGACCTCCTGCTCATCGCGCGTGGCGAATCGGCGGACGCCGACCCCGCGGAGAAGCGACTCGACCTCGTGGTCGTTCAGCGCGCTGCCCTCGATGCGCGTGGACGAGCCGATGCTCTCGATGGTGGCGATCTGGCGAAGCGAGTTCAGCCGGTGGGGCGGAAGCGTGCCCGTTGCCCGCCAGGTGCCGCGGAACTCCTCGATGCGGGCCAAGAGCCGCAGCATGCGGGGGGAGAACTCGGGAGGTCTGGACGGGAGCATGGCCATATCGACATCCAAATATAGCCATAAAGCGATTGGACATCCAAAAATACCTCCAAAAATGTCCAAAAGACGGAGTCTTGAGCAGCGTCAAGGTTCGGCGTGGCCGCTCGCAGCCGCCCCGCCCGCGATGAACCCACTCGCCCACGCCCACTGGAAGTTGAAGCCGCCGATGCGGCCGTCGACATCGAGGATCTCGCCCGCGAGGTGGAGCCCCGGGCATACGCGCGACTCCATCGTGTCGAGCTTGACTTCCGCCAGCGGCACGCCGCCCATCGTGACCTCGGCGTAGGTGAAGCCGCGATCGCCCTCGACATGGAGCGGCAGTGCGCACGCGGCGCGGGCGAGCGCCTTGCGCTGTTCGCGCGTGAGCTGGCGAAGAATCGCCGCAGGATCGACGGCCGCGATCTCGCACAGCGCGCGCGCGAGCCGCTCGGGCACATGCTCGCGCAGGAAGCCAAGCGGGTTCGCCGCGCGGCTCGCGAGGATCTTCGCGTCGAGCGTGTCCTCGCGCTCGTCCGCGATGAAGTTCGCGAAGAGCCCGGCGCCGGCATCCTCGATCAGCGCCGCGCGCCAGTAGCGGCTGATGTCGAGCGCGCACGGACCCGACAGGCCGAAGTGCGTGCAGAGGAGCGAGTTGGTGAACTCACGGAGCACCTTGCCCGTCGACGACCGCAGCGACAGCGTCGCCGGCAGCGTGAGCCCAGAGAGCGCGCGCAGCGGATTTGTGCCTGGCAGGATCAGCGGCACCAGCGCGGGAAACACATGATCGGTGACCGTGTGCCCGAGCGCGCGCGCGAACTCGTAGCCCGCGCCGTCGGAGCCCGACTTCGGCAGCGCCTTGCCGCCGGTCGCGAGGATCACGCGCTTCGCATGCAGCGCGCCCCACGACTCGCCGGCGACGGTGAATCCGCCGCCAGTGTCGCCCGCGTCGCGCGTGATCGACGTCACCCGCTGCGGATGGCGGATCTCGACGCCCGCATCGCGCGCGGCCTGGAGCAGCGCGTCGAGGATCGTGTGCGCGTCGTCGGTGGTGGGGAAGAGCTTGCCCGTGTCCTCGCGCTTGAGCTCGACGCCGTACGCCTCGAAGAACTTGACCGTCTCGGCGACGCCGAAGCGGCGCAGGACGTTCTTGATCGCGTTGGGCGAGCTGCCCGCGTAGGCCTTCTCGTCGACGGCGTGGTGCGTGACGTTGCAGCGGCCGCCGCCGGCGACGAGGATCTTCGCGCCGAGGGTCTTCGCGCCGTCGAGCGCGAGCACGCGTGCACCCGCGCGGCCGGCGTGGATCGCGGCGAAGAGCCCTGCGGCGCCGGCGCCGATGACGATCACGTCGAACGAGGAGGATGCGGTGGGTGGGGATGTCATGGCGAACGGGCGGGACCGGCGCTGCGCGCCGCGGAGAACCGAGATCTGATGTTCCGCGACCACGACCCCTTCGGGGATCGTGGCACCCGCCCCTCCGGGGCGGCGTCAAACGCGCGCCGATCACGACACGTGATACACACCACAGACCTCGTCGCGCGACGACGGGTTGACGTTGGACCCACGTCCACCGCCGCGCGACGACGGGTCGACGTCGAACCCACGCCGACCGCCGCGCGACGACGGGACAACGTGTCATCCACGCCGACCGCCGCGCGGAGACGGGTTGAGGTCGAACCCACGTCCACTGCCGCGAGGAGACGGGTCGACGTCGAACCCACGCCGACCACCGCGCGACGACGAGACAACGTGTCACCCGCGCCGACCGCCGCGCGCAGCGCGGGTGCCACTTCCTCG
Organism: uncultured bacterium; assembly: GCA_903891095.1. Lineage (GTDB taxonomy): Bacteria > Planctomycetota > Phycisphaerae > Phycisphaerales > SM1A02 > QWPT01. The sequence continues at coordinate 2,473 of CAITDI010000003.1, read as the reverse complement.
CGGCCGTGCCGCGAGGAAGTGGTCGCCGCACATCCGAGTCTCGCGCGGGCGCGCCGGCGACGCCGGCGATTCACTTCTTCACCGGCTCCGCCGCTGGCACCAGCTTGATCTTCGTCGCCACGCCCGTCGCCTTCTCGGCGACAAACGTCACGCCCAGCTCGTCGCCGCGCTTGCCGTTCACATAGCAGCGCACGAACGCCGAGCCGCGCGACGGCACGCCGTTCTCAAGCAGCACGACGCCTGGCGTCTCGACATCAGGCGTAAACACGCGGTCGAATCGCCGCGACACCGTGCCCGACGCCGCGATCTTGCCGCCGCTCGGCGCGGTCAGCGTCACGCGATCCGCGAATCCCGCCTTGATCTGCGCCGCACGCGCGGTGCGCGTCGGGATCAGCGCGTCGTTCTTGATCTCGATCGTCACCTCAACCAACCCGTCGCCGAGTTCGCGCACGAGCGGCTCGCCGAAGCTCACGCGCGGCATCTCGCCCGCGTGGAACAGCGTGAACGCCGCGTTGCGGTGGCATTCCTCCTCGAGCATCCACGACGGCGGGATGCGCGACGACCACTTGTTGCCGCCGCCGACGAGCACCTTGCCGAGCGTCGGGTGATCGAACTCCTTCAGCGGCGTGCGCGTCTCGTCGAGGAGCACGCGGGCGCGCCAGTGCGCGCGCTGCTCCGCGTTCGGGTCGGAGCCGTTCTGCATGATGCGCTTCTCCGTCCACAGCTCGTTGGTGAAGCTCACGATGCCGTAGGTCTCGGCCATCCAGTTCACGAAGCCGCCGCGCACGGGATAGAGATCCGAGTAGATCACCATCGAGCGGTAGCCTGGGAGCATCTCCTCGCCGGCGCGCGCGATCGCCTCGTAGGCCGCGCGGTCGCCCGCGTAGAGGTTGTCGCGCCCGGGCGCGCCGGGGCCGCGGAGGATCATGCCGCCCGCGTTGTGATAGGCCTGGACCGCGGCGATGTTCGGCTTGGTCATCAGGAACTTGCCGATGGACTCGGTCTCGGGATACGAGAACGGCCAGTCGCCCGCGCCGTTCTGCACGTGATCCGGCTGCCAGTCGGCGGGCCAGTTGCGGTTCATGTCGTAGCCGCCAGGACCGTCCTCGTTGATCTCGCCGTCGCCGTCGTTGTCGATGCCTTCCTGGCCGGCCATCGACCAGTCGCCGCGTCGGATGGTTCCGTCGGCGCGCGGCTGCGGGTCGACGTACTCCATCTCGTTCGGATCGAGCTCGCTGCGGCGGTGCGTGCCGTTGGGGTCGCGGCGCCACATCATGCCGATCGAGACGTCGCCGTCGATGTCGTCGGGACCGTCCTCATCGGCCACGCCGTCGCGGTCGTCGTCGGTCGGCTTCATGCCGGTGCGCGACGAGTGCGGGCTGTTCTGGCTGTCGAACCAGTTCTGGCGGCCGTCGGGATTCACGCTCGGCAGGAAGTAGAACGCGCTGCGGTCGACGAGCTTGGTCACCGCGTCGACCTTGCCGTAGTTCTCGACGAGGTACCACGCGGTGTACAGCACGGTCTCCGACGCCTGGATCTCGTTGCCGTGGATGTTGCCGTCGATGTACATGCCCGGCTTGGTCGTGTCGGCGCCCGTCTTCGGGTTGTTGAGCGTGAGGATGAACATCGGACGGCCCTGCGAGCTCTTGCCGATCTCGGTGTAGGTGAGCAGGTCGGGATGCGCGGCCGCGAGCGCCTTCGACTCGGCGACGAGCGTCGTGTGGTCGCGGAAGTGGTCGAAGTGGATGTCGGTCTTCGACGCGGCGCGGTCCTGCGCGGCGGCGGGCTGCGCGGAGAGCGTTGCCGCTGCGGCGATCGCGAGTGAAGTCAGGATTGCTTTGGTAAAGGCACTCATCGTGCGGCTCCCTTCGCGGTGCGCGTGATCGTGTCGAAGTACGGTCCGTTGACGGTGATGTCGAGCGAGCCGGATGCGGGCATGTGCACGACCCAGCTGTATTCGACCGACGCGCCCGGCAGCAGGCGGTCGATCTTCTCGACGGACTTGCCCGTGAAGACTTCCTCGGGCTTGAGCGGCAGGCGCACGATGATCGGCTGGCGCACCTGCGTGATGCGGCCCATCTCGGTCATCGTGGTGAGCGTGCCCTTGTTGGTCACGCGCATCTCGATGCGCGCGAGTCCGTTCGCAAGCGGCGTGACCACCGCGTCGCTCACCGCGAGCTCGGGGCGCTTGCCGGCGAGCGCGACGACGAACGGCGCGCTCTTCGCGGCGAGGTCCTTCGCCTCGACCGCGGTCGGCGAGCTCTTGAAGAACGGCGCGAAGCCGCCGATTTCGACATCGCCGAGCTTGGGGTGCTTGAACGGCTTCCATGCCACGAATCCGCGGCCGCCGTAGAGGCGATCGGACACCGCGAGCCACGCGGCCTGGTCGCCGTCGCCGGTCTCCGCAGGCGCAGGCGTGCCTTCAGGAAGCTTCGGCGCCTCGGGGCGCGTCCAGCCGTTGGCGGCGACCGCG
>CAITDI010000002.1 GCA_903891095.1 uncultured bacterium | reverse complement strand
CGCTCGGGCAGCGAATCGCGCGCAACTGGTTGCGCCGCGGCGGTGCATCGAGGCGCAGGCAAGGACCGGTTGCGCCGAGCGACAGTTCGAGGCGGCCGGCGAGATGGCGGAGGTCGAGTTCACGCTGCCTCCCAGGAAGCGCGTGCGGCGATCGACGCTGCGCGAATGCAAGTAGCATGGCCGCGCGCGCGCCGGGCGCGCGGACGACCGCAGTCCTCGGGGCCAACCATCCGAGCCGGAGCATTTCATGCACGATCTCTACCGCGTCGCTGCCCGCGCCTGCCTCCTTTCCTCGCTGATGCTCGGCGCCTGCATGTCTCCTGCAGCGCCGAACGCATGGAAGGCCAGCGAGGACCCACTCAACCATCTCGGGGCACATCAGCGCACCGTGACGACAAGGTCGGCCGACGCGCGGGCGTGGTTCGACAAGGGACTGCTGCTTACGTTCGCGTTCAACCACGACGAGGCCGTGCGCTGCTACGGGCGCGCGCTTGAGGCGGATCCGGGAATGGCGATCGCCTGGTGGGGCATCGCGTACGCAAGCGGTCCGCACATCAACAATCCCGCGCTCGACGATGCGCACGCGAAGATCGCGTGGGATGCGCTGCAGAAGGCGCGGCAGCTCGCGGCAACCGCAAGCCCGTGCGAGCGCGCGCTCATCAAGGCCCTCGAGTCGCGCTATGCGATGCCGAATCCAGCCGATCGCCGTGCACTCGATGTCGCTTACGCCGATGCCATGCGCGCGGCGTGGCGGGAGCACCCCGACGACGCGGACATCGGCGCGCTCTGCGCCGAGGCCGTGATGGATCTGGCGCCGTGGAACCAGTGGGAGAAGGACGGGCAGATGAGGCCGGGGACCGAAGAGGTCGTCGCGATTCTCTCGCGGGTCCTCGCCATCGATCCGCAGCATCCGCTCGCACACCATCTCACCATCCATGCCTGGGAGGCATCGCGGGCCCCCGAGCGGGCGCTGGCTTCGGCGGATGCGCTGGTCGAGCTTGTGCCCGGAGCGGGTCACCTCGTGCACATGCCCGCGCACATCTACGCCCGCGTCGGCCGCTGGCATGACTCCGCCCTCTCCAACGAGCGTGCGGCAGCCGTGGATGCCGCCTACTTCCACACGCATGGTCCTCAAGGCTTCTACAACATCTACCGGGCGCACAACAACCACTTCCTGGCGTGGGACTGCATGATGGAGGGGCGCTCCGCCGATGCGATCCGCGCCGCGCGCGCCATGATCGCGGACATGCCGGCGGAGTTCATCGCGTCGTCCGCCGCGATGGTCGATTCCTATCTTGCCATCGAGCTGGAGGCGCTCATGCGCTTCGGACGCTGGGACGAGATCCTGCGCGCGCCGATGCCGCCGGCGAACCTGCCGCAGTGGCGCGCCTATTGGCGCTTCGCCCGAGGCGTCTCCCTCGCAGCCCTCGGCCGTGTCGCCGAGGCGAGAGTTGAGGAGCGCGCGTACCTCGAGGCCGTTGCTGCGCTGCCGACGGACGCCGTGTGGGGACTGAATCCCGCCTCGAACCTGTTCGGCGTCGCGACGCGCGTGCTCGCTGGAGAGATCGCTGCGGCGGATGCCCGCCCGGCCGACGCGATCCGCGCGCTGTCCGAAGCTGCGGAGGCGGAAGACGCCCTTGCCTACGACGAGCCCTACGACTGGATGATCCCCGCGCGCCACGCGCTCGGTGCCGTGCTGTTGCGCGAGCAGCGGTGGCGCGATGCAGAGCGCGTGTACCGCGAGGATCTCGAGCGCTATCCGGAGAACGGCTGGTCGCTGTGGGGTCTCGCCCGCGCGCTTCGGGAGCAGGGTCGGCGCGAAGAGTCGGCGGAGATGCTCGCGCGATTCGAGCGGGCCTGGGCGCACGCCGACATCACGCTTGCCACGAGTTGCCTCTGCATTCCGCGTCCGTGACGCGCCACGCGCGGCCAGGCGTCGCATTTTCGCGTCGCAACTGAACCTGTCGACTAAACCTTGCCCCACCCCGGCAGCTTGCTCGCCTGCTTGACCCACTTGCGGAGCTGCGCTTCATCGAGGACGTCGCCCTCGTGGATGTGGAAGTAGCGCGCGTTCTTGTCCTTGCTCGCGACGGGCGGGATCGGATCGAGCGACGCGCCCTGGAAGAACGCGACCTTGATGTACTTGGCAAAGCAGTGGACGCCGAGGATCCAGCCTTCGCCTTCGATGCCGTAGAAGGGCGAGTTCCAGCGCACGGCCTTCTTCACGCCCGGGACGGCGCGGGTGATGATCGCGTCGAGCTGGCGGCCTGCGTCGCTCTTCCAGCCGGGCATCGCGTCGATGTAGGCCTGCACGGGTTCGTCGCCATCGGCCTTGGCGATCTGCGGGTTGCCGCCGGAGAGCAGCTTTGGTTTGCGGGGAGCCTTGCCTGGCATGGGCGCGGATCATAGGAGTTTCCGCCGCGTCGGCCCGCGCGTGAGGAGATCGCGCACCGCCGCTACATTGCCGCAACTCCCATGATCGAACACCTCACCGAACCGTGGACCGCCGCCAAGATCCTCTCCGTCGCGATGCTCGCGGCCTGCTTCCTGCAGTCGGGCATCGACAAGGTGTTCGACTTCCAGGGCAACCTCGGGTGGCTCAAGGGGCACTTCTCGAAGACGCCGCTGCGCGGACAGGTGCTGCCGATGCTGCTCGTGGTCACGCTGCTTGAATGCGCGAGCGGAGTGCTCTGCGCGGTCGGCGCGGTGAAGATCGCGATGTCGGGCGACGCCACGATCGCGATCTACGGCGCGGAGACGGTGGCACTGACGCTCGTGATGCTCTTCACGGGGCAGCGCATTGCGAAGGACTACGCGGGCGCGGCGACGCTGGTGACGTACTTCATCCTCGCGGCCGGCACGATCGTGCTGCTTGCGCACTGAGCGGGTCCGCGTACGCGCGGCTTGGCGTTTGAAATCTGCGGATTCCTGCAACGGGCGCGTGGTCGCGCACTACCCTGAGCGCTTCGCCGTCCGCACGCTCTGCACAGGACAACTCCCTCATGCGCCACATCCGACTGACCGCGACCCTCGCCGCGATCGCCCTGCCCTTGACCGCGAGCCTGGTGGGTTGCGGAACGACGCAAACTACTTCGCAGGCCACGGCGCAAGCCACGACGCAAACTACTTCGCAAGCCACGACGCAAGCCACGACGCAAATCAAGCCCCAGGCCACCCCGCAGCAGCAGCGCGAGAATCTCGCGTGGAGCGCGGAGGACACGCGGAGCTTCGCGCGGTACGTGGGCGACTTCGTGATGAATCACGAGTCCAAGACCTACCAAGGCGCCGCCGCCGGCAAGTCGGCGCTGCTCGCGCGCGCGGAGATCCTGCAGCATCACGCAGAGGCCCAGGCGCAGCGCGTGGCGGCGCTCGAGCTGGATGGATCGACCAACACGGCGAGCGCGCTCCGTACCCTCAAGGACCTGAAGGCGCGCAACGACGGCCTGCGCCGCGAGCGCGCCGCGCTCGACCACGAGTGGGACGTGTGGCAGGTGCAGCTCGGCATCAAGAAGGCCGAGGACACCGAGCTCTCGTACATCCCGGAATCGCCGGACGACGCGGGCTGCTGACGACTCGGGCTGCTGACGACTCGGGCTGCCGACCACTACAGCGTCGCCGCGACCTTGCGGAAGTGATATCCGCGGATCGCCGCCTCGACCGCCTCGGCGAACGCATTGCGGTGGAACACCGCGGTGCGCGCCATGAACTTCCAGAACTCCCAGCGCCCGGGCTCGACGACGCCGAGCACCCAGAGCGATCGCATGAACGCGCGCACGTCGTCGGCGCGCGTGACGGTGCGCGGGCCGTTCGGCCTGTAGTCGCGCAGGAAGACGAGCACGCGCTCGTAGTACGTGCGCGGCGCGTAGAGGTCGCCGACGAGCTTGCGGTAGCCGTCGGTGAGCGCCTCGGGATCGAGCTTGGGGACGAAGTTCATCACCGCGTCGAGGTTGTTGCCCGAGCTGCGGCCGAGCATGCGGCCTTCGACGGTGAGGCGCGTGAAGAGCCGCGTGCCTGGCAGCGCGGTCAGCATGCCGACCATCGCGGTCGACACCCCCGCTTCCTGGATGAAGCGCTTCTGCAGCTCGAAGATCCCGAGCTTGTCGCTGTCGAAGCCGACGATGAAGCCCGCCATGACCTGCATGCCCGCCGCATGGATCGCGCGGACGGACGCGACGAGATCGCGGCGCGTGTTCTGCACCTTGCGGCATTCCTTGAGGCTTTCCTCCTGCGGGCTCTCGATGCCGATGAAGACGTTCTTGAAGCCCGCGCGCACCATGAGGTCGAGGAGCTCCGCGTCGTCGACGAGGTTGATCGACGCCTCGGTCGTGAAGTTGCAGGTCGCGCCGCGCGCCTCGCGCCAGGCGATCATCGCGCTGAGCAGTTCCTTGGTGCGCGCACGGTTGCCGATGAAGTTGTCGTCGACGACGAAGATCGCGCCCTTCCAGCCGGTGGCGAGCACCGCGTCGAGTTCCTCGACGATGCGCGCGGGCGTCTTGACGCGCGGCACGCGGCCGTAGACCGCGGTGATGTCGCAGAACTCGCAGTCGAACGGGCAGCCGCGCGAGAACTGCACGGACATCGTGAGGTAGTGGTTGACCTCGATCAGGTCCCAGCGCGGGATCGGCGTCTTGCGGATGTCGGGGCGTTCGGGCGCTTCGTAGCGCGGCTGCAGGCGGCCTGCGGCGAGGTCGGCGACGAGCGTGGGCATGATGTCCTCGGCCTCGCCGACGACGACGCACGCGACTTCAGGAAAGCGCTCGGCGCCGGTCGTGAACAGCGGCCCGCCCGCGACGACGGTCTTGCCGAGCGCGTTGCTGCGCGCGATCACTTCGCGCACCGACGGCTCCTGCACGATCATCGCGGAGACGAACACCGCATCGGCCCAGCGGATGTGGTCGTCGGAGAGCGACTCGACGTTGAGGTCGATGAGCTTGAGGTTCCACTCGCGCGGCAGCATCGCGGCGATGGTCATCAATCCGAGCGGCGGAAACGCGGTCTTGCGGCCGACCAGCCGCATGACGTGGCTGAAGCTCCAGAAGGTGTCGGGAGTGCGCGGCGAAACCAGCAGGATGTTGATGCACGGCTGCGATGCGGCGGCGCTCGACGGCGTGGCGATAGCGTGGGCTTGCATGGCGTGGGCTTGCGTGGCGTGGGCTTGCATGGATTGGAAGCCATGATTGCCCTGCCGCGCGCGCGTTTCGTGAGGGAACTATCCGCGTACTTCGCAGCGCGCGCGCCAGCTTGCGCGGAGCGCGCCGAAGAAACGCTCGGCGTACGCCCGCGTGTCCATGAGCGGCGAGACCTGCATCCGCGCGCGCGCGTCGCGGCGGAACGCGGTGCGCCACGCGTCGTCGGTCGCGCAGCGCGCGGCGATGCGCGCGAAGTCTTCGGGGCTCTCCGCGACGAGTTCGCCGAAACCCGCCGCGCGCAGCAGGCTCGCCGAGACACGCGCGCTGTGGCGGTCGCCCGCAGGCGAGATGACAGGCGTCACGACAGGCACGCCCATCCAGAGCGCTTCGCACGTGGTGGTCGTGCCCGAGTACGGCGTCGTGTCGAGCGCGACATGGATGCGCGAGTAGAGCGCGAGGTGCTCGTCGATCCCCTTGACGAACGCGAGGAGCTCGACGCGCGACTCGTCGATGCCCGCGGCGCGCATGCGCTCGTGCAGGCTCTCGCGCGTGGCGGCGTCGCCGAGCGAGCGCGACTTGAGCAGCAGGCGCGAGCCGGGCACCGCGTCCATCGCCATGCGCCAGAGGCGCAGCGTTTCGGCGGAGATCTTGGCCGAGAGGTTGAACGAGCCGAAGGTCAGCGGCGCGTCGGCGGCGGGCAGCGTCGGCTCGGGCGCGTTCGTCGGCGGGATGTAGCAGAGGAAGCACGGATCCATGCGCTGGAGGCGCTCGGTGCACGCGCTCTCCGAGCCCGGCGGATCGGTGATCGAGTCGACGAGCCGCACGTCGACGGCGGGATGGCCGGTCGACGCAGGATGGCCGATCGCGGTGACGATGAGCGGCGCGGGCCGACGGTCGAGCGCGCGCAGGCGGTTGCCCGTCGAGTGGCCCGCGAGCTCGACGAGGACATCGATGCGGCGCGCGCGGATCGCGGCGTCGAGCGCGTCGTCGTCGAGATGCGAGACCTCGACCCATTCGGGGATGCGCTCCTTGAACATGCGCGTCATCGCGTCGTTCGGCTGCGACGGCGACGAAGCGAACGCGACGAGCTGCATGTCGGCGGGAATGTGCCGCGTGGGCGCGTCGAAGAAGAACGCGACCGAATGCGTGCGCAGGTCGGGCGAGAGGATGCCGACGCGCAGCGGGCGGTCGGGATTGCGGTCGAAGTGCTTGACGGGCGCGGGCGGCGTGAAGCAGCGGCCGTAGTCGCGGAGCGCAAGCGCGAGCGTGTCGCGCGAACACGCCTGGTAGTTGAGGAGCAGCAGCCTGCGCGCATGGACGCTCGCGTCGAACGGATGGCGGCGCACGATCTCGTCGAGCAGCGCGAGCGCGCGGTCGTGGCGGTCCATCACGTCGAGCGCGTCGACGCGGTTGAGGTCGACGTCGAGCTGGTTCGGCTGCAGCTTGGCGCAGAGCTCGCCGGCCGCGAGCGCGCCCGCCGCGTCGCCCGCGACGGTGAGCGCACCGCTCAGGCCGATGAGCGCGGGGATGAAGTTCGGCTGCAGCTCGAGCGACTTGCGGTACGCGGCGACCGCCTCGTGCGCGCGGCCCGCCGACATGAGCGCGTTGCCGAGGTTGCTCTGCGCGTCGGCTGCGCGCGGATGCGCGGCCACGGCGCGGCGGAGATGGTGGATCGCCTGCTCGAAGTCGCCCGCCTGCACGTACAGCTGGCCCATCACGCGCATCGCCAGCGGATGCGTCGGCGAGCGGCGCAGCGTCATGCGCACGGCCTCGATCGCCTCCTGAAGGCGGCCTTGCGATGCGTCTTGCAGCGCGCGGTCGAGGGTTTTTTCGATGGCCATGGCGGGAGGAGGGAGTGCGGTGAATCGGCTGCTGGCGAAACGATGCGCCCGCGCACTGGCGCGGGAAGCCCGAGTCTAAGCCAATTCGCGCGCGGGGCAAAAGATCACGGTGCAAAGATCACGGGGCGAACGATGGCAGGCCAAACAATCCGCATCGTCTCGCGGACTATCGGCGCGCCGCTGGTGATAGATTCACCGAGTCTCGGCGACCTCACCCAGCACTCGACGGTCTGGACCGACACGAGGCACCACAGGCCATCATCAGGCCACCAGCGGCAACCAAACCATGACGAACATCCGCACGCTCGCACTCACCGCGCTTCTCGCACTCTCCTCCGCCGTGTCGCACGCGGTCGCCGGCGACCCGCCGGCGGCGCCTGCCGCAGGAGCCGCGAAGGCCAAGCAGGAGTTCATCTACGACGACAAGGCCGACGCCGCGAAGGAGATCGACGCGGCGATCGCGCGCGCCAAGCGCAACCACGCGCGCGTGCTCATCCAGTGGGGCGCGAACTGGTGCGGCTGGTGCAAGAAGCTGCACGCGACCTGCGCCAGCGACAAGGACCTCGCGAAGGAGCTGCGCTACGAGTATGAGGTCGTGCTCGTGAACATCGGGCAGTTCGACCGCAACATGGAGCTCGCGACCAAGCTCGGCGCGGATCTCAAGAAGAACGGCGTGCCGTTCCTCACCGTGCTCGGCGAGGACGGCAAGCCGGTCGCGAACCAGGAGACGGGCTCGCTCGAGGATCCCAAGGCCAAGGCGCACGATCCCGCGAAGGTGATGGCGTTCCTCAAGGCGAACCAGGCTGCGACGCTCAAGGCGAGCGACGTCCTCGCCGCGGGCGTCGCGAAGGCGAAGGCCGACGGCAAGCTCGTGTTCCTGCACTTCGGCGCGCCGTGGTGCGGCTGGTGCCACAAGCTCGAGGACTGGATGGCCAAGCCCGAGATCGCGGCGGTGCTGTCGAAGGCGTTCGTCGACGTGAAGATCGACGCCGACCGCATGGACGGCGGGCAGGAGCTGCTCAACGCCGAGTCGAAGGGCAAGAACGGCGGCATTCCGTGGTGCGAGATCCTCGGCGCCGACGGCAAGGCGCTCGCGAACTCGAACGCGCCGAAGTCGGGAAACATCGGTTTCCCCGCGCAGGCCGACGAAATCGCGTGGTTTGCCGAGATGCTCCAGCAGTCGGGCGCGAAGCTGGGCGCGGAGGATGTCGCGGTGCTCACGAGCTCGCTGCAGCAGCCCCCGAAGAAGCCCGCGCAGAAGCAAGGCTGACGGACGAAGACGCGGGCGCGGGCGCGGGCGCCGGCGCGTGCACGGGCGCGCGCACGCCGTCGGCCGCGCACAGGCTCGCGGCCAGCATGACCGAGTTGATCTCGCGGTGGTCGCTCCAGGTGGACGCGCGCTGTGCCGCGGGATCGAGCCAGGTCTGCTCGATGTGCTCGGCGAGAGGCTCAAGGCGCGCGATGGCCTCGAGCCGCGTGCGCAGCGCGTTGTTGCTCGCGAGACTGCCGAAGTGATCGGGATGCCGCGCGACGCACGCGCGCATCGGCGCGATCCCGCGCAGACCGATCGCAAGCCCGAGCTCGCGGAACGGCAGGCGCGCTTCGAGCGGGCGCGAGAGGTCGTCGCTCGCGGCGAAGGCGTCGATGCTGCGATGCGCGTCGGCGAGCAGCGCGTGGATGAAGCCGAGCAGCGTCGGCTCCGACGCGAGATCGCCGTGCGCGCTGAGGTCGATGAGCTCGGCGCTCGCCTCGAGCACGCTGCCGATCCCGAGCGCGTCGGTCGTGGCCCACGCGGTACCGGGCGCGAAGCACATCGCGCGCATGAGGTCGATCTCGCGGTCGAGCTGCGCGGGTTGCGGCGAGAGGCGGTGCTGCGTCGCGCGCACGCGCGCGAGGGTGACGAGCCCGTCGAGCGGGTCGTGCTGGCCCATCGACGCGACGAGCGGGCGCGTGAGGTCGATGCTCATCTTCCAGTACATGCGCATGGGGCCGCCGGGACGGGGCTCGTAGGTGAACGCGGGAACGGCGGCGTGCGCGAGCTCGATGGCGTGCGCGTTCCACGCGGCGTCGCCGGTCGCGAGGGCGAGCTGGGAGAGCGCGTGCGCCCAGCGCGTGAGGTAGTGGAAGTACTGGCCGTCGCGGTCCCACTCGAGGCGCTCGTCCTGCGGCTTGGCGAGTGGCTCGTTGAGCGCGCGTTCGCGCAGCGGCTTGCCGATGCGAAGGCCGCCCGCGGTCGGGCGAAGTGCGCCGGCGGCGTCGTCGAGTCCGCTGATCCAGCCGGTGCGCGCGTCGCTTGGGCGGTGGCGGCCGAGGACTTCGTGGACGAGGTCGGCGAGCTTGATGGCGTCGTCGAGGTATTGCTGCACGGCGGTCGCGCGGTGAAGCGCGAGGAGCGTGGTGAGCGCGTAGGCGTCGGTCCAGAGGTAGCGGCGCGTGGGATCGGACGGACCGTGAAGGCCGGTGCGGATGGCGAAGGCGCTCATCAGGCGTTCGGCGGACTGGATGGACTTGCTGCGCATGGTGGGAAAGCATGGCGCGCCCACCGCACCCCGACTACGGGAAACGGTGCCTGGCACCAACCTGGCACCAACCATGCACCAACCACGGAGCCACCGCGCGATCCTGTCACGTGCCTGGCACTCGTGACGGATGGACGCAAGACCATCGTTGCACCTGCGATCCGTGCGCCCAGCGAGGTGCCGTGCACGTGCACGCGGACCCAGGTTGGTGTCAGGTCGGTGTGCGGTTGGTGCCAGGTTGGTGCCTGGCACCGGCGGGGTTAGCGCGTGGCGGGCTCGGCGGTCTCGATCCACAGCCCGCGAAAGAGCTCCACGAAGTCCGCAAGCGGAATCTCCGCGATCCCCTGCTTGCGCGTGTAGCCGTTCTCGCGCCCGTCGGGTCCCGCGGGCGTGAAGTCGTTGCCCCACGGGTTCCACGTGATCAGCACATCGCGCGCGGCGTCGAACCCAAAGATCGCCAGCGCGTGATTGGGCGGGATCTTTCCCTTGGGCGTCTTCGGCGTGCCCGCGCCCATTGCGGCATTGCGCTCGACGGCGTCGACCAGCGCGGCCCGCACCTCGTCGATCGGCGTCTTGCCCTCGAGGCGATAGACCTTGACCTTGTGGCCGGTCCAACGCTGCAGCATGCGGCTTCCGCTGCCGCCGCTGATGCGCAGGCTCTCGGCGTCGATCTCCTGCTTCTTCGCGTTCGTCTCACCGATGATCGCGCCCATCGCTTCCTTGACGATCGGGAGCCACAGTCCGTCCTTGAGCGTGGCCTCGGAGTTGACCGCAAGAAGCTCCGTCTCGGTCGGCGTCGAGACCTCGACCGTCTCGCCGTTCGCAAAGCGCACGCGCCAGCGATTCGCACCCGCGGGCTCGATCGCCTTGCGCACCTCGTCGGGGCGATGCTTGACCATCCACCCTGTCGTCGCGAGAAGCCAGCAATCGCCTTCGCGCGACTGGCGGATCGCGGCAAAGCTCGGGCCGTCGTTGTTCATCCACAGCTGCGTGGGAATCTCGCGCTGCTTGCGAAGCGCCGCGCGGTAGCTCTGCTCGAGCTGCTTGCGGAGCGCGGCCCCGGCGTCGGGCTTTGCAGGATCGGCTGGCGCGACCGCTGGCGATTCCGCGGGCGGCAGAACCTGCACGCGATCGATGCCATCGATGAGTTCCTTCGTGCGCAGGCGATTGAGCTGCTGCACGAACGCAGCGACCGCGGCGGCTTCCTCGCCATGCACGAGCGGGCTCGCGGCCTCGTCGTCGAGATCGGCGGCGGTGATGCGCGGCTTGCCGCCGCACCAGGCGTCCCAGTGCTCGCGCGCGACTTCCTGCAGCGAGCGCGGTTCGGGGATGACTGCGACCGGCGCGACAGGCGCGACGGCAGGCGCAGGCTTGGCCGTGGCGCAACCAACAGCACCGGCGATCGCGAGGATCAAGCCACCAGCGACGGCAAGGCCACGTTTCGCGGCAACACGCGCAGGAATCATGTCGGGAAGACTAGCGGAGACTCGAGCCCTCGGCGCGCGGTTCAGCGGCGCCGATGAGGCGCCCCGCGGACGATCCATCGCCGGCGTGCGATGGAACCCGCGGACTTGCAGGCGCGAACGCCCGAACGCCATAATCGAGCAATGCCCCGCCGACCGACAATTCGCTCCGCGCGCACGCTTCGAATGGCCCTCGCGCGGCTCGCCATCGCGACGATCGCGATCTGCACGGTCTCCACGAACGCCGCGCCGCCGCTCCCCGAGTTCACGCCGCCGGCGTTGTCGTTGTCCGACCTCGCGAGCGCGGGCGTGCTGGTGCCCGAAGCGGTCGCGACGAACGCGGTGCGCGCGTACCTCGATGCCTACGCCGAGGCACTCGCGAAGGCCGTCGAGGAAGGCTCGCGCATCGCGCCTGTCACATCGTCCGCCTACTTGCCCGAAAACGAAGCTCTGCTCGGCGTGCGTGATACGCGGCGGCTCGCCGAGCTCGAAACGCGCGTCGCTGCGAGCGAAGCGCAACTGCGCGCGGCGTTCTTCGCGCAGATCGCCGCGGGCTCGCCGTCGGAATCGCACGATGCGATCCGCGCGTGCGAGGCGCTGCGGAAGTTGCGCGAGCCTGAACGCAGGCTCCAGGGCGGAATAACTTACTTTCCTACACCCGACGACATCTCGGGCTGGCTCCGCCTCGCGATCGCCAGGCAGGTGGGCGAAGGGAGCGCTTCGATGGAAGAGCGCCGCCGCATCACGATTCTTGCGGCCGTGAACGCCGACCAGCGCGTTGCCGCGACGATGGTGGCGGTGAAGGCCGCGCGCGACGACCGCGAGCGCAAGGCGCAGCGTGCCGAGGAACTCGGCGTCGTCGGCAAGTCGCTGCAACAACTGTTCGAAGAGCAATCCGCCGCGAGCGAAAAGGTCATGCGCGAGGCCCAGCGCGGATCGCAGGGAACCGTCGTCGATCAGCGCTCGCCACCTCCCGACATCGCGAGCGAGCTCACCGAGTCCCCCAGTGCACTCTCCGAGGGCGGGGCCGCCTGGCAAGCGCTCGTCGAGGCGCAGCTCGCGACCTATCGCGCGATGGAACCGCAGCTGACTGAGAGCGATCGCAAGCGACTTCGCGATTACTGGATGCCGCGGTTGATGGGCTTGCCTGATTCGATCACGGGGCTGCCCGGGGCTGCCATGGTGATCAACGGCCGCGAAGGCTACGTGCAGGAATACCTGCGGACGCCTGGGCTCGACGACGCGGGCCGCGAGGCGGACCTCAACAAGGTGCGCGCGATTTGCCGCGCGTGGCTCAAGGACGATGCGGCGATCGTCGACGCCGGCTTTGCGTCGCTGCTCAAGACGGGCAAGTCGGGCAATGTCGATGCCGAGCGCCAAGATCGTGCGATGGGGCTGCGCGGCGACCTCGCGGTGATTCGCGGGCTCGAGTGGCTGTCGCCCGACATCCAGCAGCCGATGGTTCCTGACGAAGCCCCCGCCGCGCTCTCGCAGGCCGACATCGCGGAGTTCGGAAAGCCCGCCGACCTCAGCCCCGGCGCGCATCTTGCAGAGAATCCCGACGCGCAGCGCGATTACCTCGGGCTTCCGCGCGGGATGTCCACGCGCGACGGCGAGCAGCTGGCCGAGCTGCTGCGGCTCGATGACGCGCAGCGCGCGATCCTGATGGCCGTGCTCGAGGACGCGCGGACCTCGTGGGAGACCACCGTCGAGCCACTCGTCCGTGCAGCGCAACCCGCGGCGCTGCCGATTGGCCATGCGATGGACGAGGCCGCATACCGCGCGTACATCGAGCGCCAGCAAAACGCCGAGCGCGCGCGGGCCGAGTCGTGGATCGCGGCGAAGAAGGCCGATGCCGCGTTCTTCGAGGCGCTCAGCGCTGCGCTTGGCGAACGCTGCGACCGATCGGTGCTCGCGTTCGCGCACGCATCGCGGCAGGCGCGGCGCATCGCAGCGTGGGAAGGCGGATACCACGCGAACACCCGTGACAACACCGAACTGCTCAAGCTCGGCCAACTCGCCGACTTGCCGACGGCGCTCCTCGACCTCCCCGTCGCGAACGACGTGCGTGCACGTGCCTGCGAAGCCGGCGTCGCGATGATCGGCGACTGGATTGCGTCGGTGAACGCATGGGCGGACGCTCAAGGCGTCGTGCAGTCAGCGCAGTCGGGCGCAGCCAACGCGCGGATCGAGGCGAACGCACGGGGCGCGGAGGCGAGTGCCGAACACGGATCTCCCGCCGCCGCGCTGACCGAGGCCCAGAGCCGGGCTGCGCAGGCAAAGCGCAACTGCGTGGAGCAAGCCGCGCGACTCGATGCGGCGATCGCGGCGGCGCTCCCCGAGAGCGAGCGCCAGGCGTGGAACGACCTCTTGCTCGCGCTGCGGTTTCCGCAGGCTTACCGCGATCTCCGTCCGTTCCGGAAGGCGGTCGATGCGGCGCTCGCGTGCGTTCCTGCCGAGCGCAGCGCGGAGGTCCGCGCGCGCACCGGTGCGATCGTGGCCGAACTCGCGACGCGCATCCGCGGCATCGGCGCGCGCGCCGTCGACCTCGTCGGGCGAACCGACGCGTCGTACCAGCACCTCGCACTCACGCAGGCCGAGGTCGGTTTCGCGGCGGCGCAGGTCGTGGAGGCGCTCCCGACGAACTGCCGTGGCGCGTTCCAACTCCGCGATGCCGCGCGGTATCTCGAGGCAATCGCGCGGCTCCGCGATTCGGAGAACGCAACGGCGCCGTGACGGCCCCCCTCGCCCCTCCCACCGCCAAAACAACAGCCCCCGGATCGCCCAATCCGGGGGCTGTGGATTTGCGTGGACGTTCGGTCAAGTCGACCGCGCGCAACTCAGTTGCGGCGACGACGACCAGCGAGGCCCGCGAGGCCGAGCAGCGCGATCGCGCCCGGCGCGGGGACCGCGGCGACTTCGACGACGAAGTTGCTCGACCAACCGTAGATGTCGAACGCCGCGAGGTTGCCGCCGAAGAGGCTGCCCACGTCCGAACCCTGGAGCCAGAGCGACGCGGTGCTGAAGTTCACCGAGAAGCCCGCGGAGCCGTCGGCCGCGATGCTCGCGTAGACGAGCTCGTTCGAGGGGGTCTGCGTGTTGCGCACTTCGCCGTTCGGGCCGAGCTTCATGCTGTACGCCGTGAGGCCGTCCTCGGGGATGCCCGTCTCGATGTAGAGCTGGTTCGCGCCGCCGAAGTCGTTGAAGCGAAGTCCGTTGCCGCCGACGCCGAAACCGATCGTCGCGCTCGACATCGCGGAGCCACCGAAGGTGTAGCCCGAGTCCACGACGACCTGGTTGAACGAGGCCGCGAACGGACCGGTCTTCTTGATGCTGCCGACGACCACGCTCACGAGGTAGAGCGCGCCGCCGTGCGAGCCGACGCCCGCCATCGCCTGCGTGGTGTACTTGCCGCGGATCGCGGCGTTGGTGCCGATCGTTCCGAGGATGGCGCCTTCGTCACCGATGCCGCTCTGCAGGCTGATTGAGCCCGAGCCGAGGGTGGTCGAACCGGTGCCGTTGAAGCCCGTCACGCTGGTGGAAACGGCACTGTTGATGACGCTCGCGCTGGCGATACCGGCGCACGAAAAAGCCATGGCGATGGCCACGATTGACTTGCTCTTCACTTGGGACTCCATTTGGAAACAGGGCAAGAAACAGGGAACGAAACAGGGACTACAACAGGACTGATACCGGGGGAACTGCAGACACGAACAAGGGGGACTGTTCGCAAGGCACACTTCCAGAGCGCTGGTGCGGATGGTTTGGAACGAACATCCGAGCGCGGAAAGCCTGCCTTCGGAGACAGCATGCCACCGCTTTGGATTTGACCTAGGGAAACCGTTGGAGTTTGCACAAGATTCCCGCGCGACAGCGATCCCGCGGGGCGTGGCGCCCGCATCCCAAGGCCGGATAGGCACTTCGCCGAGAGCGCACGCTGGATCGGCGGACAACTGCGGGCCGACGAGCGTTCAGGCAGGTGCCTCGAAGCTTGCATCCGAGAAGTCACCCGCGGAACCCTGCGAAGCGCCGTCACGCCCGGCACCCGCTGTAGCCTCCCGCCGATGCCCGCCGCCGACAGCGCCACCGCGATCACCTACCGCCGCGACATCCCGCTCGACCCCGCCGCCGTCGCGCGCGTGTTCGACTCGTCGGGTCTCAAGCGGCCGACGGGCGACCTCGCGCGCATCGCGCGCATGGTCGAGAACGCGAACCTCGTCTTCAGCGCGTGGCGCGGCGACGAGCTCGTCGGCATCGCGCGCTCGGTGACCGACTTCTCGTGGTGCTGCTACCTCGCCGACCTCGCGGTGGTGCGCGACCTGCAGCGCGCGGGCGTGGGCCGCGAGCTGATCCGCCTCACGCAGGAGGTGATCGGCCCGGGCTGCTCGTTCGTGCTGATCTCCGCGCCCGAAGCGATGGAGTACTACCCGAAGGTCGGCTTCGAGAAGCTCGACCGCGGGTTCGTGCGCTGGCGCACGCAGTAGGCTCGGCGCGCCGAGGCGCCGTTACACTCGCCGCATGATGATGTCGATGCGATTCCTGGCTGCCGCGGCGATCTCGCTTCAACTCTTCTTCGCGACGAGCCGCATCGCGCACGCCGGGCAATCGCCCGAATCCGTCGTCGTGGTCGTGAACGCAGACAGCTGGGCGTCGCTCACCGTCGCCAACGAATACGCGCGGCTGCGGCATATCCCCGCGGGCAACTTCGTCGCGCTCTCGGGGCTGTCGAGCTTTGACGGCATGGGCCCCGACGAGTTCCGCGCGCAGATCCTCGGGCCCGTGCTCAAGGCGATCGACGAACGCGGCCTGCGCGCGCAGGTCGACTGCATCGCGTACTCGGTCGACCTGCCGAGCGTGATCTGGGTGCAGAGCGACATGAACGGCAAGAAGTTCCCGCAGGTGATCACCGCCGCGGCGAGCACGAACAGCGTGACCTACCTCCACGAGCTGTTCATGCAGAAGGACACGGCGTACCTCGACCTCGACATCAACCGCTACGCGCGGCGCACGCTGCCCGTCGCGGACGGCAAGCCGTTGTCGGCCGCGGAACGCGCGGAGTACGCGCGCGGCGTCGCGCTCTACGACGCGAAGAAGTACGCCGAAGCCGTCGCCACGATCGCGCCGCTGCTCGTCGAGCCGCGCAGCGATGCGGGCGTCTACTACAACTTCGCCTGCTGCCAGGCGCTCGCGGGCGACGCCGACGGCGCGTTCGCGTCGCTCAAGCGCGCGGTCGAGATCGGCTGGCGCAACCACGGGCAGATGGCGAGCGACCCCGACCTCGCGTCGCTCGCGGGGCGCGCGGACTTGAAGGAACTCGTCGCGTCGATGAAGTCGCGCCCGGTCGAAGTGCAGGAAACCCGCGGTTTCCGCGGCGCATACGCGTGGGGCGTCGACGGCGCGCCCGCCGCGGAAGGCCCCCGCTACCTGCTGTCGACCATGCTCGGCGTGACCGCGGGCCGCGGCAACTCGGTGCGCGAGGTCCTCGAGTGCCTGCGCCGCGCGGAGAAGGCCGACGGCAGCGAGCCCAAGGGCACGGTGTACATCGAGCGCAACGGCGACATCCGCTCCGCGACGCGCGAGTGGGCGTTCGCGCCGCTCGCCGACGCGCTCCGCAAGCTCGGCGTCGCGGCGCTCGTCGAGGACGGCGTGCTGCCCGTCGGCAAGCGCGATGTCGCGGGCGCGGTCGTCGGCATCGCGGACTTCAACTGGGCCGACTCGAAGAGCACGATCCTGCCTGGCGCGATCTGCGAGCACCTCACGAGTTGCGGCGGCATGATGGGCGAGCGCGACGGACAGACGCCGTGCACCGCGTTCATCCGCGCGGGCGCTGCGGGAAGTTCGGGCGCGGTCACCGAGCCGTACGCGCTGCAGGCGAAGTTCCCGAGTCCGTTCATCCAATGGCACTACGCGCGCGGCGCGACGCTGGCGGAGGCGTTCTACCAGTCGCTCGAGGGGCCGTATCAGCTGCTTGTGATCGGGGACCCCTTGTGTCGTCCGTGGGCGAAGGCGCTGCCGAAGGGCAACGGCAGCGGCGTGACCGTCGAGGGCGCGGCGCGCGGCGCGACGATGAAGGGCCAGGTCGAGCTCAAGCCGCGCGGCGCGCCGGGCGAGGATCCCGCGAAGGAGTTCGAGTTCTTCGTCGACGGCGTGCGCGTCGGGCGCTGCGCGAAGGGCGAGTCGTTCGCGCTCGACACGACCAAGCACGGCGACGGCGCGCGCACGCTGGGCGTGGTCGCGACGCGCAGCGATGCGGTCGAGTCGCGCGATCGCGTGGAGTACGCGGTCAAGTTCGCGAATGCGGCGCGCGCCGCGACGGTGGGTGCAAAGCCGAACGCCACGAAGGTCGCGTGGGGCAAGCCGCTCTCGATCGAGGTCGCGTGCGAAGGCGCGACGGGCATCGACGTGATGCACCTCGGTCGCGTGGTCGGCCGCGTGAACGGCGCGAAGGGCGCGGCCGCCATCGATTCGACGGCGATCGGATGCGAGAAGGCCGAGCTCCGCGCGGTGGCGCACCTCGCAGGAAGTGGCGCGGGCGATGTGTTTGGCGCGCCGTTCGTGGTCGAGGTCGAGTTGCCCGCGATCAAGGCCGCGATCAAGGCCGCGACCAAGGCCGCGACCAAGGCCGCGACCAAGGCCGCGACCAAGGCCGCGACAAGGGATGCACGCGCGGCGAAGGACGCCAGTGCGAAGGGCCTCGCGATCACGGCGAACGCGGGCTCCGGCGCGGCGAAAGGCGCGAAGTCCGCGCCGGCAGCCACGGCCGCCGCAGTCGTCACCGACACCTTCGATCCCGCGTGGATTGCGTCGCGCGTGCAGGACGGCAAGCCCTTCGAGATCACGGGATGGTTCGACGCCCCCGCCGCCGATCTCTGGCAGGTGCAGCTCGCGACCAACACCGACGCGACGGTCGAGATCGACGGCGTCAAGCTCGTGCAAGCGAAGACGGGCGCCCCTGGAACGACGGGCGCCCCTGGAATATGGCGCTACGCGCCGGCGAACCTCGCCGAAGGCGCGCATCGCCTGCGCATCACCGGCAAGGCGCCCGCGAAGGCAGCCGACGCGCGCATGGACCTGCGCATCGGCTGCGCGGGCACGCAGCATCCGACCGAGGCGCGGTTCCGCTGCGAGGCGAAGTGATCCGCGCGAGCTCCACCGGCGTCAGCTCATGCCGCGCATCTTCAGGACGAGCTCCGCGCGGTTCTTCGCGCCGAGCTTCTTGTAGACGCGCCGCGTGAATTCGGCGACCGTGTTGGGCGACAGACCGAGCTTCTCGGCGACCTGCTTGCTCGAGCTGCCCGCCGCGAGCTGCCTCGCGACCTCGAGCTCGCGCTTACTGAGGTCGGCGAGCTGCGTCTCCATCACCGTGCTGCTGAATGCCTCGGCGTGCTTGGACTCGAGGAGGACCATTTGCGGCATCGGACGAATGCCGGGATGCATCGGCTCGATGTCGACGCTGATGTTGTAGTTGCAGTCCTGGCTGCGCGACTGCGCGTCGGGGCCTGCGTTCTCGGTGGCGCAACGGGCGAAGAAGCGCGTCAGCTCGCTCATGATTCCCCAAAGCTCGCGCAGCTGCTCGCGGTTCAGGCAGAGCGCGTCGCGGCTGTTCCACCAGAAGACCTCGCCGTGCTTGCGGTCGGAATCGGGCATGATCTTGGCCCGGACCTCGCGAGTGCGCTCACGCTCGAGCGCACCGAAGAGCTTCGCGCGCAGGGCTTGGTCCGTCGCGTCGGCGCCGCGGTAGGAAATGGCGAGAGACTGGCGCGTGACCGACCAGGTCACCGCGCCGGTGGCGCGGGTCGCCGGTGCGCTCGCGACGAGCTGAACGCTCGCAAGCGCGTCGAGCGCGCGCTGGACTTCATCGCGCTGCCATTCGCCGCTGGCTGCGAGCGCCGCGACGGTCATGGGCTGGCCGACGGTGCGCAACCGCTCCCAGATGCAATGCGTCTGGACGCTCGAGAGCGCTTCCACGAGGCCAGGCGTGCGAATGTCGATCGGTGGCTGCTCGGACGGTGTCGGGCTGGACGGCATGCGGTTGCTCTGGCGATTGCTTCGGAGTGGCTGACGCTAACGGCGATAGCCCAACATCGCAACACGCCGATGGGCAACGCTTCGCGAATAGTGGGTATCGACGACGCAACGGTCCACGGGCAAACCATCGGGTTGTAGCCTGTGCGGATGCGTCCAATCACCACCACTTGCGCCGCGCTTGTGGCAATCCTGCTTGCACGGGACACACTCGCGCAGACTTTCGTCGATCGCACTACGGAACTCGGCATCACCGGCGGCGGCGAGCACGCTGCCTGGGGCGATGTGAACGGCGACGGCTGGCCCGACCTCTGGATGGGCGGCGCGCTGTGGATCAACCATGAGGGCAGGAGCTTCACGCGCGTCGACGCGCCGGGCGCGGGAGTGATCGCGGACATCGACAACGACGGATTGGGCGACCTGGTTTCGTTCGCGCCGCCGGGGGTGGCGCGGATGGTGCGGGCGAGCGGCGCGGAGGACGCCGTCCGTGGCGTGCCTGTCCATGACTTGCCTCTCCGTGACTTGCCTCTCCGTGGCGTGCCTGTCCAAGCTCTGCCCGAGCTCCCCGCCACCGTCGCCCGCGGCGCCGCCGTCGGCGACTTCAACAACGACGGGTTCGTCGACATCTACATCGGCGGCTTCGAGAACTGGGAGACGCAGACGACCTTCCCATCGTTCCTGCTCCTGAACGACCACGGCAAGTCATTCACGCTCGCGTCGAGCACCTCCGACCGCCGCGCGCGCGGCATCACCGCGTGCGACTTCGACGAGGATGGCGACCTCGACATCTACGCGTCGAACTACCGGCTGCAGCCGAACACGCTCCTCGTCAACGACGGCCACGCGAAGTTCGCCGACGAGGCCGCCAAGCGCAACGCGCTCGCGACCAGCGACGGCTTCGCCGGCGGCCACTCGATCGGCGCGTGCTTTGGCGACTTCGACGGCGACGGGCACATCGACCTCTTCGCGGGCAACTTCGCGCACGTCGACTCGCGCGGCGACCAGCCCAAGAGCTGCTTCCTGCGAAACGGCGGACCCGCCAAGCAGTTCGCCTTCGACGACATGCACGAGTGCGGCATCGCGTACCAGGAGAGCTACGCGAGCCCCGCGTGCGGCGACTTCGACAACGACGGCGCGCTCGACCTCTTCTTCACCACGGTCTACGCCGACGCGAGCTTTGGGAAGAAGAACTTCCCCGTGCTGTACCGCAACGAGTCCACCGCGCGGGAAGCATGGGCGTTCAAGGACGTCACCGCGGGCTCCGGCCTCGCGAACTTGCCGCCGACCTACCAGGCCGCGTGGGCGGACTTCAACCGCGACGGCCGGCTCGATCTCGTGACCGCGGGCAGGCTGTACGTCAACACCACGGCGACGGTCGGGCACTGGCTCGAGGTGCATCTGCTCGGGGACGGCGCGACCATCAACCGCGACGCGATCGGCGCGCAGGTGCGCATCGCGCTCCCCGACGGCCGCACGCTCGTGCGCGAGGTCGAGGCGGGCACGGGCGAAGGCAACGCCAACAGCCCGATCCTGCACTTCGGCCTCGGCGCGTTCGCGGGGCCAGCCAAGCTCGAGATCCGCTGGCCCAACGGCGCCAAGCGCACGGTCGACGCGACCGAGATCGACCGCGCGATCGACGTGAAGTTCGCGCCGTAACGCCCAGAGAGCGCACCACGCCCACGAAAAACACGCCGGCCCGGGAGCATGTGATGCGCGCGTCGACGACCGACGGCTGTCACAGACTCCCGGACCGGCTCCCGAGGTTAGGGCGGTTGGAAATCTCGTCCTCGCTGACGACCGCTCAGGAGCGCGCGAGCATGCGGGGTATGGAACCGCTGCTCGCGCGCTCCGAGCGTGACATTCGGGGGCCCGGACGAGGGGTGCCCCCGAATGAAGGATCACTTGGCGTTGGCTGGTTGGTGGGTAGAGGCGCTGCGATCAGGTCGGACGATCAGACCAATCACGCAGCATTCGGGGGAACGACGCCACGAAACTGCCGCGAAATCACCAAGCCGCAAGCGAATCAAGCACGGCAGCATCAGAGTTCCGCCGCGCCATAGTTGGAGGCAACTATCGATTCGCCGCCCCACCAACGTTTGCGGACGAAAGCACGCGAATGCGCGCGTGCCGCCTCAGGGAAATCTCCCCGTGGCTACACTCCGATATCACCACTTTCCAACCGAACACCGCGTCCGCCGCAGGCCCCACGGCAAGCCCCACGGCAAGCCCAACGGCAAGCCCAACGGATTCCCACGGGAGTCTGCCTCGGCTCCCGCTTCCAGACTGCATCGTTCCCGGCAACATCTACTGGCTGTACGCGATCCCGATCGCGGGTCTCCATCTCGCGGCGCTGCTTGCGTTCGTGCCCTACTTCTTCAGCTGGACGGGTGTGATCGTGATGCTGGTGGGCGTGTTCGTGTTCGGACAGTCGATCACGCTCTGCTACCACCGCCTGCTCTCGCATAAGAGCGCCAAGGTCCCCAAGTGGCTCGAGCACGCGATGGTCGTGCTCGCCTTGTGCAGCATCGAGGACACGCCCGGTCGCTGGGTCGCCACCCACCGCTACCACCACGTGCATTCCGACGAGCAGAACGACCCGCACAGCCCGCTGGTCGCGTTTCTCTGGGCGCATGTCGGCTGGCTGCTGGTCTACAACCCGAGCACGCACAACATCACGACCTACCAGAAGTACGCGCGCGACGTCCTCGAGGACCCGTTCTACCTGAGCCTCGAGAAGTCCTCCGCATGGATCTGGATCTACATCGTGCAGGCGGCGCTGTACTTCGGGGTGGGCGCGTGCTTTTCGATCGAGCTCGGCTGGAGCCTGCTCGTCTGGGGCGTGGTCGTGCGCACGGTCGTCGTATGGCACATCACCTGGAGCGTGAACTCGCTCACCCACATGTTCGGCTACACGAACCACGGCACCGACGACCACAGCCGCAACAACTGGTTCGTGGCGCTGCTGACCTCGGGCGAGGGCTGGCACAACAACCACCACCACGACCCCTCGAGCGCGTGCAACCAGCACCGCTGGTGGGAGATCGACGTGACGTACTACCTGATCAAGACGCTGGAGTTCGTCGGCCTCGCGACCGACGTCACGCCGCCGCGCCACAAGCGCGTGGCGATGCAGCAGGCCCAGCTCGCGCAGCAGGCGCGCGCAGGCATCAGCCAGCCTTCTTGATCGACGACGCGAGGTACTTGTCCGGGTCCTTGATGAAGTCGCGCTTGCAGTCCTCGCTGCAGAAGTAGTAGGTCTTGCCCTTGTACTCCGTGCGCGGCGTGTTGTCCTTGATCTTGACCTCGACGCACGCGAGATCCGCGTTGAAGCGGCAGACCTCGCACTCGGCGCAGTTGCAGTCGGCGCCCGTCGCGCCGCACGGGCCGGCGGCAGCGCACCCCGTGAGGGTGCACTGCGCGCCGACGGCCGTGGCGAAGGCGATCGCCGCTGCGGCGAGACGACCGAAACGAATTCGTGTGATGCTGCTCGTTCGCATGGGATCGCTCGATCTCATCAGAACGCGATGCTCATCATCGCGCTGACCTTGTACTTCTGCTCCACCTGGTCGCCGTCGAGGTTCTGCCAGACGGGGAACGCAGGCGACACGGTGAGCGACATCGTGGGATTGAAGCGTACGCGCACGCCCGGCGAGAGATACAGCGTCTCGCCGCCGCTGTTGGGATTGGCGACGCCGACGTCCTGGTCCTTCCAGATCTGCGTGTAGGCGACCTCGCCGAACACGCTGATGTTGGGGAACGAGTTGATGTCGTCGGTCAGGCGGTACGCCAGCGCCACGCCCGCGTCAAAGCGGTCGCCGACCTTGAAGTCGTCGTGCTCGGTGCGGAAGGTGTACGCCGCGCTCGCATCGATCGTGATGTGCGCATCGAGAAAGCGCGAGTACGCGACGCCGGTCATGAAGTCGACCGCGCCCGTGCCCGGCTGGCTCGACGGCTCGAGCGGCTCGCCGTTCGAGAGCAGGCAGTCGTTCTTGCCCGTCGGCAGCTTGATGCCCGCGATGAGCGAGACGTTGCCCGGCTGCCCCTTGACGATGCGGAACTTGCCCGTGATCCACATGTCGGTGAGGCCCGACGGATCGGCCGACGCGGTCTCGACGCCCTTGCCAGTGTCCATCGCGTCGATGAAGTTGCTGCCCCAGTACCAGCCGATGGTCGTGCCGACCTGGATGTCCTCGGTCACGCCGTACGAGAGGCCGAACGTGGTGATCGTGGCCGAGTCGATGCTGTCGTACGCACCGCTGTTGGCGGCGTGCGACGCGGCCTGCGCCTCGGTGAGGCCGTCGAAGCTCGTGTAGTCGAGGCGAAAGCTCATGTCCCAGGTCGAGGCCTTCATGGTCTCGCCGGAGAAGGTGTTGATGCCGCCGCCCGAGGTGCCCGGGCCGTGGTTTGCGGTGGCGGTCGTCGCGATGGCGGCGGCGAGGGTCGTTGCGGAAGCGATGAAAGCGAACGTGCGATTGCGGTGCATGGATGCACTCCGTGAGTTGGATGATCGTGATGGTGATGACGTGCACCACGCGAACGCGAAGGCCGCGCTGCGGAAACGCGCGCAAGCCCGCGACGGGCGCGGTGCGAACAGGACTGGGTTTCGTGAGGACGAAGATCGACCGCTCACGCGCGAGGCGGCGGCGCCGGATGCTCGATCACGAGACCCGCGGGCAGCGCGTCGCTGATCGGCGCGTCGAACGACGGTCGGATCGCCCGCGGCAGCGTGAGCGCCACGAACGCATGCGGCAGCATCGGCGGCGCGACGGCGAGCCAGCCCGAGATTCCCTTGCAGCCGAGCGCGGAGAGCGTGGCCATGCGCACGGCGAGCGTGCGGGCCGCGCTGGACGACGCGCCGGGCGCCGCGTGGCAGTCGCCGTGGCACGCGCCGTCCGCGTCGGCGTGCGAATCATCATGCGCCTGCATCGCCCGCGCCGCGCAGCACGCGGGAAGTTCCGCCGCCGCCGCGCGCGCCATCACGAGCGCAAACGCGCGCGGCCCGATCGAACGCGGGATCGCGACGTTGTTCGCGATCGCCCAGTCGACGCGTTCCTCGAGCGTGTGGCAGCAGCAGCTGGTCCAGCAGTGTTCGGCGCTTCCGCAGCCGCAGGCGCAGCCCTCGCATGGATAGCGCTCGGCCGACGCGGGCAGCACGCCGATGCGCGTGAGCAGCGCGGCCGAGGGCATGAGTCCCTGGCTCGCGATGACGAACGCCAGCAGGCACATCCAAGCGACCACCGCACGCATCCGCACACAGCGGACGCGAAGCCGAAGCACATGCATGGACCGTTGGACGAGCACCATCGACCTGACCTCTGCGGAGGAGATCCTCCGAAACCCTGCGAAGCCGCACACGCGATCCAAGCCAGAGACGACACCGGCCAGGACGGTGCAACTCTACAACGGTTCGGAGGATGCGCCAACGGCGCGTGGCGATTCGGTCCATTCGGAAGCGCGTCCCGCGTCTCCAAAGCAAACGCGGCGCGCGCCGTTGCCAGCGCGCGCCGCGTTCGAAATCACTCGGACCTCACTCGATCACGCCATCGCCACCGCGCGCCCCGCGTTGGCGACGATCGCATTCAGCGTCGCGCTCGGGCGCAGCGCGGTCGAGGTCGTCTTCTCGCACGGGTGGTAGTAGCCGCCGATGTCGACCGGCTTGCCCTGCGCGCCGTTGAGCTCGGCGACGATCTTGGCCTCGTTGGCGGTCATCTCGGCCGCGATCGGCGCAAAGTACGCGGCGAGCGCCTTGTCCTTGGTCTGCCGCGCGACGGCCTGCGCCCAGTACATCGACAGGTAGAAGTGGCTGCCGCGGTTGTCGAGGTCGCCGACCTTGCGCGCCGGGCCCTTGTTGTTGATCAGGTACGCCGAGATCGCCTCGTCCATCGTGTCGGCGAGGACCTGCGCCTTGGCGTTGCCCGTGGTCGCAGCCATGTGCTCAAAGCTCGCGCCGAGCGCCTGGAACTCGCCGAGCGAATCCCAGCGGAGCGAGTTCTCCGCGACGAACTGCTGCACATGCTTGGGCGCCGAGCCGCCCGCGCCGGTCTCGAACAGTCCGCCGCCGTTCATCAGCGGGACGATCGAGAGCATCTTCGCGCTCGTGCCGAGCTCGAGGATCGGGAAGAGATCGGTCAGGTAGTCGCGCAGCACGTTGCCCGTCACGGAGATCGTGTCGAGGCCCTTCTTGATGCGCTCGAGCGAGAACGCGCACGCGGCCGACGGCTCCTTGACGGAGATCTCGAGGCCGTTGGTGTCGCCGACGAGCGCCGCGTCCTTGAGGTACGCGTGGACCTTCTTGAGGAGCTCGCGGTCGTGCGGACGGTTCGCGTCGAGCCAGAAGCACGCGGGCGTCTTCGAGAGCCGCGCGCGCGTGACCGCGAGCTTGACCCAGTCCTTGATCGCGGGATCCTTGGTCTGGCAGGCACGCCAGATGTCGCCCGCCTCGACGGTGTGCTGCATGAGCACGGCGCCCGCGGCGTCGACGACGCGCACGATGCCCGCGCCCTTGATCTCAAATGTCTTGTCGTGCGAGCCGTATTCCTCGGCCTTCTGCGCCATGAGGCCGACGTTCGGGACGCTGCCCATCGTCTTCGGGTCGAGCGCGCCGTGCGTGCGGCAGAAGTCGACCACGGCCTGGTAGATGCCCGCGTACGAGCGATCGGGGATGACCGCCTTCGCGTCCTGCGTCTTGCCGGCGGCGTTCCACATCTTGCCGCCCTCGCGGATCATCGCGGGCATCGACGCGTCGACGATCACATCGCTCGGAACATGCAGGTTGGTGATGCCCTTGTCGCTGTCGACCATCGCGATCGCGGGGCCGTTGTCGTAGCACGACTTGATGTCGGCCTCGATCGCCGCGCGCTCGGCGGCGGGCAGCGTGGCGATCTTGGCGACGAGGTCGCCAAAGCCGTTGTTGACATCGACGCCGATCTTTGCGAGGAGCGCGCCGTGCTTCTCGAACACGGGCTTGAAGAACGCCTTGACCACATGGCCGAAGATGATCGGGTCGGAGACCTTCATCATCGTGGCCTTGAGGTGCACCGAGAAGAGCACGCCCTGCGCCTTCGCGCTCGCGACCTCGCGCTCGAAGAACGCGACGAGCTCCTTCTTGGAGAGGAACGTGCCGTCGAGGATCTCGCCGGCCGCGAGCTTGAGTCCGTCCTTGAGCACGGTCGTCGCTCCGCCGTCGGCGGCGACGAACTCGATCTTGGCGGTGGTCGCCGCGGGAATCGTGGCCGACTTCTCGTTGCCGAAGAAGTCGCCCTTGGTCATCGACGCGACATGCGCCTTGGAGTCGGTGCTCCACGCGCCCATCTTGTGCGGGTTGGCGCGGGCGTAGTCCTTGACCGACTTCGTCGAGCGGCGGTCGGAGTTGCCTTCGCGGATGACGGGGTTCACGGCGCTGCCCATGACCTTCGCGTAGCGGGCGCGCGCGTCCTTCTCGGCGTCGGTCTTGGGTTCGTCGACGTAGGCGGGGAGCGCGTAGCCCTGCTTCTGCAGCTCGGCGATCGCGGCCTTCATCTGCGGGACCGACGCGGAGATGTTGGGCAGCTTGATGATGTTCGCCTCGGGCTTGAGGCAGAGCTGGCCGAGCTCGGCGAGGTGGTCGGCGATGCGCTGCTCGGGCTTGAGGCACTCGGGGAACGCCGCGATGATGCGGCCCGAGAGCGAGATGTCGCGCGTCTCGACATTGATGCCGGCCGGCGCGGTGAACATCTTGATGAGCGGAAGGAACGAGCAGGTCGCCAGCATCGGCGCCTCGTCGGTGTGCGTGTAGATGATCGTCGGGTTGGCGGACATCGTTCGTACCTCTGGTGAAATGTGCCTGAAAGCGCCGCGCGGGAGGCCCGCGGGGGTTGCGGAGTGTACGACACGATGCCACCGCATGGCGCGCGCCCCGAGCCGTCGGAAAACCGCGGCAATCTGCCCGCATCTCCCGCGCAAACGGGGATCTACGGATTCCCGCATGAAGACCGCGACTTCCACAACCCCGTCCCGTGTCACGCCGTCGCCCGTGAGCGGCGCTCCTGCCACGACCGACACGCCTCTCGCCTCGATCGCTCCGATCGTTCCACTGCCCTACCGCGGCGCGCGGCGCATCGTGGTGGCCTTCGCTGTGCTGACCGCGACTGCGATCGTGATCACTTCGGTGGTCGCCGTGGCGGTGGTTCCGCTGCTCGCGATGATCTTCGCGACGCTGTGCATCGTGTCGCTGGTGCTCAACCTCGGCGCGTGGCGGCGGCGCAACGCGGTGCTCCTTCGCGAGAGCGCGCCGCTGGCGCAGACCGACCGGCGCGCGGGGATCCGAGCGGCGGTCCGCATCGCGGTCACGCTGGCGGTCGCGGCGTTCGTGATCACCGCGGCGACCGTCGGCTGGAGGTACGCCGCCATCGGCGGCGCGGCCACGCTCTGCGCGCTGGTGATCTTCGGCGGCCCCGTCTGGCTCGCAAGTGTCGGCGAGGAAGAGGAAGACGCGCATGAAGAGCGCACGGGCGAGCACGAGTCGAGCCGGTGACCCAGCCGGTGACCCCGCCGTGAACCGAGCCGTTGACCCAGCCGTGAACCTCGAATTCTCAGACGCAAAATTCCCCTGAAGTTCGGGATTGATGCATCGTTCTGCAAGCGCGGGACCGTACCTTCGGGCGACCGCGGGACCGACGGCGTTCCCGACGAGTGCGAACGCTGCTTGCCTGGACGACCATGAACAACCTGACTCGATTCGGATGCGCGACCCTGACCGCGCTGACCGCGCTTGCCACCACGCAGAACACGCTCGCCGCAGGAACGTGGCGCACGGTCACCGCGGCGGCACCCGCCGCGAGCGGCGGCGGGATGCTGCTCCTCTCCGACGGCACCGTGATGGCCAAGAGCAGTGCGGGACCGCAGTACGGCAACGCGTGGAACCGCCTCACGCCAGACCGCACCGGCAACTACGGGACCGGCACCTGGACGGCGCTCGCTTCGATGGGGCAGACACGCCTGTACTTCTCGTCGCAGGTCCTGAGGGACGGGCGCGTCTACGTCGCGGGCGGCGAATACGGCACAGGCCTCGCGAACGCCGAGATCTACAACCCGCTCACCAACACGTGGGCTGCGCTGCCCGCGCCGGGTGCGAACGTGTCCGACGCGAACACCGAGATGCTCCCTGACGGCCGCGTGCTGCAGGCGCTCGTGGCGGGCACGCTGCGGTCCAATGTGATCTTCAATCCGACGACCAACACCTACTCGGCGGGACCGACGTGCGTCGGCATCCACAACGAGTCCGCGTGGGTCAAGCTCGCCGACAACAGCATCCTGATGGTCGATCGCCACGCGACGACCTCGGAGCGCTACCGCCCCAGCACCAATACCTGGGTCGCAGACGCGAACGTCCCCGTCGCGCTGTACGACGACTTCGGGTTCGAGTGCGGCGGCGCGCTGCTGCTGCCCAACGGACGCGCGTTCTTCACCGGCGCGACGGGCAACACCGCGATCTACACGCCAGGCGTCAACGGCGCGAACGGCACTTGGGCCGCGGGTCCGGTGATGCCGCTCGGTTCAGGCACGCCCGATGCGCCGATGGCGATGCTGCCGAACGGCAAGATCCTCTGCCTCGCGTCGGCGATCCCGACGTCGGCGAACCACTTCCCCTCGCCCACGCTGTGCTTTGAGTACGACTACCTGACCAACACCTTCCAGCAGATCTTTGGCCCGACGGGGCTGACGTACAACTCGTCCAGCTTCGTGTGGACGTTCCTCAATCTTCCGACGGGGCAGATCCTCGCCGCGCTGCAGGGTTCGTCGACCTACTGGATCTACACGCCGGACGGCACGCCGCTCGCGGCGGGCAAGCCGACGGTCTCGGGCGTCACGCGCGCGACCGACGGCTCGTACACGCTCACGGGCACGCTGTTCAACGGCATCAGCGCGGGCTCGACGTACGGCGACGACTGGCAGATGAATACGAACTATCCGATCGTGCGGCTCGCGGCCACCAACGGCACCGGCAACGTGTACTACACGCGCACCTTCAACTGGAACCTCACGGGCGTGCAGACTGGCTCGACGGTCACGACCACGCAGATGACGATCCCCGCGAAGGTGCCGTACGGGACGTATTCGCTGTTCGTCACCGCGAACGGCATTGCGTCGGATGCGCGTGGCTTCTGGTATCCCAAGCCGACCTGCCCCTCGGACATCGACTTCGATGGCGCGGTGACGGGCAGCGACCTTGCGATGCTGCTGACAGGCTGGGGAACCACGGGCGGCGTCGGCGGGCTCGGCGACATCGATGGCGACGGCACGCTCGGCGGCGGCGATCTCTCGATCATGCTCAATGCCTGGGGCGTGTGTCCTCCGTGATCGCGCGCGAGTACAGTCCGCGGCATGACGACCTCCGCTGACTTCGCTGCCAAGATCGCCTCGCACATCGCCGCCTACGAGGCCGGCGTCGCCACGGTCCGCGCCGCGGCCAAGTCGCTCACGCGCGAGCAGCTCAACACGCGCATCGGACCTGGCACCTGGAGCATCCAGGAGGTCGTCACGCATCTCCTCGACAGCGACCTGATCGCGACGCACCGCATGCGCCGCATCGCCGCCGAGGAACTGCCGCTCCTCGTGTCGTACGACGAGAACCTCTTCATCGCCAAGCTGCCGTGCGACAAGCTCGAGGTCGCGACGGTGCTCGATCTCTTCGAGGCGAATCGCCGATTTACCGCGCAGTGGCTGCGCACGCTGCCGCTTGATGCGTTCGCGCGCGAGGGCATCCACACGCAGCGCGGCAAGGTCTCGCTCGGGCAGATCCTCGAGCTGTACACCAAGCATGTCGACCACCACATGCCGTTCGTCACGGGCAAGCGCGCGGCGCTCGGCGTGGCTTGATGCGGCATGGCTTGATGCGGCGTGGCGTGACCGTCGCGCCCGCTACTGCTGCGCGGACTCGATCGCGCGGATGACTTCGGCGGCGACGGTGGCCTTCGTTCTCTCCGTCGGCTTCTCGTCGCGCTTCGCGTCCTCCGCGGCCCACTTCTCCTGGAGCGCACGAAGCTCGGGCAGGATCTCGCGCGCGGCGGCGCCGTACTGCTCGAGCAGCGGCAGGACTTCCTTGGTCTTGCTGCCCCAGCCGTTCTGCGTGCGCGCGTACTCGATGAACACCGGCAGGCCCTCGCGGACCTTGTTGTCGGCCATGAAGCGCAGCGCCTCGAAGCGGATCTCCTGCGCGAACATCTCGCCGCTCGGCGCGGTGTCGTGCGCAGCCTTGACGATCGACGGCATCAGCGTCTGCAGCTCGTCGAGCGAGAGCGTCTTGAACACCGAGCGCATCGCGAAGGTCCCGAGCCCGTCGTCGCACGCGAGCATGCGGCGGATGACGGGATACGCGAGCTCGCGGTCGACGCCGTCCATCGATTGCGAGATGAGCCCCGCGTCGCGCGGCACCTGATCGACGAAATCCGCGCGAAACAGCGCGAACGCGAGGTACTTCGCCTCCATGCCGCGCGGGTCGGCGGGGTTCTCGAGCGCCGCGCGGCGGAGCAGCGCGGGCACGGCCTTCATCGCGGGCTTGCCGATCTCGGTGAGCGCGAACGCGGCGCGGATGCGCATCCACATGTCGGGGTCGTCGAGAAGCTTGACCAGCGGGTCGACCGCGGCCGCGCCGCGCGCGCCGAACTGCTCGAGCCCGAGGCACGCGCCGCAACGCGCGTCGAGCGACTTGCTGCCGAGCATGCGCACGAGCTTGGGCACGACCACGTCGGCCTCGTCCTTGCGCGTGCTCAGGATGCGCGCCGCGCGCGTGCGCACGGTCGGCGACCAATCGCCGAGCGCGTCGACGAGCTGCGCGGTCGACTTCCTCGCAAAGTACGGGTCCTTGTCGCCGACATCGAAGCCGCGGCCCGCGTCGAGCGTGTCCTTGAGCGCCTTGCCCGCGAGAATGTTCGCGTCGTGCAGGTCGCGGCCGGTGATCGCGAGCTTCTTGAGCGGCAGCGCGTGATGCAGCACGAACACGCCCGTCATGTCCCAGTCGTAGTTGTCGCGGCGGTTGGTGAAGAACCCTCCGTCCCAGCGGCGCGCGAGGTCGTAGTACCAGCGCTGCTCCCTGAGGAACGCGGCGACCGCCTGCGGACCCGCGCGGTTCGCGCCGAGCGCGCCCCAGAGGTAGCCGAGGTAGTTGCCGGTGTGGCCGAGTTCCTTCTCGCCGTACGCGGCCGTCGCCATGCGCGAGAAGAAGCGCGCGCCCGCCTCGTCGCCAAGCAGGTCGAACGCGACCGCCGCGGCGCTCGACTTGCCGTTGTCGTCATGCAGCCAGTACGGCGGATGATCGCCGTACGGGATCGAGCCCTTGCCCGAGTAGAAGCCGAAGAACGCGCGCGACCGCGCCACCGCCGCGCTCACGACGGGATCGGAAACGCCGCACTTCTCCGAGAGAATCAGCGAGATCCAGCAGACGAGCCCGCACTGGTTGATCGCGCCGTAGCCGCCGAGCGTGCCGTTGTTGCCGTCGACCTTGAAGCCGTGGCCCCACGTGCCGACTTCGCTCTGGCCGATCGAGATCTTGTGCGCGTACTCGCGGATCGCGGGCAGCACGGCCTCGTCGCGCGTCGCGAGGTAGTACTCGGCGAGGAAGAGGTTCGCGTAGCCCCAGGTCCACGCGTAGAGCCCCTCCTGCATCTTGAGCTCGAGGTTCGCGGGGCCGACCTTGTGCGCGTAGTCGCGCACGAGGTCCGCGTACTGCGCGTCGCCGCCGGCGAGCAGCGCGAGCGCGTTGACGGAGTTGAGGACATCGGGATCCCAGTTGTCGCCGAGCGCGGGATGGTCGAGTGCTCCTCCAGGAAAGCCGCGCTTGGCGATCGCGCGGCAGCCCGCCTCGACGATCGTGCGCGACTTGGCGCAGTCGTACGGCGCGGTGTCGGCGTACGCGGGGAGCTTTGCGAGCTTGATCGTGACCGACTTCGTGTCGCCCGCGCGCCAGCGCAGGAGCTGCAGCGATCCGTCGCGCTCGGCCTTGGCGATCGCTTCGCCGAATGCGACGCGCGCGTCGCTGGCGAAGCGCGTCGCGCCTGCCACATCGCCGCCGCCGCCCCCGCCGCCCCCGCCCGCGCCCGCGCCCGCGCCGAGGATCACGTCGCCAGGCGCGAGCACGCCGTCGGCGGGCGAACCCTGCGCCACGCTTTCCACGAGGATTTGCCGCGATTCCGACGTGTCGAACCCGCGGCTGAAGATCCAGCCGCGTGCGCCCGTCGGGCCGAGGTTCCACTCGGGCGTCCCGTCCTTCTTGTCGCCGCGCGTGAGGTCGTGCGCGGCACGCTGCTGCTTGGCGGTCTTGTCGCGCGGAGGCGCCGATTCGGCGCGCGCGGGCGCGGGCGCGATGCAGCAGGCGAGCGAGGCCACGACGATCAGGAACAGCGTGCGAAGGTTCGTCATGGCGAGCATGCGGATGAGGATGATGTTGGGACTGGCGTTACTTCTGCCTGCGGCGCCCGTCATCCACGCGCACTGCGACCTTGCGGCCGCGCAGCGTTGCGCCGCGCAGCGCCTCGACCACGCGCTCGGCGTCACCCGACGGCAGCTCGACCAGCGAGAACGCGTCGGCGATCTCGATGTCGCCGATGCCGCGCGGGTTCACGTTGGCTTCGTTGGCGATCGCGCCCACGAGATCCGCGGGACGCATGCCCATGTTGCGGCCGGCCGCGATGTAGACGCGCACCATGTCGCGCGCGTGCATGTCGCCACGCGGCTGGAATCCGCCGCGCGGACCACCTTGCCCACCCGCACCGCCCTGCTGCGGGCCAGGACGCGAGAACACACCGCCCTGCGGCGGACCACTGCGCGGACGCTCGTAGATCGGGCGCTCGTCGCCAGAAGCATCGCCGCCGTTGCCAGCGTTGCCGCCACCATTGCTGAACGGAGGACGCGGCGTGAGCGGACGGCCGTACGGACGGTCGTTCTGCCGGTCACCGTAGGGACGGCCACCGTACGGACGGTCGCGGTATCCACCACCACCGCCGCCCTCGTTGCCGTACGGACGCTGCGCCGGGCGCTCGGGGCGCGCGAAGCTGTCGTAGGTCGGGATGTGCAGGTCGTCTTCCTCGGCGGCGGAACCAGCGAGCGCTTCGTGCGCGAGCTTGACCGCGGCAGCGGCGACATCCATCAGGTCGTACTCGCCCGCGAGCGACTCGACGACCGTGCGGAATCCATCGAGTTCGCCCGCGATGATCGCCTCGCGCACGGTGCCCTTGGTGAGATCGAGCCGGCGCGCCTTCACGTCGTGCGGCGTGGGCACGGTCGCGATCTCGATCTTCTGCTTGGTGATCCACTCGATGTTGCGGACGAGGCGATGCTCGCGCGGCTCGGCGAGCGTGATCGCGACGCCCTCGCGGCCCGCGCGGCCCGTGCGGCCGATGCGGTGCGTGTACGCCTCGGGCGAGTTGGGCACGTCGAAGTTGACGACATGCGAGATGTGCTCGATGTCGATGCCGCGCGCGGCGACGTCGGTCGCGACGAGCAGGTCGACGGTGGCGGCGCGGGCCTTCTTCATCACGCGGTCGCGCTCGCTCTGCGACATGCCGCCGTGCAGCGCCTCGACGCTGTATCCACGGCCGACGAGGCGCTCGGCGAGCTCGTCGACCTCGAGGCGCGTGCGGCAGAAGATGATCGCGAGCGTCGGGCTCTCGAGGTCGAGCACGCGGCCGAGCGCGGCGATCTTGTGCGCGCGGGGAATGATGTACGCGGTCTGCCGCACCTTGGGCATCGAGCCCTTCTTGGCGGTGTCGCGCGGGATGAGCACGCGCGCGGGATCCTTGAGGTGGCGCTCGGCGATGCCCGCGATGCGCGGCGGCAAGGTCGCCGAGAAGAGCGCGGTCTGCCGCGTCTCGGGCGTCGCCTCGAGGATGAGCTCGAGATCCTCGGCGAATCCCATGTCGAGCATCTCGTCGGCTTCATCGAGCACGACCGACACGAGGCCGTCGAGCGCGATCGTGCCGCGGCGCATGTGGTCGAGCACGCGGCCAGGCGTCGCGATCACGACATGCGCGCCGCGCTTGAGCGCCATGATCTGGCGATGGAAGTCCTGCCCGCCGTAGATCGGCGCCACCGAGATGCCGAGTCCGCGGCCGTAGCGATGGAACGCCTCCGACACCTGCACCGCGAGTTCGCGCGTCGGCACGAGCACGAGGACGAGCGGCTTGCCGGGCGCGGGCTTCATCTTGCCCACGCGCTGCAGCAGCGGAAGCGCGAACGCAGCGGTCTTGCCCGTTCCCGTCGCGGCCTGGCCGAGGAGGTCCTTGCCCTCGAGAAGCGGCGTCGCCGCCGCCTTCTGGATGGGCGTGGGCTCTTCGTATCCCAGGGTCGTCAGCTCGGCGAGGAGTTCCTGGCCGAAGCCGAGATCCGCAAAAGTGTCCTTCATCCGCGCAAGGTACAGGAGAAGCCGCGCGAGATGCGGCGAACGCGCGCACACACGCGCGGAAACATCACCGCTCGCGCGTCCGCGAACTCACCCGACTGCGCGCCGAGAACAGCAGGCGGTTGAGCACATCGAGGTCCGCGCGCGACATGTGGCCGAACTGCTCGCGATGCAGCGCGTCGGCCTTGGGCTGCACACGCTTGAGCAGCGCGCGGCCGGAAGGCGTCGCAGTGACGTAGACGCAGCGCGCGTCGTTCTGGCATCGCCGGCGCACGACGAGACGCGCTTCCTGCAATCGGTCGACGAGCCGCGTGACATCGGAGTCGAGGCCGACCATGCGCTCGCGGATGGTCTCGGAGCGAATGCCCTCGTCGCCGGCGGAGCCGACGATGCGGAGTGCGTTGTATTGCGGGTCGGACAGGCCGTGATCGCGGAACAGCACGGCGAACTCCCGCGCGGCGTGCGAACAGGTGCGGAGGATGTTGAGATACGCCTCCTGCTCGGCGATCTCGAAGGGCTGCTTCTTGCCGATCTCTTCCTGCAGGTTGGCGGGCGGCTTGGGCGCGAGCGGCGCGGGCTTGGTAGCCTTCGCGGGCGTGGTCGCCTTCGCGGGCGTGGTCGCCTTCGCGGGCATGGCCGCCTTCGCGGTGTTCGCCGCCTTCGCGGGTGCGGAGTGCTTGACGGGCTTGCGCATGATGTCTAGCCTACGAGCCCTGTTTAGTTGTTGCAACAACTAATTCGCACCGCTGCTCTTCAAACGGTCACTTTCATGCACCTCCTCTCCTCCATCAAGGTCGGCTCGCTCGAACTCCCCAACCGCGTCCTCATGGCGCCGCTCACGCGTTGCCGCGCGGAGGCGGGCGATGTGCCGGGCGACCTCATCGCGACCCACTACGCGCAGCGCGCGACGGCGGGACTCCTCATCGCCGAGGCGACGATGGTGATGGCGGGCAACGCGGCGTTCCCGGGCGCACCGGGCGTGCACTCCGACGCGCAGGTCGCGGGCTGGAAGAAGGTCACCGACGCCGTGCACGCGGCGGGCGGGCGCATCTTCCTGCAGATCTGGCACGGCGGGCGCGCATGCCACTCGGCGATGAACAACGGCCAGCAGCCCGTCGCGCCGAGCGCGATCGCGATCGACTCCACGGTCTACACGCCCGACGGGATGGTGCCGTACGAGATGCCGCGCGTCCTCGCCGACGCTGAGATCCCCCAGATCGTCGCGGGTTTCCGCAAGGCTGCGGAGAACGCCAAGCGCGCGGGCTTCGACGGCGTCGAGATCCACGGCGCGAACGGCTACCTGCTCGACCAGTTCATGCGCGACGGCAGCAACAAGCGCAGCGGTCCGTACGGCGGCTCGATCGAGAACCGCGCGCGACTGATGCTCGAGGTGACCGAGGCCGTCGTCGGCGTCTTCGGCGCGGGGCGCGTGGGCGTGCGCATCTCGCCGGTCAACAGCTACAACAACATGATCGACAGCGATCCGATCGCGCTCACCAAGTACGTGTCGTCGCGCCTGTCCGCGATGGGCATCGCGTACCTGCACGTGATGCGCGCGGACTTCTTCGGCAAGCAGCACGGCGATGTGCTCTCGGTGGCGCGCGCGAACTTCAAGGGCACGCTGATCGCGAACATGGGCTACACGCCCGACGAGGCCGAGAAGGCGATCGCCAGCGGCGCCGTCGACGCGGTCGCGTTCGGCACGGCGTTCCTCGCGAATCCCGATCTGCCCGCGCGCATCAAGGCCAAGGCGCCGCTCAACGCGCCCGACCA
Organism: uncultured bacterium; assembly: GCA_903891095.1. Taxonomy (GTDB): domain Bacteria; phylum Planctomycetota; class Phycisphaerae; order Phycisphaerales; family SM1A02; genus QWPT01. Next base: position 41,903 of record CAITDI010000002.1, on the reverse strand, counting down.
GTCGACGTTCTACGCCCCGGGCGCGAAGGGCTACACCGACTACCCGACGCTCGCCGAGAGCGCGGCGGGTCCGCGCTAAAGCAGGCACCTCGATGACAGCACGCGCACCGATCGTCGACGGCATCCACCATGTGACCGCGTTCGCGGGCAGCGCGGCGGCCAATGTGCGGTTCCACACGCAAGCGCTCGGGTTCGAGCTCATCAAGCGCACGGTCAACTTCGACGCGCCCACGCTGTGGCATCTCTACTACGGGCTCGGCGGCGGCGCGCCGGGGACGCTGCTCACGCACTTCCCCGAGCCGCGTGCTCCGCGCGCGCTGCACGGCGGCGAGGAGATCACGGCGATCGCACTCGCCGTGCGTGGCGGCGCGCTCGATGCGCTGCGCGCGCGTCTCGCGAAGGCCGGCGTCGCGACCGACGAGCGCGCGCGTTTCGGCGCGCGCACGCTGGCGTTCGAGGATCCCGACGGCATCCGCATCACCGCCGAGGAATCGTCGTCGTCGCTGCAGACCGCGTGCGCGGCCGAAATCGCGCGCGTCGAGCTCACCGTGCCCTCGGCGGCGGAAACCTGCGCGTTTCTCGCCCAAGGCATGGGCTTTCGCGAGATCGCCCGCGATGGCAACACCACGCGGCTCGCGCTCGGCGACGGCGGCAGCGGGCGCGAGATCGACGTGATCGACGCGCCTGGACTCGCGGCGCAGCAACTCGCCGCGGGCACGATCCACCATGTCGCATGGCGCGTGCGCGACGATGCGGCGCAGGCGGCCGCGGCAAATGTGCTTCGCGGCGCGGGCATCGCCGTCACGCCCGTGCGCGATCGGCAGTATTTCCGCTCGATCTACTTCCGCATCCCGGGCGGGGTGCTGTTCGAGATCGCGACCGACGGACCTGGCTTTGCGATCGACGAGCCCGCCGACGCGCTGGGGCGCGAGCTCAAGCTTCCGCCGCAATACGAGCAGTTCCGCGCGCAGATCGCCGCGCAGTTGCCGGCACTCGCATGACCATGCAGGAACCAGCTCTCCCCGTGCTCGATACGCGCGAGGCGCCGCTGCCGCATCGCGGGGCGCGCATCTTCACGCTTGCGCCGGCGCGCGGGGCGGTGCGCTCCGCCGCGATCTACCTCCACGGCCGCGGCGCGCCCGCCGAGGACATCCTCTCGCTCCACCGCGAGCTCGGAGTCGACGGCATGCTCGGCCTCGCGCCCGAGGCGCGCGAGAACTCGTGGTATCCGCAGCGCTTCATCGCGCCGTATGAGTACAACCGCGCGAGCGTCGAGTCGGCGCATGCGCTCATCGCGTCGCTCATCGACCAGCTCGACGCGCAGGGAATCCCGCCGTCGCGCGTCGCGCTCGTGGGTTTCTCGCAGGGCGCGTGCCTGTCGCTCGATCATGCGCTGCGCCACCCGCGGCGCTTTGGCGCGATCGCGGCGTTCACGGGCGGCGCCATCGGCGATGCGGATCCCCTGCCCCGCGCGCCGTCCGACATCGCGGGAACACCGGTGTTTCTCGGCGCAAACGACCCCGATCCGCACATCCCCTACTCGCGCGTCGAGGCGACGGCACGCGCGCTCGCGAGCGCGGGAGCCGCGGTCACATTGCGCCGCTACCCGGGCCGCCCGCACTCGGTGTTCGAGGATGAGATCGCCGAAGCGCGCGCGATGTTCCAGATCGCGTTCGCCTAACCGCCCCACGCCGCGAGAAACGCCGCGAGGTCCGCTGCGTTCACTTCGGCGTCGTGGTTGAGGTCCGCGGGCCCGCCAGCACCGCCCCACGCGCTCAGCAGCACGGCGAGATCCGCCGCATCGACAAAGCCGTCGTGGTTGAGGTCGTTGGGCCCACCCGATGGACAGAGGTCGCTGTAGCCGTCGCCATCGGCGTCGACGCACGATGTGCCCGCACCAGCCCACGGGAGCCCGAACTCCGCGGCTTCGACATCGATCAGCATGCGACATCCGCCCTGTTGGCACGAGGCGCCCCACGATCGCACGCAATCGGCCCAGCTTGGCTGCGCGCACGCTGGATCGGCGAGCGCGAGCGCGCGGGTCAGTTCGCCCACGAACGCCTCGGCGAGCAGCCGCTGCGCGTACGGCCTGTAGTGCGCGGTGTCGGCGAGATAGCGCAGCGACGGCCCCCAGCCGTATTCCTCCTCGGTGATGCGGCGCACATTCAGCGCGAGCACATGCGGGTCCGCGAGCGCGATCTGATGCGCGACCACGGGCATGCGGTCGATCATGGCCGCTGGAACGGGACCGCTGTCCCCGCGCAGGTCCGACGCGATGATCACGGGGAATGCGGGATCCTGCATCAAGGTGCGGATCCACGCGATCGCGTCAAGGAGCTGCGCACGCCACGCTTCGACGGTCGGGAGATTTCCCGCGTCGTTCGCGCCGTAGGCGAGGACCGCGACCGACGGTCCGATCGCGCGCAGCATCGCCCCGCTCTCGCCGTGCTGCTGGATGAGTTCGGGCAGCTGCATTCCGCCGCGCGTGAAGCCCTGCATCACCACGCCGTGCTGCGCGCCCGTCGCGCGAAAGCGCACGCCGGCGATGTCGGTACCGCTCTTGGCGGAGCTGCCGGAAATGCCGAGCTGCACATGGCGTCGACCCGCCTTGGCGAGCGCTGGCGTGGTGAACCACATGCACTGTCCCGCAGGCGTCTTGGCCGCGAATTCAAATGCGCCGGACTGCGCGACTGGCGCTGCGGAGTCGGGCGTGTTTCCGTCGATCGGCGCGTTGCGCCAGACGACGCCGCCAGAGCCTGGCCGCGCGATCGCCAGGATCTCCGCCACGACGGGCGCGCTGCGGTCGAACCACGGGCGCTGCTCGAGCGCGCGATCGACGCAGTACGACGCATCGTCGAGCAGAACCGCGCGCATCGAACCGCCGGTCGGACCAGCGTCGAGCAAGGCGTGCACATCGATCAGAGGCAAAGCACGGTTCGCGGCGACCGTCGACGCGGTGCGCGCGGTGCTCTCGACCACGGTCGCGAGCCACTGCGGGCGCTCGACCGCGGTGTGATCGGTCAGCAGCAGCGACTCGGTCGCGGGGCCGTAGACCTCGGCGAACCGCGCATTGAGCCAGGACATGTAGTACCAGCCCCAGCCCCACGGTGCGGTCTCCTGCGAATCGCCAAACAGTGCGATCCGCACGACGCCCTTGCGCGCGGCCTCGAACCGTGACTTGAAGAATGCTGCATCGCTGACCGTGACGCGCGGGACGTCGGCGTAGGTGAGGTCGCCGGCATGCGCGCTGGCAACGACCACGCACGCGGCGGCAGCGGCGGCAGCGGCAGCGGAAAGGATGGTCGTGAGGCGGCGAGGCATCGCGTGGGGCAAGAGTAACCCGCGGTGGGTGGAGGACCAAGACATTTCGCCGAGCGCGGCGACGGAGCGACCGTCACAGGTGGAACAGGTTGACGGCGGGATTGGATGCAACCCGTTCCGCAGGCTTCCGCCTGCGGGCATTCGTCTGCAGCTGCGGGGGTTCGTGTCCGACTGCGGGGGTTCGTGTCCAGCTGCGGGGGTTCGTGGTGACTGAGCGGCGCGTGCCCATTCAAAAACGACCGCGCCGCGGAGCGTGGTGAACACGGTCGCGCGGCGCGGTGAGTCATGCGTTGCGATGCCCAGCCCGATTGCGGGGCCCGCGTCGCGATTGGTTTCCGACTCGAAAGATCGTTGCGTTACTTGCCGCCCGGCTCGTCGGCGCCGAACGCACCGCCGACGGTCGGCGCAGGCTCGGCAGCGCCGCGGCACTGCTTGGTCAGCGCGAGGAGGAACTCACGCGCCAGCAGCATCTGGCCGGTCTGGTTGAGGTGCGCGCCGTCCTCGGTGTACTCCGCGGCGAGCGTCTGCACGCGCTTGCCGCCGACATTGACGGTGGCCTCGCCGCCATCGGGCTTGCGCGATTCGGTCGCGGCGATGTCGAAGACCTGCGAAGCCGGAAAGCGCTTGCGGATCGCATCGTTGTAACGACCGCGCGCGGCATTCGACGCATCGGATCCGGCGCCAACGAGCTTCTTCATGCGCGCCTTGGCGCCAGACTCCTCGCTCTTGAGCGGAACCGTGCAGGTGATGATCCGCAGGTCGGGGCGGTCGCGCTTGAGCTGCTCGACCATCTTGCCGTAGCGGTCGACGAGCGCATCGGTGTCGGTCGTGCGGCCGATGTCCGAGTAGCAGAACTTGAGCAGCGCGATGTCGACCTTCGTGCCTTCAGGCGAACGGAGGAACTTGGCGAACTCGTCGATCTTCTGCTCCGGATTGCCCGCCTTGCCCGACTGGGCGTCGAAGATTCCCGGCGAATCGAACACCGAGCGCGGCGCGGCGTCGGTCTTGTCGGGCTCGCAGTAGCCGATCGCATCGAGCTTGATGTCGACCTTGCGGCACTGCACGGCGCACAGTCCCGCGACGATGTTCGTGCCGACGGTGCCGTGCGCGAAGTACACGCGCTTGTTGCGGAGCTCCGACCAGCAGCCTTCGTCGACCTTGTCGAGCGCGGTGAGATCCACGGTCGGCTCGGATCCGTTGGGGACCTTGCACTCCATCGGCGGAGTCTTGGGATCAGTCTTGGGATCAGTCTTGGGATCGGTGGGCGTGGCGGGCTTGGCCACCGTCGGCGGCGGCGACTTCGGCGGCTCAAGCATCGAGCTAAAGCCGTAGGCTCCGCCGAAAATGGTTGCGAACACGGTGGCGCAGGCGAGCCGTTTGTAGGCGCAGTTCATGCTGTCTCTCCTTGGAATGCGGATGGCGAGGTGGATGCGATCGGTCGTGATGCCGACGGTCGCTGCAGTCGCGCCGCTGGCGGGCCCGACACGGTCCGGCGCGCACGCGCGCGCCGCCGCTGTTGCAACCTTCGACTCTAGAAGTCCGGGCGCGCGAGTCCATCGCGTGCGCCTCGAAGTCCACCAACTGCGCGCGAACGCGCATGTTTCCCACGGGCAATCGTGATGTCCCCGACCACCGCGCGGCGTGCGATCACGCATGTCGCACGCCGCACTGCGGTGTTCGTGGATGCATCACGCCTGCGCCAGCCCCTCGCGGATCGCGAAGCGCATGAGCTCCGCGCGCGTGAACACCTGCAGCTTCTTCATGATGCGCTCCTGGTGGCCGTCGATCGTCTTGGGGCTGCGCGCGAGTTCCTCGCCGATCTCGCCGCGCGAGAGTCCCTTGCCGATCAGGCGCAGCACCTCGAGCTCGCGCTGGGTGAGCGAATCGAGCAGCGTCTTCGGCGGACCGCCCGCGGGTGCCTTCGATGCGGCGAGCGCGCCCGCACGGGTGGTTCGGCCCTTCGGCGGCTGGCAGCGCGCGCGGACCTTGGAGCCCATCACGAAGGTTCCCTCGGCGCAGCGCGCGACGCGCTTGATGCCGTCGACGATCTCCTCGAGGTCGTCGCCCTTGGCAAAGTAGCCCGACGCGCCGCAGCGATATGCCGACGCAAGGAAGCCGTCGCGGATGTGCGCGCTGAGGAAGATGAACCGCGTCTCGGGATGCAGGTGGCGGAGCCGGTCTGCGACCTCGAACACGTCGGGGCCGGGCATCTCGATGTCGAGGATCGCGACGTCGGGGCGCTGCGATGCGACGGTGTCGATCAGGTCCTCCGCCGAGGTGAGCGCGGCGACGCACTTGATCTGCCCATCGACGGCGAACTGCGCGCGCAGTCCCTCGACGAGCACCGAGTGGTCGTCGACGCAGACGACGCGCACCGTCGCGCGCGGGATGTCGCGCTGCGTGGCGAGCGGCGACGTGCCCTCGGAGGACTTCTTGCGGGCGATGGCGCGTGGAATCGCCGTCTCGATGGTCTCGATCATGGTGCTTGACTCAGTCATGGACATGCTCCTTCTGCTGATGTGCGAGCGCGGCGTCGAGCCCTGCCTCGATGGCCGCGAGATCTGAATGGTTTGGTACGAGCGTGACGCCGAGGGCCGCGAGCTCGCGGCGTTCGTTGGGCGACAGCGCGCCGATCACGACGAGGTGCGGCGCGGGATGCACGCCGATCCAGCGGCGGGCCTCCTCGACGGAGATGTGGTCGCGGTCGACCACGCGGATGTCGACGCCGTCGAACTGCGCGGCCGACTCGATGGTCACGCCGCGCGCCTCGAGCGCAGCGCGCACGATCGCCCCCGCGCGGCCGTCGGACATCTGGACCCAGGCGCTGGGGCCGACTTCCTCCTCCGTCTCCTTGGCGATGGGGAGCCGCAGCCGGATCGTCGTCCCGAGCCCGACGCGCGAGTCGATGTCGACCGAGCCGCCCGTACGCTCGACCACGCCGCGCACGAGCGGAAGCCCGAGCCCAGTGCCGATGCCGCGCGTCTTGGTGGTGAAGAACATGTCGAGGGCGCGACGGCGGACCTCTTCGGTCATGCCTGTGCCGTTGTCGGCGACCTCGAGAAGGACGGCCTCACCGCCTGGCGCCGCGTGAGCGCGGATCACGACCTTCGCCAGCTCGCGCGGGCGATCCTTGGGCATGGCCTCGCCCGCGTTGACGAGAAGGTTGAGCACCGCACGGGTCAGCGCGTGCTGCGCAACGACGATCGGCGGCAGGTCCAGCGCGATCGAGACGTCGAGATCGGCGGAGCGGCGAAGCGCGTTCTTGAGGAGCGGGCCCGTCTGCTGCCACCAGGTCCAGAGGTCGGTCAGGCCGAGGCCGTCGCCCTCGGCGTCGGGGTCCATCGCGAGAAAGTGCAGCGAGTCGGCGAGATGCTGGAGATAGGTGACGCCGCTGCGGATCTCGGCGATGTGCATGTCGCGGCGTTCGCGCGGAAGGCGCTTTTCGTTGGAGGCGAGCACATTGAGGTGCGCGCGGATCGGGAAGAGCATGTTGCTCATGTCGTGGCCGAGCCCCGCGGCGAGCGTGCCGATCGCGGCGAGACGGTCGGACTCGCGCATCTGCGCCTCGACGCGCTTGCGGGTCGAGATGTCGCGGAGAATGCCCGTGAAACCCCGTCCGCCCTCGATCTCGTTGACCGCGAGGTCGATGGTGACCGCCGTGCCGTCCTTGCGGCGGACCTCGACCTCGCGCAGCGCGCCTGTCACGCGCCGCTCGCGCGTCGCGGCAAAGCGCACGAGCCCGGCGCGCATCTTGTCGCTGTCGCTGTCCGACATCATGACATCCAGCGTTCGCCCGACGAGATCCTCGGCGGTGTAGCCGAGCATCTTGGTGGTCGTCGCGTTGATCGACTGCACCACGCCGCGCGTATCGATGCAGATGATGGAGTCGTGCGCGCTGTCGAGGATCGCGCGCAGGTGCGCCGCGTGACCGCGTCCCTCGGCGACGCCCCAGATCGACTCGAGACCGAAGGCCAGCCGCGAGCAGAGCGTCGCGAGCACCTGGCGGGCGGTTCCCTGCAGCTCGGCGCCATCTCGGCAGAACACATGCACAGTGCCCGCGCATCGGTCTTGCGCGAATGGCACGCGGCACGCGTGCACCGCCGTGAAAGCCTGCTCGCGGAGCAATCCCTGCAGGAACGTTCCAGCGAGGTCGGGCGCGCGGGCGACGTCAAACGAACGGATGCCGCTGGCATCGCTCGGGTCGGCATCTGATCCGCCCGCGTCGAGCCCGGCCGCGTCCAGCGCGCGCGTGATCACCTCGGCCACGCCTTGCGCACCCGTGAACACGAGACCACAGCAGGACCGGACGACGATGCGCACTCCCGCGCAGCCGACGAGCTGCATCGCGGCATCGGCTATGGCGTCGACGGCCCCTTGCGCATCGGCGGATGACAACGCACGGAACAACGAGTTGAGCTGCGTCATCGCGGCGAGCCCGCTCGCGATCTCAACCTCGGCCAGGCGCGCCGCGATCGCGCGTTCATCGCCGCCGAGCGCGGAGATTTCAGCCGCGAGAGCGATGCTTTTCGCGGATGACGCCGCGCACTGGCGCGACGCGCCTGCGCTGGAATTCCCGTTGGTGAGAGCGATCGACATGCAACGCAGACTAAGTCAGCAAGGGTGTTTTCAACAGGCAATTTGCACGGGGACAATTCCCCCTTCAACGATTCCGCGTCCTGCCTCGCGTCAAGCACGCTTCCCCGTCGCTTTGCGCATCACGCGCGCCATCATGTGCCTGTCGCCGCGGAACACGCCGTTCAGATGGCAACGGAGCACACCATGCATTGCATTGTCCGGCCGCTGGCGAACCCGAGAATCCGCCTCGATCTGAGCGATTGCCTCGTCGAGGCCATCGCCCGCGAGCTCGGCAGGCGATTCGGCGGGAACCCCCTGCTCAACCGGCTGGAGGCGGAGGCGCATCTCGGCCAATTGCTCCGTGATCCGCAGGCGCACGCGCAACCCCCGCAATTCACTCTCACGACAAACCTCACCTTGGAGGAGATGACCGATGACCTCGCGACCAGTTCAGATCGCAGCATGTGATTCCCGCAGCGCAACGCTCTTCACGGGAACGATGGAGCTGCCCGCACGGCTGCGCCTTCACGAGCATTCGGTGATCCCCAACACCTGGCGCGACGTGCACGAGCACCAGCGGCCATCGAAGCTCGGCATGGGCGCGAGCAAGGGCGCTCATCAGAGCGTCGCGGGCTTCGGACACGAGTCCGAGGAGCTCATGCGCCGGTTCGCGCGCGACGTCGCGATCTGGATCGACTCGATCGCGCGCAAGAGCCCGGAGATCCCGACGCTGGTGTTCGTCGCGCCGAAGTTCCTCGGATTCCTGCGCGAGCAGCTGGCGCATCTCCACGCGCCGAGCAATCCCACGCTGCGCAACATCGAGCTCTGCCGCGGCGAGATCTGCGGACTGCGCGCAGGCGAGGTCGCCGCGCATCCGACGGTGCGCACGCTTGCCGCGGCGCTCTGCAAGCCCGAGGCGCCGCTGGTGCACACCGAGGTCGCGCGCCTGACCGCGATCGCGTCGGCCAAGGTCGACTGAACCGCCGCAGCACCGTCCACGACACACCAACAAGGAACCACACGATGCCGACATTCAAGGACCGCCGCGACGCGATGGTCGAGATGCAGATCATGGCGCGCGGGATCAAGGAGGAACGCCTGCTCAGTGCGTTCCACAAGATCCCGCGGGAGAAGTTCGTACCCGGCCGCTACCACGATCTCTCCTACGAGGACGCGCCGCTGCCGATCGAGGAAGGCCAGACGATCTCGCAGCCGTACATCGTCGCGCTCATGCTCGACGCGGCCAAGATCAAGCCGACCGACCGAGTGCTCGAGGTCGGCACGGGTTCGGGCTACGTGTGCGCGCTGCTTTCGCTGCTCGCGACCGATGTCTACGGCATCGAGTGGCATCAGTCGCTCGCGAGCATCGCAGCCGCGCGACTCGAGGCGATCGGCTGCGCGAACGCGCATGTGATGCACGGAGACGGAACGCTCGGCTGGCCCGACCGCGCGCCGTTCGACGCGATCATCGTGTCCGCGGGCGGACCCGAGGTCCCGCACTCGCTGCTCTCGCAGCTTGCGATCGGCGGACGACTCGTGATTCCCGTGGGCGCCGAGCAGCGGCAGCAGGAGCTGCTCCTCATCGTGCGCACTTCGCAGGATCACTACGAGCGCTCGTCGCTCGGCAAGGTCCAGTTCGTCCCGCTCGTCGGCAGCGAGGGCTGGGCGATCGACGGTGCGCCTGTCGAGCCGCGACGCGCTGGCCGCCCGATCCGCATCGGCGTCCGCGAGACCGCCAAGCTCGCGACGCTGATCGGCGAATCGTGCGAGCCGTTCGACTCGGTCGACAAGGTCGGCCTCGAGTCGATGCTCGCGCGCATCGGCAACGCGCGCATCGTGCTCCTCGGCGAGGCCACGCACGGAACCGCCGAGTTCTACCGCCTGCGCGCGCGCATCACCGAAGCGCTTGTCGCGCGCATGGGCTTCAACATCGTCGCGCTCGAGGCCGACTGGCCCGACGCCGCCGCGATCGACCGGCGCGTGCGCATGCTCGACTCGATGCCGCTGCGCGAGCCGATGTTCTCGCGCTTTCCAACGTGGATGTGGCGCAACACGCAGTTCCAGTGCTTTGTCGACTGGCTCGAGCGGCGCAACCGCTGCATCGACGACAGGAGCAAGCGCACCAGCGTGCACGGCCTCGACATCTACAGCCTCAACAACTCGATCGGCGCCGTGCTCGACTACCTCGACCGCGTCGATCCGTCGGCTGCCGAGCGTGCGCGCGAGATGTACGCATGCTTCACGCCGTGGGAGCGCGATCCCAGCACCTACGGGCGCGCCGTCACCGTCGGCCAGCTCGAGGGCTGCGAGAGGCAGGCGCTCGGCACGCTGCGCGACCTGCTCGAGCAGCGCCTCCGCTACTGCAAGGACGACGGCGACAACTTCTTCGACGCCGCGCGCAACGCGACCGTGATCACCGAGGCGGAGAAGTACTACCGCGCGATGTACCGCGGCGCGCGCGAGTCGTGGAACCTGCGCGACCGGCACATGTTCGAGACGCTGCTTGCGCTGCTCGAGCACCGCGGTCCCGACGCGCGCGCGGTGGTCTGGGCGCACAACTCGCACATCGGCAACGCCGCGGCGACCGAGATGGCGATGCACGGCGAGCTCAACCTCGGGCAGCTCGTGCGCGAGAAGTTCGGCGATCGCGCGTATGCGATCGGCTTCGGCACCGACCGCGGAACCGTCGCCGCCGCGACCAACTGGGACGGCCCGATGGAGGTCAAGGTCGTGCGTCCCGCGCATCCCGACAGCTACGAGCACCTCTGCCACGAAACCGGCAAGAAGGCGTTCTTCCTGCCGCTGCGCAAGCCGCATTCGCTCGGCATGCGCGTGGCGCTGCTCGAGCCGCGGCTCGAGCGCGCGATCGGCGTGGTCTACCGGCCCGACACGGAGCTGGTGAGCCACTACTTCCAGGCGACGCTGCCCGGTCAGTTCGACGAGTTCGTGTGGATCGACGAGACCAACGCCGTCGAGGCGATGGAGATCCCCACGGCGGTCGCGTCGCCGGACACGCTTCCGTTCGGGCTCTGAGGCGGGGGCAAGGGCCCCAAAATTCACGACCACCCAAGTTTCACAACCACCCAAGTTTCACAACCACCCAAGCACACAGGCCGGACGGCGCAAGCCATCCGGCCTGTGTGTTTCATCGAGCTTCACATCGCGACGCGGCGGGCAGGCATCGGGCGTTCGTCACCGGTCGTCGGCGATGCGGATGCGCCCGCGCCGCGAGCGCAACGAACGCAGGCTGCGGCCGAAAGACAAGGTCAAAACAAGAAGGTCAAAACAAGAAGGGGCAGAGTCTCGCGACTCCGCCCCTGCTTCTTCCCGTTTCTCCAGCTCCGCCTCGTCAATTACCTGGCTGCTGCCATCGGCTCGAGCGCCGACTTGTTGAGCGTCTCCGCCATGCGCGAGAGGCTCTCATCGAACCGTCGCTCTTCGGTCAGGCTCTTGAGCAGCTCCGACGCCGACGCCTGGAACCCGAGCAGCGAAGCCCAGGTCCTTGCGCAGCCGTAGCCGGCGATCTCATCGTGCTCGAGCCGCTGCATCGCGGCGATGATCGCCGCATCGCGGACATGCGGGTCGACCTTCGAGCGACCCGCGATCGCCAGGCAGTCCTCGAGGAGGCCCTTCGAACCGTGCATTTCGGCGCGCTTGGGCTTGATGCCCAGCTCGCCGAGCACGCGGTCCAGGCGCTCCATGTGGTGCTTGGTTTCCTCGATGTGCGCGCGGATCGCCTCCGCGAGCTTGGGCGACGACGCTGCCGAAGCGACCTTGTTGAGGACCGTCTCCGATTGCGTCTCCGCGGTATGCAGCTCGTTGACCTGCTCGATCAGCAGATCCTTGAGCGAGCGCATCGATGTGGTGGTTGCCACTGGTGACATGCTGCCCCTCCTTGTTCTCTGCGGTTTCCGCAGGTTTGTGTGACTGTTGTCGCGATCAACCAGGAACCGGCACGCGCCGGCCCGCGGGCTTGACCTCGACGCGGCGCGAACGCAGGCCCGGCTTCTTCGCCACGCGGATCGTGACGATGCCGTTGTCGACGTCGGCGGTGACGCGCTCGGGATCGATCGACTCAGGCAGGTCGATCACGCGGCGGAACGAGCCAAAGCGGCGCTCGCAGCGGTAGAAGTCCTCCTGGTCGACCTCTTCCTTCTCTTCCTTCTTGCCAGAGATGTTGAGGATGTTGCCGGTCACGGTGATCTCGAGGTCGCGCGCGGCGATGCCCGGGACTTCGGCGCGGATCACCACGCCCTCGTCGGTCTCGCTCACGTCGATCGCGGGGATCCAGCCCTCGAGGCGCGTCGATCGCGTCTCGAACGACGACAGCGGAGTCGCGGTGAGAAAGCGGCCGAGGAGACGGTCCATCTCCTCGCGGGTCCTGGTGAGTTCATCCATCATCGGGTTCTTGTTCCACATGGTCATGCTCATGCTGGTGTCCTTCCTGTGCTTGCTTGCGTGCGGTCTTGATTCCGCGGCGCGGACCGGAACTCCGGCCCGCGCCGCGGTGATTTCAGGCTGATCGATGCGCATCGCGCCTCACGCGTACGGATCGACGACGAGCTGGTCGTCGACGCGGCGCACGCCCGGCGCGAATCCGACCACGCGGTCGATCGCGTTCTTCTCGGCCCACGAGCGGATGCGGCCGGTCACGGTGACGACGCCGTCCTTGACGGACACGCCGATGCGGCGCGCCTCGCGCTCGGCCTGGCGCTCGAGGGCTTCCTCGATCTCGTTGCGGATCTTGGTCGAATCGACGGGCTTTGCGGCCACGGAGATCTGGTTGATCACGCCCCGCACGCCGCTCAGGCCACGCACCACGCGCTCCGCGTCGGCGCGCTGCATCCAGGTCTGCACGAGGCCCTCGATGGTGACGATGCCGAGCGAGACGGTCGAGGTGATCTTGTCGTCGGGCACGAACGCGTCCCACTCGAGCGCGTCGCGCACGGCGCGCGCGATCTCGGTGTCGGTGCGGCCACCGATGCCGGGGACCTTGACCTGCAGCTCGTCGACGACGTCGAGCACGCCGTGCACGCGATGCGCGGCCTCGCGGGCGGCGATCTTCTTGGCGTACACGTTGACGGTGCCGACGAGGGTGACGATGCCTTCACGCACCTGCACGCCGACATCGGTCTCGTCGATGCGCGAGTCCCACTTCATCTCGTTGAGCACGTCGGTCTTGATCTGTGAATCGGTCTTGATGGTCGCTGTCGTCATGGTGGTTCGCTCCGTTCGCTGGTTGGCCGGTGGTCGTGCGGACCACTCGGTCCGGACGCTGCCATGTGTGTGGCGGTTTGACATGGCTATTTGGCGAGTCTCGACCGCGCAGATCCACGGGGATCGGTCCGCGTTACGCGATCAGCGCCTTCTTCACGCCGGTGCGCGCGGGGACTTCGGTCTTCTGCGCGGTGAAGACCGCGCACATCGCGCCGTGCAGCACGCGCTCGGCGGTGCTGCCCATGAGAAAGCGCTCGAATCCGGTCTGTCCGTGGCGCCCCATGACGAGGAGATCCGCGCGCCAGGTGCGCGACTCGGCGAGGATGATCCGCGCCGCGCTGCCGCGCACGACGGCGTAGCTCGTCTCGATGCCATGCGCGCGAAACTCCTCCGCCACGCGCGCGACCGACTCGGTGGCGTCGCTCTCGATCGACGGCCAGTCGGGGCCCTCGAGCAGCGGCGTGTCGATGTTCGCAAGCGCTTCGGGCGGGATGGTCACATGCACGACGCGCAGCTCGAGCCGGATCGCCGAGCGGACGAACACGCGGCGAAACGCGGAGATCGCCTCCTCGGCGTCGATCGAGAAGTCGGTCGCGATGAGCACGCGCAGCCGCTCGGGCTGCATGTCCATCGCGTGCACGACGAGCGCGGGACACTGCGCGGTGCGCAGCACGCGGTCGGCGTTGCTGCCGAGCAGCGTGCGCTTGATCGGCGAAAGACCGCGGTTGCCCACGATCACCAGGTCCGCGCCCGTCTGGTCGATCGCGTCGCGCACGACGCTCCACGGCCGGCCGATCGCGCAATGCGCGGCGACGCGGACGCCGTGCATCGCCAGAGACGAGCAGCTCGCGACGACGCGTTCCTCGGCGCGGCGGACGAGCAGGCCCTCGGCCTCGGGCGAACGACCGAGCGGCGTCGGATCGATCGCGTGGACGACCGTGACCTCGGCGCTGCGGCCCGACGCGATCGCCTCGGTCCACTGCATCGCGCGGCTCGAGGCCTGCGAGAAATCGGTGGCGACCACGATGCGCACGGGGTTCGAGCCGTCGCCGCGCGCGAGCGTGGCGGCAGCGGGATGCAGCGGGATTTCCGTCGTTGCGTGGTGCATGGTCATGGCGCCTCCGTGATGTGCGTCTTCAGGTTTCCGTCCGGTCCGTGTGCAAACGCCGTCCGTCTGCCGCGCGTCTCGTTGGATGCAAGACGGATGGAAGTGTGGGGCCGCCCGCCCCGCGCGCCTGCGGGGAAACTGTCTTGATTCCCGCTTGTGCAGCGCTTTGCTCCGACGCGCGCGGACTGCGGAACCTTTCGCGATGACTTCGGCAGCGCAAGCGCCAAGATGCTCCGCATGGTGCAGCACGGCTCACCGAGTGCGAACGCTCGCACGGCAGGAAACAGCACAAACACAGGAGAACCTCGCAATGGACCGCAGCCCATCCGACCGCAACACCGCCACCACCAGCATGGATGAAACCACCGAGCTCTACCGCGAGATCGACCGGCTCAAGACCGATCTCCGCCAGGTCCGCTCCGACTTCGCGAGCCTCGGCGGCGACGCGCTCCGCGCCGCGCGCGCCGGCCTCAACGAGTCGGTCAAGACCGCGGCCGCAAAGGGCAAGGCCGTCGCCGACGGCGCAGAGGCGCAGATCTCGTCGCATCCGTTCATCGCCGTCGGAACGGCGTTCGTCGTCGGGCTCTTCGTCGGCCTCCGCCTCACGCGAAAGGGCTGACGCATGCAAGCACTCGGAATCCTCGTCGCGTCGATCGCGGAACTTGCCGAAGCCGAAGGCCGGCTGCTCCGCCGCAGCGTGATGCGCACCGCACGCGCCATCGTGTGGATGTTCGCGGCCGCGCTGATCGCGTCGGCAGGAGCAACGCTCGTGCTTTACGGGGTGTATCTCGAGGGCGCCGCGCTGGGGAGACCCAGCGTCGGCGCTTTCATGGCTGGTGGCGCGGCGATGCTCGTCGCCGCATTCATCACGGTCAAGTGCTGCCGGGAGCCGTCGGCGCGCTGATCGCGCGCGTCGGCCTTTCGCGCATCCGCGCCAACGCGGCCGCCACATCGGCGGTCGCGTTGCCGTCGTGGAGGAGATCGGCGCGCGAGTGCGAGTTGATCGTCCGTCGCTGCGAAGGCGAAAGTCCCGCGACGATCAGCTGCCGGCCGCTGCGCGCGCATGCGGCGACGAGCGCGTCGATCGCGATTGCCGCGAGCGGACCAAACGAGCGCGCGGCGCTGAGGTCGAGCACCACGCGCCTCTTGTGCGGATCGAGCTGCGCGAGCCACTCGGCGAGATTCGGCAGGCGGGCCTCGGTCGCGCCATCGCCGCCGCGCGGAATCGCCTTGACGATGCAGATGTCGCCGGGCAGGCCCGCGTCGCCAAACTCCGCAAGCATCGTCTCCGCGAGCATCGTCTCCGCGAGCTCGCAGATCGGCTTGCGCACATCCTCCACGATGACCCACGCCAGCAGCGCGATCGGCGGGACCATGCTCCAGTGCGGAAAGCTTGCGTAGGCAAGCGCGCCGAGCGCGCTACCCACGATGAACGAGAACAAGATCGACGCCAGCAGCAGCAAACGCTGCTTGCCAGGCCCCTGCGCGATCTGCGTGTTGCGCGCAGCGCCGCGCCCGCCGAGCAGCTGCCGCACCAGCGCCAGCTGCGCCGACTCGTGCCCGAGGTCGGTGAGGATGCCCGTGAGATGCGTCGTGCGCACGACGCCGCTCGAGATGCGCGTAATCGTCGCGTTCTGCAGGCCCATCGAGACCGCGGCGACGATGGTCATCCACCACAGCCGGTTGCCGAACTCCTCGGCGATCGGATTGTGCAGTTCGACGCCCACCGCGAACGCGCAGAGCAGCGCGATCTCGATCGCCGCCGGCAGCACGTAGATCGACGACCATCCGCGCAGGCGCCCTGCTTCGGTCGCGAGCCCTGAGATGAACGCGCCCACGAAGAACGCGACCAGGAGCGTCGCCAGCAGCGCCGCGGCGGCGAACTTTCCTTCCACCACCTCGCGCCCAAGGTTGGCCGCGTGGCCCGTCATGTGGCTCACGACCACGCCGCAGGTCAGGATCGCGACCACATTCGTGTACCCCGCGACCAGCGCCAGCGAGATCGCCAGGCGTGCCTGCAGGATGAAGGAGTGTGCGCGGATGACCAGCATGTTTCTGTGGCAGCGGAGCCGCCTGCGAGTGCATCGACGTTCCGCGCCGCATTCTTGACAGTTGCCCTCGCGCGGCGCGACGGCATGCCTGCAGTCTTCTACGCGGGCCTTCCGCCTGGATCGCCGCGCGAGGCTTCCGGCGCCAGGTTTCCGACGCGAGGTCCCCGACGCGAGGGCTCCGACGCGAGGCTCCCGAGATACTTCCGATTGCGCGTCCATCGCCGCGCCGACGGGTGGTACAACGCGCCGATGCCGGACAAGAGCAGCAATGCGTACCACGCCGATTCCGCCCATTCCAACGGGAAAGAGCGCGACTACGTGCTGGGAACGCACGACGCCGAGGTCGATCGGCTCAACTTCCAGCACTCGGTCTGGCGCAGCGAGGTCCAGCAGGCGTGGGCCAACGCGGGGATTGGCCGAGGCGCGCGCGTGATCGACGTCGGCGCGGGGCCTGGCTTCGCGTCGGTCGACCTGGCCGAACTCGTCGGTCCCGCGGGACGCGTGCTCGCGGCCGAGCGCAGCGGGCGCTTCCTGCGCATCCTCGGCGAGATCGCCGCGGCGGCGGGCCACCGCAACATCGAGACCGCGGAGATCGACCTCATGACCCACGCGATCCCCGGAACCGGCTTCGACGCCGCGTGGTGCCGCTGGGTCGCGTGCTTCGTGCCCGACCCCGGCAAGCTCGTCGACCGCATCCACGACGCGCTGCGCCCCGGCGGCGCGGCGGTTTTTCACGAGTATGTCGAATACGAGTCGTACCAGCTGCTTCCGCCATCCGCGCCCGTTCGGAGCTTTGTCGAGGCGGTCTTCGAAAGCTGGCGCAGCCAGGGCGGCGAACCGAACATTGCGCGCGCCCTGCCCCGATTGCTCACCGACCGCGGCTTTGACCTGCGCGCCGTGAGGCCGATCGCGCTGGCGGCGCGACCGTCGGACCGACTGTGGAACTGGCCCGCTGGGTTCATCCGAACCAACGTGCCGCGGCTCGTCGAGCTCGGCATGCGCGACGAGGCATGGGGGCGCGCGGCGCTCGACGCCGTGGCCGCGGCCGAGCGCGACAGCGCGTCGATCTTCGTCACTCCGACCGTGCTCGAGATCATCGCGACCAAGCGCTGAAATCGCTTCAATCGGAATGCGACTTCCCGTACGCTGCGGAATCGTCCCTGTATTCATTCCACCCACGGACTCCGACCCGTGCCAACATTCGCCGAACCATCCACGACCGTCCATACGCCCTTTCCCTGCACCGTCCGCGACATGCAGTACGGAGCGGGAGTCTTCGCCACGCGTGACATCGCGCGCGGCGAGATCATCATGACCATCGACGGGCGCACGCAGTCGCATCCGACGCGGTACTCGATCCAGCTCGATCATGGCGTGCACATCGAGGCGAGCGCGACGCTGCCCGACGCAGAGATGCGCGTGCGCCATCCGTGGCGGTTCCTCAACCACTGTTGCGCGCCGAACGCGCACGTGCAGGGGCAGAGCCTGCTTGCGCGCCAGCCGATCCGCGCGGGCGAGCAGGTGACGTTCGACTACACCACCACCGAAGCCGACATGGCCGAGCCGTTCGCATGCGCGTGCGGGACGCCGGAGTGCGTGGGCACGGTGCGCGGATTCAAGCATCTTTCCGCGGCGAATCAGCACGCGCGCGCGTCGCATCTTGCGCCGCACATCAAGTCGCTGCTCGCTCCGCTGCACGACCCGCTGCACGGCGCTGTTTCGCAGCCGAACACGAAGTGACGCTGCATGCACGGCGCGAACGACGCAGGCGCGGAGCACGCCACGATCCTCGATCTGTTCGCGAGGACCTGCACGCGCTCGCCTGATGCGGTGGCGCTCGAGATCCCGCCGGCCGACGGCCGCGCGCGCGTGACGCTCAGCTACTCCGAACTCGACCGCATGTCGCGCGCGGTGGCGACGCTGCTCGCGCCTCATGCGGCGCGCGAGGCGGTGGTGGCGCTTGCGCTGCCGCGGACCGACGCACGCCTCTACGCCGCGATCCTGGGCGCCATGCGCGCGGGATGCGCGTACAGCGCGATCGACCCGGTGTTTCCTGCGCGGCAAGCGGCGGACATCCTGCGCGATGCGAACGCGGTCGCGTTGATCGCGGACCACGCGCGCGCGACGGAGATCCTCGCAGGCGCGAACCGGGACGCGATCCAATGCCCACACATCGCCCCCGACGCGATCGACCGCGCGGCGGCGCACGCCGAGCGATGCGCGCAGCGCGTGCTCGACGCCGACAGCCTCGCGTACGTGATCTACACGTCGGGCACCACAGGCAAGCCGAAAGGCGTGGAGATCACGCACCGCTCGATCCTCAACCTCGTGCGCGGCGATCTCGCGGAGTTCGGCCTGCATGAAGGCGACCGCGTGGCGCAAGGCTCCTCCGCGAGCTACGACTCGAGCATCGAGGAAATGTGGCTCGCATGGGCCGCAGGCGCGACGGCGCTGGTGATGGACGACGAGACCGCGCGACTCGGCCCCGATCTCCTGCCGTGGCTGCAGCGCGAGCGCGTCACCGTGCTCTGTCCGCCGCCGACGCTGCTGCGCACGCTTGCGTGCGACGATCCGCAGCGCGATCTCCCGCTGCTGCGCATGCTGTACGTCGGCGGCGAGGCGCTGCCGCCCGACCTCGCCGACGCATGGGCACGCGGACGCAGGCTCGAGAACGGCTACGGCCCGACCGAATGCACGGTCACCTGCCTGCGCGCGACCGTGCACGCAGGCGAACCCGTCACGATCGGCCGCGCGATCCCGGGCACGACCGCGTTCGTGATCGATCCCGATCACGCGGAATTGCGGGAAATCACCGATCAATCGCACGGCGAGCTCGTGATCGGCGGCGCATCGCTCGCGCGCGGCTACCGCGGGCAGCCCGAGACGACTGCGGCGCGCTTCATCGAGCATCCCATGCTTGGCCGCGTGTACCGCACGGGCGACCTCGTCCATCGCGATGCGCGCGGCGAGTTCCACTACCACGGGCGCATCGACGCGCAGGTCAAGCTGCGCGGGTACCGCGTCGAACTCGGCGCGATCGAGGCCAAGCTCGCGGCGCACGCGAGCGTGCTCGAGGCCGCGGCCACCGTCGAGGGCGACGCGGCGCGCCCGCTGCTGGTCGCGCATGTGGTCGCGCGCGATGGGCACGCGATCGACGCGGATGCGCTGCGCGCGTTCGTCGCCGCGGAACTGCCGCACTACATGGTGCCTGCGGTCATCGCGCCAATCGCAGCCGTTCCGCGTTCGGTCGGTGGCAAGCTCGACCGCAAGCGCCTGCCCGCGATCGGCGGCGCGCGGGCGAGCGCCACGGCCGCAGCCGCGACGCATGTCGCGCCGGAAACCGAGACCGAGCGCATCGTGTCACGCGCGATCGCAGCCGCGCTCGGATCACGCGGCGGCAATGGCGAAGTCTCGGTCACCGCGGATTTCTTCGACGATCTCGGGCTCGACTCGCTCACGATCGCCATCGCGATCTCCAGGCTGCGCGCGTCCGCCGCCACGCGCGCGGCGACGGTGCGCCTCGCGTACCAGCTTCGCACCGTGCGCGACGTCGCCGCGCAGCTCGACCGCGTCGCCACCACCGCGCCGCGTCGCGCCGCGGACGGGAGCAACGCGCACGCGCGCAGCGAGCCGATCGGCACCGCGCGTCCCCTGCTCGCCACCACGCTGCAAGGCGCGTTCCTGCTGGTGATGCTGGTCGCGACGTCGCAGGTGCTTTGGATTCCGCGCGCGGGCGAACGGATCGCCGATGCCCTGCACGGATCGTTCTCGCGCGCGTTCGTGCTCGCGTCGTTCGCCGCGCTCGTCGTCTGCGCCTACGCGGGCTCCGTGCTCGCGCTCGCACTTGCGGCCAAGTGGCTGCTCATCGGCCGCTATCGCCCGATGCGCGTGCGCGCGTGGAGCATGTGGCACGTGCGACACTGGATCGTCGTGCGCCTGGCGTCGCTCGCGCCGTGGGATCTGTTCGAGGCGGTCGGGCTCGGGCCCGCGGTGCTCACGCTCTTTGGCGCGCGCATCGGCAAGCGCGTGCACATCCATCGCGGCGTGCGCCTCAACGAAGGCGGCTGGGACCTCATCACGCTCGAGGACGACGCGACCATCGGGCAGGACGCGTGCCTGCGCGCGATCGAGCTCGATGCGGGATGCCTCGTGTTCGGCCGCGTGACCGTGCGCCGCGGCGCGACGCTTGAGACGCGCGCGGGACTCTCGCCAGGCGCGGAACTCGGCGCGGGCAGCATCCTTCGGCCGCTGTCGAACCTCGTCGCGGGCGAAGTCCACGAGCACGCCGTGCTCGACGGCGTGCCGGCCGAACGCGTCGGCATCGCGCCCGCGCCGCCGCAGGTCGACGAGCCGCAGGCGACGGCCACGCACGTGCTCGCGGCGACGGCGGTGTTTCTCGCGATCGTCGGAGCGCTGTTCCTGCCGTGGATCGCGGCGTTCTCGATGTTCGGCCTGCACGCCGATGAATCGGCGCACGACCTGCTGTTCCACAGCGGATCGATCCTGCCGACCGCCGAAGGCTTCGCGCGCCTCGCAGGCGCCGTGATCTGCGCGGGCATCGGCACGGTGCTGCTGCAGGCGCTGCTTGTGCGCGCGCTCGGCCGTGCGCCGCGCGGCGCGTACTCGCTCGGCTCGTTCGCGGCCACGCGCATGTCGCTGCAATCGACGATGGTCGAAGCCGCAGGCAAGTGGCTTTCGGGCACGATCATGTGGCCGATGTGGCTCAACCTCGCGGGCGCCCGCATCGGTCGCGGCTGCGAGATCTCGACGGTGACCGACGTGATCCCGTCGAGCGTGGTGATCGGCGCGGAGACGTTCTTCGCCGACGGCATCTACCTCGGCGGACCGCGCCTGCACGCGGGCGTCGCGCAGGTCGAGACGGTCGAGCTCGGCGCGTCGTGCTTCGTGGGCAATCACGCGGTGCTGCCGCCGGGCACGCGGCTCGCGCCGGGAACGCTCGTCGGAATCTCCACGCGCGGCGACGGAATCCCGCACGAAGCGGGCAGCTCGTGGTTCGGCCAACCTGCGTTCCGCCTGCCCAAGCGCGAGATCGTCGAGATGCCGCGCGAACTCACGCACGATCCGTCGCCGATCCGCCGCGTCAACCGCTGGATCTGGGAACTCGCGCGCTTCGCGCTGCCGATCGGCCCCGTGTTCGTCGGCCTCGCGTGGTTCCGCGCGATGGAGCTCGCGGCCGACGAACTCTCACGCGTGCCGTTCCGGCTCATCGCGCTGCCGCTCGGCGTATGCACGGCATTTGCCACGCTCGCACTCGCGATCGTCGCGATGAAATGGCTGCTCATCGGCCGCGTCAAGCCAGGCACGCACGCGCTGTGGAGCTGCTGGTGCAGCCGATGGGACTTTCTCTACGTCGCTTGGGGCATGTGGGCGAGCGTGCCGCTGGTGTTCATCGAGGGCACGCTGTTTCTCGTCGCGTACCTGCGCCTGGTCGGTTGCCGCATCGGCAAGCGCGCGCTGCTCGGCAACGGATTCGCGCATGTGGTCGATCCCGACATGCTGCAGTTTGGCGACGATGTGACGGTCGATGCGCTGTTCCAGGCGCACACCTTCGAGGATCGCGTGCTCAAGGTCGACTTCGTGCACATCCGCGACGGAGCGACGGTGCGGCCGAACACGGTGTTGCTGTACGGCGCCGACATCGGCGCGCGCGCGACCGTCGCGCCGCACTCGGTCGTGATGAAGCGCGAGGAACTCGCGCAAGACACGCTGTACGAAGGCGTGCCCACGCAGCCGGCTTGATCCGTGCCGCGACTACGCGCGGCGCAGGCGCAGGCTGTTCATCACCACGCTCACGCTCGAAAGCGCCATCGCCGCGCTCGCGGCGACCGGAGGCAACATCCAGCCCGTGAGCGGCCAGAACGCGCCCGCCGCAAGCGGAATCAGCACGAGGTTGTAGCCAAACGCCCATGCGAGATTCTGCTTGATCACAGCAAGCGTGCGCCGCGAGAGCGCGATCGCATCGGGCACGCGCGCGAGGTCCGCGGAGACGAGCGTGACATCCGCACTCGCGCGCGCGACATCGCTGCCGCCGCCCATCGCGATGCCCGCATCGCTCGAGGCGAGCGCGACCGCGTCGTTGATGCCGTCGCCGACGAAGGCCACACCGCTCCGCCCCGAAGCATCCGCATGCGCGCGGCGATCGCGCACGAACGCAGCCTTCGACTCGGGCGTCATCGCGCCGCGTGCGTCGCTTGCGTCGACGCCCACCGCGAGCGCCACCGCGGCGACCGCCGTCGCGTCGTCTCCGCTGGCGATGAACGCACGCACGCCGAGCGCGCGCAGCGCTTCGATCGCGCCGCGCGAAGACCCACGCACCTGATCGGCCAGCGTGATCGCGCCGAGCAGTTGCGCGCCTTCGGCGACGCACACCGTCGTACCCGCGGGAATCTCGATCGAGATCTCCACGCCCTGCGCCGCAAGCAACGAGGCAAGCCACGACGCGCGCCCGACGAGCACGCGCGCGTCACCAACCGTCGCCTGCGCGCCCTGCCCCGCGACGGCGCGAAAGTCGCGCGTTTCGCCTGGCAACCGCGCGATCCCGCGGCGATCCGCCTCGTCCACGATCCCGCGCGCGATCGGATGCTCGCTCGCGCGCTCGCACGCGGCGGCGACCGCGAGCACGCGCGCTTCATCGACGCCCGCCACGGCAATGACCTGGACCACGCGCGGCGCGCCTTCGGTCAGCGTGCCCGTCTTGTCGAACACGATCTCGCGTAGCGCGGCGAGCTTCTCAAACGCGCCCGCGGAGCGGAACAAGACGCCCATCTGCGCCGCGCGCCCCGACGCGACCATCACCGCGACCGGCGTCGCGAGGCCGAGCGCGCACGGACACGCGACGACCAGCACGCTTACCAGCGCCTCGATCGCCTTGGCCACGCGAATGTCCGCGGGCGCGAGCATCAGCCACGCGCCCGCCGCCGCGATCGCGATCGCGATCACCACCGGCACGAACACCGCCGCCACGCGATCGGCCACGCGCGCGATGCGCGCCTTCGTCGTCTGCGCCTCGTCGACCATCTCGACGATGCGTGCCAACACGGTGTCGCCCGCGGCGCGCGTCGCGTCGACCTCGAGCGCGCCGAGCGTGTTCATCGTGCCCGCGACGACCGCGTCGCCCGCGCGCTTGACGCACGGCATCGGCTCGCCCGTGAGCATCGACTCGTCGACCTCGCTCTCGCCCGCGACCACGCGACCATCGACGGGCACGCGCTCGCCAGGCCGCACGCGCACGCGCATGCCGGGCTCGATTTCCTCGGCGGAGACCTCGCGTTCGCCGCCGTCCACGCCTGGATCGATCACCCGCACCCGCGCAACCGCCAGCGCCGAAAGCGCGCGCAGCGCATCGCCCGCGCGGCGCGTGGCCCGCGCCTCGAGCATGCGCCCAAGCAGCACGAACACGACGATGATCGCCGACGCCTCGAACCACACGGCGGGCATCGCTTCCATCCGATGCTCGCCATGCATCGCCGCGCCGCCCGCGACCAGCGCCCACACGCTCGACGCAAACGCCACGCCCGTGCCAAGCGAGACGAGCGTGTTCATGTCCGCGCCAAACGCCCGCGCGCGCATAAACGCCGCGCGATGGATCGGCCAACCGCACCACGCGAACACAGGCAGCGCGAGCGCGCCCTGCATCCACGCGCCCGTCTCGCCCGCGACAGCGGGAATCGCCCCATGCGACATCGCGATCGCCACCAGCGGCAGCGACAGCGCGCCGCCGACCATCACGCGCATGCGCAGCGCGCGTTCCTCCGCAAGTTCGCGCGCGGCGCGCACCGCAGGATCGCGATCAAGCGACAGCGCGAATCCCGCGCGCTTCACGCGCGCGGCGATCTCCACGATGTCCGTCGTCTCCGCATCGAAGTCAACGCGCATCTTGCGCGCCGCGAACGACACGCTCGCCGAGCGAACGCCCGCGACGCCGCGCGCGGCCGACTCGACCTTCGACGCGCACGCCGCGCAGTGCATGCCCTCGACGGGCACGACGCGTTCAGCCACCGATCTTGCCAACGTGCGATTCGAGGCGCTGCTTGACCGCCGCGCGCGGCGAGTAGCCCGTCCACGCGTCCACGACCTCGCCGTCCTTCAGCAGGAACAGCGCGGGAATGCCACGCACCTGGAACGCCTCGGCGATCGCGGGCTCCGCGTCGACGTCGACGAACGCCACGCGCACCTTGCCCTCGAGCTCGGGCGCCAGCGCAGCCAGCTCGGGCTTGAGCATGCGGCACGGCGGGCACCACGACGCCCAGAAGTCGACAAGCACCGGCACGCTCGACTGGACGACCTCCTTGTCGAAGTTCTGTTCGGTCGCGTTGAAGGTGTTGATCGCGTCGGCCATGGGGTTGATCTCCGTCGAAAGCGGTGGAATGCGGCCAGGACGCCGCGGGGAAGCGCAAATGTAGGGCTCCATGGACCCCCTGAGTCCCGCAGAAGGTTCGCCGCTCGGGAAACTTCCACCCCAACGCCCGGCGCGAACGCCACCCGAACCCCGTCCGAGAATCGCCCGACACCGCCAAGCCGCTTGCATCTTTCGGCGGGCGCTGTATTCTCTCCGACCTTCCCCAGCGCGACTGGGGATGAGAGGAACGCGCGATGAAGACCGACACCCACCCCAAGTACTACCCCGAGTGCAAGATCATCTTCCGTGGCGAGGTCGTCATGACCGTCGGCGCGACCGTGCCGGAGATGAACGTCGAAATCTGGTCGGGCTCGCACCCGTTCTTCACGGGTCAGAAGACCTTCGTCGACACCCTCGGCCGCGTCGAGCGCTTCCAGAAGAAGTTCGCCGGCAAGTACTTCGACAACAAGAAGAAGTAAGCACTTTCGAGTTTCCTCAACCGCCCCGCCTTGGTGGGGCGGTTGTCTTTTTCTGCGAGACTGTCGTTCTGCGAGACTATTCGCCCGTGCCGTCCGACCCGACCAACGCCGATGCGATCGAAGCGGAGCTCCTGCCGGAGAACCTCCGCCGCATCCTCGCCGCGCAACGCGCTGAGGACGACGGCATCGCCGCGCAGCTCGAGGACGTCGCGATCGCGTCGAACCACAGGAAGTCGATGGAGCTCTCGCGCCGCCGCGCGCTGCTCGCGCGCACGCTCGAGCCGCTCGCGGAGTTCCGCAAGTGCGCGCACGAACTCGCGGGGCTCGCCGAGCTCGCCGCGTCGGGCGACGCCGAGTTCGTCGCGATGGCGCGCGAGGAGCGCCCCGCGCTCGAATCGCGCGCGCGCGGCCTCGCGCAGCAGATCGTCAAGGCGCTGGTCACGGGCGACGACGCGGGCATCGCGAGCTTCGTGCTCGAAGTGCGCATGGGCGTCGGCGGCGACGAAGCCGCGCTCTGGGCGGGCGAGGTCTTCGAGATGTACCGCGCGCTCGCCGCTCGCCGCGGGTGGCGCTTCGAGCTCGTCGAGACCAAGCCTGGCGACGCGGGCGGGCTCACCCACGCGATCGCGACCGTGGAAGGCGTGGGCGCGTTCGCCGCGCTGCAGTTCGAAGGCGGAACGCATCAGGTCAAGCGCGTGCCCGCGACCGAGGCGCAGGGCCGCATCCACACTTCCACCGCGACCGTCGCCGTGATGCCCGAGCCCGAGGAAGTCGACGTCGTGCTCGACCCCGCCGAGGTCAAGGAGATGGTGACCACCGCGCAAGGCCCGGGCGGCCAGAACGTCAACAAGGTCGCGACCGCGGTGCACCTCATCCACTTGCCGACGGGCATCGAGGTCCGCATGCAGGAGACGCGCTCGCAAGGCCAGAACCGCGAGAAGGCCTGGCGCCTCATGCGCGCGCGCGTGTTCGAGATCCGCAAGCGCGAGATCGACGCGCGGCGCAGCGCCACGCGCCGCTCGATGATCGGCTCGGGCGACCGCGCGGAGAAGATCCGCACCTACCGCTTCAAGGAAGGCATCTGCGTCGACCATCGCGTGGAGCAGAGCTTCTCGCTGCAGAAGCTCCTCGCGGGCGAGATGGATCCCCTGCTCGACGCGCTCGCCGAGAAGGACGTCGCCGAGCGGCTCGCGGGCATGTGATCAGTCGGCACGCGACCGCTCACGGCGTGCGCGCCGCGCGGAAGCCCGTGTCGGACAGCACGAACCAGCCGGGAATCGCTCCGCGGAAGCTCGCTCGCACATTCGAATCCGGCGCGTACCACGAGCCGCCGCGGATGATGTGGAACTCACCGAACTCAGGCCCCGTCGGATCGACCCGCGGCGATTCGGCGTAGTACTTCGACGAGTACCAGTCCGAGACCCACTCCCACACGTTGCCCAGCATGTCGTGGAATCCGAGCGCGTTCGCGATCTTGCGCCCGACGGGCTGCGTCATGCCGCGGCCGTTCGGGCTGTACCACGCGAGATCGCCCAGCAGTTGGCCGTCGACGGCGTAGGTCGGCGTGGAAGTGCCAGCGCGGCACGCGAACTCCCACTCTGCCTCCGTCGGCAGCCGCAGCCCCGTGAACGAGAGGAAGACCCCCGCCCAGTCCAGCGGCGTCGACTCGACTGGCCGCAGCGGATTGAGCTCTGGATCGAGGTTCTCGGTGTTCCAGCTCGGGTTGAACTCCATCACCGCCTCGTACTCGCGCTGCGTGACCTCGTAGCGCCCGAGGTAGTAGGCATGCGACAGCGTGACGAGATGCAGGGGAAACTCGCCGAAAAACGCGGCCTCGTCGCCCGGGCTCGCGCCCATCATGAACGACCCCGGCGGCACCAGCAGCATCTCGATGCCCGACGCGCGATCGCGCACGCGCCACGCGAGGCCCGTCGCCTCGATCGCCGCGCGCAACGCGGGATTCGTGACGACCGCAGGATCAGGCATCGCCTCGATGACGGTGGCCCACAGCGGAGCCAGCGGACACGCGCCCCACGCCTGCAGGAGCAGCGCGAGATCCCGCGCATCGACGATGCCGCTCGCGTCGATGTCGCTCGCCAACCCCTCGCTCGGCGGACCGCCCCAGTCGCCGAGCAGCGCGGTGATGTCACGACTCTGCACCACGCCGTCGCCGTTGACGTCGCCGGGGCAGTCGTTGGCGAGGGCGGGCGCCGTCGTGATGGCGGCCGCGAGCGCGGTCGCGCATCGCCTGGCGTGGCCCATTTCGGGAATCCGTTGCATGTCGAGTACTCCGCGAGCGCATGGCCGTTTGCACGGCTTGTCGAACAACAGCCTTTGCGTGATGCAAAGTGCCGTCGCTACCAAAGCGCGCTGCACGACCGACCTCACAGCGGCGTTTGCCGCAGGTCTGGTGATTCGCCTGAATGCGGGGGTGTTGCGGGAGGATGCGTAACGCGATCACGCGTCCGCGAGATGCGAAGCGTTTCGCCGGGCAAGGAACTCGTGCTACGACTCAGGATCGGAGGATGAAGTACGGAGGCTCTCGAACTTGCCCAGCATGCACAGGAACAACAACACGAGGGCGACGAAAGCCGCGCCCAGAAGGATGCCCGCCCACTCGTCAACAGTCAGCGGAAACTGGACGATCAGGCCCATGAGTGGGATCACGCACAGCACCGCGGCCGCAAGAATGAACACCCGCCACCAGTTTCGTCGGGTACGGCTTAGAGCCGGCGGACTCGGCGGAGCCCGCCACGGCTCCGATTTCGTCTTGATACGCAGCGGCGGCAACACCGAAACAGATACCGTCGTGGGCGGAGCGAAGGCCCCATCAGGCAGCGGCTGCGACCGCTTGCTGCCTCGAACCGCCCAAACGTGCGCGCTCCGAATCGCAACCGCGATCACCAAAAGGGCGATCCAACAGGCCGTTGCATCCATCGGCCGGGTGTTGGCGGGCGCGACCCGCGAGACTTGGGGGGATTCATCGCGCTGCTGCGTGTAGAGCTCCTTCGCGGCCACTCCTGCGGCGCGGACTCCAATGGTCGGAGCCTCCTCCTCGATGGCCCGGACGATGCTCTTCCCCACCGACTGCAGTGCGCGAAGCACCTGAGAGGGCGCGCCGTGGCTGGCGTGGGCCCGAGCTGCGGGCAGCACCATCAACACGAGCAGCGCCAGAAAAACGGCACCGCGCCCCAGCGACGTCGGCCTGGCAACACACGTCGTGATTCGCGCCAAGGTCCGTGGGTTTCGAGACATGTTTGGTTCTTTCTCAGCGGTTCGAGGACGGGCTATGCAATCCATCCACTCGGGCGTGCGCGGGATGCGGCGCAGTTCCTCACGATCGAGCTCACTTGTCCTCAGGTCGCCGAATCGTCGGCGACACCCAACCACTGCTCGATGGCGGCGACCTGGTTGGAGTGCGCTTCGCAGCGAAGCCAACGCATTCGCGATCGGATTCTGCTGGAGACGGTCCGATTGGCTTGAAAGCCCAAGCTGCAGCGACTGCGAGCACCAGAAGCAACGGAAGGATCCATTTCATGTCATCTTTGCCTGCGTCGCCTCTACCAAATCCCGACGCACCTGGGCCGACGACTCTGATCGGTAATCTGCTTTGCTCGCCAGAGTTCCAGTCTTCACCGCGAAATCGAGGCCACTCGGCCTCGGGGACCCTCGGTACCCGAACCGACGGCAACCGAAAGCCGCGCATGGCCAGTGCCAGAGTGTCCTGACGTGCTTCTGCCCGAGCAACCGGCAGCAGCAGGAACGCGAGCAGCAGCGAGACGATCGTGGTACTTCGCACCAGCCTGCAGATGCCGGTGTTGCGCGTGGTGGTGATCAAACTTTCCGCGCGAGATGTCATGCCCTCTGCTCTCCCAACGATTCGGCCTGGATCCAAGAAGCGCAGTCGGCTGCATGCTTGCCTCCGAGGCGCGCATTTCCTTCACCGCACGTCCTTACCACGCACCGCGTGCTGAGCGGCGATCCAAGCAACGTGGGACGCAGGAACGAAGGCTTGAGATCGGCTGCGCTCGCGCGGCTGCCAAGTTCGGCGTTGCCTTCCTCCAAGACCCAGTTGTAGGGTTCCGGCGTGGGGAGCGGAACCCACTCCAGGGAGTCATCATGCATACGGCCGCGTCCAGGGGACAGCCGACTCCCCGGCGTGTCAGCTTGATCGTCTGGGTCGCTCTTGGAGTTGTTCCAGCTGTGAACCGCCACCCGCGCACTGCCGATGCCAAGGCGGACGAGGAACAGCTCGAGCGCGCCAGCCTCTCGCACGGAGGTCGCGGTGGCGGCTTCGCATCCTCGCATCACCGCACCACCGGAATGCAACCCCAGTGCGAGAACCCCCGCGACCACCGCCCCCCACAGCCGTCGATGCACGCCCCAGATGCCTTCGGACTGCTGCTCTTCCGAGATCTTTCGGCCATCTGACGGCGGCTCCCGCTCCTCGTCGTAATGATCATTCTCTTTCTCGCTCATGCAGCCTCCTTGGTCTGCGCGACCCGCTCGGCGCGGGTGCGGCGGATACCCATCCAAACACCCACCGCGATCACGAAGCCTGTGCCGATCAGCCACATCCAAAGCTCGAGCTTTGCCGCGTCTGGCGATACGGATCTGTTGGCCGGAGCCATGCGAATCGACCCGTTGCTTTGGGGCTCCACGCCGAGCAGCACTCCGATGACCGCGAGAACGAGCGCCACCAGGATGCGAATCACCAACAGCGCCAGGATCGCAATGACGACCTGCCCGAGCCGCGTCAGACCTCCCCGATGGCTTGCATCCGCCTTGCCGCCGACGCGAAGAACCCGCCGCGCCCAGTTGCCCGCGACGCGGAACTCCCAAAAATTCGCCGTCCAAAGCTTGTGGAAAGTTCGCTCGGGCTCGATCGGGGCCCTGCCATCGGGTGTGCTGTCGGCCATGGTGCTGCTCCAATCGTCCGTCGCAACCGGCCAAGGGACTTCGGCCGTGCATCGAGACATACGGACTTCCGGGGAGAATGCGCAACGCCCCGCCGAAGGAAATCAGCTCCTGCCCCGAGATTCCGGACACCGCGCTCAGCTCATCATCGCCAGCAACGCCCTCGCCAGCGCATTCGCATCGGCGAACCGATCCTTCGGCTGCCCCGCGAGCGCCTTCGCAACGACATCGTCGATCGAGCGCTCGAGCGCCGCGAGCAGCGCGTCGGCGCTCCGCAACCCGCGGGCACGCGCGATCTTGGCGGCGAGCTCCGCATCCTCCGCCATCACCGTGCGGAAAGCGACCGACGGCACCACCACCGCGCCCGGCCGCTTGCGCGCGCGCGACGAATCGCTCGCGCCTGCCCGCCTGGTGCGCGGGAGCACGCCCGCGAGCACCTCGCCGATCACGACGCCGAGCGAGAAGACATCGCTCCGCGCGTCGCATCCGCCGACGCCGTCGTCCCAGTGCTCGGGCGACATGTAGTCAGGCGTTCCGATTCGATGCGCCACGCCCGCTGGCGTGAGGCGCGGTCCGCCTCCGCTCATCGCGCGCGCGATCCCAAAGTCGATGATCCACGGAAACAGCGGCGCCCCGCGGGATGCGCCCCGATCACCCACGGCGACGGGCGCCGCGAGGATGTTCGACGGCTTGAGATCGCGATGGATCACGCTCGCTTCATGCGCAGCGCCCACCGCGTCGCACACGCCCGCCAGCAACTCGACGCGCGCCGCAAACGGCGCCGAGACCAGGTCGCACATGTCGGTGATCGCGCCGCCGTGGACGTACTCGGTCGCGAGCCAAAGGCGCCCCTCAGGGTTCACGCCAGTCGCGACCACGCGCGGAATGGACGGATGCGACACCATGTCGAGGATCGCTCGCTCCCGCGTAAACCGCGCGAGCGCCTCGGTGCCATCGGAACCAGGCCGCATGAGCTTGACCGCGTAGCGCGCGATGCCGTCGGTCTCGCCATCGCGCGTCGCGGCGAACACTTCGCCCACGCCGCCCTCGCCCACAAGCTGCAGCAGCGTGAACGGCCCGCAGCGCAACGCCGCGCCGAGCGAGCCGCCCCTCAGATCCTCGCCGAGCTTGCGAAGCGCGGCGTCGAGCGGATTGGACGCGGAGTCGCTCATGAGCGCCTCCGGCCGACGGGGGAATCGCCGCCGCCGAGTCCAAGCGCGAGCGCCAGCGCCGCGCGGCCCGCGGCGAGTTCGCGAAACGCCGTGCGCTCGCTGACCTTGACCATGCGCGCGACCTCTTCCAGCGAGATGCCCAGCACGAGGTGCAGCGCGACGATCTCCATCTGCCGCGGATTCTCGCGGCCGAGCGCTTCCATCTCGGCGAGCAGCTCGTGCTGCTGCACCTGGCTGCGCTCCTCCGCCTTTGGCCGATGTCCGCCGCGGCCAAGCCGCTTGTCATGCGGCACGTCGGTGCCGAGGCGAAGGCACTTGGCGTTTCCGGCGCGCTTGCGGGCACGGCGGTGCTTGGCGCGATCGGAGAGCGCCTGCGCCATCAGGATCGTCGCCAGGCCACCGAGGTGCGGCGAGGTCTTGGGCAGCGCGCGCTGCTTCATCAGCCGCACGACGCCTTCGGCCACGAGCGAAGTCGGCGACATCGTCCGACGCAACGCAGAAGTCCGCAGCTTGCGCGACGCGATCGCGTGCAGTTCCTTGTAGTTGCGCTCCACGAGCAGGCGAAGCTGCGCGCGCTCGGCCGCGGTGTTCGGCGGACCGGCGGTCTCGCCCGATTCAATCGCCGCCTCGAACTCGACACCGTCAGCAGCCCGCGCAGCCTCGGCGGGACCTCCATCCTTGCTGGGGCGCGCCTTCCGAGGCTTGGTGGACGCGCGGGTCGGCTGACGCTTGATTGGATTGGGCTTCTTGCTCATCGGCGCACGGAAACGGGATGGCTGTACCTACAGGTGACATCGATTCAACACGAAATCACCACTCACGACGAAAACCGGCCGCGGACACCACCTTGGGACACCACCTCGGGACTCCACCTCGGGACTCCACCTCGTGACTCCACCTCGGGGCGCCACACCGCAAGCCGGCCCGCGCACATGCCGAGGCGACCAAAGTGACGGCAAGCACAGTACCGCAACAAGATTGCACGCGGCGGAGCCGTTGACACGCAGGCAGCGGACCGAGCCACTGCGCCGCTCGCGCGGGATGGAACGCTCGAGATCCTTGGCAGCGAAATCCTTGGCAACGAGATCCGTGGCAGCAGCGGCTCTTGGTCGCCCGTAACCGGGGGAAGCAGACCTCGCCGATGCGGCGCGAGCGCCCCTGCGGAACGGCGGCAACCAGCGCGCCCGTCGTGCCGCCATTTACGCCCACAGTTACGCCTCCATTTACGCCTCCATCATTTACGCCTCCATCATTTACGCCTCCACGGCCTCTTCACTCGGCCGCTTGCCGCCCCACTGCTTGGGCTTGCGCCGTTCGGGCGTCCAGCCGCCGCGCACGCGCACGCGGTCCGCGCCCACGATCCGCCGCAGCGATTCGAGCAGCATCGGATCGGGCACCACGCGCAGGCGATGCGAATGCAGCGACGTGCGCCGCACATCGCCGTCGAGGTGGATCATCACGTCGACCGCGCGGCCCTGCGACATGCTCGCGGAGTTCGTCGCCTGCTTGAGCAGGCCCGCGACCATCTCCATCGTGCTGGCCGCGGTGCCCTCGGCCTCGCTGCCGCAATCGACCGCGACCTCGAGCAGCGTGCCGAGATGCTTCTCCGCCTCCTCGAGGGCGATCACGCGCTCGACGATGATGTTCGGCTCGCCGCGGTTGCGGTCGACCGAGCCGATCAGCACCACGGGCCGGTCGTTCACGATCAGCTCGCCGTACTTGGCGAACGAGTCGGTGAACAGCACCGCGTCCATCGTCGCGTTCTTGTCGGCGAGGCCGAGGATCATCATCTTCGAGCCGGGATTCTTGCCCTTCGTGGTCACGACCACGCGCGTGCGCGCGACGAGGCCCGCGACCACGCACGGCGTGTCCTGCGGCATGTCGGCGAGCTTCTTCACATCGGCCGTGCAGAACGCCTTCATCTGCTCGCGCCAGCCGTCGAGCGGATGGCCCGAGACGTGGAAGCCGAGCGCCTCCTTCTCGAACCGCAGCGCCTCCATGCGGTCCCACGGCGCGACCTTGCGGAGCGACGCAGCGGGCGCGGCCGAAGCGGCGGCTTTCGGTGCGGCAGCCTCGAACATCCCGAAGAAGTTCTCCTGCCCGCCCGCGCGGTCGCGCGCGAGCGACTGGCCCGCGCTGATCGCGCTCTCGATGCTCGCGACCACGCTCGCGCGGTTGTCCGCGCCGTGCAGCGAATCAAAACAGCCCGCCTTCACGAGGCCTTCGATGCCCGCGCGGTTCACGCTCTTCGAGTCGACGCGCTCGCAGAAGTCGAACACGCTCTTGAACGGCCCGTTCTTGCGGCGTTCCTCGATCACCGCGCGCATCGCGCCGGCGCCGATGCCCTTGATCGCCTTGAGGCCGAAGCGGATGTGCCCGCCCCATGCGCTGCGCTTCTCATCGGCGCCGTAGACGACCGCGAAGTCCTCCTCGGAGAGATTGACGTCGGGCGGCTTGACCTCGACGCCGATGTGCGGCTTCTTGGCCGAGTGATCGGGATAGATCAGCTTGCGGCAATCGTCGAGGTAGACCGACCACTCCTCGATCTTGCGCGCCTGGCTTTCAAAGCTCAGCACCGCCGACATGTAGTGCGCGGGAAAGTACGTCTTGAGGTACGCGGTCTGGTACGCGATGATCGCGTAGCCCGTCGAGTGCGACTTGTTGAAGCCGTATCCCGCGAACTTCAGGATGAGCTCGAACAATTCCTCGGCCTTCGCGGTGGTCAGGCCCTTCTCGCCCGAGCCCTTGACGAACGCCGCGCGCACGCTGTTGATCTCGTCGATCTTCTTCTTCGAGATCGCCTTGATGAGCGAGTACGCCGCGCGCAGCGGCACGCCGCCGAGGTGGTGCACGACCTGCATCACCTGCTCCTGGTAGACCATGATGCCGTAGGTCTCGTCGGTAAAGCGCGACACGACATCGTGCACCTTGGGGACTTCCTGCGTCCCGTGCTTGCGCGCGTTGTAGTCGGGGATGAGATCCATCGGACCCGGCCGGAACAGCGCGTTCGCCGCGATCAGATCCTCGAGGCGGTCGGGCTTCATGCCCGAGAGCAGCTTCTTCATGCCGCCCGATTCGAACTGGAACACGCCGTTGGTATCGGCGCGGCGGAAGAGCTCGAGCACCTGCTGGTCGTCGAGCGGAATGCGGTCGAGATCGAGCGGATGCGCGAGCGCATCGGCGGAAACGTCGCCCTTCTTCGGCGCGGTGCGGCCGACGGCGCGGTAGATCTCCTCGACGGGCAGCGTGTCGAGGATCATCTTCTTCGCGAGCTCGATCGTCGACAGCGTGCGCAGCCCGAGGAAGTCCATCTTGAGCAGGCCGACCTTCTCGCAGGTCGGGCCGTCCCATTGCGTGACCGCTTCCTCCGCGCCGCCGGACGCGCGGCAAAGCGGGACGATGTCGTCGAGCGGACGCGTCGCGACGATCACGCCCGCGGCGTGCACGCCCTGGTTGCGCGCGTGGTCCTCGAGGCCCTTCGCATGGTCGAACACGCGCTTGATGCGCGCGTCGGTCGCCACGAGCTTGGCGAGCTCGGGCTCCTTCTGCAGCGCCATGTCGAGCGTGATCTTGAGCTCGTCGGGCACGAGGTTCGCGAGGTTCTGCCCCTCGGCGGGCGTGAGGCCCATCACGCGCGCGACGTCCTTGACCGCGGCCTTCGCCTTGAGGCGGCCGAAGGTGATGATCTGCGCGACATGGCCGTACTTCTTGCGCACGTAGTCGATCACGGCGGCGCGGCCGTCCTGGCAGATATCGATATCGATATCGGGGTACTCGGAGCGGTCGGGATCGGTGAATCGCTCGAACAGCAGGCCGTACTTCTCAGGGCACGCGTTGGAGAGGCCGAGCACGTAGCCCGCCATCGTGCCGACGCCCGAACCACGCGCGTTCGCGGGAATGCCGCGCTGGCGCGCCCAGTTCACGAAGTCCCACACGATCAGGAAGTACGCGCTGATCGACTTGTCGGCGAGGATCTTGAGCTCGCGGTCGAGGCGCGCGCGGATCTGCGGCGTGATGCCGTCGGGACCGTAGCGCCAGATCGCGCCTGCTTCGCAGAGGTCGCGCAGCGCGCGGTCGCAGCTCGCCTTGAGGTCGTCCTTGGACTCGGTGTCTTTCGTCGCGTCGAACGGCAGCGTCTCGAACAGGCGGCAATACGCCTTGAACCACTCGGTCAGGTCGCCGTCCTTCTTCGCGTTGTACTTGGGTCCGACGCCGGGATGCTTGACCTTGACGACGGGCGCGTGATTCTCGCCCTTGGGCAGCGACACGTTGCAGCGCGCGGCGATGCGGCCCGCGTTGAGCAGCGCCTCGGCGTCGGCCGCGTCGGGAAAGAGCCTGCGCATCTCGTCCGGGCTCTTCACGTAGAGCGACTCGGGATACTTGAGACGCGTCGGATCGTCCTTGTTCTTCTGCATCGAGATGCAGCAGAGCGTGTCGTGCGTGTCGTGGTCCTCGGCGGTGAGGAAGTGCGCGTCGTTGTCGATGACGAGCGGGAGATCGAGTTCCTTCGCGAGCTTGCGGAGGTACGGGTTGATCTCCTCCTGCTCGGGCACATGGCGCTGCAGCTCGATGTAGAAGCGCGGCTCGCCCTTCTCGTTCGGCTTGAACGTCGCCGCGTGCCACTTGGCCTCGGCGACGGCGCGCTCCCAGAACACGGGATCCTTGCCCGACTTCAGGTAGTCCTCGAGGTGCGACGCGATCGAGCTGCCGAGGTGGCCGTTGATCGCGACGATGCCGTCCGCCCACTGCGCGAGCGTCGACTTGTCCATGCGCGGCTTGTAGTAGAAGCCGTTGAGGAACGCGTCCGACGAGAGCTTGAGCAGGTTGCGCCAGCCCTGGATGTTCTCGGCGAGCAGCACGAGGTGCCAGCCGCCGTCCTTCTCGCCGGTGTGGGTCTTGTCGCGGCGATCGCCCTGCTTTCCTTCGCGGTCGACGGCGACATAGCCCTCGATGCCGAGGATCGGCTTGACGCCGAGCTCCTTGGCCTTCATGTAGAACTCCATCGCGCCGAACATGTTGCCGTGGTCGGTGACCGCGACGGCGTCCATGCCGAGTTCCTTCACGCGCTTGAGCAGGCGCTCGATCTTGTTCCCGCCGTCGAGCAGCGAGTACTCCGAGTGCAGGTGGAGGTGCGCGAACACAGGGGTCGCGTTCGCGGTTGGCGCCGGTCCTTCAGCCATCGTTCATCGTCCTCTTGATCGCAATCGTCGTCCGCTGCCTGCGCGCTCGATCGAGCGCGGCGCATCGTAGGGAAAGCCCCACAGCCGGCGGTTCGCGCGCACGGTGCGAAGCGCAATTTCCCGCGGCGAATTCAGCGGGAATTCACTCGTTCGGGTCTTGACGCGGCAGGACGCGCACGTTCTCGCGACCGACATCCTCCGCCTGCGCGCGGCGCGGCGCGCGACCCGCGCCAAGCACCGTGCGCACGAGCCACATCGCCAGCGCAAACGCGATGAACACCGCCGCGCAGCCGAGGACCAGCGCGAGCAGCAGCAGCCCGATCGCAAGCAGGATCACCGCGACGGGGATCGACAGCAGGAACGTGAGCACGCCGACCAGCGCGCGCTCGAGCGGACCTGCGCCCGCACGCGCGCGCCACGGAGCACGCGCACGCACGCGCGACGCCGCGTCGCGGCCGACGGTGAACACGCGGAAACCGCCCGGAAAATTGCCGCCGAAGCCCGTCATGCCAGCCACTTCTCCCGCATCGCGCGCGAGACCGCGCCAGGCTTGCCCGCGCCGACCTGATGCTGCTCGACGCGCACCACCGGCATCACGCCCCAGCTCGAGTTGGTGAGGAACACCTCGTCCGCCGCGAGAAGATCGTTGATCGTCAGCTCCGCGCGCTCGACCTCGATGCCCGTGCCTTCGGCCCACAGGATGATCGCCGCGCGCGTGCAGCCAGGAAGCACGGGCGCGTGGAACGCGGGCTTTCCGTCCTGCATCGGCTCCTCGCCGCGCGCGAACGGCACGCGGATGCGGCCGTCCTTCACGAGAAACACGCTGGAAACGCTGCCGCTCGCGAGGTGGCTTCGCGTCGTGAACCAGAGCGCTTCCGAGCAACCGAGCTCCGCCGCGCGCTGGAGCGTCGCGATGCGCGGCCAGTACATGAGCGTCTTGTGCGACGCAAAGCGATCGTGCGGATTCGCGCGGCCTTCGGCGATGGTCACGCCGACGCCGTTGTCGAAGATCTCGTCGGGATAGCGCGTCGGCGGCTGCACATGCACGGCGATCGTCGGCTGCGGCGGCGCGGGACGCTCACCGGCGGCGTTCGCGCCTGCAAACGGCCGGCCCATGTCGCCCGCGGTCAGCGTGATGCGGATGCGCGCGTCCTTGAGTTCATTCGCCTCGAGGCACAGCTGCACGGCCTCGGCGAGCGGCTCGACGCGCAGCGGATCGAACAGTCGCAGTTCGCGCGCGCTCGTCGCGAGGCGCTCGAGATGCGCCTCGAGCCGCAGCACCGCGCCATTGCGCGCAAGCATCGTCTCGAAGAGACCCACGCCATGCTGGAAACCACCGTCGAAGAAGCCGACCTTCGCGTCGGCGAACTCGACGAACTGACCGTTGATCCATGCCTTCATGGCGTTGCTCCCGGCGTTGGTCCAGGCGTCTCAGCCAACTTCGGGTCGACGCGCGCCACGCCTGCGACTTCCTTGGAACCATCGAGGATCGCGATCGACAGCGACACACCCGCGCCGTCGGCGCCGCGCACGATGATGCGCTGGACATTCGGCTCGACGATCGCCGCAGGATCGGCCCCCGCGAACTCGTAGGTCAGCGCGCCGCCCTCGGGCTTGCGCACGGACTCAGGCGCCATCAGGTTGAACTGCTGCTCGATCAGCGGTCCGCGCACGTTCGGGACGGGCAGCCCCGCGCGGACCTTCATCATGACCTCGCGCGCGAACGCCTCGTACTCCTGCGGCGTGGCGGGCGGATGCATCGACATCTGCCCGCGCGACATGAGGTACACGATCCCTCCCACGCAGAGCGTGATGATCGGATAGGCGAACTTGCGTCGGTATGGTCGTTGGGCGAGCACGGGGCGGACAGTGTACGCGCGGGTATGCTTGCCGACCATGCCCTCGCACTGCTGCGCTTCCTGCGGAAAAACGCTCGACTCGTCGTCGCGCTCGTACGCGCGCGCGCTGCGGATGTGGGTGGCGAAGTGCCCCCGCTGCGGGTTCGCGGTGCGTTGGAATCCGCGCGGAGCCCGCGCGCCGCTGCGGCTGTGGGCGCGGACGCGCACGCTCAACGTGCGGTTCGGCATCGCGCTCTCGGGCGGACAGGCGGCGGGGCTGATTGCGTTTGCGATCGGCGCGCTGCTCGTGGACCGGCGCAACGAGCTCGCCGAACTCGAGCATCTCGGCGAGGCCCGCCGCGCGGAACTGCTCGCGATCTACGCCATGTTCGCCGCCAGCGCGGCAGTCGGCGCCGCAGTCTCCGCGATCGCGTTCGCGCCGCATCGCTCGATGGCGGTTCGGCTCCTCTGCGCCTGGCTGCTTGGCGCGGCGCCCGTGACGATCGCGGTCTCCCTGTTTGCACTCCTCGTAGGCGGTCGTTCGTCCCGCGGCGAGGTCGTCGAAGCGCTTCAACTCGGCGGCGTCCGCATGGCCCTCGCCTGCGCCGCCGTGCCCCTGGCGAGCGCCCTGCTCGCCTACGCCATGGCGCCGCTGCAGTCGCGACTCACTCGCTTCGCCGCACGGCGTTTCCGCCGCACGCAGAACTTCCACTCCGCTGGCATCCAGCACGCTTGATCCTCATGAACACCGAGCAATCGACCACGCCCCCCAACGCCGCCGCGCCGCGCGAGACCCTGCAAGGCGATCGCCTCTGCATGCAGTGCCTGCACCCGCTCGTCGGCCGCACCATCGAGCGCGACGCGGGCACGGGCCTCCTCTACGTCCGCTGCGGCGAGTGCGGCACCGCGAGCGCGCTGTTCGAGTATCCCACCGCGACGCCGTGGCTCAACCGCGCGAAGTCGGTGATCGCGTCCACGCTCGCCATCACCGCGATCGTCGCGCTGCTCGCCCTCGGCGGCGTCACGGGCGGCTTCATGGGCGGCGCGAGTTCCGAGGCGTGCGACGCTGCGGGCGTCGAGCTCTCGCTGGCTTTCCGCAGTTCGCTCGACGAGCAAGCGAAGGCGGACCCGCAGATCCAATCCGGATACTGGACGGCGACACACGATCAATGGCTCGCTTCGCCTGCTGGACAAGACGCGCTCGTGAACGCGCGGTTCGGCGTGACCGCGCTCGTGCCGTTCGCCCTGATCACCGCGCTCGGCACGGCGATCGCCGCGCCCCTTGCGCTGTTCATCGGCATCGCGCTCACGCGGCAAGGTCCGCTCCGACGCGCGGTGTACGCCGCGCTTCCGGTCGTGCTGGCAGCCATCGTGGTCTGGTCGATGTACTACGCGCTTGGCTCCCGCGTCGCCATGAGCTCGTGGACGCAGGTCGCGTTCGATCACTATCTCGCGGGCTTCACGGCACTGAGCACGGCGTGGTTCCTGGCCTTCGTCGCGGCAACCGCCGCACTTGCGCCCTCGATCGCCGCGTTCATCGCCCGCACGATCCTGCCTCCGCGCGACCGTCGATTGGTCGCGTGGCTGTGGGAATGGCGCGGGAAAACCGTGCCGCGCGACTGAGCGCCGCCCGCGATCCTGCTACCCTTCCCGCCCCTCGCAGTGCAGAGCTGCGCGGCAAACGCATGTCACTCGTCACCCTCGCCAACCTCCGCTTCGGCCACGGCACGCGCCTT
Source organism: uncultured bacterium (assembly GCA_903891095.1). GTDB lineage: Bacteria > Planctomycetota > Phycisphaerae > Phycisphaerales > SM1A02 > QWPT01. Next base: position 1,950 of record CAITDI010000002.1, on the reverse strand, counting down.
CTCCTCGATGGCGTGAGCGGTTCGATCCACGAGGGCGAGCGCATCGGCCTCGTCGGCCGCAACGGCTGCGGCAAGAGCACGCTGTTCAAGCTCATCTGCGGCGTGCTCAAGCCCGACGACGGCGAGGTGCAGATCGCCCGCACGGTGCGCATCGGCTACCTCGAACAGGACCCGAAGCTTCCGCAGGACAAGACGCTCCGCGGCGCCGCGGCCGAGGCGTTCGCCTCGATCGAGCAGCTCAAGACCGAGCTCGAGGGCGTGTACGAGCGCATGGGCACCGCCGAGACCGACGAACTCGAGAAGCTCATGGACCGCCAGGTCGCGCTCGAGGAGGCCATCGAAGCCGCGGGCGGATACGCCGTCGACCACAAGATCGACGCGGCGCTGCACGGACTTGGCTTTACCGACGAGGACTTCGATCTTCCGATCAAGGGACTTTCGGGCGGCCAGAAGGCGCGCCTCGGCCTCGCGCGGCTGCTGCTCTCGAGCCCCGACCTCCTGCTCCTCGACGAGCCCACGAACCACCTCGACATCGAGGGCCGCCGCTGGCTCGAGGACTTCCTCGCCGACGAGTTCAAGGGCAGCGTCGTCCTCATCTCGCACGACCGCTGGCTGCTCGACCGCGTGGTCACGCGCATCATCGAGATCGACCGCGGCGTGCTGCGCGAATATCCCGGCAACTACGCGGCGTTCCGCGAGCTGCGCGTCGAGCGCATGCTCACCGTCGAGCGCCAGCACGAGAAGCAGCAGGACAAGATCCGCCAGGAGCAGGCGTTCATCGACCGCTACAAGGCCGGCCAGCGCGCCAAGCAGGCACGCGGCCGCGAGACGCGGCTCGAGCGATTCAAGCAGGATTCGCTGGTCGAGAAGCACGCCGAGATGGGCGTGATGAACCTCGACCTGCCCGATCCCCCGCAGATGGGCGACTTCGCGTTCGTCGCGGAGAACATCTCCAAGTCGTTCGGCGAGCGCGTGTGCTTCAAGAACCTCACGCTTTCCGCGCGCCCCGGCGACCGCATCGGCATCATCGGTCCGAACGGCGCGGGCAAGACCACGCTCGTGCGCACGCTGCTCGGCGACCTCGAGGCCGACACGGGCGAGATCAAGCGCTCGCCGCGCCTTTCGATCGGCTGGTTCCGCCAGACGCACGACCACCTCGACAAGCAGGTCGTCGCGTGGGAGTTCCTGCAGAACACGATCCGTTCGCTCGAGGGTTCGCCCCGCGCGAGCGAGCAGGAGGCGCGCAACCTTGCGGGCGCGTTCCTCTTCACCGGCGAAGAGCAGGACAAGGCGATCGGCGATCTCTCGGGCGGCGAGCGCGGACGGCTCGTGCTCGCGTCGCTCATCGCGAGCGCCAAGAACCTGCTCGTCCTCGACGAGCCGACGAACCACCTCGACATTCCCAGCGCCGAGCGTCTCGAAGAAGCGCTCGACAAGTTCGGCGACGTCGACAAGTCGCGCATCGGCGGCAAGGGCGGTCACGGCGGCGTGCTGCTCCTGATCTCGCACGACCGCGCGCTGCTCGACGACGTCTGCGACAAGCTCGTCATCCTCGACGGCGACGGCAACGCGCGCGTGTTCGACGGCACCTACCGCGAGTGGGAAGCCAAGCAAAAAGCCGAGCGTTCCGCCGCCGCCGAGCGCGCGAAGAAGCCCGCGCCGAGCAAGCCCGCGCAGCCCGCTGCGAGCAAGCCGCAGCCGTCGAAGGCCGCCGTGGCCACCGCGCCGAAGGTCAAGAGCCGCTTCTCAAGCCTGCCGCTCGAGAAGATCGAGGCGCGCATCGCCGACATCGGCCGCGAGCTCCTCAAGATCGACTCGTCGTTCAGCGACTCCAAGGTCACCAGCGACGCGGGCAAGATGAAGAAGCTCCTCGCGCAGCGCGAAGAGCTGCACAAGGAGCAGTCGGAGCTTGAAGAGGAATGGGTCCGCAAAAGCGGGTGACGACGCGCG
>CAITDI010000001.1 GCA_903891095.1 uncultured bacterium | reverse complement strand
CGAGGCGCGGGTTGCGAGGTTCATGGCGGGGATCCTACAGGGCGCCTGACAAATCCATCGACTTTCAACCCGCCTTCGTGCACAGCCCCCTGCGTACCATGCGCGCCACGCGTCCTCTCGACACACCCCGAAGACTGAAGGCCAAAGGAAACCCCATGGAAATCATCCTGACCACCGTCCTCAGCATTCTGTTCTTCCCGGTCACGCTGCTCGCCTCGTGGATCGTGGTTTCGCCGCAGGAAGAAGTCGTGCTGCTCCGCTGGGGCAAGTTCTCGAAGCTCGTGCGCGAGCCCGGCATGTCGTGGGTCAACGTCTGGGGCCGCCGCGCGATCCGCATCTCGACCAAGCAGCAGGCGATCGAGGTCCACCGCACCGTCGTCGCCGACGGCAACGGCAACCCGATCGTCGTCGCGGCGGTCGTGACCTTTCGCTTTGTCGACACCAAGCGCGCGGCGCTCGAGGTCGAGGATGCGCCCGCGTTCGTGCGCACGCAGGCGATGGCGGTGCTCAAGCAGGTCGCGTCGCGCTACCCGTATGAATCGGCGACGCACGAGATGAGCCTCAAGAGCGAGACTTCCGACATCGCCAAGCAGATGCGCGAACTGCTGCAGTCGAAGGTCGTCGCCGCGGGCGCCGAAGTCGCGTCGTTCGAGCTGAGCGACCTGAGCTACGCGCCCGAGATCGCACGCTCCATGCTGGTGCGCCAACAGGCGCAGGCGCTCGTCGATGCGCGCAAGGTGATCGTCGACGGCGCGGTGCAGATCGTGCACCACGCGATCGAGCTCCTCGGCGAGAAGGGCCACAAGCTCCAGCCCGGCGAGGAAGCGCGTCTCGTCTCCAACCTCCTCGTCGTGATCTGCGGCGAATCGCACGTGCAGCCGACGGTGTCGATGCAGTCGGGCGACCAGCGCGACGCGAACTCCGACGAGAAGATGCGCGGCCTCCTCGAGACGATCGCCAAGAATACGGCGACGAAGGCGGGCTAACGCGTGGAGCGGTGCCTATGGTGGAGCCGCGTTCGACGCGAGCTCTGACCAGCGACCATCGGAGGCACCCATGCCCACTCTCCCGAGCGGCCGTAAGTTCGGCATCACCACCAGCCACATCCTCGAGCCCGGGACCAAGTGGTTCGAGTGCCCCGAAGGCCACTTCTGGTACCAGACGCCCGACCTCGTGCTCAACGCGCCGCCGTTCCAGCCCGAGCAGCAGATCATCTGCGACTTCGTGCACGCACCCTGCCCGACCACGCCCGCCGAAGCGGAGCGCTTTGTGCAGGTGGTCGAGATGTACGGCGACTCGCAGTCGTGCCTCACGGGCATGACGCTCGACAAGACCGATGCGCCGCACGGCTGGTCCGAAGACGACTGCGAGGCGTGGAACGCGTGGCGCACCTCGCCCGAGGTCATCCAGTACCTCGAGCGCGCGATCGTGATGTGCCGCGCGCAGGCCGAGGCGAACAAGCGCAACCACGGGCCCGTGACGCTGCGCGTGACATCGCCCACCACGGACGAATCGACGACGAAGGCAAGCGACGCCGCACGCGAACGCGCGGTCGCGATCGTACGAGAACTGCTCGCGCTGGAAGAGCAGAGCGACGCCGCGCGCGCCGACGACGACACCGAGCGGCTCCACGCGATCTACGCGCAGCTCAAGTCGCTCGAGCAGGAGCTCGACGCGATGCTCGACGATCCCGCGTCGAGCGCCGCCGAGGCGTGGCACGCGCAGGGCACGGTGTGCCGCATCCTGCGCGGGCCCGATGCGGCGGAGCGCGCGTTTCTCGAGGCGGCGCGGCTTGCGCCGTTCGCGCTCGACCCGTGGCTCGAGCTCACGCGCGTGCGCGGCGAGTCGGGCAAGCTCGACCTCGCCGAGGTCGCGGCGCGGCGCGCGGTCGAGGTCGACGGCAAGGACTTCCGCAGCTGGGCAAACCTCGCGTCGGTGCTCGTGCAGGCGGGCAAGTACGAGGCGGCTCGCGAGCCGCTTTGCCGCGCGCTCGCGATCAATCCCAACGACAGGCTTTCGCTGCATCTGAAGGCGATCGTCGACGGCGGCGCGGGCGGCGCGGGCGGCGCCGGCACGGCGTGACGGTTCCGACCAACGTCGGCAAACGCGCGATCCGTCACAGCGGCTTTCGCGCGCGGAGCGAGAAACTCATCGGGATCCGCGGTCTTCCCGGCTTCATCCGCCACTCGCCGAGCTCGCCGAACTGCTCGCAGGATTCGGCAAACGGATTCCACGGCACCGAGTCGTGCTCCTCGAGCAACTCCAACTCGAGCCCTGCTTCGCGTACCGCCGCCAGTATCTCCGCGATCCCGTGATTGAAGAAGACCATCTCCGGCGAAGCGACCGGCGTGCCGTCTCCCTCGTAGGTCGTCTCGTTTCGGTAGTGCGTGCCCGCATTCTCGAAGTAGTCGAACTCCGCGACGAGCAATCCGTCGGGCCTCGGGTCGGCGAACATATGCAGCGCGGGATGTCCGTCGCGAATGAAGAGCCAGCCGCCGGGCTTGAGGAGATCGGCGATCACCTTCGCCCAGCGCCGCGCATCGGGGAGCCAGCAAAGCGCGCCGACGCCGGTGTAGACGAAGTCGAATCGGACGGGACCGAGCGCATCGACCGCGCGATACACATCGCTCTCGACAAACTCGATGGCGTGGCCGAATTCGCCCGCGAGCCTCCGCGCGGCGGCGATCGACGCAGGTGACAGATCGAGACCGCACATGGTCGCGCCGAGCCGCGCGAGCGACATGGTGTCGGTTCCGATGTGGCACTGCAGATGGACTCCCGAACGACCGCGGACATCGCCGAGCCGCGGCATGTCGAAGCGGACAACGCCCGACAGAAAGCCGGGATCGCTGCGAAACCGATCGAGGGCGTAACCCTGAAGATGCTTGGGTACGCGGCTATCCCAGTTGGCGCGGTTGATGGCGAGGTAGTCCAGCATCGCCGCACCTTAGCGCCTGGCGCGCGGCGGAGGCGCTTCATCGCATCACCACATCGCCTCAACACATCGCCTCACCAAATCGCCTCACCAAATCGGATCACACCGCCACAGGCGACCACGCGGCGACTTCCACCGCACGCGCCGCGAGCGCCGACGCGGGCGCGCCGCGCGTCTCGCAATCAACAAGGCGCGTCATCTCGCACGCCTCGATGCGCAGATCCACCGGCGCGACCTCCCACGGCTTGTGCGCGACCTCGCCGCACACGAGCCGCCCGCGCCGCAGCGCGTACAGGCAGTAGCGCTCGACGAGCCAGTGCTCGAGCGTGCCAGGCACCGCGCGCGCGTGCTCGCCCGCGACGCGCCAGCTCGCCTCAAATCGCGCGGCAGGACCGCGCCGATCGACGCGCTCGCTTGCGTAGGTCGTGCGTCCGTCGCGCGACGCGCAGCGCATGCGCGCCGCGAAGTACGGCAATCCGAACGTCACGCGCGCGCCTTCCACCGCAAGCCTGCTCACCGCATCGAGACTGAAGAACCACACGCCCGGCCGCACCGCGCCCCCGCGCGTTTGCGCGCGAACATAGGTGCGCACGTTGAGCTCCGGAAACGCATGCGTCGTCGGCACCGGCGGCATCCAGCGAAACCGCGTGCGCGCCATGCGAAACGGCACGACCGCGAGCCACGCGCTGCCATCGAAGGTCTCGAGCTCGAGCCCCGGCGGGATGTGCGCGGCGAGCGCCTGCGCGTCGACGCGCCAGTGCAGGAACACGAGGTCCTCCCACGCCATCGTGACCGACCACGCGCGCGCGGGCTCTGGCCACGGGCGTTGGCTGGGCGTTCCGGGCGTGGGCAGCGCGGGGTGCGGCGCGAAGTACTGCATGGGATTCTCGACGGCGATGATCGCAGATCGCCCCCGCTGCGCTACCCTCTCCGCCCCATGTTCGACTTCATGCTCACGACCATCGCCGCCGCCGCCCTTTCGCTCAACGCTCCCGCCGACCCGCCAGCGCCCGCCGCAACTCCGGCTGCTGCGCCCGCCGCGGCTCCGGCGCCCGCGACCAAGCCCGCTGCGCGCACCCCCGCCCCGACGGCCGCCGAACTCGCGCCGCTCGCCTTCATCGCGGGCCACTGGGTCACCGAGCTCCCCAACGGCATGGTCAGCGAGGAACTCTGGATGCCCGCGCGCGGCAAGTCGATGCTCGGCAGCTTCCGCCAGACGCGCCCCGACGGCACGCCCGCGTTCTTCGAGTTCACGCAGGTCGTGGTCGGCGCCAACGGCGACGTGCTCCTCCGCCAGATGCACGTCCACGGCAACTTCGAGGCCGACCCGCGCCGCAAGGAGGCGATGAACCTTCGTCTTTCGTCGGCCAAGGACAATGTCGCGGTCTTCGTGCCCGTCGACGATGCGGCCAAGGCCAACGCGGGCGACCTCGCCAGCGTGACCTACTCGCTCAAGGACGCCGATACGCTCGCCATGCGCATCGAGTCCAAGCCCGTCAAGCAAGGCGAGGGCGACGGTGCTTTGACGAAGGCCGTCACCAAGCCGGTCGTGATCGACATGACGCTCAAGCGCGCGAAGTGACCGCGCGGGCGATTTGCACCAATCCGCGCACTTTGTCGGTCACGAATCGCAGCGACGCGGGAATACACCGCGCAGGATCTCGCCGTGATGGACGAATCGACCCGCCGCGCGTTTGCCCAATGGACCCAGGCCCAGCCTGCGGTCTCGGCGTTTCTGCATGCACTCGTCGGCTCGGGGGCCGAGCGCGATGACTGCATGCAGGAGGTCGCGATGGCGGTGCTGGAGTCGTACGACGGCTACGACCCATCGCGGCCGTTCCTGCCTTGGGTGATGGGGATCGCCCAACGCGTTGCCGCCGACTCGGTGCGCCGAAGGAGCAGGCGTCCCTTGCTTCTCCAGCCCGAGGCGGCGGACGCGCTGGCCGCCGCGATCGCCGAGGTCGCCGAGGTCGAGCGCGCGCGCATGGCGCACCTCGCCGACTGCATCGCCAAGCTCGAGGGACAGACGCGCGAGATCTGCGAACTCCGCTATCGCCGCGGGCTCAGGCCGGCGCGCATCGCGGAAATCCTCGGCATCCAGCCCAACACCGCCGCCAAGTCGCTGCAGCGCATGCGCGAGCAGCTGCGTGCGTGCATCGAGCAACGCGTGGCCGCGGAGGGCGGCGCGTGACCGACTCGACGCAACACGATTCGTCGCGCGACGCCGACTGGCACGCGCTCCTGCACGGCGCGCTCGACGACACTCTCGACGAATTCGCCCGCGCGCGCTTCAACGCCGCGATCGCCGCCGATCCCGCGCGCGCGCGCGAATTCGCGCGCGCCGCGATGCTGCATGACGCGATCGAGCGCGAGTTCAGTGTCGTCGTCGCCACTGGGCGCAGCGCCGCGCGCCGCGTGATCTGGATCCACCGCACGCGCCGCGTGCTCCTCGCGGCCACGATCCTCCTTGCGGCGACGCTCGCGATCTGGTTCGGCATTCCCGCGTCCACCGCGGTTGCGGCCGAGAGCGAGCTCGCGCGCGTCGTCGCGGCGAGCCGCGCGCTGGAGCAGGTCGGCGCGCCCAGCCGCGATCGAAGCCGTGATCGCAGCTACGTGATCCACGCTATTTCCCACGACAAGTCTGCACCCACCCCCTCCGCGATCGACGGCGCGCAGTTCTTCGTTCGCGGCGCAAACAGCTACGTGCTCATTCGCACCGATGAAACCGGCGCGCGCGTCGTCACCGGCAGCGACGGCGCCACCGCGTGGATCGTTCCCAATCGCGGCGCGGTGCGCGTGAGCTCGGATCCGCTGCGATTCCGCGGCGCGTTGCCGGGAAGCCAGCGCAACGTGTCGTTCCTCGACCCGCGCGACGGGCTCGCCGAACTCGCCAAGTCCTACGACCTCGCGATGCGCGTGCCGCTCGTCCGCAGCGGCGAGTCGATCCTCGAGGCCGTGCGCAAGGCAGACGCGCGCGGCGGACCAAAGCGCATCACGATCACCTACGACACCAAGACCGCCGAGATCCACCGCATGCTCCTCGAGAATCTCCCCCAGGCGCAGGGCGGCCCGCGCTCGGTCGAGCTCGAACTTGTCGGCAATTCGCCGCTCGAGGCGGCGTTCTTCACCCACGACTTCCATCACGAGCCCGAGCGGCAAGTGATCCGCGAACGCTGACACCAGCACACAACCGACATCATGATCCGCGCACTGCTCACCATCGCCCTCCTGCTTCTTCAGTCTGCAACGCCTGCGCAGACCGCCGCGCCCGCCAAGAAGGCCGAAACGCCCGCGAAGAAGCAGCCGAACTTCGTCTTCATCCAAGCCGAGGCGACGGGATGGTCGAGCACCTCCGTCGACATGGACGGCCAGCCGCCGTCGCACGCGCGCCCCGCGGGCCTCACGCCCAATCTCGAGAAGATGGCCGCCGAGGGCATGCGCTTGAGCGACTTCTACGCGTCGTGCCCGCGCTGTACGCCGTCGCGCGCGAGCTTCGTGACGGGCATTTCGCCCGCGAAGCTGCACATGACCTACCAGAACGAGGGCGGCGCAAACCGCCGCGAGCAAGGCAACGGCTCGCAGTACCAGCTGCTCAAGATGGTCGCGCCGACGCCAGACACGGTGATTCCCGCGGGCGTCACGACCACGGGCGATGTGCTGCGCGAACTCGGCTACGGCACCGCGCACTACGGCAAGTGGCATGTCGGCCGCTACGACCCCAAGGCGAACGGCTTCGACGACTCCGATGGCCCGAACTCGAACCAGGGTCCCGACCACGACGGCACGCCCAATCCCGAGCAGGCCGCGATGATCACCGACAAGGGCATCGCGTTCATGCGCGCGCAGATCAAGGCGGGCAAGCCGTTCTTCGTGCAGATGTCCCACTACGGCTTCGGCAGCGAAGAAGAAGCGACGCCCGAGTCGCTCGCGCTCGCGAAGTCGCTCGTCCCCGGCGTGAGCGGCAAGCCGATGGGCGCGATCGCTGGCCAGCACACGGTCGATGTGCAGATCGGCCGAGTGCGCGCAGCGCTCGCCGAGATGGGCGTCGCGGACAACACGTACATCTTCTTCAGCGCCGATCATGGCGCGCAAGGTGGTGGCGGTGGTGGTGGTGGTGGCGGTGGCGGCGGCGCGGGCGGTGGCGGCGGCGGACGCAACGCGCGCGCCGCAAATCCTCCCTTCGCTGGCGCCAAGGGCAGCGTGAGCGAAGGCGGCATCCGCGTGCCGTTCATCGTGATCGGCCCTGGCATTTCGGCCAACGCCATCAGCCGTGTTCGCGCGACCGGCATGGATCTCCTGCCAACGATGCGCGATCTCGCGGGCGCGCCGCTCGCGAAGCCTGAGAATCCCGACGCGCGCACCGCGGTCGAAGGCGGCAGCCTCGTGCCCGTGCTCAAGTCGAAGACCGGCGAAGGCGCGATCGCGCGCTCCCACGAGGAGATCGTGATCCACTTCCCCCACTACGACCTCAACAACGGCGGGCCTGCGTCGGCGATCTACCTCGGCGATCACAAGCTCGTGCGCAACTACGACACCAAGACCGTCAAGCTGTACGACATTCGCAAGGATCCCGGCGAGTCGAACGATCTCGCCGCGTCGATGCCCGAGCGCGTGAAGGAACTCGAGGCGAAGCTCGACGCGTACCTCAAGGCCGTCAACGCGCAGATGCCGACGCCCGCGCCTGCGCCGTCGCCATCGCCTGAAGGCGGCAAGTCCGCGACCGACAGCAAGCCTGCCGACACCACGCCGCCCGACGACAACCAGCCCAAGAAGCCCAACGGCAAGAAGCGCGGCGGTGGCGGCGGCGGCGGCGGCAAGAACGGCAACGGCAACAACAACTGAATCACCGACAGACGAAGCACCAACGGACGACCCACACATGAAACTCCACACCATCCGCGCGTTCGCCGCACACAGTCTTGCCGTCGTCGTCGCCGCCGCAACCGCGCACGCGCACGCGCATCCGCCCGACGAGTTCAACGCGGCCTCCTCCCGTGCGTGGACCAACGCGCGCACGGGCGAAGTCGTCGACGGCTCGTTCCTCTTCGCGCGCTCGGGCAAGGTCGCGATCGCGACGGCGTCGGGCGAACTCGCGACCATCGCGCTCGACGACCTGGCCGCGCCCGATCGCAGCGAGGCCGAGCAGCGCATCGCCGCGATCCGCGCGTTCAACGAATCGCGCGTCGAACAAGCGGCCGCGAAGGACAACGCCGCGCCGCAGTCCGCCGCAACGCAGTCGGCCGCAACCGGCAAGCCCGCGCAAGCCGCGATCTTCGACGCCTTCGCGCCGTTTGTGAAGACGCGCGCCGACGAGCGCTGGCTCTACATCGAGAGCGACGGCCTGCCGCACAAGCCGCTCGAGATGACGATGATGGTCGGCATCACCGCGTGGCAGCAGCAGGTCCCGCTCCCGCAGAAGTACGAAGGCGCGAACGCCTGGCAGATCCCGCTCAAGCCCGAGCTCGCCGACAAGCCGATCCTCGGCAAGTCGAACCTCATGAAGGGCGCGGTCGCGCTCGCGGCCAACGGCATCCCGATCTTCAACGCGCTCAACAACCGCGGCGTCGACAGCTTCTCGATCGGCGAGCTCGACGAGTTCGGCGGCCACTGCGGACGCGCCGACGACTACCACTACCACGCCGCACCGCTCGCGCTCGCCAAGATCGTCGGCAAGGGCAAGCCGATCGCGTACGCGCTCGACGGTTTCCCGATCTACGGGCTGTTCGATCCCGCGGCCAAGGCCGGCGAAGATGGCGTGTGCCCGTGCGGCTCGCACGACAAGCTCGACGAGCTCAACGGTCACTTCTGCGAACTGCCCAAGGGCGAAGGTTTCGGCGGCGGCACGCGCTCGTACCACTACCACGCGTCGAAGTCGTTCCCGTACATCAACGGCGGTCTGCGCGGCAAGGCCGAGCTCTCCGGCCCCGGCCCCGAGAACGAAGTCGTGCCGCAGGCACACGCGAATCCGATGCGTCCTGCGCTGCAGGTGCTGCGCGGCGCGCGCATCGTCGGCTTCAAGCAGACCGGCGAGAAGTCGTGGTCGCTCGAGTACCAAATCGGCGGCGCGAAGAAGGGCACGATCGCGTACGAGGTCCTGCCCGACGGCAAGGCGAACTTCGTGTTCACCGACGCCGACGGCAAGGTGACGAAGGAGACGTACACCGCGCGCGGTGAACGCGGCGGTGGCGGTGGCGGTGGTCAGGGCGGCGGCGCGGGTCGTCCGCCTCGCCAAGGACAGGGGCAAGGACAGGGACAAGGACAGGGTGGCGGTGGTGGAGGCGGCGGCGGACGCCGCGGTGGTGGTCAGGGTCAAGGTGGCGGCGATCGCCCGCCGCCGCCACGCGATGACAACCCGCCGCGCGACGACAACGCATCTCCCCCGCCGCCAAAGCTCGCGAACACGCCCGGCATGAACCTCGACTGCGCCTCGCTCGACGCGAAGGGCCTGCTCGACATGCGCTGCACCTGCGACGGCGCGAGCCTTTCGCCCGCGCTCAACTGGTCGGGTCTGCCCAAGGACACCAAGAGCATCGCCGTGGTGATGCACCACATTCCGCCCGACGCCGAGGAGCCGCATGTCTACATGGTCGTCTTCGGCATCCCCGCGTCGACGGCGGGGCTCAAGGAAGGCGCGCACGACATCGGCAGCTGGGGCGTGAACACCGTCAATCGCCGCAGCGAATACACGCCGCCCTGCTCGAAGGGCCCTGGCGAGAAGGTCTACACCGTGACGGTGTACGCGCTCTCCGAAGCGCCAAAACTCGAGGCAGGCCGCGAAGGCGTCACGCGCGCCCAGCTCCTCAAGGCGATCGAGAAGACCACGCTCGGCACCGCGAGCGTCGACCTGCGCTACGCGCGTCAGGGCTCGAGCGATGACGCTCCCCCGCCGCGCGGACAGCGTGGTGCGCAGGGTGGAGGCCAGGGCGGTGGTGGCGGCGGCGCAGGTGGCGGCGGCGGCGGACAAGGCGGCGGGCGCCGCGGTGGCCAAGGTGGTCGCGGCCAAGGTGGCGGCGGCGGCGGCGGCGGAGGAGGCGGTGGCGGCGGCGGTCTTCTCGCGCGCATGACCGCGTTCCACACCGAGGTCCCCGCGCACGACATCGATGTCGTCCTCGTGCGCCCGACCAGCAACTCGATCACGCTGTCGATCGATCTCGCCAAAGCCGCCGAAGCAACCGTCGAGTACTGGACTGAGCGCGCACCGCGCAAGCTGCAGTCGAAGCCCGTTGCCATCGCAGCCGACGGCGTCGGCACGATCGAGCTGACCGAACTCCAGCCGGCAAGCGAATACCTCTATCGCGTCGGCCTCAAGCGCGACGGCGACAAGGCGCCCGCGTGGGGCGAGACCGCGCGTTTTCAGCTTCCGCGCGCGAGCGGCAGCTCCTTTACCTTCGACATCCAGGCCGACTCGCATCTCGACGCGAACATGGATCCGAAGGTCTACGAGCAGACGCTCCGCAATGTCCGCGCCGACAAGCCCGACTTCTTCGTCGACCTCGGCGACACGTTCATGACCGACAAGCGCGGGCAGGACTACGAGCGCGCGCTTCCGCAGTACGACGCGCAGCGCTACTACTTCGGCATCGCGTGCGACACCGCCCCGCTCTTCATGGTGCTCGGCAACCACGACGGCGAGAAGGGCGACGAGAATGGAGCACAGGGCCGAGGCATGGGCGAGTGGTCGTACAAGCAGCGCACCGCGCGATTTCCCGCGCCCGTGATCGACGGCAAGATGTTCACCGGCGCCACCGCGATGAAGGACGGCCGCGGCGCGAACTACTACGCGTTCGAATGGGGCGACGCGCTGTGCGTCGTGCTCGATCCGTTCTGGTTCGCGACCGAGCGCATGCGCGGCGGCGGCGGCGGCGCGGGCGGCGGACCTGATGTCAAGCAGCTCGAGCCGCAAGACGCGAGCTGGTCGCGCACGCTCGGCCGCGCGCAGTACGACTGGCTCGCCGACACGCTCGCAAAGTCCAAGGCCAAGCGCAAGTTCGTGTTCATCCATCACCTCGTCGGCGGCATCGGCGGCCCCGCCGCGCGCGGTGGCGTGGAGAGCGCGCCGTTCTTTGAGTGGGGCGGCAAGAACGCCGACGGCAGCGATGGTTTCGCCGAGCATCGTCCGGGCTGGCCGATGCCGATCCACCAGTTGCTGGTGAAACACGGCGTTTCAGCGGTGTTCCACGGGCATGATCACCTGTATGTGCACTCGTCCAAGGACGGCGTCGTGTACCAGTGCGTGCCGCAGCCTGGCAACGCAGCAGGCGGAACGCGCAGCGCCGAGGAGTACGGCTACGCGTCGGGGACGATCCTCGGAAGCCCTGGGTATCTCCGCGTCAAGCTCGGCGCCGACGGCGCAGCGAAGATCGAGTTCGTGCGATCCGCGCTCGACGGCAACGCCCGCGATAAGAACGGCACGATCGTCGACTCGTACGAGATCAAGTGACCACGCGAAGGCACGAAGCTACGGCCACGAAGCTACGGCCACGAAGAGACGGCCACGACCAGAAGGCACGACGAGAAGACCACGACAACGTAACCCTACGGAAATCATGGATGCCCGAAAGCCATGAACGCCCGAAAGCCATGAACGCCCAAAAGCCGTGAGCCCACAGAACTCATGATTGCCCTAAAACCATGAATGCCCGCAGGCGGAAGCCTGCGGCACACCAGACGCCAGCCTTCGAAATCCCCACGCAACCCGTGCCGCGGGCTCGCGCCCACGGGCATTCACCCAAGCGACCGCATTCACGCAAACCGCATCCATCACGCACTCGAACTCCCCCACCATGCCACGCCTCCTCCCCTTCATCGCCGTTCCGCTCTGCATCCTCGCCATCGCCGCACAGCAGCAGCCGCGCCAGGACCAGCAGCAGCCCCGCCGCCGCAAGCCGCCGCAGGACGGCCAAGGTGGCATCGTCAAGCCCGCGATGAGCGACACCATCCACGGCAGCGTCTACGCCGACAACTGGTTCGCGATGTACATCAACGGCAAGCTGATCGCCGTCGATTCGATCGACTTCCTCCCGCACAACGTCGTGTCGCTCGACATCCTGCCCGAGTATCCGATGACGATCGCCGTGATCGCCAAGGACAACGCCGATCCCAAGACCGGCTGCGAGTACGGTCGCTCGATCGGCGACGGCGGCATCGTGCTCAAGTTCGCCGACGGCACCGTGACCGACGCGTCGTGGAAGGCCAAGTGCATCTTCCACGGCCCGATCGACCGCGACACCGCGAACCCCAAGGTGCGCAGCGAGCCGCTCCCCGAGAACTGGTTCGCCGTCGACTTCGACGACTCCAAGTGGGACAACGCCACCGAGTACACGCAGGAGCGGATCGACCCCAAGCAGCCGTTCTTCGAGCACGACTTCAAGGGCGCGAAGTGGATCTGGTCGGGCGATCTCGACCTCGACAACACGGTGCTCTTCCGCAAAAAGATCGAGAAGCCCGACGCCAAGCGCCGCTGGACGACCAAGCCTGACCTGGACACGAACTTCGCGCCGGGCACGACGACGGCAGCAGCGCCGGCCGCGAAGTAGCCCGAGCCATCACTTCGTCGCGCGCGCAACCGGCGCGACTTTCGCGCCATCCGCAGGCTGCCGCGAGAGTCCGACCGCGAGACGCGCGCCCACGGGCACGCCGCTCGCGGCGCCGCCGAGCACCTCGACCTGCGCGCCGTTGTCGCGCCCGAGCGTGACGACGATGTAGTGCAGCGTGTCCTGCGCGTCGATCACCGCGAGCGCCTGCTTGCCGTCGCGAATGAGGATCGCCTCGCCGGGAACCATCGTCGTGCCCGCCGCGCGCACGCTCTGGACCGCGGCCTCCGCGAACATTCCCGGCAGCAGCGCGTGATCCGCGTTCGCGATGCGCGCCTCGACCAAGCGCGTGCGCGTGGTGCGGTCGAGCTCGGGCGCGGCACGCACGATCTTCGCCTCGAAGTGCCGCCCCGCGAGCTCGCGCACCGTGAGGTCGATGGACTGCCCCGCCGCGATCGACGCGGCGAACGACTGCGGAACATCGACAAACGCGCGGATCTCATCGCGATTCGTCACGCGGAAGATCGGCCGCGCAACATCGATGCGGTCGGCCACGATCAGCGCGCCCGCGTCGAAGCCGCGCGCGGTGATCTCGCCGTCGAACGGCGCGACGATGCGCGCGAGCGACTTCTGCGCCTCCAGCCTGCGCCCCGCCGCCTCGACCGACGCGAGGTCGGCGCGCGCGGCGGCGAGCGTGGCGGCGTCGCTCTTCTCGTTGGCCGCGGCCTCGTCGAGCGTCTGCTGGCTCACCGCGCGCGCGTCGCCCACGCGGCGAAGGCGCTCGAGGCTCGCGTGCGCGAGCTCGAGCTTCGCCTGCGCGAGCTCGATCTTCGCCTGCGCGACCTTCATTGCTGCGGCGCTCTGCTCGATCTCGCGGTCAAGCACGGGCGTCGCGATCTCGACGAGCAACTGCCCCGCCTTGACCGCGTCGCCGACATCGACCTGCATCGCGCCGAGATAGCCGCCCGTCTGCGCGAAGAGCGCCGTTTCCTGCTGCGCCGCCAACCGCGCGGGCAGCGACACGCGTGCCGTCGCGGGCGCGGCCGTGGCCTCGACGAAGACGACCTTCTGCATCGCCGCGCCGCGCGCCGCGGTCTCCTCGGCCAGCGCCTTGCTGCGGCGCAGCGCGGGAATGATGCCCGCAAACAGGACAACCGCCGCAATGCCCGCGACCGCCGCGACCAGCACGAACGGAACGGCCTTGCTGCGCGGATGATTCGGAGTCGTCTCGGTTTCGTGCTGCGTCATGTGGATCAAAGCCTCAGGCAAACGGTGGAAACATCGTCACGCGGAAACTTCTTCAAGCACGCTGTAGTCGCGCGGCGCCGTGCGGCGCAGCATTGCGTAGATCACGGGCACCACGAGCAGCGTGACGACGGTCGCCACCACGAGCCCGCCGATCACCGCACGGCCGAGCGGCGCGTTCTGCTCGCCGCCTTCGCCAACGCCGAGCGCCATCGGCACCATGCCGATCACCATCGCCGACGCGGTCATGAGCACAGGCCGCAGTCGCGTGGTCGCCGCGCGGTACGCAGCGGCGCGCGCATCAAGGCCCTCGCGGCGGCAATCGTTCGCGAAGGTCACCACCAGGATCGAGTTCGAAGTCGCGACGCCCACGCACATGATCGCGCCCATCAGCGACGGCACATTGAACGTGGTCTGCGTGCAGCTGAGCATGAACACCACGCCCGCCAGCGCGCCCGGCACCGCGAAGATGATGATGAACGGATCGAGCCAGCTCTGGAAGTTGACCACCATCAGGAAGTACACCAGAAGGATCGCCGCGCCGAGGCCGATCGCGAGGCCGATGAAGCTCGAGCGCATCGAGTCGTACTGGCCGCGCATGACGATGGTCGTGCCCTTCGGCGCGTCCTTCTGCATCTCGGCGACGATCGCCTGCACGCGCCCGCCGACCGACGCGAGATCCGCGCCTGCGGCCGACACGAGCACGTCGTTGACCGGCTGCACGTTGTAGTGGCTGATCGCCGCGGGCGACTGCGTGCGCTCGACGCTCGCCACATTTTGCAATTGCTGCGCGGTGCCGTCGGCGTTGCCGCTCGATCCGCTACCCGCCGTGCCGCGCAACGGCGTCGCCTGCAGGTCGTCGAGGCTCTCGATGCGGCCGGTCGGCGTCTGCACGACCACCGAGTAGTTCACGCCGTTCTTGGGATTGAGCCAGTAGTTCGGCGCCGCCTGCGCGGTTCCGCTGAGCGAGGTGAGCATGCTCGTCGCGACATCGCGCTGCGTCATGCCGAGGTCAAGCGCGCGCGTGCGGTCGACGTTCACGCGCATCTCGGGCGCGAACGGCACCTGGTGGAGATGCACGTCGGCGGCGCCGGGGATCTTCTCGCAGCGCGCCGCGATCTCGCGCGCGATGCGCAGATTGTCGGGCCGCGACGGACCCGTCACCTGCACATCGATCGGCGCCGCGAGGCCAAAGTTGAGGATCTGGCTCACGATGTCCGCGGGCTGGAAGAAGAACTCGAGGTCGGGAAACCGCTCGGGCAGCTTCTCGCGCAGCAGCGCGGAGTATTCGTTGGCCGTGCGCGTGCGCTCGGGCGTGAGGCTCACGATGAGCTCGCCGTCGAAGGAACCGACCGTCGCCGAATCGCTGAACGCGAGGTTGACGCCGCCCGACGGCTGGCCAATCGAATCGAGGATCAGCTGCAATTCGCCCGGCGGAATGATCTCGCGAATCGCCTGCTGCACATCGGAAAATCGCTGCTCGGTCTCCTCGATGCGCGTGCCCGGCGCGCAGCGCACATGCAGACGCATCTGCCCCGTATCCACGCTCGGAAAGAAGTCCTGCCCGACGAACCAACCCGCACCCACCGCAAGCGCCACGATCAGCGCGAAACCCGCGACCGTCGCCTTGCGGTTGTCGAGCACCCAGTCCGTCGCCTGCGCATGCCACGCCGCGAGCCGCTCGAAGCCGCGGTTGAACCAGCGGTGAACCGCCCACACCACCCCGCTGCCGCCCCCGCTGCCGCCCTCGTGTCCGCCCCCGCTGCCGCCCTCGTGTCCGTCCTCGTGTCCGCCGTGCGCGTAGATCGCGGCTTCCGGCGCAAGCAGGTAGCGCGCAAGCGTCGGCACCAGCGTGCGGCTCAGCACGTAGCTCGCGAGCATCGCAAACACGACCGCCATCGCCAGCGGCACGAAGAGAAACTTCGCCGCGCCGCTGATGAAGAACACCGGCACGAACACGATGCAGATGCATAGCGTCGCGACGAACGCCGGCACCGCGATCTGCTGCGCGCCATCGAGGATCGCCTGCAGCAGCGGCTTGCGCATGCCCATGTTGCGGTGGATGTTCTCGATCTCGACCGTCGCGTCGTCGACCAGGATGCCGACCGCGAGGCCGAGGCCGCCGAGCGTCATCGTGTTGAGCGTCTGCCCGAGCGACCAGAGGCAGATCACCGACACCAGCATCGACAACGGGATGCTGATCGCGATCACCAGCGTCGAGCGCCACGAGCCGAGAAAGAGCAGGATCACGAGTCCCGTGAGCACCGCCGCGAGCACCGCTTCGTTGGCCACGCCCTCGACCGCGGCGCGCACGAACACCGACTGGTCCACGAGCGGCGTGACATCGACCTTGGCCGGCAGCGTCGCGAGGATCGGCGGCAGCGCGTCCTTCACGCGCTGCACGATCTCGAGCGTCGAGGAGCCGGTCGACTTGAGCACCGTGAGCAGCGCGCTGCGCGCGCCGTCGACATGCACCATGCTCGTCTGCGTGGCGAAACCGTCGCGCACCTGCGCGACATCGCGCAGGTAGATCGTCGTGTCGCCGACCTTCTTGATCGGCAGGTCGTTGAGGTCGTCGACCGCGTCGGGGCTGCTGTTCGGGCGCACCGTGTACTCGGTCTGCCCAAAGCGCGCGTTGCCCGCGGGGAGGATCACATTCTGCGCGTTGAGCGCGAGGCTCACGTCCGCCGGCGAAATCCCGCGCGCGGTCAGCAGCTCGGGATCGAGATCGACCATCACCTGCCGCGGCTTCCCACCGATCGGCAGCGGGACCTGCGCGCCCTGCACCGTCGCGAGCCGCGTGCGGATGAAGTTGAGCCCGAGGTCGTACACCGCCTGCTCGCCCAGCGTGTCGCTCTTGAGCGCCATCTGCAGGATCGGCACGTTGCTCGCCGAGTAGCGGATCACGAACGGCGGCGTCGTGCCCGGCGGCATGATGCGCAGCAGCGTCTGGTTGATCGCCGTGATCTGCGCGACGGCGGCCTCGATCTTCGTGCCCGGCTGGAAATACACGCGGATCACCGCCGCGCCCGACAGCGAGGTGCTCTCGATGTGCTCGATGCCGTTGACCGTCGTGGTCATCGCGCGCTCGCTGATCATCGTCATGCGGCGCTCCATCTCCTCGGGCGAGATGCCGCCGTACGACCAGATCACGCTCACGACGGGGATGTCGACCTCGGGAAAGATGTCGGTCGGCATGCGGAGGATCGACACGATGCCGAGCAGCGCGACCACCATCGCGGCGACCACGAAGGTGTACGGGCGTCGAAGGGCGAGGCGGACGATCCACATGGCGATGCTCGAACTTTGCCGCGAAAGCGACGGCAGCCTTGCCGACCTTACAGCGTAAGGTTAGTTTGTACGCGATGCCGCGCACGACCGCAAGCAGCTCCTCGCGAAAGCCCGCACGCGCGACGCTCGATCAAGCGCGCGTCGTCCGCGCGGCCGTCGGCATCGCGAACGCGCACGGCACCGACGCGCTCTCCATGCGCGCGCTCGCCGGCGCGCTTGGCGTCGAGGCGATGTCGCTCTACTCGCACGTCCCGAGCAAGGAAGTCCTGCTCGGCCTCATGGCCGCGCATGTCATGGAGTCGATCGACATCCCGCCGCGCACGCTTCCGCCGCTCAAGCGGCTGCAGCGGCTCGCGACCGACCTGCGCGAGGCGGCGCACGCGCATCCCGCGGTGTTTCCGCTGGTCGTGCTCGCGCCGCTCGACATGCGCGCGGCCGTGCGTCCGACCGAGATCGCGCTGCAGGCGTTCCTCGACGCGGGGCTCAGCGACCAGCGCGCGATCCGCTCGCAGCGCGTGTTCCTGAGCTTCGTGCGCGGGTATCTGCTGTGGGAAATCGGCGGATTCACCGCAGGCCGCTGGCGCGCGAGCGACGCGACGCTGCAGCCCGCATCGCTCGCCGAGGTCAAGGCGCTCGACGCCGCGGAGTTCCCCGAGACCCGCCGCCTCGCCGCAACCTTCTCACGCATCTCGCCCGACCAGGCCTTCGCCGAAGGACTCGCTTCCATGCTTTCATCGCTTCTTCCCGCAGCCGCCCGCACCGCATCGCGAGGCAAGCGATGAGCGCGCGCATGCTCCATCCGCTTTCGCCCGCGCTGCCTGCGGCGTTGCTCGCCAGCACCTTGATCAGCGCCAGCACCTTCATCAGCGGCTGCACCGTGGGCCCGAACTTCGCGCCGCCCGAGACCAAGTCGCCTGAGACATCGCCTTCCGCGCGGTGGAGCTCGCTCGACGGCAACGCGTCTACTCCGGGCAATCCAAGCAAAGCCACCGCGGGCGCCGCCGAGATCGCGCGCTGGTGGACGAGCTTCAACGACCCCACGCTCACCTCGCTCGTCGAGCGCGCCATCGCGGGCAATCTCGACATGGCCGCGGCCGAGGCGCGCATCCGCGCCGCGCGCGCGCGCCGCGCGATCGCCGGCGGTGCCGAGCTCCCGCAGGTCAACGCCAACGGCTTCGCCGGCCGCCAGCCTGACTTCAAGAGCACGAGCTCGCCGTTCATGGACAACGACTCGCTGTTCGCGGCAGGGTTCGACGCGACCTGGGAGCTCGACATCTTCGGCCGCACGCGTCGCATCGTCGAGGCGACCGACGCCGATGTCGCGGTCGCCGAATTCGACCTGCGCGACGTGCAGGTCACGCTCGCGGGCGAAGTCGCCAGCAACTACCTGCGCCTTCGCGCGGCACAGGCGCAGCTCGCGATCGCGCGCGGCGACATCGCCGCCGAAGACGCCGCGCTCGAGGTGATCCAGAAGCTCCACGACAGCGGCCTCGCCGGCGCGCTCGACCTCGCCAACGCGCGCGCGCTCGCCGAGTCGACGCGCGCGCGCCTGCCGGTCTACGAGTCCGAAGCCAAGGACGCGACCCTTGCGCTCGGCGTCCTCCTCGGCGGCGACCCCTCGTCGCTCGCGGCGGAACTCGCGCCACCCGCGCCGATTCCCGCGCTGCCCGCGCAGATCCCCGTCGGCATTCCGTCGGAACTCCTGCAGCGCCGCCCCGACATCCGCCGCGCCGAGGCCGAGCTCCACGCCGCGACGGCGCGCATCGGCGTCGCCGTCGCCGACCAGTTCCCCCGCTTCTCGCTCAGCGCGGCGATCGGCACGCGCAACTCCGACGCGGGCGAGTTCGCGAGCTTCGCCACCAACTACTGGGCCGCGGGCGCAGGCGCGACCATGCCGATCTTCGACGGCGGCCGCATCAAGGCCAACATCGAGCTGCAGAAGTCGCTGACCGACGCCGCGCTCGCCCAGTACCGCCAGCGCGTGCTCGTCGCGCTGCGCGAGGTCGAGGTCGCGCTCACCGACTTCGCCAACGAGCAGCAGCGCCACGCGTCGCTCGCGCGCGCGGTCGACGCAGGCAAGGACGCCGTCTCGCTCGCCTCGTCGCTGTACGCGTCGGGCCGCACGGACTTTCTCAACGTCGTGACCGCCGAGCGCGTCCTGCTCGTCAACCAGGAGTCGCTCACCCGCAGCGAGCGGCAGATCGCCGAGCATCTCGTGTCGATCTACAAGGCCCTCGGCGGCGGCTGGAACGACACGGCGTCCTCCACCGCGCAGGCAAACTGACGCGCGAACGCGTCCTCTCCAGCGCGCGCCAACCACGGCGTTGCAGCACATCTCCCTTCGCGGAGCCATCGACTCGCGCGACTACTGTCGCCTTGCACGCGCAACTTTGTTCCTGCGCGGCGCGGTGTGCGTCGCCTTGTTCGACGCCACACCGCCAATCCCGCACGCCAATCCCACAAGACACACGACACGGGAGCACCGCCATGACGCCGAGCACCACCAGCCCTCCGATCACGTCCACGACCACCACGCGCCGCCTCGAACTCCGCGAAGCCGCGACTCCCGCGCGCACGCTCGTCTGGGATCTTCCCACGCGCCTCTTCCATTTCTCGCTCATCCTCGGGTTCGGCTCGGCGGCGGTGATCACGCTCATGCTGGGTAGCGAGAGCGAGGCGTTTCCGTATCACGCGATCATCGGCATGGTGATCGCGATGCTCGTCGTCCTGCGCATCGTGTGGGGTTTCATGGGCACGACGTACGCGCGCTTCCGCTCGTTCAGCTTCGGCCCGTCGTCGGTCGCGCAGTACATGGGCAGCCTCACCAAGCGCGGCGGCCCGAGCTACACGGGGCACAATCCAGGCGCGTCGATCGGCATCTTCGCGATGCTCGCGCTCGTGCTCGCGATCGCCTTCACCGGCATCATGCGCGCGCGCGGCAACGAAGGCTGGGCGACGGTCCACTCCGTCCTCGTCTACAGCATGCTCGGCCTCATCGCGCTGCATGTCCTCGGCGTGATCGTGCATGTGGTCAAGCGCAAGGAGAACATCATCGGCAGCATGGTCCACGGCCGAAAGGCCGTCCCGCTCGCCGAAGGCATCGTGTCGCCCAAGCCGCTCGTCGCGCTCCTCGGCGTGGCCCTCGCCGCCGCCTGGACCATCGCGCTGGTGGGCAACTACAACTCGACGACCAAGATGCTGCGCGTGCCGCTCATCGGCACCGAGCTCCAGCTCGGCGAGCAACCAGAAACGCCGGCCGCGCGCGACACCCGCACCGATCCTGAGACCGACTGAGGCGCGATCAAGCCACGCACTCAACCCACGTACACGAACTCAATCGCCGCATCGATGTCGGGATGAAGGCTCTTGTGCACGGGGCAGGTGTGCGCAGCGTTCTCAAGCGCCGCGCGCGCCTCGTGGTTCGCGGCCAGCGGAACGGTAACGACCGTGCGCAGGCTCGCGATGCGGCGCGGCGGCTCCTTGGTCATCACCTTGACCGTGCGCGCGGTCATGCCCGTCAGGCTGATCCCGTGGCGCTCGGCGTAGATGCCCATGATCGTCATCAGGCACGACGGCAGCGCCGTGGCCACGAGGTCGGTCGGCGAGAACGACTCGCCCTTGCCGTGATTGTCGACGGGCGCGTCGGTGAACAGCGTGGTGTGCGACGGTCCATGCTCTGCCTTGCAACGGAGCTGGCCTTCGTAGCGGACGGCGATCTCAACCATTGGAATCTCCTTCTTGTTTCGTCTCACTGCCGGCGTTGCGCCGCGCGGCGGCGAGTTCCGCCTCGGCGTCGCGCACATGATGCGCGAACTCCGCGCGGCGCACGATGATCATGTAGCGGCCCATCGCCCACGCGACCATCGTGAGCAGCGCAATGCCCAGTCCAATCCACCACTTGGCCGCGAACGCGACCACCGCGCCGATCGGCAGCCCGACGCGCGGGATCCAGATCATGCCCGCGCTCTCGCGCTCGACCAGCGCGGCCTGCTCGCGCCAGTGCGCGAGGTTCTGCTCCGCGCGCTCGACGCGCGTCGGGCGTCGCTGCTCCGTCATCGCGCGCCTCGCTCCACCGACTGGATGCCGGGATTGAGGAACACGATCTTCCGCGCGCGGTACAGCGCGCCGAGCGCCTGCTTGAACGCCTTCTTGCTCGCGCCAAAGCGCGCGCGGATGTCCTCGGGATCGCTGCTGTCGTCGAAGTTGAGCCGGCCGCCCGCGCGCTCGAGCTGCTCGAGGATCACATCGGTCAGCGGCGCCACGCGCGAGTAGCCCGACGGGTCGAGGCTCAGGTCGATCTTGCCGTCCTCGCGCACGGTCTTGACGTAGCCCTTGGTGCGCGCGCCGATCCGCAGCGGCGCCGCGAGGTTCGAGTTGTAGAGCAGCCCGCGGAACTTGCCGTCGACGATCGCGTTGAATCCGAGATCCGACTGCTCGTACACGAGCAGGTCCACCGGCTGCCCATCGGCAAACTGCGGCCGCTCGCGGCTCAGGAACCGATTCACCAGCGCGCTCGCGTAGATGCGCTTGGTCTCCTCGTCGAGCCGCACGAACACCACGACATCCTGCCCGACCTTGACCTTCGGATCCTGCTCGCGATACGGCAGCAACAGGTCCTTCGGCAGCCCCCAGTCGAGAAACGCACCCGCGCGCTCGTGGATGTCCTTCACGCGCATGCTCGCGAACTCGCCCACGCACGCGCGCGGCGTCTCGGTGGTCGCGACCAGACGGTCCTCCGAGTCGGAGTACACGAACACCTCGATCGCGCCGCCCACGCCGAGCCCGCGCGGGATGTAGCGGCCAGGCAGCAGGATCTCGCCCAGCTCGGCGCCGTCGAGGTAGAAGCCCGACTGCGTCTCGCGGACGACGGAAAGCGTGTTCTTGCGGCCGATGAGTGCCATGGTGTGGGAGCGTACGGGAAGAGTTCGAAAGACACCGCCCCGGCCGAGACCGGGGCGGCGAACGGTTGCTGCGTTTCGGCGTCAGTCGGCGAGCACGACTTCGGTGATCTTGTCACCCGCCTTGATCGCGTCGATCACCTCGAGGCCCTGCACGACCTTGCCAAAGCAGGTGTGGTTGCGGTCGAGGTGCGCGGTGTTCGCGCGGCTGTGGCACACGAAGAACTGCGAGCCGCCCGTATCGCGCCCCGCATGCGCCATCGAGAGGACGCCGCGGTCGTGGTACTGCTTGCCGCCCGAGACCTCGCACTTGATCTTGTAGCCCGGGCCGCCGGTGCCGGAGCCGTTCGGGCATCCGCCCTGGATCACGAAGTTCGGGATCACGCGGTGGAAGGTGAGTCCGTTGTAGAAGCCCTCTCCCGCGAGCTTGCGGAAGTTGGCCACGGTGTTCGGGGCTTCGGCGTCGTAGAACTCGACGACCATGTCGCCCTTGACGGTCTTGATGGTTGCTTTCGACATAGGGCGAACAGGATACGCGAAGCCCCCCGCTTTCGCGCGCGCCGCGCGCGTGGCAAAAATGAAACCGGGCGGGCTGCTTTGGGCAGCCCGCCCGTTGAGGTTCCTACTTTGTCACACTCTCTGTCGTACTCACTCTTGCCCTACTCCGCGATCAGCGGAAGTACGGCGTCAGGTCGTAGTAGAGGGTCGCGAGGGCCGGAGCATTCGCGTTGCCGCCGGTGGCGCGGACGGTGAGCTTCATGGTGGTCACACCAGCGAGGTTCACGCCGGTCAGACGCGGAGCGACGGTCGCGATGCCCGTCACCGGATCGACGACGAAGGGCACGTTGAACGACTGGCCAGTGGTCGGCGAGCCCGGGACATTGCTGACCTGGAACTGCGCGGTGACCGTGAAGTTGCCGTTCGGACGACCCACGACTTCGCCGCGGAAGCGGACGGTGCTGCGAGCAAGGTCAGCCTGGGTGTTCTGATCGAACAGGCCGATGTGGACGTCCGCAGCCGGATCAACGACCGAGGCGGCTTCGACGTCTTCACCGAACATCACGTGCTCACCGATCATGTGACCGACGACGGCGATTTCCGTACCGATCGGAGCCGAGGTGAAGAAGAAGTCCTGATTGAGATCCGCATTGCCGGCGCCGTAGAGACGCGTGAACATGCGGGGATCCTGGTTCATGATCAGGAGCATTTCGCCCATGACCAGCGAGTTCGGCGTATTGAAGTTGCCGAGGCGACGAGCGGTGAGCGGCGCGATCGCGACGTTCTCAGAGTGGATCCAGCCAACGAGGAAGCCCTTGACCGGCGCATCGGGGATCAGGTACTCCTGACCGTTCGGCCCGACATACACGCTGCCCTGGAAGGTGACCGTGTCACCCATGGTCGTCGGGTAGCGCCAGTTGCGGCGGTTGGCGATGTTGGTGTCGGTCGTGTACGCGCCAGTCGCCGTACGGAAACCCACGCGACCGAGGAAGTCGGTCGGGAGCGTACCCGCCGGGTACTGCGTGGCCGCGTTGCGAACCTGGAAGAAGTAGTTGTCCTGGATCGTCACGCCGTCGGTCGGCCAGCGATCGAGCGCAGGGTCGCCTGCGGGAGCAGCGCCTTCAGACGCGCTGAACTGGCTGCGCACCGCGCCAGAGCGGATCGGTCCGCCGTTGCCGACGCGCGTCGCGATGACGTCGCCGCCGGTGCTCGACGACGTGATCGCGCGCTGATCGCTCAGACGAGCAAGATCATCGACGGTGAACTCGCCGAGGTTCGTGTTCTTGGAGTTCGTCTTCATCGTTCCGCCGATCGTGACGATCTCGCCGTTCACGCTGCGAGGAACGGTCCATTTCATACCGGCGATGGTCGCGGTCTTGTTGACCAGGTCGATGTCCCAGAGCGGGCCTTCGACGCCGAGAGTGATCGGACCGCCCGTGGCGGGGTCGATCTTGAGAGTGACGACGGTGCCATCGGCGAGAATCGCCGACTGGGCCATCGCAACGCTAGCGGTGAGCAGTGCTGCCGCACATGCCATGACAGAAGAGAAGCGCATTTCAAAACCTCGAGAATATTCCGGCCTGCGCTGTTCAAGGACGACTTGTGACAGCACTGGCACGGGTAGTGGACGACGAAAGTGCGCGGCATCCGTTAAGACACAATGCACTGAACCGACTGTGGGGCAGGGAGATGCCCACAGACGAACAAGAGCACCATGCCACCACGCTGATACGTTGCAAGTGAAATAGACGGTGTAATCGCCACATTTGAACCAGACCGCACGACCCGTAAATGCGCGTCAGGACCGAGAGTTACAGCGTGCAGCGCCTCGCAGCGTCGATTCGGCCCCCGGATGCGCTGGCACGGAGCTCTGGGAGAAATTTCGCTGCGGGGAAAAAAGGCAAACCGCCCGCGGGCGCCGAGTGGGCGCGCCAGCGGGCGGTAAGCATGGACTCGCGCGGTCGTCACGCCGGGGTGCACTTCCGAACCTGGAGATCAAGCCGATTCGGAAGGGAGTCGCCTCAGCAAGATCCCGCCAGCACTTCCGAGATACATGTCGCGGCCAAATGAGCTCGCGATTCGAACGAACGCGTGCGCTTGAACTCACTGCGCACTGTGCGGCGCGTTGTTCGCGGGCGCAGCGAAGACTTCGCCAGGTGCGATATGCGCCTTGTCGGGCATCGCATCGGCCGGCCAAGGCTCGCCACGCAGGCCCAGCACCGTCGCAGTGCCGAGAATCACCGCAAGCACGATCGCAGCGACCAGCTGCGCGCGCCGCGCGGCCGCATCGTCGCGCCGCGCGACCTGCAGCGAGGCGATCACCGCCATCAATACGAGCAGGAACGGCTCGTGATAGCGCTGCCAGCAGTTGTAGTTCGATGTCAGCGCCGCGACAAACGCCAGCAGCGCGACCGAGAGGATCACGCGCGCACGCTTGGGGATGCCGAGCATCGCGCCCGTGAGCACGACCGCGCCGATTGGCGCCGCAAGCAGCATCACCACGCTCGTGCGTCCCGCGATCACAGGCATGCGCTCGATCAAACCCCACCAGCCCGAGAAGCGGCCCTTCTCGAACTTCGCCGTCGTCTCGGGCGCGACCGCGAGGATCAGCGCGACAACCGCAGCTGCAATCAGCCAGCGGCGATGCGTGCGCCACGCGTCGCGGATCGCGCCGCCAAACCACGGCAAGAAGCCGATCGCAAGCACCGCGACCTGCAGCAGGACAAACGCCGGCGTCGCGAGGTTGACGCCGACGAGGTCATGCTGAAACCGCGGCGGCGTGAGTCCGCCCCAGTGCCGCATGAACAGCACGAGCACCAAGAACGCAGGCAGCGTCGCCAGCACCGCGGGGATCGACGCGATCGCTGCGCCGATGATCGAGCGCGCGGGGTCCCCTTCCCGCGCGCGCTGCCACGCCGCAATCCAGATCACCGACGCCGCCCAGATATGGATCTGGCGCGTGCAGACCAGCAGCACCAGCAGCGCAGAGGCCATCGCGATATCGCGCGTCCGCAGCGGTTGCCGCAGCGCGAGAAACAGAATGCCCGCAACGCAGATCCACGCCGCGTTGTCGGGCACCGTCCACGCCGCCGAACCGACGACATAGATCGAGCACACGAGCGGCAGCACGAGCAGCATCGCACCGCGCGCACCGACGCGCAGCGCGCACCAACCCGCGACCAGCGCGGCAAACGCGCAGCCGATCAGCATGCTCGCGATGCGCAGCGCCTCGAGCGACGACGCTCCCGCCTTCGCGACCGTCGCCAGCACGATGTGATACGCCGGCGTCGTCGCCGTCAGCGGATTCGAGAGATCAAAGTTGGGGAACGCCTCGGCAAGCTCGCGGATGAACCGCAGGTGGTACGCCGTCGCGTCGTACGCCGCGCGCCCGACGTTGTTGCCGGTCAGGATCAGGTACAGCGCCGGCAACGCGATCGCCATCGCCGCAAACGCCGCCGCGCGCATCGCGCCACGCCAGCGGTCGGACGGTCCGCCAACCGGCGCGCTCACGCGTTGACTCCGCGCGCCGTCGACGCTGCGCGACCTTCAGGCCTGCGGTACACGCGCAGTTCATGTCCGTACCAAAGCATGCGATGCTCCTCCGCGCGCTCGGCGACAAGCCCGGCCTCCGCGGCCCACCCGTCGACGCGCTCGATGGGAACGTATCGGATCCACTGCCGCGCCATGATGAGATCATGCAGGCGATTCATGCCCGCCCGCCACACCGGCGCATCGCACATGTCCTTGTAGAGGAAGAACCCGCCCGCGCGCACGCGCGAGGCAGCGTCGTCGAACGCGCGCCTTTGCGC
The DNA here is from genome assembly GCA_903891095.1 of uncultured bacterium. Taxonomy (GTDB): domain Bacteria; phylum Planctomycetota; class Phycisphaerae; order Phycisphaerales; family SM1A02; genus QWPT01. Next base: position 6,223 of record CAITDI010000001.1, on the reverse strand, counting down.
TGCGACCGGCACGTGGTGCATCACGTCGATCATCGAAACGACGCCGAACTCGCCCTGAGGCAGGCCCTGCTGCACCTCCCGGTGCTCGAACACGATCGTGGCCGAGCTCCCCTGGCCTCGCAGACGACGCGCCGCGGCCTCAGCCGCAGCGATCGCATTGGCGGAAGCGTCAACCCCGTGCGCACGCGCCGCCCGCCCGCTGGCCGCGAGGCACATCACGAAGAGCCCTCCCCCGCAGCCGACATCGAGGACATCCGACCCATGCGGCACAAGCTCGACCAAACGGCCGACCGGCGCGATGCGATGACGATGGTGCTGCAGGAATCGAGCAAACGCCGGCCCGTCAGCGAACAACGCGCGCGCGATCCCCGCGATGTCGACAGGCTCCTCGGAGGTGAACTGGGCCGACTCCCGCATAGTCCCCCTCTATCGGCATGCAGGCGGCGCGGAATGAGAGCCCACCGCCCCCAAGGTCCTTCAAGATGCGGTCCTTCAAGATGCGGTCCCTCAAGATTGTGCGCCGAATGCCGCAATCCGTCCGATCGTGCAGGCGTTGAATGGCGCCTCGGATCCTCCGCGGCAAAATGTCAGCACTTCTGCCAGTCCGTGTCCCGCCAACCGCGGGACGTCCAATCCGCAGCAACCGAAAGGAAGCTCCCGAAATGAAGTTGACCCGTACCAATCTCCTGTCGAGCACCCTGCTCGCCCTCGCGCTCGCAACTCCCGTGCTCGCCCAGAGCGCTCCGCCGGCCCCCGGTGGCGACGGCCCGAAGCCGGGTGGCGACGCCCCGAAGCGCCAGCGTCCCAAGTTCGAGGACATGGACAAGAACAAGGACGGCTTCATCACCGAGGACGAAGTCACCAAGGAGCAGTGGGAGCGCCTGAAGAAGCGCGACAAGAACAACGACGGCCAGATCTCGAAGGACGAGTTCGGCCAGCCCGGCCCGCGTCCGGGTGGCGACGGCCCGCGCCCCGGTGGCGACGGCCCGAAGCCCGGTTCGCCGACCCCGCCGCCCCCGCCGCCGGCCCCGAAGGCTTGAAGCACATCAGGGCTTGAAGCACATCAGGGCTTGAAGCACATCAGGGCCTGAGCTGCACCAGTCCTGCCTGAACACCTACGACAACGCCGCGCAACCGCGCGGCGTTGTTGTTTCTGTCGTCGCTCCGCAAACGGGCGCGATCACACGACCATCAGACGACCACGCACGCCTCGTCAAACTCAAACCGCGGCAGCCGCGGATGGAGCTTCGACGGATCGCCATACCCGAGGTTGCACAGGAAGTTCACGCGATGCGTCGTGCCAGCGAAGAACGCTGCGTTGACCTTGTCCTTGTCGAAGCCGCCCATCGGCCCGCAGTCGAGCCCGAGCGCGCGCGCCGCGAGGATCAGATACGCGCCCTGCAAGGTCGAACTCTGCACCGCAGCAGCCTCGATCGCCGCAGCATTGCCCACGTATCCAGCGCGCACATCCGCGTGCGGGAAGAGCTTCGGGAGCTTTTCGTGGAACTCCATGTCCATGCCAATGATCGCCGTCACCGGCGCGCCCCTCGTCTTCTCGACATTGCCGGGCGCGACGCACGCAAGGAGCTTCTCCTTCGCGGCGGCGGACTTGACGAACACCACGCGCATCGGGCAGCTGTTCGCGCTCGTCGGAGCCCAGCGCAGCATGTCGTGCAGCTCGCGCAGCGTGTCATCCGACACGGGCTTCGGCAGCCAACTGCCGTAGGTGCGCGCCTGAAAGAAGAGTTGATCGAGGGAGGGCTGCGGAAGCTTGGGCATGGATGGACTCCTGTTGTCACGGGTCAGACACGACCCGTACGCAAGCCCGAAGAGTATCGAAATGCCCACCGCCAACCATGCGGAGATCCTCCGCATCGCGCTACCGTCGGCTTCGGAGACCGCGATCGCAAAGACTTGTCTATTCAATACATGGCAGCCGACCGCGCACTTGCCTTCGCGCGAACCCGCGCTATGTTTCGCCCACGGTGGATCGTCGTCGTCCGCATCTCCGTACCAATCGATTCGTGAGCATGGTGCTGATGCTCTCGTTTGCTGTGGCGTCGATCGGCGTACTGCCAACGCCCACCAAGATCGCGACCTGGCTCGGCCTCGGCTCCAACGAGCGATATCCCTGCGAACACAGCATGTGCGGCTGCGGCAGCGCACGCGAATGCTGGAACAGTTGCTGCTGCAACACGCCGCACCAGCGTCTGGTTTGGGCGCTTGAACACGGCGTGCTCCCGCCAGGAGCGCCCAGCATCGCCCGCGCGCGCTGGATGGCCGCGGCCAACGACATTCGCCCCGGCAGCGCGACCTGCGATGCATGCGTCGAGCGCATCGTCGCCGGCCTGACGTTCGGCGTCGCGCTCGAACGCGCCGAAGGCACGCGCGCCGAACGCGCCACGATGTCGTGCTGCGCAACGCGCGATGCCGAGCCCGTGCATGAAGCCGCCAGCGAAGCTGGCGACTGCTGCGCGTCAGGCAAGAGCGGCGAATGCTGTTCGAAGGTCGCGAGCGCGTCGAACAAGCCGCCCCGCGCGCTTCCGCTGATGTCGCCCGGTACCTGCAAGGGCAAGACGCCGCTGTTTGCGACGCCGCTGCCGCCCTCGCAACTCGCGGGCGCGCCGTCGTACCTCACCTCTGGACCCGCCGCGCAACGCGCATGCATTCCCGACGCCCTCCGAGGGCCGTCACGCACGCTTGACGCCGACGCACCGCCTCCGCGGCCGTCGCACGCCTGCTGATCACTGCATCAGCTGCTGCGTCGTTTCCCTTTCCAATCTCGTTTCCATCGATTTTTTCGCTGCGGACGCGCCGCGTCCACAGCGTGACCCATGCCGCATTGAACGGCACCTTTATTCCAATTCGAAAAGCAGAACACCATGAAGAATCTCAACACGATCGTCTCTCTCGCCGCCCTCACGCTCACCTCCGCGGCGCTTGCGCATCACCACCACGTCACCGTCAAGACTCCGACCGGCACGCCGGGCGAGCAGATCCAGGTCGTCGTCGGCTACTACCCCGATGAGGCCGACATGTCGATCGGCAAGAAGGGCAACCTTCTCGACGGCGGCGCTGCGTTCAACCTCAACCTCCCAGCCACCTTCAGCGCTGGCGTCCTCGCGGGCCAGCACACGGGCACGGGTTTCTCGTTCACGAGCGACTACTACGCCCAGACGGGCCTGCTCAACGGCGGCGACTTCTACTACCAGATCACCAACGTGCAGACCCTCGACGGCGCCGACTGCGTCATGTCGATCGCTTCGACCGACCCCGACACCGGCGGCATCACCATCGAGGGCGCGAACAACGGCGACGGCCGCATCGCGCAGAGCATCCACGTCGGCATCGGCGGTCACCCGCACGGCCAGCTGTGCGCGTGCTCTGCGGAAGGCCTCTACAAGGTCACCTTCGTCGCGTGGGATGCGAACGGCGTGTTCGCCGACTCGCGTCCGTTCACGATGATCATCGACTCGCACCTCAACCTCGCCGACCTCGACCAGGACGGCACGGTGGGTGCGGCTGATCTCGGCGCCCTGCTCGGCGCGTGGGGTACCCCCGGCGCCGACATCAACGGCGACGGCACGACCGACGGCGCTGACATGGCCATGCTGCTCAGCAGCTGGGGCTGATCCAACATCCATCGATTGATCCCCGCGCGCGGAGCGGCGTCTTCGGACGCCGCTCCGCCAGCGCGGTGTCGCACGCCGCTTGCGACTCCGACAGCGGCAGAAAGATGACTCCGACAATGCAAGTAATGCAAGTTCTGTCCACCAAGACCGCCACCTGCGTGGCGATCACTTCGGTTATGTTCATTGTTTCGATCGCATCCGCGCAGGCCACGGCCTTCCGCGGAACGCACGTGGGCTTCAACACCATCAGCGGCCAGGCTGGCCAGCAGCTTCAGCTGCAGACCGGCTACGGCACCTCGGGCGCTCCCGAAAGCGAGCAGTGGGCGTGGCGATTCCAGAACGGAACCGCAGGCGGCCAGCTGCAGACTCGAACGCAGCGCTACGCCGACAACCCCAACGCAAGCTGGGACATCGCGAGCTTCAACCTCTTCTCCGATGCACCGTCGACGAACTCGCTCCTCGTGGGCGGCGGCGCATCGGCTGTCGCAGGCTGGCGCGCGACTTCGAGCATGACGGCGAATCCACTGACCACGCGCCAGACGGCCAACTTCACCGGCGCCGATGCGTTCGTCGCCACCGGCACGCTGACCGGCGGAAGCTTCGCGTGGGAAATCATGTCGGTCACGGCGCTCAACGGTTCATCGCCGTCGAGCTTCGCGATCGGCATGGTCGAGTCAACAGGTACCGAGCCCGACGGGAACCGCCGCCTGCTCACGCAGAATGCGGGCCTCGACGTGTTCGGGATGTACGACGCGAGCCAGTCCGGCGGCGGATCGCTCGCAGACCGCAGCATCTTCCTCGGCTACGGAAATCACTTCCACGGCTGGGGGTACTTCATCAACGGCCTTGGCACCTATGAGGTGACGATGCGTGTCTACGACGTGAACGGCATCTATGCCGCGTCGGAGGCGCTCACCTTCCAGGTGACCTCGGTTCCCGCACCGTGCGGAGCGGCGTTGCTCGCGCTCGGCGGATTGGCGGCGCGTCGTCGCCGTCGCTGATTCCAACCACTCACGGGACAGTTCCACGGACCCGCGTTCGCGCGGGTCCGTGTGTTTTTCAGCCAATCGCTACGCTGCGCGCATGAAGACCAAGGACGAGATCGTGCGCGACTGGCTCCCCCGCTACACCGGGCGCCGCCTCGACGAGTTCGGGCAGTACATCCTGCTGGTGAACTTCTCGAACTACGTCGAGATGTTCGCCGAGCGCTTCGGCGTGCCCGTCGTCGGCCGCGACAAGCCGATGCTCTCGGCAACCGCGGAGAACATCACGATCCTCTCCTTCGGCATGGGCAGCGCGATGGCCGCGACCACGATGGACCTGCTCTCCGCGGTCGCGCCCAAGGCCGTGCTCTTCCTCGGCAAGTGCGGCGGCCTCAAGAAGACCAAGATCGGCGACTTCGTGCTGCCGATCGCCGCGATCCGCGGCGAAGGCACGAGCAACGAGTACATGCCGGCCGAGGTGCCCGCGCTGCCGTCGTTCCGCCTGCAGCGCGCGGTGAGCGAGGCGATCATCCGCCACAACCGCGACTACTTCACGGGCACGGTCTACACCACCAACCGCCGCGTGTGGGAGCACGATGAAAGCGTGCGCGAATACCTGCTGCGCATCCGCGCGATCGGCATCGACATGGAGACCGCGACGATCTTCCTCGTCGGCTTTGCCAACGGAATCTCCAAGGGCGCGCTGCTGCTCGTCTCCGACAATCCGATGACGCCCGAAGGTGTGAAGAGCGCGGAGAGCGACCGCACGGTCACCGCGAACTTCGTCGCGCAGCACCTTGCGATCGGCCTGGACGCGCTGCGCGACTTGCGCGATTCGGGCGAGAGCGTGAAGCATCTGCGGTTCGAGTAGCGATCCGCGTCGCCGTCGGCGCGCGCGATGGATCGGCCGCAAGCGCCTTCTTGCGCTCGGGCGTGAACAGCCACCAGTCGCGCGGCCGATTCCCGCGGCACTCGGAGATCGTCGCGAGAAAGACATCGATCACGCATGGATCGTGCCGCTGCGCGGTGACGGCGCAGAGCTTCTCGTACAGCCGGTACGCATCGCGCCGCGCAAGCTGCGCGCGCGTGCGGATGCCGAGCACTGCGAAGTCGGCGAGCGTGGCCTTGCCGACGTTTGCGAGGGTGGAGAGGGGGTGGGACCTTCCGACGGCAACCCTAGCGCGCACGGCGTGCCTTCGAGTGTTGCTCGAACCACTCCGCCAGCGCGGACTCGGAGAGCTCACCCGCAGCGAGCGCATAGATCGCGGCGTACGCTTCAGCCTCGGTGGCGGTGACGCGCACACGATTCAGTTCGAGGAACGTGAAAGCCGCAATGAGCGCGATGCGCTTGTTGCCGTCGTTGAATGCGTGGTTCTTCGCGAGCCCAAATGCGAGAGAAGCCGCTAGCGCCGCAAGCGAGGACTCGGGTTCATAGGCCGCCTTGTTCACGCATCGACCCAGTGCGGACTCGAGAAGCCCCTCATCGCGAAGTCCGTCAAGCCCGCCATGCTCCGCGAGCGACTCTCGATGAAGCGCCTCTACCGCGGCCCGAGAAATGTGAATGATCGGTACCCGCGCATCGGCAGCAGACCTCGCTGGCCTTCGCGG